>JABDIV010000025.1 GCA_013003555.1 Flavobacteriaceae bacterium
CCTCCTGTGAATGGTCTCGGGAACTTAAAATCAAGGCTGTTGTCTGGTTAAGTGAATTGACGAATAAATCCATTTTAAAATTAACGGATAAAGATTACAATGAAAATGGCATGTCTGATCTGATCGCGATTGAAGGATCGGCTTATGATCTTAACATCGCTATGTTCAACAGGCTGCAGCATACCATTACAGGCTGGCCGGGCGGCAAGCCAAATGCCGATGATAGCAACAGACCTGAAAGAAAACTTCCTGAAAAGAAACGCATAGTCATCTTTAGTCCGCATCCCGATGATGATGTCATTTCAATGGGCGGCACCTTAGATCGGCTGATCGAACAGGGACATGAGGTTCATGTTGCTTACCAGACATCGGGAAATATCGGTGTCCCCGATGAAGAGGCCTTAAAGTTTGCGGAGGTGGCCTTGACAATGAATGGTCATTCGGAAAATTTCAGGGATGTGATCAATTTTCTTTCCAACAAAAAAGAGAATGATACAGACTTACCAGAAGTTCTCAAATTAAAGGCACTAATTCGACGAGGGGAATCCTATGGGGCAACCCGGTATTTGGGGTTAGATGACAGGTATGTTCATTTTTTAGATCTCCCTTTTTACGAAACCGGGACCATTAAAAAAAATCCCTTGTCTGAAACCGATATTCAAATCATGAAGGACATAATTATGGATATTAAACCACATCAGATTTATGCCGCCGCTGATTTTGCTGACCCTCACGGAACGCATAAAGTTTGTTTCGATGCCTTGATCATGGCTATGAAAGCGCTAAAATCAGAGTCTTTTATGAATGACTGCTGGTTATGGATGTATCGCGGTGCATGGCATGAATGGGAAACCTACAAGATCGACATGGCCGTACCGATGAGTCCGGATCAGGTAGTCAGGAAACGCCATGCTATTTTTTACCATCAATCTCAGAAAGATGGTGTGATGTTCCAGGGGAATGATTCGAGGGAGTTCTGGGTGCGGGTTGAAGACCGGAATCGGTCAACCGCGCGAAAGTACAATGACCTGGGATTTGCAGATTATGCAGCCATAGAAGCTTTTAAGCGATACCATTTTTAATCGGTTGTTAAATAGATCAATTCCCAATCTATACCATCAGCCTGATAGGCGATCAGTTTTTTAAACCCCAGGTGCTGGTGGGCATTCATCGATCGGTGGTTCTTTTGATCAACTTCTGTTATTATCCATTGCGCATCCGCTCTTAACTCATTTTTCATGAATCTGTAAAGTCCCTTAAAAATACCGGATCCGCGAAAGGGTTTGTCAATACAGATCTGCCCCATAACCATATAAGATTTTGTTGGATCGATAACAGATTCAATCCGATCAAACATGGGTTTAAGAATAGGTATGTCGTTTTTAAAATTTGGGTGCATACAAAGAGCATATCCGACTAGGCGGTCACCAAGCTTGGCAATGACATGCTTACATTGATCATTCATAGCTGTAAGAATACCGATATCATGATGAACCGTGACAAATCCCTCTTGACGGATTTCATTTTCGGTTAGCGATTCTGGTAAATTTTGCTCTTGCAGGTGCAAAATTTGGTGAAGTTCATCGAGTGTGTCGGCCCGTTTATACAGGATGTGATTCATAGTTTGCCTTCCAATGCCTTAATCGACCGCAATTCAACTTTAAGATCCTGGAACATGTTTACGATACTGCTCAGTTTGAGTTCGCTCTCATCATACTCCTGGGTGTTGATACAGCAGGTGAATTCCCAGAGTTCAAGAACGTCCTGAATGGGAACTCTGTAAGGCTTATAGATCTTATTATCGGAATGCAACAGCAAACCGCCATTCTCCTCTATATGATTATATACACGCTTATAAACCAGGCCATCCTCCTTGGTGAGAACAATATAGGTACGGCCATCTTTAAGGTCGTAAATATCATCAACATATTTAGCGACAACAAAGGAACCGTCTTTTACCGGAAGCATGGAATCGCCTTTAATGGGAAAAGCCCGGTGTGTTCCGGTTGGAAGGAATGGTAATTTGATTTTCTGCAGTTGTTCGATGTACTCGGGATCATCATACCCTTCTAAATAGCCTGCCGAGGCTTTCGCCGGAATGATCTCTATAAGGTCTTCATTGCTCTCATTTACCGTGATTGGAAACAGTACACGCTTATTCCCGATCTCGATAAAGGAAGTATCCTTAGCCGATCTCAGGTCATTTCTTACCAGGATATCTATAGGGATATTAAAATAATTCGACAGGTCGATAAGTCGATCTATAGACGGCTCTGAACGGCCTTCTTCATAAGATCCAACCACAGAGCGGGTCCAGCCCAGTTCCTCAGCAAACTGTTCCTGGGAATACCCCTTAAGCGATCTTAAATGCCGGATATTTGACTGAATTTTTCGCATTTGCTACAAATATAAGCAAGACCTACTACATATTGTAGTTAATTTTGTTAAAAAAAGAGTATGTATCTGAATTGTCACACCTATTACAGCCTCCGATATGGCACCATAAAGCCCGAACGCCTGCTGGCTATTGCTTCAGAGCATGGGGTGCAAACCCTGGCACTGACCGACATCAACAACACCTCAGCCTGTCTTGATTTTGTGAGGCTTTCAGCAAAATACAAGATCAAACCGGTGTTGGGTGTCGATTTCCGTGAGGGTGCACAACAGCGCTTTGTGATCATTGCTAAAAACAACAGTGGGTTTCAGCAGATCAATGAGTATTTATCATATTTCCTTCATGACCATGCTCTAAGCATCCCGTCTCGCCCGGAGATCGCACTCGACGATTGCTATGTGATTTTTCCCTACGATCCTGATAAGGATTATGATTTAAAAGAAAACGAATTCCTGGGGATAAAACCCCGGGATCTCAACAAGCTTAAATTCTCGAAATGGAACAGGCTTCGCCGCAAGCTGGTGGTGTTGCAAACCGTTTCCTTCGAGAACAAAAAAGGATTCAATACCCACCGACTGCTGCGCGCCATCGATAACAATACCCTGTTAAGCAAGCTCTCCCCAACAGAACAAGGGCTGCCCACCGATATCATATTGCCC
Organism: Flavobacteriaceae bacterium; assembly: GCA_013003555.1. GTDB lineage: Bacteria > Bacteroidota > Bacteroidia > Flavobacteriales > Flavobacteriaceae > SHLJ01. The sequence continues at coordinate 3,055 of JABDIV010000025.1, forward strand.
TATGATGAGCTCTGTACCGTCTATGACGAGTTTCCTGAACTCATCAAAAACACCAATAGGCTTTTGGAGCATTGTAATATCGATTTTGACTTTTCACAGATCACACCCAACAATCAGCGCTGTTATACCAATAATGAAACACTGGATTACAGGCTGCTTGAAAAACTGACTTATGAAGGCCTGAACTATCGCTATAAAACACCCGATAAAAAGGTTTATAACCGCATTGAAAAAGAACTGGGCATCATCAAAGAGAAAGGGTTTGTCTCCTATTTTCTTATCAATTGGAAAATTTTGAAATATGCCCGAAGCAAAGGCTATTTCTATGTGGGACGCGGTAGCGGCGCCAACAGTATCGTCGCCTATTTATTGCGAATAACCGACGTAGATCCCGTAGAACTCGATCTGTATTTTGAGCGCTTTATCAATCTCTATCGCAAGAATCCACCCGATTTCGATATCGATTTTTCCTGGTCAGATCGCGATGATATCATTCAATTCATCTTCAATCGTTTTAAGAACACGGCTCTTATCACCGTGTATAACACTTTTAAGTTTCGTGCTTCGGTGCGTGAACTGGGCAAGGTATTTGGCTTGCCTAAAGCCGAAATGGATGTATTGACCAGGGGGCGCTATAATTTCAAGACCCTCGATAAGCTCTCACAGCTGGTTTTGATTTACAGCGAATACATCAAAGGCTTTCCAAACTACCTCGGGATACATGCCGGAGGCATTATCATTTCCGAAAAACCCATCCATTATTATTCGGCCACTTTTATGCCCCCCAAGGGCTTCCCCACAACCCAATTTGATATGGTCGCTGCCGAAGATATCGGCCTGTATAAGTTTGATATTCTGAGTCAGCGCGGACTCGGAAAGATCAAAGAAACTGTTGATATCGTACAATACAATCATCCCGATCATCCTCCCATAGACATCCATGATATCAAGCGTTTCAAACAAGATGACCGTATTAAACAGCTGCTGCGAAATGCCAGGGCCATAGGATGTTTTTATGTAGAATCCCCGGCCATGCGCATGCTTTTAAAAAAATTGCAGGTCGACAATTATCTGGGGCTTGTAGCTGCCAGTTCGGTGATTCGACCCGGTGTGTCGAAATCGGGAATGATGCGTGAGTACATCATGCGGTATCGCTACCCCGAACGCCGTCAGGACGCTCATCCGGTATTACTCGATATCATGCCCGACACCTATGGTGTTATGGTTTACCAGGAAGATGTCATTAAAGTAGCGCATCATTTTGGTGGTTTGAACCTTGGCGAAGCCGATATGTTACGACGCGGTATGTCAGGAAAATTTCGCTCAAGGGAAGAATTCCTTAAAGTAAAGCAGCAGTTTTTCAACAATTGTAAGCAGGATGGCAAATCTGATGATTTAACCGCAGAAGTATGGCGACAAATAGAAAGCTTTGCCGGTTATGCCTTTGCTAAAGGCCATTCGGCCTCCTATGCCGTGGAAAGCTACCAAAGTCTGTTTCTTAAAGCCTATTATCCTCTCGAATATATGGTAGCGACTATCAACAATTTTGGTGGATTTTACCGTACAGAACTATATGTTCATGAAGCGCGTATGCATGGCGGTGTGATTGAAGCGCCTTGCGTGAATACCAGTCATCACCAGGCCATTATCAAAGGGGCGACTATTTATCTGGGTTTTATGTTTCTTCATGCTTTTGAAACAAAGACGGCTAAACGCCTTCTCTGTGAGCGGACTACTAACGGGCCTTTTAAAAGCCTGGATGATTTTATTGATCGTGTACCCATATCGATAGAACAGATCGCCATCCTGATCAAGATCAATGCCTTTCGCTTTACAGAAATTAATAAACGGGAGCTCTTATGGGATGCCCACCTGAAGATCAGTAAGACCACCATTGAAGAGCATGTGATGCATTTGTTTAAAACCGGTCGAATTCATTATAAGACACCCCGCCTGCCCAGTACTGTGATGGAAAATGCCTTTGATGAGATCGAACTTCTTGGGTTTCCTTTACATACGCCTTTTGACTTGCTGGTTAAACCTCTTCAAAATCAGCTCAAAGCAAAAGACCTACCTGATCACATCAATCGTATTATAACTATTGAAGGCTACCTGGTCACCACCAAAACCACATCTACATCAAACAAGAAAACCATGTTTTTCGGGACTTTTTTAGACCGGGATGGTGATTTTATCGATACGGTTCATTTCCCGCCGGTAGCGGCCAGGTTCCCGTTCAGGGGTAAGGGCATTTACCGCATCACCGGGAAAGTACTGGAAGAATTCGATTGTATAAATATCGAAGTGACCCGTATGCATCGCCTGGCCATCATTGAAGATCCGCGATATGCCGAAACGTCTAAACCCCTCATTGCATCATGATCGATAACAGGGCCATCGTACATATGGATCTGGATACGTTTTTCGTTTCCTGCGAACGTTTATTAGATAGCAGGCTCATTGGGAAACCTGTACTCATTGGCGGCACATCCGATCGAGGGGTGGTCGCTTCCTGCAGTTATGAAGCAAGACTATTTGGGATACATTCGGCCATGCCCATGCGTATGGCTAAACAACTATGTCCGGAAGCCATTGTTCTGCGAGGTAATTCAGGGATTTACACTAATTTTTCGAAAACAGTCACCGACGTCATTAAAGAAAGTGTTCCTCTGTATGAAAAATCATCGATTGACGAATTTTATATCGACCTGACCGGTATGGATAAATTCTTTGGCTGTCATAAACTGGCCTCCGAACTTCGGCAACGCATCATCAAGGAAACCGGGCTCCCTATTTCTTTCGGATTATCGATCAACAAAACCGTTTCTAAGATCGCTACGGGTGAAGCCAAGCCCAACAATCAGATCCGGATAAGGAAGGGAACCGAAAAGCCTTTTCTTGCACCGCTTTCGGTGAAAAAAATCCCCATGGTGGGAGAAGTGACTTACAAATCGCTTTGCGATCTGGGCGTTAAACGCATTCAAACCGTACAGGAAATGCCTATGGAATTAATGCATAACGTACTGGGGAAAAACGGCTTATCCATATGGAAAAAAGCGAACGGCATCGATAATAGCCCGGTTGTTCAATATCACGAACGCAAATCGATATCAACCGAACGCACCTTCAATAAAGACACTACCGACGTGCATAAACTCAAAAGTATTCTTATCGCCATGACCGAAAATCTGGCTTATCAATTAAGGCGTGGCCATAAACTTACCGCTTGTGTTACCTTTAAGATTCGTTATTCCGATTTTCAAACCTATACCCAGCAACAACGCATTCCTTATAGCTCTATGGACCACAGTATCATCCCTGTTGTGCTCGACCTTTTTAAAAAACTATACAACCGAAGGCTACTGGTTCGATTAATCGGTGTTAAATTTAGTCATCTGGTAGAAGGCGGCCACCAGATCAACCTGTTCGAAGATGATGAAAAACACCTAACCTTATCCCAGGCTATCGACACCATGCGCGAACGCTATGGAGATCGGTCGGTTGTCTGTGCAGCAGGCATGGATGCAAAAAGTATCAGTCGCTGGAATCCCTTTACCGGAGAGCCACCTCCACTATTAGCCAATCGAAGGCGATAATAAAGGATACCATAAAAGAAACATACAAAAACCTATAAGCAGTTGATACAATTTTATAATTTTACAATAAAGTGCGAGGTTATGAACCCACTAAAAATTACAATCATCCTGCTGGTCATATTCGGTACATTACAGATCAATGGGCAAGAACAGGTTAAGCAAGAAGTACTCGATTCGGTAGTTATTACATCCGCCAGGATCGATCTTCCGTTCAACGAAAACTCAAGGACCATACAGATTATCCCTGCATCACAGATCAAACAAAGCGCAGCGACTAATATTGCCGACCTCTTGCAACAGGTGGCAGGAGTAGACATCAGACGACGGGGACTTAATGGTAGCCAGGCCGATCTTTATATCAGGGGCGGTGGATTTGATCAAACCCTATTGCTCATAGATGGCATTAAAGTAGAAGATCCACAAACAGGCCATCACACCATGAACATGGCCCTTCCTCTAGAAGTCATTGAACGTATCGAGGTAATCAAAGGACCTGCCTCACGGATATTCGGTCAAAATGCCTTCACCGGCGCTGTAAACATTGTAACAAAAGACGAAACCGAACAAATCCTTTCGGTTGGCGTACAAGGCGGATCATTCGGACAAAAAAGTACACAAGGAACCCTAGGGATCGATTTGAAACGAACATCACATATCGTTCATTATTCAAGATATCTGTCGGACGGATATCGATACAATACCGATTTTGATAATCAGAATGTCTTTATAAAAAACACATTCAATAAGAATCACGTTCCTATCGATATGATTGCCACTTATATGGAGCGTAAGTTTGGAGCGAACGGGTTTTATGCTTCGCCTTCCGCAGTTGATCAATATGAGGAAACTCAAGCCAGCTTAGTTGGTTTATCATCGACTATGCGTTCGGAAAAATGGACGCTTAAACCACGACTCTACTGGAAACGCAATCAGGACATGTATGTCTTTGTAAGGCAAGACCCGTCGATTTACCGGAATCTTCATATTTCTAACAAAGTCGGTGCCGAGATGAATGCCTCGTACACCTCAAATTTAGGAGTCACCGGATTTGGAGTTGATTTTGCAAGGGTTTTTCTCTCCAGCAATAATTTAGGCGATCGTAATCGATTTATGTCTAATGTTTTTATCGAGCACCGATTTGATGTGATTAACGATAAATTTGACATAACACCCGGAATCGCTGTAAATTACTTTTCTGATTTTAAATGGCATGCCTTTCCGGGTATCGACATTGGATATCAGCTCTCAGAAACGGTTAAGCTATATGCGAATGCCGGTTATACTTATAGAATCCCAACCTATACCGATTTATTTTATAGTGACCCGACCACACTTGGAAACGAGAATCTAGATCCGGAAGAGGCTCTTTCCGAAGAAATAGGTTTACAGTTTAAGCATAAATCGATTCGTGCTTCGATAGCTTTTTTTAATCGTGATTCGAACAATCTTATCGATTATGTGAAAGAAAACGAAGAAGACCTTTGGGAAGCAACTAATATTCAGGATTTAAATACGATGGGGGTTGAGACTCACTTTTATTTGATTGCCCGTCTTGCCGGTATCGATCAGAATATTGATCTTGGATATTCCTATCTCGATGAAAATTTAAAGGACCTGGAATACAATTTTTCCCGATATTCCATTAATTCATTAAGGCATCAGTTTACAGCCACTTATCGCGCTGAGTGGGTTAAAAATCTATCTCAAACGCTTGTTTACAAATATGGTGAGAGAACAACAGGCAACAGCTTTAACGTAGTTGATTACCGGGCTGCATATTCATTTAAAAATTTTGAGTTCTCATTTATTGCTAATAATATTTTCAATGCTGAATACTCTGAAACCAATTTGGTTCCCATGCCCAAGGGCCATGTTTTATTCGGACTCAATTATACGCTCAACTGATAAGTTTCTCAGTTCCTAATTCATGATGATTTATTAACTTTAGACCGTATTAAATTCTGGCAATTGAAATTAAATCTGAAAGACATTCCAAGGGTTGAAACGATTACTAAAAAGGAATTCATTGTAAACTACTTCAAACCCCAGAAACCTGTCGTAATTGAGCGGTTTATCGAAGATTGGCCGGCCTATTCCAAATGGAACCTCGATTATATGAAGCGTGTGGCCGGTGATAAGGAGGTTCCCCTTTATGATGACAGGCCGGTGGATTACAACGACGGTTTTAACGAACCACACGCCAAAATGAAAATGAGTGACTACGTGGAGTTGTTAAAACGCGAGCCCACGAAATACCGGATTTTTCTGTGGAATATATTAAAGGAGGTCCCGGAACTGCAAAATGACTTCAGTTTTCCGGATTTTGGTTTGCGACTTATGAAGGGGCTTCCCATGTTATTTTTTGGCGGACAGGACTCTTATACATTTATGCATTATGACATTGATCTCGCCAATATATTCCATTTTCATTTTGAAGGGAAAAAACAGTGTATCCTGTTCGATCAAAAGCAGAATGATTTTCTCTATAAAATTCCGCATTCGTTGATCACAAGGGAAGATATCGATTTTACCAATCCCGATTTCAACAAATGGCCGGCTCTTGAGAAAGCTAAAGGTTGGGCCTGTGAACTCGAACACGGCCAGGTACTTTATATGCCAGAAGGATATTGGCATTATATGCGTTATCTCAGCCCGGGATTTTCGATGAGTTTACGCGCAATAGCCAAAAACCCCAGGAATCTCAGCCAGGCGGTTTATAATGTAGTTATTATGCGGGCCTTTGATAATACGATGAGGCGACTAAAAGGACAAAAATGGATTGATTGGAAAAATGAGCAGGCCATCTTAAGAACACATAGGAAAAATGGGTTCACCGTATAAGTTCATGAACCTTGTCATAGACCAGAGCAGATTCCCATCCTCTATAAAGTAAATAGTTTGCTAATTTTTTTTTTCGGGTGAATTTCTGGTCAGCTTGAATCATTTCAAGTCGTTTTTCGGCCAATGCATTGAAAACCTCGATATATTCTGCCTCTGAGATTTCATTAATTGCTTCGTTTATAGTAAATTTACTCAGTCCTCTTTTCTGAAGTTCAGAAATAAGGCGCTTACGTCCCCATTTTTTAATCCTGAACTTACCACTTACGAATGTTTTGGCGAAGCGGGATTCGTTCAGATACCCCAATCCAATAAGTTCAACCACGATTTGATCGATGGCTTCAGGGATCATACCCATAGATTTGAGTTTATTGAGAACGTCCTGATGACAACGTTCCTGATAGGCGCAATATTTTTTTAGAGCTTCTAGAGCCTCTTTAACAGTAAATGAATTGCGTTTTATCATGCTGCAAAATAGTGACATTTTGTTAATAATTAATTTAATCGCAACCTCCTGATCAGCAAGCATTTTGTTTATTTTAGCACGTCCTCCTAAGAAACTGATTAATTGATTTCTCCATGAAGAAGAAAATTGCCCTCCTCTTAATTGCATTTTTGTGTGTATTATACCATGGTCATTCCCAGATTATTACTTTTGATTTTAATGGATTAGTTGGAAATGAAGCAACGGCAAATTCTAACGTTAACAATCCTAATCTATCGATTTCAACAATTTCAAGAGGAAGTGGTTTAACCGCAGCAAATAATGCTAACAGGTTCAATGCGACATCCTGGAATACAATTGACATAACAGATGCTGTATTAAATGATGATTACATGGAGTTCACCATCACTCCCAATGCAGGATATGAATTTGACATTAGCACGATTGTAATTAATTTTGAAAGGTCATCAACAGGAACTCGTGGTTTAGCATTACGCAATTCTCTTGATGGATATAGCGCAAATATTGACGGAGAAAAATCAATTGCCGATATTACAACCCCTCAGACCTTTACCTTTACTGTTAATCAAACGAATAATAATTCTGCAGTTACCTACAGGTTTTATGGATATGCTGAAGCCGGAGGAGGATCAGGGGGATTTGAAGGCGCTGGAAATGACATCATTGTAAATGGATCTGTTAGTCTTACATCAACCGATCAGCCCGATTGGTGTAATATTCAATTCCCAGTTGTAAATGGGACGATCCAATTAGGAGAATCCTATAATGTCTTTTCTCAAGTTTATGAGCCGGGAGTAACCGACGCGGCAGGTCAAGGAGGAGGAATTTCGGCATGGATTGGATACAACTCGACCAATAATAATCCTGATGGCGGCGGCGGCTGGATATGGGTTCCAGCCACCTATAATGTCGATTCCGGTAATAATGATGAATACCAGGTTGATCTTGGAGCAGCCATTCCTGCTACCGGTCTCTATTATTTCGCAAGCCGTTTTCAATTAAATGGTGGTCCGTATTTATATGGTGGTTCTGCCGGTGTGTGGAGCAATGACTCGGTTCAACTGACGGTTAATCCCCACATTTTGGATTGGTGTAATTTGCAGTTCCCGGGAACCGCTGATATTACAACCGGAGATACCTTTGATGTATTTGCACAGGTCTATGAACCAGGAGTCACTGATACGCCCGCAGTCCAAGGTGCAAATATAGAGGCCTGGGTTGGTTACAGTTCATCCGATAGCGATCCGAGTGGAGCCGGATGGAACTGGGTTGCTGCGACCTATAATCCACTTTGTGGAACAACATGCGGAACACCAGAAAACAATGATGAGTACATTGGAGATATCGGCCCCTTGCTTTCAGCCGGAACCTATTATTATGCAAGCCGCTTTAGAATTGATGGCGATGTTTATTATTATGGTGGCTATAATGCAGGCGGAGGTGGTTTTTGGACTTCTGGTGTTAATGTTAATGGCGTCGTGACCGTTACCGATCCACCCGGCAGTTCATGCCTTGAAGATGGATTCGATACAATTGATGGCTGGATGACTCATGCAGCAGGTAACTGGACCCAAAATACAGTAAACGGAACATATACAGGAAATGGTGTTTATGTAAATGCCAATGATGCGATAGCAGAATACAAGCTCGGATTTAATGACGCTGATGATTGGTTTGAACTTCCTCCAGTCGATAACCCATTATTATTTACATACTGGGGGCGATTGTCAAGTGCTCCCGGCGGAACAAACCGAATGAAGGTTCAGGTTTTCGACGGAGGTTGGGTTGATATCGTTGAACATACGGCAACAAGTACGAATTATGTTCAGTATTCGGCAAATCTTAGTGCCTATTCCGGAAATACTAATGTAAGAATCAGACTATGGCGATCAGAAGATGATCGAAGTATGTACATTGATGATATTGAAGTGGTTTGTGTTGATTGCACCCCGACTCATACGATATCCGGATTTACCCCAACTGAAGGGCCAGAAAACACCTTTGTTACCATAACAGGAACAGGATTTACAGCTGCTTCAACAGTGTTCTTTAATGGTGCGAGCGCTGTGATTCATTCCCAAACAAACACTGAATTGGTGGTTATTGTGCCATCCGGAGCTTCAAGTGGTGTTATCTCAATTAACGAATCAGCTTGCAATATCACAACCTCTTCCGATTTTACATTATTAAATTCTGTTGACGCAAATTGTGAAGGTGGTGTATCGGCTTCAGAATTATTTATTTCTGAGATTACTGATTCAACATATGGAAGTATGACTTATGTCGAAATTTATAACGGAACAGGAGCTGCGGTTAATTTGGCCGATTATGAGATTGAAATTACCTATAACGGCAATTCAAACAACACGGACATTGTGACCCTTTCGGGAACTTTGGCTAATGGGGATGTACATGTAATTCGTACTTCAACCGCCGGCTATACATGCGCAGTCCCGGGAGGAGATGGATCGTATGCTGATCAAATTGCTAACGGATTAAACGGGATTGATTCAGCAAAAAATGATTCCGATTGTATTACTCTTTATAAAAACTCTAGTCCAATTGATGTTTGGGGTGATTGTACAGATAAGAATTGGAGAGAGAATCTGGGTGTCTCAATCGGGAATGAAGGATTTGACTTCAGACGTTTAGCAACGGCGACTTTCCCAAGCATGACTTTTGACCTATCTGACTGGACTATTTTAGATTGGGCTGATGGATCGAGTAATACGACTTGTAATGAAAATGATTATTCCGACATTGGCAACTTTGCATCCGGTTTCCCTCCTTCAATTACGACCAATCCAAGTACTTCGGCAAATTGTGATTTGTCAACAAATCTTAATATTACAGCAACCGAAGGATATGCTGGTGGAAACAGCCTGATTTATAACTGGTTTTATCACCCACCCGGTGATTCTGTCTGGACAGTTGTGACCGATGGATCAGATTATTCAGGATCAACCACTAATACCCTGACTATAAATAACGTTTTAAATCACTTCGATTATCAATATTACTGTGAAGTTTGGGAAGATGATATGGCTTGTTCTCAAGCAAGTGCCGCTACTCGTCTTGATGTACAGCGAACCACTTGGAATGGTGCGACATGGGATAATGGTGTTCCTGACCTTAATACCATAGCAATCATTGATGGAGATTATGACACCGGTATAGGAGGCCTTCAGGATAGTTTTTCGGCCTGTAGCCTTATCATTAAAGCCAGTAATCAAGTAGTCGTCAGAAATGGCGATTATATAGAGATCGACAAAGATGTTTTGGTTAACGGAAGCACCTCTGATGCCTCCAATATAGTTGAACTCACCATAGAAACTCGAGGGTCATTCGTTCAAAACGGGGATGGCATTAATTCAGGAAATTTCACGTTGGGTTCAGGAGCTAGAGCAAGAGTCATTAAACAGACGGCCTTATTGGATAATTGGTATGAATACACCTATTGGAGTTCTCCTGTAATTGGAGAAACTGTTGAAAGTGCCTTTCCTGATACACCGTCAAACAGAAGATTTCGATTTGATGCTCAGAATTTTTCTGATGACTGCGCAGAAATCGCCAATAGCAATACGTGTAACCCCGGAGTTAAAGATGATATCGATGACGCAGCTCCCTATGATTGGGTAAACATACCTAACGGTCTCATGGAAACTGGAAGGGGATATGCAGCAACCTATTCCCTTTTTGCTCCTTATCCAAACCTTATAGGAAGTGCAACATTTGAGGCTGGAGCATTTAACACTGGGGACATCGATGTTGCCATATATCGTGATAATACTGTAACAGATGATAATAACTGGAATTTAATTGGTAATCCTTATCCCTCGGCTATAAGTGCCCAGCAATTTCTTACTGAAAATACTGCATTAATTGAAGGTAACCCCGGTGGAAGTATTCAGGGAGCCATTTTTCTTTGGTCACATGACACCGCCCCCGATGGAGATACGAGTGGAAATGAAGTTCTTAATTTTTCTCAATCGGACTATGCTGTAATCAATGGAGCTGCTGGCACGGCCGGAGGCGATGGATTGTCACCAAATCCATACATTCCCTCGGGTCAAGGGTTTTTCATTGCTTACGATCAATCAGCCGGAGTTGCTTCCGATACTCAAAATACTGTTAGTTTTAAAAACAGCATGCGCGAAATTGGAAATAACACTCAATTTTTTGAGGCTAACGAGAACATTCAATTTTTTGATTCTCAGGAAACAAATGAAATTCTAACAGATAAAAACACTTTATGGATCAATTTAACTTCCGATAACGGTGTTTTTAACCAAATCGCAGTTGCCTATTTAGAAGGCGCAACAGATCATTATGACGGATGGTATTATGATGCCCCTAAAAACCTATCTACAGGGGCATATTCATTACTATATTCAATTATTCCAGGAGATTATCAGAAATTTGCTGTTCAGGGAAAATCTCTGGATGCTTTAAATCAATCAGAAATTATCCCTCTTGGCTTTGAAAGTTCAATTGAAGTTGCAACAATATATAAATTGAGCCTGTCTGATTATAATGGCAGTTTCTTAGAAAACAATGATATTTATCTCAAGGATAATTACTCAGATATTATCTATAACTTGAAAGATTCTGATTATAATTTTACTTCCGAACCCGGCATTTTCAACGATCGTTTCGAGATCGTATTCACAAATGAAACCCTTGGCCTTGATGATACAGAAGTCCGAAACGGCTTAATCGTTTATGAAGATACAAACGGTGTCTTTAATATCAAGGTTTCAGATACCAATCGTATATCAGCTATTGAAGTTACGGATCTTTTAGGCCGGTATGTTTATAGAATTGACGGACTTGAAACCGTACATCATCAATTCGATGGTTTAAAACTAAGTCAGGCCACTTACCTCATTCGCGTGAGCCTTGAAAATGGGGTGGTTCTCACAAAAAAAGTTGTAAAGCGGTTTTAATTTATTTCTTAGTGGTTAGAGGCTGTGCCTTAATGCAACGATTAAGTTTGTTCCCGGTGCTGCAATACCCGATGAATAGGGCCGATACCTTTGATTTGTGATATTCTCAATACTTAAGCTTAATGAAGTCATTTCAGAGAATTTAAATTGAGATCGAAGATTTAAGGTATACCAGGAAGGCGAATAAGGATTTCCGTTCTCATCACTGGCATATAAGTACCCCTTCTCAACTTCCGAAGGCGCCAGTTGATAGAAGGACAATTCACCATTATAGATCAATGAAGCGTCTAATTTTAATCGATTTTTCTCCCAGATCAAATGTGTATTTCCAAATGCTGGTGCTGCATGCCTAACAGGTACTTCAATACCACTCATATCCTCCTCTGTCCCACCAACAATACTGTACTGAGAATTCAATTTCAAATGTTCGGTAAATGAGATTTTAATCCCCGCTTCAAAGCCATATATCCAGGCTTTCGCTGCATTCTGAATTGCCTGTACACGGCTTAATTCGCCGTCATAGATTATTTCAGTCTGACCGTCAATGCTAAAATCTCTTCTTACTAAAGCATCATCGAGGTAAGTATAATACGTTGCAAAATCAAGTTCGATGTTATTTTCAAAATTGAAGGTCACCCCTATTTCCCCGCTGTAAGCATATTCAGGCTTCAAATCAGTATTTGGAACGACCACCAAACCGGGGGCGGAATCAAACAACTTTCCTACATCATCGATATTAGGCGCCCGAAAAGCGGTAGTGGCATTTAATTTCCAACTTATCTTTTCGTTCGGAGACCATACGATACCGGCAGTCCCGGTCAGGGCTCCAGTGTCGAGGTTGGCATCATCGAAGGGGAGGTTTAAATACTGGTTATTTTCTCTGAGATCGGCCCGTATGCTTATATAGTTATAGCGTAACCCCGATTGAATTGTAACTTCGTTATTTGGTCGAATTTTATAGTTGAAATAGGCCGCTGTTGATTGCCAGCTCGATCCATTTGGATATCTGGACACAATTGATTCAACACTACCATTAATAATATCCTCTTGCCTGCCGTTTGATGCAACTTTATTATAGATGTATTCGGCGCCATATGAAATTTTAGCCGACTTACTTACTGCTTTTTCCAAATCAAGGTTCACAGAAATGGCATCTACAGACTCCTCACGCATGCGCCTATCCGGGGAATTCAGGTTCCGATCGATCCTGCTTTCCTGAAAATTCTGGTATGCAGCAGTAAATTTTATGTTATCATATAGATTCGACCGACTACTGAATTTAGTTATCTGAAAGTTCCCCAGAAACCAGCGTTGCGGACCATAATTCCATTCAGCCGATCGTAACTCATCATCATTGTAGAGAATCAAACGATCATATCGGGGATAATCGGAAGTTGTACTGTAATGCAGACCTAAGTTGTAATTAAGGGTTTCAGATCTCTTATAATTGATCTTCTGCATTAGATTGGTCTGGTTATAACCGGTAAATCGTTGTATCCTGGGGTTATTATTCTGAACAATCATGTCGATGCCGTTTTCGCTTTCAACATATTCTGGCCTCAGATAATCATCTGGCCCGTTTTTACCCATTTCAAGATCACCGTATTCGGTATAACTCACACTTGTGAGGAAAGCCCAATTCTCGAGTCCGATATTGAAATCGACATGTCCTGTTTTCTCATCACTTGCTGAACTATATCGCGCAACTCCATTGGCCTTAAATAAAATTGAATCGCTCTCAGACCGCTGTGGGCGTTTTGTATAAAAATTCATGACACCACCAATAGCATCACTTCCATAAATAACCGATCCGGCACCGAGAATTACCTCGGTATTTCGAATATTGAAGGGATCGATCGATATGACATTTTGGATATTTCCACCCCTAAAGATGGCATTATTCATGCGTACATCATCAACCGAAAGCAACAACCTGTTGGTTGAAAACCCTCTGATCATTGGGCTGCCACCACCAAGTTGACTTTTTTGAACAAATACCTGTCCGCTACTCTGAAGTAAATCGGCACTGGTTTGGGGGGTGTTAAACAGGATATCCCCGGCTTTAATACTTACTACTGATTTAGGTACTTCTTTACGGTTCTGCTCAAATTTTGAAGCTGAAATGACAACCTCTTCCAGACTCAGTTCTTTGGGCTGTAAATATATGATCGCTGGTACATTTGATTTAGTAGTTTGAAATTCAAAGAAACCGATATGTTTAAAAGTCAGGTATTCTGTCGGCTCAAATACATCGAGATCGACTAACCCATTTATATCCGAAATAGCACTTTTTGATTTTTGCTGGTTAAAAACCGCTACTCCAACGACGAACTCACCCGTAGATCGATCTCTGATTTCAACACGTTGGGCCATTACGAAACAGCTGCAAAACAGTGCCATAATAAGGAACAAATGGTGATTATTGATCGGCGAAAACTTCATTGAAAACTGCTAACGATTTAGGTTCCTTAAAGCCGTCCAAATGTAATTTAAAATATAACAATATCATACCCAAAAATTCTCGCTTTTGGGATGCAGACATTCGGATTTTTTTATTAACATCAAATTTTATACCCAAAACCTGTTTTAGACGTGTTAAATTTTCGCCTTCAATAAGATATCTTCCTGTTCCTGTTTGTTGCCCGCGTCCTTCCTGCAGATCAAAATATGGTGCATCATTACCGAGGTCAGGATAAAACCCGAGATACTTCGTGATTTCCAATAAGAACAACAGGTGAAAATTTGAATTGGTTTCATGGCTTTCAAACCAAACTATCGCAGTTTCAATAAATCGATATAGATCTTCCCGCTCTTCTTCTTCTCTTAAAATTGAATAAAGAATCTCTGACAGAAAAAGAACAATTGAACCCTTGATCACATCGGTTTGAATTGAAGGTGTTGATTGATAAATCCGAGCTTCACGTATGTATTGCAGTGATCGGCTGTCTTTATGGTCAGCTTCGATATCCAATAAGGAAAAGGGTTGAAAAAGTGCAGGTTTTAATTTGGCTTTCTTAGATCTTAAAATCCCCTTAAGGATGTAGCTCTTTCTTCCAAAATGTCTTGTGTAGCAGGTAACAATAAGGTCATGATCTTTAAATCGCTGTTTCGAAAGTACTATGGCCCGTGTCGAGACAAGCATCAGCGAATTACCATAAGTTTAAGCACCCTGGTTTCAAGTGTATCGAGGTCAGACAGCATCACCAAATATACGCCTGATGACACCTCATTATTGGCCAGGTTTTTTCCGTTCCAGTATGCTGTTCCTCCATCGATTTCCAGATTATAACCTTTAAATCTTAAGTTACGATTTGATTCGGCTTCAGCTACCAGATTGCCTTCGATATCAGTAATTTTTATATTGACATTCTCACTCACATCTTTTATTTTGATCTTCTTATCGATCATGCTAAATCCGGGGCGAACAGGATTTGGGAAAATAAAGGCATCAGCCAGGTCGTCTTGTGGTTTTGAACTTCCCGATCGGAAGGACACCAGTCCACGATCAGTAGCCATATAAACAACTCCGCTATTTGTGTCGATAGATGAATCGATGACATTGTTAGACGGCAAGGGTGAATTGTCTTTGGTGAAATGATAGATGGTTTCTTGTCCATCGGCTGAAAAATAAAATATCCCCGACCCAATAGTCGAAATCCACTTATTATTACCTCCATCTACTTTAATGTCTGAAATGTATTGAAATTGAAGAAGTTCCTTCGGAATGCCATCTTCTAGAATAATAATCTCCTGCGTTCTTACCGCATCATCATCGAAGAAATTACTGGTGTTATAGAGCACTCGAAGCCCTTCAATTGTTCCTATCCAAAGCTGATTTCGTTTGTCGACCGCCAAAGCTTTTACAGCCTGATTAGGCAAATTGGCAATTTCAATATCAAATATGTTCTTAATTTCCCCGGTTTCGTTATTGAAACCGATCACTCCCGATTTCAACCCGCCAATCCATTTAATCCCTCTATTGTCAACAACAATATCACTAAAGCCCAGTTCGTCAAACAACCCTTCAGGAATGATCTCCGTAAAATCAAACCCCTGCCATTGTCCGGTTTCAGGATTATATGATTTTAATGGTCGATCGACCCGGCTTGTCATTGACCAAAGGATCCCTTCAGAATCAAAGGTAGAACCAGAAACCCTGATACTAACAAAACTAGGGTTATTTGGCAAAATTAATGACTCGAGACCACTATTGGTCTGATCATAAAGCACTGTAGGTTGACCATTATTTAACTCAACGATTCCATCGTTAAAGGAACTTACAAATACCTGGGTAGGCAGGGATGGATTTATCGATATTGCATTTAAATTTCGGGCATTAAACAAGCTATCATTAGCAATGTTATTCCATTCGCCATTTTGTAACTGACTGAGTCCATATCGTCTAATCGGTGACGGATTATAGGTCAGCGTATAATCCCCGTATGCAACCCATAGATCTCCAAAACCGGCCTGAATATTGAATGCATCATTACGCAAGGGACCATCCGGATATATAGCAACATACGAGATTGGGTCATTTAGTGGTGCATTAAGCAGGCCGAAGTTATCGGTGCCTATAAATATTTCATCAAGTGCAATTGTAGCAGTATTAAAAGTTGTATCAAAATCGGCAGTAACCGTATGATTTGATATTGGGTTTATTTCAGGGTCTAAAACTAAAACTTCGTTGTTTTTTACAATAATAAGTTTGTCTTCACTGGATCCCATTTCCTTAACACCGAAGCCGAAATTCGCCACCTCGAAAATCCCGGGCCCAGTCACGTTGAGCAATCTACCAACGGCGCGCAATGCGTAAACCGATTCACCTATGCTCTCTACGCCAACAAAAGTGCCGCCGGTCAATTGAGTCCATTCGTTGAAATCAATAAGATTGGTGCTCGCAATTGGTGCTTTTCGAAGTCCGAAATTACTTTTATGAGCTGCAAAAATATACTCATCATAAATAGCAGTTTGTCTTACAGGAGCCTGAACGCCGTCAGGTCCAATAAAATAGGTGTCCCCGAATTCTAAAGCATCAAGATCATAAATAGAAATCCCGTAATCTGTAGAAATATAGACGAGATCATCATGTTCATTAAAATGATTGATTTGTTTATCCTCAGGGGAAATTGTTGGCTTTTCAATGATGTCGACAATAGAAAAAATGCTTCCATCTGATTCTGAATATATTTCGATCAGTCCATTTTGATAGCCAATAACAAGTTTATCGAAACTTTCGCTATAATAAATCGTAGAAATTTGATCTCCAGAAAGCCCATTAACCGTAGTAATAGTTCCAATTTCCGAAGTGATGAGGTCATAGGTAAACACTGCGTTATCAGCTGCCGCATAGACTTTATTGTTGCCTTTAACGACATCATTGATTTTAAAATAAGAGAAATGACCTTGCCATTCGGCCGTAAAATCCTGGCTGTAGATCCATGTGGTAAATAAAATCGTTATATATATAAAAATCTTTTTCACAAGCACTCAAAGATATCTAATACTAACGTAAAATATTACGAATTAATGTGTAAAAAAAGCCCCCCGTAGGGAGCCTTTGTTAATTCTCTTATGGATTAAACGACACCCTGAGCAAGCATCGCATCAGCAACTTTTACAAAGCCAGCAATATTCGCACCCTTAACATAATCGATATAACCATTTTCATCCTTGCCGTATTCGATACATGCATCATGGATATCATACATAATCTCTTTCAACTTATTATCGACTTCCTCCCTTGTCCAGTTGAATCGCAGTGAATTTTGAGTCATTTCAAGACCTGAGGTTGCAACGCCGCCGGCATTAGATGCTTTACCGGGTGCATAGAGTATTTTGGCTTTTTGAAAAACCTCAATGGCTTCGATAGTTGAAGGCATATTAGCTCCTTCAGCCACACAAAAACATTTATTTTTAATCAATTCCCGAGCTTCCTCACCATTCAGTTCATTTTGTGTAGCGCAGGGTAAAGCGATATCACAAGACACACCCCAGGGTCTTTCTCCCTTATGGAAGGATGAATTCGGATACTTCTTAACATATTCACTTATACGGCCCCGTTGAACATTTTTCAAATTCATAACATAGGCTAGTTTTTCTTCGTCAATCCCATCGGGATCATAAACATAACCTGAAGAATCTGATAGAGTCAAAACTTTAACGCCCAGATGATTACACTTTTCAGCAGCATACTGGGCTACATTACCGGATCCAGAAATCACAGCCTTTAAGCCTTTGATTGCTTTATCCTGTTCTTGAAGCATCTTCTCGGCAAAATAAACTGTCCCATAACCTGTGGCTTCTGGTCGTATTAACGAACCGCCCCAAGTAAGACCTTTACCTGTCAAAACACCCGTAAATTCGTTTCTCATTTTTTTATACATCCCAAAAAGGAATCCGATCTCTCGTCCACCAACACCAATATCGCCGGCAGGAACATCGGTGTTTGCACCGATATGGCGACATAGTTCACTCATAAATGCATGGCAAAATCGCATGATCTCACCATCGCTCTTACCTTTTGGATCAAAGTCACTTCCTCCTTTACCACCACCCATCGGCAGCGTTGTCAGGCTATTCTTAAAGACTTGCTCAAAAGCTAAAAATTTCAGAATACTTAAATTTACTGAAGGATGAAACCGAAGTCCTCCTTTGTACGGACCAATAGCGGAATTCATTTGAACTCTATAGCCTCTATTTACCTCGATCTCACCAGAATCATCAACCCAACAAACACGAAAAGAAATTACGCGTTCAGGTTCTACCATACGAAGCAGGATATTTTTTCCGTGATAAATATCGTGCTGAACGATATACGGAATCACAGTAAGGGCAACCTCTTCAACGGCTTGAAGAAACTCAGGTTCATTGCCGTTGCGAACTTTAACAAGATCTAAAAACTCTTGAACTTTGTCAGTCATGGAAATAAATTTTATGAATTTTACAAATTAGGTGTGAAATTAGAGTGCAAAGATACATTATATTGAAAAAAATGCCTATTTTTTTTTCAAATTCACAACATTAAATGTATAATAATTCGTTAGTTTTAAAGTTATATGTACACACCGATGATGTTGCATTTTATCGGATTTATTTGTTGTTTTATCGATATTTTCTATATTTGTCCTCAATAACGTCGTTATACGTTAAATCAAATCATGCTCAAATTGAAACTTATACCTATTGTCGTTACCGCCCTGCTAATTAGCAATTTGGGGTTTTCTCAACTTGGATTCTCTCATGAGATAGGCGTTATTGCTGGTCCAGTTGAATTTCGATCTGACTACGGAAGTCGTAATGACGAAGAAACGAACCTTGGAAATTCCGGAATCGGTATTGGAATTGTTCACTACATAAATTTCTCATACCGGGCAGATTGTAATTGTTATACCACCGATACGTATTTTAATGATCACTTCAAATTAAGAAGTGAGATCTCGTGGAATAAAACCAAGTTGGATCATTTTGGAGAATGGGTCCGGCCCGATAAAACGAGCCCGAATGCCGATCGTCTTCGAGCGCATAGCGGTGAGGCGAATAATTTTGACATCGGAATGCAGTTGGAATATTTTCCGAAAAGTATTCGCTCCTTTCAGGCATTCAGCTATAAATTCGCGCCTTTTGTGAGTTTAGGTGTTCATTATACCGCCTACAGTCCAAAAGCGTCAACGACTTATGGTGATCAGAACATTCAAAACGCCAGTAATTTTTACTCTTATTGGGATCCCGGATCAGTCAACCCACAAAATGGTTCTGTTTTTTCTATGGTGACCAGTGTTGGTGTGCGCTATAAGCTTACTGTCCTTTCCGATCTAATGTTAGATCTCAGATGGCAATTGTATTTTGACGATTGGGTTGATGGATTTAATCACCAGTTAAGTTTTAACAAATATAACGATTGGTTGCTTTGGCTTAATTTCGGGTATATTTATTACCTCGACTAGAAAACAGCTATTGCATCGCCCGTTCAAGATCGGCGATAAGATCGTCGATATCTTCTATCCCAACACTTAAACGGATTAACGAATCGACAACTCCCGATTTTTCCCGCTCTTCTTTTGGGATACTCGCATGAGTCATACTTGCCGGATGACCTGCAAGAGATTCCACACCTCCCAACGATTCGGCCAGAGTGAAGATTTCAAGTCGCTCAACAATTTTAACAGCCTCTTCATAGTCGTTGCCCTTCGTTGTAAAAGATAACATGCCGCCAAAATCCTTCATTTGCCGCTTCGCAACCTCATGATTAGGATGATGATCAAATCCGGGCCAGTAAACATTCTCAATTTTCGGGTGATTCAACAGAAATCGTGCGACTTTATGGGCATTCTCACAATGTCGTTGCATTCTAACATGTAAGGTTTTTATCCCTCGCAACATTAAAAAACTATCGATCGGACCGCAAATGGCTCCGCTGGCATTTTGAAGAAAATAAAGTTTATCAGCCAGATCATCATCATTTACGATGAGCCCTCCCATTATTACATCACTATGTCCTCCCAAATATTTAGTCGCTGAATGCATCACAATATCGGCACCCTGCTCAAGTGGCTTTTGCAGATAAGGAGTAGCAAAAGTGTTATCTACAGCAAGCAGGAGATTATGATCCTTTGATAATTTTGCCATGGCTTGTATATCGATAATATTTAGCATAGGATTGGTAGGTGTCTCGACCCATATCAATCTTGTCCGTTCATTTATCAATGATCTCAGGGCTTCGGGATTAGACATACCCGTGAAGTGAAACTTAATACCGAATTTTTCATAAACCTTGGTAAATAATCGGTATGTCCCGCCATAGAGGTCATTTGTTGAAATCACTTCATCACCAGGCTCAAGGAGTTTAATCACAGTATCGATTGCAGCCATTCCCGACCCAAAAGCCAATCCGTATTTGCCACCCTCAATGCTGGCAAATGCCTTTTCAAGTGCATCTCTTGTCGGATTGTGAGTTCGCGAATACTCATAGCCTTTATGCCCGCCCGGTGTACTTTGAGCATAGGTTGATGTTTGATATATCGGTGGCATTACTGCGCCGTAGGCCGGATCGTGTTGTTGACCGCCATGTATGGTCTTTGTGTTAAATTTCATGGATGTTCAATTTGATGAAACAAATTTAGACTTTAATTCGTTCTATTCAAATGCAATATGATATCTTTAATTCATCAATAAATCATATGAGAATATGAGATCCTTCTTATCCCTTTTCGCTTTTACTTTTTTGTTTTTTTCATGTGAAGAAGAAGCCTTGGTAGCTTTTTCGGAACGAATCGAAATTTATGATGAAAATGCTATCATAGAAATTAATATTCCTAAGGCAGAAGGCGATTCAGAATTAAGCCGTTCAATTAATGAAACGCTTGAGAACCATATTGCGAATATGTTGAATTTTGGAGAGGAAAACCTCGATTCTGTAAGTCTTGATGAGGCCATTAGAATGTTCGACTCCGAATACAACCAGTTCAAATCTGATATGGAAGAAAGTGGCCTGACGTGGGAGGCTATTTTTGATGCAGAGGTTATTTACCAGTCACATGAAGTTATTTGTTTGGCAATAAACGGATATATGAACACGGGAGGTGCACATGGCAATATGAATATCACGTTTTATAACTTCGAAGGTGAAACCGGGAGAATACTCCAGATCGACGATATTCTTACCGACAAAGAAGCATTTACCGAATTTGTTAAACCTTATTTCGAGAAGGCGATAGAATCGAAAGAAGGCGAGAAACTGTCTGACTATTTTTTTGGCGATCCTTTTCATCTTCCAGCCAATATCGGGATAAATGAAGACGGCATCTTGATGCTCTATAATGTTTATGAAATCGGTTCATACGCCCAGGGGATAACCGAATTTACCATACCATTTGAGGAGGTTGAGGCTTATCTTAAATTGAAATAATCAAGATTCTCTTGTGAGATACCTAATAATCGGCTCAACACTTAAGCCTTGTCCTATTATTGAAAAGATCACAATTACATAAGTTATAACCAAAAACAGTTCGCGACCCATTTCGTTCGTTAAACTGAGGGCCAGGGCAATTGAAATGCCCCCTCTGAGTCCTCCCCATGTCATAATCAAATTTGTTCGTGGCACGAAATCAAGCCGTTTGGTGAAATATTTTATTGGCAGCCACAGCGATACGTATCGGCAAATCAAAACTACCGGGATTGCTATTAACCCAGCAAGTATGTAATACTTTTCAAATTGCAGGACCAGAATTTCCATTCCTATTAAAATGAATAAGACGGTGTTCAGTAATACATCGATAAGTTCCCAGAATTTATCCACATACATTTCGGTTGTTTTCGACATGGCTGCGTCACGCGTTGTATCATTACCAATTATCAGGCCGGCCGTTACCATGGCCAGAGGTGCAGAAAGATGCCAATGATGAGCCAGGACCGTTCCTCCCATCACGGCAGCCAGGGTGAGGATAACTTCTATTTCATAATTATCGATGGAGCGCATCAATAGAAAAGTGATATAACCTAAGATAAGACCCAATCCAACGCCGCCTATCACCTCAAGGCCAAAAAGTTCGACAATATCTAAAATCTCGATCGCGCCATTCGCCGATGAGGCAATACTATAAATAGTAATAAAAACCACCACACCCACACCATCATTGAAAAGAGACTCTCCAACAATTTTGGTTTCCAGTTTTTTCGGGGCTCCGGCTTTTTTCAAAATACCCAAAACAGCAATTGGATCGGTTGGTGATATCAAAGCTCCAAATAAGAGACAATAAATAAAACTAATTTCAAATCCAAGCCACTGCAACACATAATACATAATGGTACCAACCAAAACCGTTGAAAACAACACGCCTTTAGTCGCAAAAATTAAAATCGGCCAGCGTTGGACTTTCAGTTGTGCAAAATTAGTATGTAATGCTCCTGCAAAAAGGAGAAAACTCAGCATAATGTCTAATAAGACCGCTTTAAAATCAATCGTCCGAATAAATTCTTTTTCCCGAAGTAGTAAAGTATCATCAAACTGACCAATTCCAACAACAATCAAAGTCAAAAGAAGGCTTATCATCATAAGGCCTATGGTGATTGGAAGCTTCAAGAATCTGACATTTAAATAGCCGAACCCTGCCGATAATACCACCAAAATAGTCGCTATTGAAAAGTAATCCATGCTTTTGATTAATTGGCTAAATGTACTTAAATTTCACTAAAATTTATAAGGTCTATAAACCATCAATATGTTCAGAGTCTATTATTTAAAAACCTGCAATACCTGCAACAGGATAATTAAGGAACTCGATCTACCCGATCACTTCCAATTTCAAGAAATCAAAGAGGAAGAAATCACGGTTTCGGATTTGGACCAGTTAAAAAATCTCTCGGGAAGTTACGAAGCATTATTTAGCAAAAGAGCCAAATTATACAAGGAAATGGGACTGAAAGACCAATCCTTAAGCGACGAGGACTACAGACACTACATTTTAAGTCATTATACCTTTGTAAAACGGCCAATTATTGTAGTTGGGGACACTGTATTTGCAGGTAATTCAAAAAAGGTAATTGAAGCGGCCTATAAGGCGATTCACAGCTAACTTTTTAGCTGCTTCCTTATTTTATGTTAAAATTATAGCGGTTAACAGTAAAATATTAGATCGATTGATTAGTTTAACACCTAAATCGAGGATAACCCTTCAATATGAGTGTTCTAAAACCGAAGTTTTACTCCTCAGTTGATCAGATCGAGAGCAGCTGTTGGCAAGCCTTAGGATGTGGTGATAACGTGTATTACACTCCCGAGTTTCTCAAAACTTTTGAAGCGGCCAACCATGATATCGAGTTCAATTACATTGTCGTTTTCCGGGGTGATGAACCAATTGCCTTCGCGAACACACAAATTGTGACCATTGGCATTGAAACTATCACGAAGAACATCAAAATCAATCCTTCCTTAAAAAACATTATCAATAAAATATTCAGGCGAAGTCATATCAGAGTATTGTTTTGTGGAAATATTTTTTTAAGCGGTGAATATGGAACGTTTCTTCGCCACGGAGAAGATAAAATTGAAGCCTTTAATGCCCTGGCTTCGGCTGTGTCGATTTTGTCAAAAAAAACAAAAAAACTTCATGCTATTTTCGTTAAAGATTTCATGGAGGAGTCATTGTATATAACCCGTTTATTGGAGGATTATAATTATTCGGCCATGCATGTTGAACCTAATATGATCATTCATCTCGATACCGAATGGCAGTCTTTTGAAGATTTTAAAAACGATCTGAAATCAAAGTATCGCGTTAAGGCAAACAAGGCAGACTCACAAAGTAATAGCCTTAAAGCTAAGATATTAGACCATAACGATATCTTGAAATACATGGATGAGTTACAGATTCTTTATGAGAATACCATCGCAAATGCAAATTTCAACGCCCAGATACTTGATCTAAATACATATTCATATTTGAAATCAACTTACAATGAAGAATTCATTGTTCGTGGTTATTTTTATGACGGACATCTCGTTGGATTCTTATCTGCTATGATTAATGGGAACAATCTCGATGCACATTTCATCGGATTGAACTACGAATTGAATAAGCGACTCGCCATCTACCCCAGAATTTTGAATGACTATGTCAGGTTGGGTATTGAACACCAAAGTCGTCAAATCAATCTGGGTCGTACAGCCTCTGAAATAAAAAGCACCTTAGGGGCAATCCCTGAAGATCTGACTTGTTATATAAGGCTTAAACGATGGCTTCCGAATAAAATAATTCAGCCATTCATAAAATCCGTAAAGATTAAGACATACCGGCAGCATCAGCCATTTAAAACAAAAAAAGAGGCCATATCAGCCTCTTAATTTTCTGAATATTCTCTTGTGAATCATACCCAGGCATTGATCAATCCACCCATTAAAGCCATGGTTATTACCCAATAACCGACATTGATCAGTACATATTTAAATGTTTTCTGCTCAAACAAAGCGTTGGTGGCCAAAACAGGAAGTGCAACGAAAAGTCCTAACATTGAACCATGCAAAGCACCATGCTTAAAAGTTAAAAACGGTTCAACTCCATGCGGCATGTCAGGTGCTCCGCCTAGAAATACCTGAGGCCATATAAAAAAAGCGAGTAAAAATGCCATGACAACAGCAAGACCATAGGTTTTGGCAGGATTCATCTCTTTGGCTTTTTCTTCGGTCATGCCGGTTTCCTTCATCCACGCCGTTCCAAATACTTTGGGATTATACCAAATAAAACCTGTAACAAGGGGCAGGATTGCGGCCACGATCAACGCCAGCCAATTAATATCCATTTCTTCCATTTTTGAATTAAATTAAGTTAGTTTTTGTTAATCCAAATTACACAAATTTATCTAAATGAAGCCTTTATCACAGATCCTTGGGCCTTATTCCGTCTTTACGTATATTGGATTTAGTCAGGATGTTAAACCTTTCCGACTTGGGAAAAGTCGCTAGTTTAGCTCTTAATTCGGGTGATAGTCTGCCTAGTTTCCGTGTTTTTAAATCAATCCAGGAAAACAAGATTTCACTAAAGGCAAGATTTTGACCAGATTGGTTATAAAAATTGTGTTCAATCTTTATAAATTGGGCGTCCTCTGTCCATCCTACGATCTCCAGACTTACCCTAATCTGATCATTGAGGTCCATTTCCCTGAAATAATGAATATGTTCATAAAGGGCTATCGGGCCCAAACCCATTCCTCTCATCGCTTCGAGACTTAAGCCCTGCTTCGAAAAAAACGACATTCTCGTGTGGCTCATAAAAGCGATGTAGGAGGCATTCCCGAGATGCCCGTTGGCGTCGAGGTCACCCCAGCGAATTTCAAATTCTTTAAAAAACATCTGTTTTAAGGTTTATTCCAAAGGTACAATTCTGTCTTTTATGAACTCTCCTGGAATTCAATTTGCTTGGCTGATTTTGGTTATCTTTGACCAATCTTAAGATTTTCAAATGATACGATCAATGACCGGTTATGGTAAAACCGTTTTACAACTTCCAAATAAAAAATTAACCATCGAGATCAAATCACTTAACAGTAAAAATCTCGATCTAAATGCCAGAATGCCATCGGTTTACCGCGGAAAAGAATTGGATATACGTAAGATAATCGCCAAAGCGTTGGTTCGTGGTAAAATCGATTTCAGCTTATATCTTGAAACCACTGGTGAAGCGACAACATCCGAAGTCAATAAAAATACTGTGTTAGCATATATGCACCAGCTTCGGGACCTTGTTGAGGCTGAAGAAGTGGATTTGCTTCAAATGGCAATACGGATGCCCGATGCGGTTGTGACCGACCGAAAGGATATCGATGAAGAGGAATGGGGTGCTATTAAACAAGAAATCGAGAAAGCGTTAGAGAATATCCACGCCTATAGAACCCAGGAAGGGGGAGCGCTTGAAAATGACTTCAGAATTCGAATAACCAACATTTCTTCCCTTCTGGAAGCCGTAATTGAGATGGACCCCGAGCGCGTTGAAGGCGTTCGTGCACGCATACGAAAAGGTATTGATGAGCTCAAGGAAAAGATCGATGAAAACCGATTTGAGCAGGAGTTGATTTATTACATAGAAAAATTCGATATAACCGAAGAAAAAGTTCGGTTAAAAAATCATTTGGAATACTTTAAATCAAGCCTTGATAGTCCGGATTCCAATGGAAAGAAACTCGGCTTCATTTCTCAGGAAATCGGCCGTGAGATCAATACGATTGGTTCTAAAGCCAATTATGCACCTATGCAAAAACTCGTCATACAGATGAAGGATGAATTAGAAAAGATCAAGGAGCAATTACTCAATGTTCTTTAAAAAAAATGACCTTCAAAACTCAAAATAGTTTTTGATGAATAACGGTAAACTCGTCGTGTTTTCGGCCCCCTCAGGTTCAGGAAAAACAACCATTGTTAAACACTTACTCAAACAAGAAGAATTAAACCTTGAATTTTCGATTTCGGCCACTTCACGAGTGAAGCGAGGTGAAGAGATTGAAGGTCAGGATTATTATTTCCTGGACATCGAGGAATTCAAAGACAAAATCAGAACCGATGCTTTTCTCGAGTGGGAAGAAGTATATCGCGATAATTTCTATGGCACCTTAAAAAGTGAGGTCGAGCGCATTTGGGCAAATGGTAAGCATGTGATCTTTGATATCGATGTGTCTGGCGGACTTCGGATAAAGCGCAAATTTCCGGATAAAACACTTGCTGTTTTCGTCAGGCCCCCGAGCATAGACGAATTGAAGATCAGGTTGAAAAAACGGAAAACCGAAGATGAGCATAAAATCAATATGCGAATCGCAAAAGCATCGGCCGAATTGGCAACGGCTCCTCTTTTTGATGTGGTAATTGAAAACGATGAGCTTGAAAAGGCATTAGAGGAATCATATCTTACAGTCAGTAATTTTCTTAATTCAAATGGAGAAGCAGGGGAAAGGTAAAAAAATAGGTTTGTTTTTCGGGTCATTCAATCCAATACACATCGGTCATTTGGTGATTGCCAATCATCTCGCCGAGTATTCTGATCTTGATCAGGTTTGGTTTGTGATCACCCCGCATAGTCCGTTTAAAGCAAAGCGATCCTTGCTTGAGGATCATCATCGCTATCAAATGGTAAACCGGGCTGTCGAAAATTATCAAAGGCTGAGAGCCTGTGATATTGAGTTTGGCCTGCCGCAACCCAATTACACCATCAATACCATGACCTATCTTCAGGAGAAATATCCCAATGACGAATTTGCTTTAATCATGGGTGCTGATAATCTGAAGAGTTTTCATAAATGGAAAAATTATGAGCTTCTTATTTTAGAGCACGATATTTATGTATACCCGCGTTTGAGTGATCACGGTGAAAAATCAGATCTTTTTGATCATGACCGCGTTAAACACATAAATGCACCAATAATGGAGATATCGTCAACGTTTATTCGACAAGCAATTAAGGAAGGAAAACAGGTACGACCAATGTTACCTGAAAATGTTTGGGTTTATCTTGATGAAATGAACTTCTATAAAAAATAAATCCCGGTTGAAAAAACCGGGATTTAGAATTCGTATTTTATTTTACAACGGGTTCGTCGTCATCACCTCCCCCAGAAGTACATCCATTTAACAGGGCTTCAACAAACATCGCCCAGCTATTGCCGTCGAACTCTGTACCCGAAGCCCAGGCGGTCTCACCTCCTGTTGGTCCGGTGACTTCAGCGTGTGCCGCAAAACAGAAATCCTCTAGCAGATATTCAATCGGGAATTCATAAACCACTTCATTCACGCCTTCTGAATGTTCAGAAGAATGCTCAAAATGGCCGATTTTTGGATTACCAGATCCGGTTGTTGGAATCTGCTCACATTCGCCAAGGCTTAAATGGGTGGCTCCAATGGTCCAGTCGGGGCCGGCCGAATAGGTAATTTTCAATAGGCCATCGATGGTTTCGGCAGTAACCAAGCCTGCAATATGATTTTGTCCGGCAATCAATTCAACCTCGAGACAATTCTCGCCTTCACGTGTTAAGGCATTATCTACCTTAGCTTCATAAACTTTAAATAAATTCTCACTGGTTAATTGGTCGGGCTCAGTTTGCTCGGTTGTG
The DNA here is from genome assembly GCA_013003555.1 of Flavobacteriaceae bacterium. GTDB lineage: Bacteria > Bacteroidota > Bacteroidia > Flavobacteriales > Flavobacteriaceae > SHLJ01. The sequence continues at coordinate 31,491 of JABDIV010000025.1, forward strand.
CAACCCATTACCACTATTGCCAAAGATGAGAGGATAAAAATGGAAAATTTCTTCATAACTAATATATTTAAGTAGGTTAAGACTTTAAACATACAACTATATCCGTGAAAAACACTTTTTATTCGACAAACGAACCTAAAATGTAAGCGTTTTCTGAATGCGTTTCGATGAAGTACAAAAAAAGCCAGCTAAAAAGCCGGCTTAGATTAGTAAACTGTTTATTTATTATTGCTTCTGAAGGCATTCTTTTGCAAATTCTGGAGCATAACTCATGTCCGAATCTGGTAATTGGATTCCTTCAACAAAAATGGTTTCCTTGATCTTGCCGTTCTTGATTATCAATTTAGGCATGAGACAATAAATACCGTTAATATCATCAATTGCAAAATTGAAATCCGCGAGATAAATATCATCATTAAAAGTCTCGGTCTGTACATATTTACCCGAGGCAAAAATGTCTGGCTGTTGGGTATCGATTTGAGAAACAGGACCGAAGAACATCTTCGCATCACTAATCTTCCAATACTTTGTCTTGTACCTAATGGTCAACCAGCCCGTTTTGTGATTAACGAAACTTTCAATAGTACCTCTATAAACGCCTTTCTCGTTTACAAGGTATGCTACAGAGCAAGATGCATCTGCCTTAACACTTCTGGTGTTAAGTTCATCCTGACTGTTAAAATCATCATTGTTAATGCTGTCAACGCTGCACGAAGTTACGAATAAGGCAAGCGCAAAAATGTAAAGTAGTTTTTTCATCATATAGTAAATTTGGGGTTTACAGGTCAAAAGTACTTCAGGGTTTGAATATCTGTTAATAATTACGATAAGCGGCTCGAAAATTCGTTAATCTTACACCCTAACAGTCAAATGGAATAAATTAATCGATAATCGGCACCATGACCCAGTAAAGTCCTGTTTTACAGGATATTAACGAAAAAGGCCGGTATATTTACCGGCCTTTTTACTTTATTTTGGTCTTGTTTATGCTTTGATATGGGGTATACGTAATACCTGGCCAGGGTAAATCTTATCAGGATCACTAAGCATTGGCTTATTAGCCTCAAAAATTACCGGATACTTCATGGGGTCACCATAATATTTTTTGGAGATTTTACTCAATGAATCACCGCTTACAACAGTATGGAACTGCGCTTCAGGTTCGGTATGCTGGACGCTCATTTGATCGTCAACGGCTGCAATGCCTTCAGAATTCCCGACAACCAGAACGATTTTTTCACGTGTTGATTGATCATAGGCCGCACCGCGAACCGTCGCCTTATCATCATCGATATGAATATTGAGATTCTCAACTTTTAACTGGAGATCGTGAATGGTTTCTTTAAGACGTGCTGCAGCAGCCTCCTCAGCTTTGAGTTCAGCCTCAGCAGCCTTATTGGCTTCTTTCGCGCCTGATTTAACTCCGAATATTGCTGTTCCCGCATTTTTAATGAATGAAAATAAACTCATATTATATAGTGTTTAAAGGGTTAATGCTTAATCCTGTAAAGGTCTCAAAAAATAGACTGATTTGCAATGTTTGTTAACAATTAATAGCGCTTAAATATCTATATCGTAGGAACCCGAATTAAATGATTAAGTCATATAATGAAGAAATGGCCCCGGATACTACCAAAGGCCAAATCTTAACTAACTAACCAACCAAAAATTTATTTTCTTGTATTTTTCCTTGGATTGTCCTTTTTATCAGTTTTCTGACGTCTCAGCTTATCGCCAGCCGATTTAGACTTATCCCAACTACCATCGTCTAACCTTAGATATTGGATATATCCTCGGCCGGTAAATTCATAAAACGTTCCTGAATCAGTATGATATAATTCAATTAGTTGATCTGTAATAACATTCAACTCAAAAAATTCATCCGCGAAAAAATCGTAATCCAGGGTGAGCGTTTTGAGATACATATTACCCGAGATATCGCCCACACCATATACACCGGTATAATCCCAATACAATTCATCGACTGGCGTTCCAACACTATCCTGCGAACTTCTGAACGTTGAATCATTACCCCCCGCTAAGAATTGAAGAAAATTCTCATAGTCAAATTCATTTATCGCTCCTACATCACTGGTAAATGTTTTTTCCCAGGCCTCATACTCCTGCAAAAAATAATGAATGTTCTCATAAAAAACCAGATCATAATCGAAAGTGTTTCTTTGATAGCCATGGAGGAAATAAGAAGTGTCATTAAATGGATTGTACAGTTCTATTGTATTAGAGTCGATTTGATAAACATCGAAGGTTTCATAACCGTCCAGATCGTGATAAACATCAAGAATCATATCATAGGCGTCGTAGGTTCCGATTGAAATCCCAAATCCACCTCCCTGACTGCCTATTCCAACCAGATTGTTGTTTGCATATACAATTCCATTTCTAAAAGATATTGTGAACGCTTTTTGTAAAAAAGGCGTTTGTCCATAACCAATTGTTTGATTGATATCGACATACCATAATTCGTAAGAGTTTAGTAATTGATTAAGAGAAATCGATGGTCTGTTATCGAAATCATCAACGACAACTTCGGTATAACACGATGTAAATAACAACGAGACCAAAGCTATTCCTGAAAGTAGTTTAATTGTTTTCATCTGTTCGCTTTTTATGATTAATCTTTTAAGATGGATTGATATCTATGTCATTCAAATTGCATGCCAAAAACACAGTTACTTAATTTTCAGACAATTACAAACCCTCATAAAAATTGTACTTTTGACCAAAGAATAGTTAGCAGCCATGGCATCTCAATATAAATATGCTGTTTTTGGAGGTGGAAGCTGGGCAACAGCCATCGTGAAAATGCTTTGTGAGAATCTTGAAGAAGTTGGATGGTATATGCGCAGTGTGTATACCAAAGAACACTTGGAAAAGCACAGGCATAATCCAAGCTATTTGAGTTCTGTTGAGTTTAATTTGGAACAATTGAAGCTCACAAATGACATTGACGAAATGGTCAACTATGCAGATATTTTGATATTTGTCATACCTTCTGCCTTCATGCATTCTGAAATCGAAAAGATTAGCACTGATTTTTCTTCCAAAATCATTGTTTCTGCGGTTAAAGGGATTATTCCGGAGTCAGGCTTGCTGGTGGGCGAGCATTTCCACGACATACATAATATCCCATTCAATCATATTGCGGTTATCGCCGGACCTTGTCATGCTGAAGAGGTCGCCCTCGAACGCCTGTCCTATCTCACTATTTCCTGTGCCGACCAAGATATTGCTCAGGAAATTGCCAATCAGGTATCCAGCTCCTATATCCGAACAAAAATAAGCGACGATGTTATCGGTATTGAATACGCCGTCATGTTGAAAAATATCTATGCTATCGCCGCTGGAATAGCTCATGGCTTAGGGTACGGCGATAATTTTCAAAGTGTATTGATGAGCAATGCCATCAGAGAGATGAAACGCTTTATCAATAAAATGCACAAAATGAAAAGGAATATTAATAATTCGGCTTATTTGGGAGATCTCCTCGTAACCGGTTATTCTACATTCTCCCGAAATCGGATGTTTGGAAATATGATCGGTAAGGGTTATACTGTAAAGTCGGCGATGATGGAAATGAATATGGTAGCCGAAGGTTATTATGCAACCAAAAGCGCTCAAATTCTCAATCAGAAGAACGAGAGTAAAACGCATTTACCCATTATCAAGGCGGTTTACGAAATTCTCTATGAAGGAAGAAGCCCGAAATGGGTTTTTCAGAAATTAACCGAAAAACTCGATTGACCCTATTAAAGGGAGGAGCGGAACTGCTTCAAGAATCGTACATCGTTTTCACTCAACAACCGTATATCACTAATTTGATGCAATAACAATGCAATACGATCAATCCCCATTCCGAAAGCAAAACCCGAATATGACTTCGAGTCAATACCACAGTTTTCTAAAACATTGGGATCTACCATCCCACAACCCATGATCTCAAGCCATCCGGTGCCTTTGGTCATTTTATAATCGGTTTCGGTTTCAAGGCCCCAATACACGTCAACTTCCGCACTTGGTTCGGTAAACGGGAAGAAAGAGGGTCTCAGCCTGATTTTAGATTTCCCGAACATTTCGGTCGTAAAATACTGGAGGGTTTGTTTAAGATCGGCAAAACTCACCTGCTTATCGATATATAATCCTTCCACCTGGTGAAAGAAACAATGAGAACGTGCAGAAATGGCTTCATTCCTATATACCCGCCCCGGTGAAATCGTTCGAATCGGTGGTTTGTGTTGTTCCATATAGCGCACTTGAACCGAGCTCGTATGGGTGCGTAAAAGCATATCGGGATCAGACTGAACGAAGAAAGTGTCCTGCATATCTCTGGCCGGGTGATATTCAGGAAGATTTAAAGCTGTAAAATTATGCCAATCATCTTCGATCTCAGGACCTTCACTAACATTAAATCCAATTCTTGAGAAAATCTCAACAATTTGATTCTTGACTATGGAAATCGGATGCCGCGATCCGAGGGATACCGGCTCACCTGGTCGACTTAAATCACCATACAATCCATGTGTTTCTGCTTGATTCTCCAGGGCGTTTTTAAGATGGGCAACCTTGTCCTGAGCCCCTTGCTTTAATTGATTGACTGCCTGTCCAAATTCTTTCTTTTGGTCCTTGGGTACATTCTTGAACTCGGCAAACAACTCGGTTAAAAGCCCCCTCCTTCCCAGAAAGCGAATTCGAAAGGATTCTAATTCTTCTTTCGATTCAGTACTAAAGGAATCGACTTCTGCAATAAGTGATTTGATCTTATCTATCATTGTTCAATCGGCTAAATAAAACGCAAATTTAACAATTCCTAACTGATAAATTCGGTCTCGATGAAATAGTTTACGATGGCTTCTTTCATCAAAATACTCTGTTCACCAGCTTTCAACGGAGGCAAGGATGCCATGACAGTATAATGCGGCCAGCCCTCTTCATCTATGTAATCAAATGTATAGTAACCGTATGGCTCAAGCAATCGGCAAATGGCAATGTGCATCAAATGAACCTTTTCATCCTTTTTGAACTCCCGATGCAACTGACCCAATTCCTGTATTCCGATCAGGTAAATAATAGAATCAAGATCGAGCTTATCACCCTCCGAAAATTGATTAGTCAACTTTTTGACTAACATTTCCCATCGCTCTTTAAGTTGTTCGTCTCTTGCCATGTGGGCGCAAAGTTAAACACTAATGAAATACGGACGAAACAAAGTCGTTATATTTGTTAAACACGCTTACCGATGAATATCATAGACATATTATTGGGTTCCATCTTACTCTTCGGACTGATCAGGGGATTTTCAAAAGGGCTTTTTGTTGAAGTCGCTTCTTTGGTGGCCCTGGTAGCCGGAATTTACGGTGCTATACATTTCAGCAACTTTACTGCCGAATTTCTGATGCAGCATGTTGATTGGAGCGAACAAACGATTAATCTCGCGGCTTTTGCCTTGACGTTTATAATTATTGTGGTTGCCATTTCACTTGCTGGGAAAGCACTTACCAAATTGGCTGATTTCGCAGCTCTGGGGATTTTAAATTCAATTCTGGGCGGTGTATTCGGTGTTTTAAAAATCGGATTGATCTTAAGTATCTTCCTCTTGATTTTCAGTAAGATGCAGCGAAGTATCCCGTTTATAGCTGAGGAAGACCTTGAGGAATCTGTACTGTATGAGCCGGTAAAATCTTTTGCGCCGATGCTTTTTCCTAATTTCATATCTGTTGAAGATTCAGAGGAATCAACGGCCAAATCAGATTCCTGACCTGTTACGACAAACTTAATATATACTGTTTCGGTGTGGTTCCGTATTTCTTTTTGAATGCCGATATAAAATGACTCGCTGCACTATAGCCAATTTGATGACTTATCTCGGCCACATTAAAACGTCTTGTAAGAAGTTGTTTTCTGGCATATTCCAATTTATAATCCAGTAAAAAATTAAATACCGATTCGCCATATAAGTGTTTAAATCCTTCCTTTAATTTTGGAAGAGGTAGTCCAACCTCATTAGCCAACGCTGTCAGACCAGGTGGTTCAGCCATGTTGTTGATTATAATTTTCTTCGCCATTTTTATTTTTTCCACATGCTCTTCACTTTCGAGAAACGGACAACTTTGATTATCATCTTTGTTCTCTCCAAAATAAAAGCATAAGGATTCGTAAGCTTTTGCTCTCAAATACAATTTCTGCAATGAATTGTGCTTCTGTTCATCCATAATTTGATTGAGTACCAAAAGTTCAGAAGGTTCCAGAGCCTTTTCGAGATAATATTTTTTATGCCGGTTTTCATCATTGAGAAAGGGAATATGATCTGATACCTGCGAAAAAAATGAATGAAAAACCTTAATGCTGAAAATAAAAACCACATAGGACCCTCCCGGATTTAAAAGCAGGTTTATTGGAAGGTCAAGATCGGGATTATATAAAAGAAGGGAGTTGTTCTGCTCGACATGTCTTTGGTAATGTGGCCCGAATAGTAAAGTTCCTTGTCCTTTTAAACAAAAGTGCATCTGAATGGACGTCTTGTCTACTTCTCTGTTGAATGCCAGCTCCTTAGCTTCAGGGTTATTTAATTTAATGACATTAAAACCTTCTTGAACAGTAATTTCATCTATCATTTTTTAGCGGTATTTATTTGAATTATTTTGACGCAATGACATCCTCTTGTCATTATTATATTTCAAAATTACTGATTATACGGGAGTTTATTCATAATAACACCGAAATTTTTTAGCGATATTAAAAAAACTTATAGCGGTATTTTAGTCTTTTAAAGCAGCGTAATTTTGTATATATGAAAAAATCTACAGTTGCTCTTTATTTCTTAAGCGTCCTGTTGTTGAGTTTCGTTAGTATCGAATCAATTCATGCACAGGAGGAGGATGAGGAGACTGAGAAAACCATTTTAACAGAAAATCTTCCGGAAATAATCCTTTCAGCCACCCGGACCTTACGGCAATTATCTTCATTACCTCTACCAGCACAACTCATTAAACAGGAAGAGATCAAAAACATAAATGCAATTCGACTTACCGATCTGCTCAGTGAGCAAACCGGATTGATCACAGTGCCTGATTTCGGCGGAGGAGAGGGGATACAGCTCCAGGGATTAGACTCACAGTACACCTTAATTCTGATAGACGGGGTGCCGCTTATCGGCCGCTCTGCGGGCACCTTAGACCTTAACCGTATTTCGGTTGGAAACATTAAACAGATTGAAGTTGTTAAAGGCGCATCTTCAAGTTTGTATGGTAGTGAAGCCCTGGGTGGTGTCATTAACATTATAACCGAACAACCAAAATCGGGATTCAAGGGTGAGGTTTTTCATCGTTCGGGCACGTTTAATTCAAACGACACCGGTTTAAATCTAAACTACAAAAAGGATAAAATAGGGGTCAACGCTTTTGTTAACCGTTACGAAACCGATGGTTTTGATCTTAATTCTTCAGACCCGCTAAATACAGTAGATGCTTATACAAATTATACTTTGAGCGGATCTTTTAACTATCAGCTGAGCGACAATACGAATATTATCCTTACCGGGCGATATTTTACCCAGGATCAGGATACCAGAGCAACCGAATCGTTCAGTGGTGAAAGCAGTGTAAATGAATGGAACTCAAAATTCCTGATGTCCCATAAATTTAATTCGAAGTGGAATAGCCAACTTGAATTATACGGGTCCAGATATAAAGCTACCGAGTTTCTTGATGATAGCGAAGGAAATCTTTTAAGTGAGAGTGATTTTAACCAGTTACTGCTCCGTCCCGAGTTGAGATTAACTTTTAACCCTTCCAAAACAAGCGGTTTTATCGGTGGATTGGGTATGAACCATGAACGCTTAGAACGCACCGATTTTTCATCTGAACCTAACTTTAATTCCCCTTACATCTTCTTGCAATGGGATACATATTTGAATGAAAAATTAAACATGATTCTCGGAGCGCGTTTTGATGCCCACAGCGAATACAAATCACAATTCAGTCCGAAACTGGCTTTGCGTTATGACCTTATAGACCATGTTGCCGTTAAAGGATCTGTGGGTTATGGGTTTAAAGCTCCCGATTTCAGACAATTGTATTTCAACTTTTCAAATGGCGTAATCGGGTATACCATTTTAGGCTATAACGCGGTAAATACTGTAATCCCAGAGTTGGAAGCCCAGGGGCAAATCGCCAATATTCTTGTTCCGCTGTCGGAATTCGATGGTCAGCTCTCACCTGAAAACTCAATCGGGATCAACCTCGGTATTGATGTCAAGCCCACCAGCACCCTGTCGATGAATTTGAATTTATTCAGAAATACTATCGATGATCTTATCGATACAAGGATCATTGCCAATAAAAATAATGGGCAAAACGTCTTTAGCTATTATAACATCAATTCGGTTTATACCCAGGGTCTGGAATATGGAGTAAGTTGGAAAATAATAAAATCGCTGAGATTATCGGCAGGTTATCAGCTCCTATATGCAAAAGACAAGGATGCGGAAATGGCGTTTGAAAATGGAGAAGTATTTGCGCGTGAGAGTCCGACCAGCCCCGCTTTCCAACTTGATAAATCGGATTATTTCGGGCTGTTTAATCGTTCACGTCATACGGCCAATTTCAAGATCTTTTATCAGATCTCCAAGTGGAATGCCAATGCGAATATCAGGGCGACCTATAGAAGCAAGTTCGGACTGTTTGACACCAATGGCAATGCTTATCTAGATAGTTATGATGATTTTGTTGATGGCTATTCCATATGGGACATCGCCTTTAACAAAACAATATTTAAAAACTACGAATTAGGTATTGGTGTTGACAACCTTTTCGATTTTACAGATCCGCAGAATATATCGAATATCGCGGGACGCATTATTTATGGAACATTTACTTTAAATTTTTAATTATACAGTTATGAATATTTTGAAATTATTATCACTTATTACCTTAGTTGTTGTTTTTAGCTCGTGCAGTTCAAACGATGATGGTCCCGAAGTACTTCAGGTAGAGTCGAGTACAGTCAGTAATTTATTTGCACCTCAATCTGGAGGTCAGGGAGAGCCGGTTTCAGGACCGTTCACCAAATTCGATTTTGAAACAGGGGCGCCAACTTCAAGTACAACCGAATGGGATATCGCCTTCAGAGGGACTACCATTATTGTAAATGGCGGGGTTTCTCTCGGAACGACCGATGAGCCGGAACGAACCGGAAACGGAGGCGCCTACATTGAAACAGGAACATTTGCAAATATTGGTTCTGTTGATCCTTTGGCATTTGTCCAGGATTCCAATAGTGGATATGCGATCGCTTCTGGAAGTGGAAATGGTTGGTATAACTATAACTTTGCTTCCAACACCATCGAGCCTATTCCCGGACGGGTTTTGGTTTTCAAAACTCGAGACGGCAAATATGCCAAGATAGAGGTCCTGAGTTATTATAAGGATGCTCCCGAAGATATAACTCCTGAAATTGCCGCTAATGATCTACGGTATTTCACATTTAATTATGTGTATCAGCCTAATTCAGGAGAAATTGCATTTGAATAAAGCCATTTAAAAACATGTCAGATATCATTGACTTTATCCCTATTGCAACCACAATTTTTTCATTCTTTTTCTTAAGAGAAATAGTCAGTCACTATAATGAAAATAAGACGTCTTACCTGCTTTGGTGGAGTATTGGCGTACTTACTTTCGGCCTTGGTACGCTGGCAGAAAGCATCCATGCGATTTTCGGCTGGTATGAGATTAATCTTCGGCTTTGGTATATCGTAGGCGCACTGCTTGGCGGTTTTCCATTAGCACAAGGATCGGTTTTTCTCTTGATGCGCAAGTCATTTGCCCGAATAACAGCAACAATTATTGTAAGCCTTATTATTTTGGCTTCGATATTTGTGCTTCTTACGCCGGTCGTCTTGCCAGAAGGATTTGATTACAGGTTGACGGGATCGGTATTTGAATGGAAATGGGTACGTTATTTTTCACCTTTTATTAATCTTTACGCATTTATTTTTCTTGTTGGCGGAGCATTATACTCTGCCAGGAAATATTATGGATTGAACGACAAACAGGCGCATTTTAAAGGTAATATCCTTATCGCAATTGGGGCATTATTACCTGGAATCGGTGGAACTTTTACAAGAATGGGTTATGTTGAGGTCTTGTTTATTACCGAGTTAATCGGACTTGTTCTCATTTACGCAGGGTACAGGACGATTAAAATCAAGAACAGAGAAGTACGCCTGGTCAATGCCATAGTCGACAATTAAAAAAAGCCGCTTAAAGCGGCTTTTTTTTTATAGTAGTTCAACACGTCCTGAAGATAGTTTGTAAACACCTCCGACCATGGAAATTTCTTCATTTTTGTCCATTTCTTTCAAAATCGGACTTCTTTCCCGAATGCGATCAATTGTCATCAAAACATTGTTCTTAATGGATTGATCAACGAATGCATTGTTCGATGAATTCATCTCACCATCCACTTCTTCAGAAGCCTTACGAACGGCGGGCATGATATTATCAAGCATAGCGGTAATATTTCCCAATTGAACCTCATCACAAGCTGCCTTCACGGCTCCACAACTCTCATGACCCAATACCAAAACCAGCTTACTGCCGGCAACTTTACATGCATACTCGATACTTCCAAGAATGTCGGTGTTTTCAAAATTTCCAGCTACACGAGCAACAAAAACATCTCCTATTGCCTGGTCAAATACAACTTCTACCGGAACTCTTGAATCAATACAAGATAGTATAACCGCTTTAGGGTGTTGTCCCGATATCGTTTGTTCAACGAGTGCGGCATGATCGGTTGTTTGCATGTTATTTGACACGAATCGTTCGTTTCCTTTCATAAGATCGCTAAGCACACCTTCAGGTGTCAGGCTATCTTGAATGTCCTTTGTAATGGCTTTATTTTTTATCATAACTCTGGCTTTTTATTATTAATATTTACTTTTATCCAATCCATACATTCCTTGAAATTTGAAAAAATGTGTTCAAGCGGGATCAGGTCAGGAATAATATCAATCCGTTCCATCATATACCTGGGCTGATCGAGAACATTTACCAGAAGAACGGATATTCCTTGTTGTTCCAAATCAACTAAAATATCCTCCAGTGCATACAGCCCAGACTGATCTACGTATTGCATGCGGCCCATCCTGATTATCACCGCCTCAGCTGTTGGTGGTATTTGTTTGGCCAACTGCTGAAAGTTACTCGTACTCCCAAAGAAAAGTGGCCCTTTTATATGCTTAATGAAAACTCTCTCCTTTAAATATTCAGGGAAATCAGCCTCATCTTTCCAAGCTTCTTCCTTCAGTGGCTTAACATCAGAACGCTCACCGGTAAGGTCACCGATCTTTTTCATAAACATCAATGACGCTATCACGAGACCAATGCCGACCGCATATACCAAATTCCAAACCGAGGCCAATATCAGGACCACAAGCATAATTAAAACTTCTGAACTCAACCGAATAGGTCCGATTTTCATGTCCTTTGGTAAACTCGGAATTGCCTTAAGTCCTTTATAATCCATAACGCCAATTCCTACTGTGATAAGAATTCCGGCTAAAACAGCCGCAGGAATTCTCGATGCCACGGGGCCAAGAACAAGTAAGATAAAAAGTAACATCACACCAGCTATCATTCCTGAAAGTCGGGTCTTCCCACCTGAATTGATATTGACAACCGTTCGAATGGTAGCCCCGGCTCCGGGAATCCCACCGAACATGGCTCCGATACTATTTCCAATACCCTGCCCAACTAATTCTTTGTTAGGATTGTGTTTGGTTTTAGTCATATTGTCGGCCACAACACTCGTTAGTAACGAATCTATAGCACCCAGTAACGCTAAGGTCAGGGCAGTAAATACATATGGGGTTATGTTTCCGAGCTTAAATCCTGTAAATATTTCAACAACCGGGTAAGGAAATCCTTCCGGGATCTGTTCAATCGGCTTGTAATTAATTCCAAAGCCTATGGCTATTCCCGAGACCACGATTAAAGCAACCAATGTGCTCGGAATAACTTTTGTAACTCGCTTGAATCCATATATAATAAAGATTGTTGACAAGGCTAAGATCAATTCAAGCCAGTTGACATTTTTTAACGCCCTTGGTAACATCTTGATCGTTCCAATAACACCAGAAGCTTCAGTAGATGCAAGAGTTTTGGCTTCCGTCATGATTTGATCTTCTGTTATCCTTTCAGCTCGATTGATGGTTTCCCTGAAATCTTCGAGTACCAGAATACCCTCTCCGGCTTCTTCAACAAGAATGTTTTCAAGAATGATCTCTTCAGCCTGGGCTTTAAACTGATTTACAAACTCAACATCTTCTTTGGTGTTATAACCAACCGAAGGGAGGATTTGCGTAACGAGGATAATTACGCCAATAGCTGTCATAAACCCAGAGACGACAGGATAAGGGATAAACCGAATATATTGTCCCAGTCCAATAATCCCTAGTCCTATTTGCATTAATCCGGCAAGCAGAAATACCGTTAAAATCGCTGGCAAGGCTTTATTCACATCCCCGTCATTTGCCGCTACAATACCTGCTATAACCACCATACTAACTGCAGTCATAGGAGCTGTAGGGCCAGATATTTGAGTATTGGTACCGCCAAAAAGGGCAGCGAAAAAACTGATGAAAATCGCTCCATATAGCCCTGCACTGGGGCCAAGTCCGGAAGACACACCAAAAGCAAGAGCTAATGGAAGAGCAACAATACCAGCGGTAATTCCACCAAAGGCATCGCCTTTTATATTAGAAAATAATTGATTCATATAATAATTTTTTAAATTTTATTCAATCACTGGTGTTCGTGATTGATGAAAGAATGCTTAAAAAGCTAAGGAATGATTCGCTAAGAGGCCATGGATTCCGGAGGAGGAAGAATAATTTCCTTAAAACTGGAAGGCATTCTTAAACAATATTCAAAATTTAAAGAATTGTCCCGGAACCCAATATGAAGATATTGCCCGGATAATTGATTGATCAGATTTATTTCAACGTCGATAAGTGTTTTTATGCCTTTGGTCTCTTCTTCTTCGCTAGAATCGAAATATGCCGATATTTCAATATCGCTATCCATATAAGACATAATACATGGAGCTATTACAAATACCTGAAAAAGTATAGCAAGTATACAAACATTATATTGGCGTTTTAGAATCATGGTTAGCGTTGCTTGCAAATATATCGTATCAACCCGGTAGAAACGTTAAATAAAAATTAAAAAACTTTCAATAATTTAATGTCCTCACTGGCTATCCAACCAGTTTTACCATCATCCAGTTTAATTTTTGACCAATTCTCATCATAATCTTCCAATACCTGGACCTTAGTTCCTTCATGTAAATTAAATACCGTTTCACTCCTTAAATTTGGATCGGTATGCACCTGGGTTTCCTGGGCAAAAACAATAGCCGGATTATCTTGCTTTTCATATTGATAATTTTGAAATGCAAAGCTCAGGGAGATAAGTGCTAACGCGAGGCAACTAAAGCTTCCGAGAAACAGAACCCTTTTTCTTGCTGTGGAAATTGAAAAGTAATACATAAGGAAAAACAAAACGAAAAGCACCATCATAGCGATCGACAATATTGCCCACACTTCGAAATCATAAATCTGAATCATGTTTTTTACAACTCTTTTGAGGCCAACCTGAGGCAAAGGTTCAATGGCATCTACAGTCATGTTCTTTGCGAAACTCAGGTTATTCTGTATGTCTACATCATCAGGATTGAGTTGCAAAGCCCTTTCATAATAATAAATACTCGGTGCTACCTGATTTGATTTATAATAGGCATTCGCCAGGTTAAAATAAAGATCTGAAGAGTGCAACTTTTCATCGAGGATTGATTCATAAAGTTGAATCGCTTCCTCATATCGGCCTTCATTATAAGTCGAATTGGCTTGTTCAAATACAAGAGACTCTTGTGCTACAACTTGTAAAAAGCTCAGCATTAGAACCATAATAAACAGAAACCTCAATTTCATTTTTTTATCTTTCGGTTTAACGTATTTGCTTATCCATCTGGGCAATAACATCTGCTGCTCGATTGTAATCGCTTTGCATTTCGGCTTTCGAACTCGGCGTAAAGCGAGCTAACTCACAACTTTTTAAAAGCATAATGAAGCCGTCAATAACATTTCCCTTTACCTTGCATGCCGTGAGAAGTTCTTTGATCTTTTCCTTACTGAATTCAGTCGTTTCAATACTTATTTTGGCCTTGAGATAATTGTGTAGGGATTTGTGCAACGCTTCATAGAAATGGTCTTTATCACCCATATTTTTCTTGGCATCACTTAAATACCGGCGTGCTAATTTATCGGCCTGACGTTTTCTATTCCCTAAAATATCATTTTCAAGGGTTTGCTGACGGCGTCTGAACAAGATCGCTACTGGAATAGCCAATAATGGGCCGAGAAGACTGCTCCAAAATAATTTCGATTTAAAAAACTGTCTTGATTCCATGCTTTCTAGCGTCGTTCTCGTCTTAAAAGAAGCAAATTGATTTCCGCCTGTTATCAACTGCTTTTGATTTCCCTGTGATACAACAGGCGAAACTGTTTTATTAACCGGGCCTTCTGTGACATTGATAAAGAGTTCATCAGAGGCAATTGTCTCGTATTGTTCCGTTCTCGGATTAAAGTATGAAAATGAAATACTAGGAATTGGATACTTGCCCTGGTAGGAAGGAACTATAGTATATGAATCTGCAATCTTCCCTTGCATTCCGCCAAGATTCGTGCTAACACGCTCATCGTGCTCGGGTTCATACACTTCTAATGAACTGGGGATGGTAAGCTTCGGAAGTTTGAACAATTTTAAATTTCCCTTACCTGAAACTTCCACCGTAGCAATCAATGCCTCAGTCGCCTTTAATTCATCTTTTGAAGTCGTCACCTGGAAGGAAAAATCTCCAACGGCGCCACTAAAATTAGCTGGCCTATCCGACTCGGGAAGGGGTTTTACATTAATTGTCCTGCTTCCGGCCGCGACCGTTTTATTAACCGACTTCATCAATCTACCCCCAAATATATCACGTCGATTTGTTGGAACCTCAACGGTTATATCCAATGCTAAAGGCTCAATATTAAGTTTCCCGGTTTTTTGCGGGTAGAGCACTGTTTTTCTCAAGACCACAAATCGATAATCTTCCCCTTTGTAGGTTCCGTTTTGGACTTTAAGTCCTTTCATATCGATGTTCTGACTCCAAAAATCATTATACCGCGGATTATCGATCTCTTTCCAGTTACTCACTCCGGTATTAGGCGAGACATATAATTTGTAGACCACATTAATCGCCTCATTCAAATAGGGATTGGTATTTGACACCTCGGCGATCAAATGAATATTTTGAGAAACAATATAGTCTGGATCATTAGGATCCTTAGGTCTCGTAACAGCCGCAGTTACCTCCACTTTTATAGGAATCGTTTTAAAAATATTCCCGTTTATTTCAATGGTGGCCTGGCCAATTGTAAATGTTCCTCTTTTTTTTGGTGCCAGGAAATAGCTATAGGTCTTCGAATAGGAGCGTTTACCATTAATCCAGGAATTGCTTATAGAACTGTTAGGACCACCAACAACTGTGAAATTTTCAAAACTAGGTGGATTAAAGTTATCGCCGTCCTTATTCATAACGAAATCCACTCGAAGGCGTTCATTAATCCCCAGGGAATTCTTACTCAGTTTCGTTTCGAATTTAACCCCGTCTATTTCGTCCTGAGCTAAACCGGGCTGGGTTATCATGAGTAATCCAAAAAGTCCTATTATACCTAAGAATTTCATCTGTTACCAGTCCTTTTCCGTTTTTATCTTAACTCCTTTGGTCTTTTTTGCATTGATTTTTTCCTGAACTTTTTTCTCTTGATTGTTCATGGCCTCCAACAAGTTTTTCACCTGCTGAGGAGATAGCTTCCCAGGTTGCTGCTGTGGTTTCTTTTTACGGTCTCCGGGTTGATCATCTTTCTTTTCATCTTTTTCATCGCTGGGCTTGCCTTGATCATCGTCTTTATCCTCGCCTTCATTTTTATCTTCCTTATCATCACCTTCTCCATCATTTTCTTCATTTTGATCACCCTGATCCTTCTCTTCTTCGTTGTTTTCGTTCTCACTTTCCTTGTTTTCATCTTCATTC
Source organism: Flavobacteriaceae bacterium (assembly GCA_013003555.1). Classification (GTDB taxonomy): domain Bacteria; phylum Bacteroidota; class Bacteroidia; order Flavobacteriales; family Flavobacteriaceae; genus SHLJ01. Next base: position 47,649 of record JABDIV010000025.1, read on the forward strand.
TTCTCATCACTATCTTCATCCTGACCATCGCCTCCGCCTTGTTCTTTTGCACATTCCTGTGCCAAAACAAGGTTATATCTCGATTCATCATCGGAAGGATTATTCCTCAAGGCATTTTTATAGGCCTCAACTGCTTCTTTGCACAATTTCTGGTCCATCAAAATATTGCCCACATTATGAAAAGCAGCATGTCGTTCTTGCTTGTTAGTGGCATTTTTCACAGCTTGCAAATGACGCTGTAATGATTCATCTAAATGACCCGAATTATAGTATGCGTGAGCTAAATTGTAACTTCCAACAGCATTGGCAGGAGCCTTCGAAATGGCTTTGCGATATTCCTTTTCTGCAGATATGAAATCATCGTTAACAATTTCATTGCCCTCATAAATCAACTGATTGGATTCGGCCAAGGAAGGATCCTTCTCCTGAGCTAAGGTATTGGTACATGCCAGGAGAACGAGCAAAATCGCTATGTTCAATTTCCATAAAATGTTCATGGTCGTTGATGATTGGTAAGCGAATATTAATAATTTTTTACGGTTTAGATTCATAAGTTTTCGTTAAATAAATTCAACCGTCTTAACCAGGCAGTTTTTCGTTCAAGAAGGAATACATCCAGAAAGAGGAAGAAAAAAGCAAATCCGACAAACCATTGAAACTGGTCCTTGAACTCGGCAAATTGCTTGGCTTCGAATTCCGTTTTATCCATTCTGTTTAAGATCTCCCTGATGGTCTCAACCACCTCAGTTGTATTTCTTCCATTTATATACTGACCGTCCGTTTCCTTTGCGATTTCTATTAGGGTATTTTCATTAAGCCTTGTAATAACCGTTTCACCATTGTTATCTTTCTTGTAGTTCAAAACTATATTATTGCGCTTTATCGGGATTGGCGCACCTTTGGTATCACCTACACCAATGGTAAATATTTTTATGCCTTCCTCGCCGGCTGCTTCAGCAACATCTACCGAAATATTGCTATGGTCCTCACCATCTGAGATAATTATAAGGACCCTGTTTGTTTGATTATCGTCATCATAATAGGTGCGTGATAATTGTATAGCTTCATCAATTGCCGTTCCCTGGGAAGAAAGCATTTCGGTATTCATGCTCTGTAAAAACATCTTTGCGGAAGCATAGTCTGTCGTAATTGGTAACTGTGGAAATGCTTTCCCGGCGTATGCAATAATGCCCACCCGATCACTGGCCAGGTTATTGATGATCTGAGTCACCAATTGCTTGGCTTTCTCCAATCGATTGGGTGCAATATCTTCAGCCAACATACTTTTTGAAACATCAACGGCAAAGACAATATCAACTCCCTCTCGCTTTACCGTTTCAAGCTTGGTTCCAATTTTTGGATTGACCATCGCTAGTGTTAAACAGCCGAAAGCCATAACGAGCATCAGAACCTTCAATGTTGATTTGAATAGAGATCTGCTCGGACTCAACCGATCCAGCAAATGGCTTTCTGCAAAGCGGCGTTGGGTACGATTACGCCATAGTAAGAGAATCCCATATATTATGAGGATCACCGGAATGATGATCAAAGCCCAAAACCATATTTTTTCTTCTAATTGATACATCTCAAATAAAACTTCTGAAAAGGGTGAACCGCAATAACAATTCTAAAAGCAACAATAGTCCAGCAAGTAAAACTAAAGGGCGGTACTTTTCTTCATAATTATAAAACTTAAACTCTTCAACATCGGTCTTTTCAAGTTTATCGATCTCTTTGTATATCTCTATTAATTTTCTATTATCGGTAGCCCTGAAATATTGGCCTCCTGTGGCTTCTGCTATTTCTTTCAACAGGTCTTCATCAATCTCAACTTGTACACGTCCATATTGAAACTTGCCATCACGTGAAAGGGCTACTGGTGATAGAGCCATTCCGTTTGTCCCCAAACCGATCGTATAGGTTTTTATCCCATATTCAACCGCAAGTTCGCTTGCAGTTATGGGATCGATAAAGCCCGAATTGTTTACCCCGTCTGTTAACAAGATTATCACCTTACTTTTCGCTTTGCTGTCTTTTATACGATTAACCGCCGTAGCCAATCCCATCCCAATTGCTGTTCCGCCTTCGATGATGGTGTTGTATTTGATCTCCTTTAAGGAGCGAAGTACAATGGCTTTATCACTTGTGATCGGGGTTTTTGTGTAGCTTTCTCCGGCATATTCTACAAGTCCAATTCTGTCGTTGGGTCGTCCCTGAATAAAATCAGCGGCTACCAGTTTAAGGGCTTCCAACCGATTTGGCTTTAAATCTTTAGCAAGCATACTCGCCGATACATCTATTGCCATAACGATGTCGATACCCCTGGTAGTTTTCGTTCGAGTAGAAACATCAACGGTTTGGGGCCTGGCCATGGCCGTAATCAACATTGCAAGGCCCAGTAATCTTAATGCAAACAAAGCATGTTTTAAGTGAGGCAGCAATGACTTTGAGGCCTTAAAACCACTCAGGCTTGATATTTTGAGTTCCGGAGTTTGTTTTTTGAATTTTAAAATGTGCCAAAGAATTGCCAATGGCAACAATAGGAAAAGCCAAAACCACTCTTTATTTAAAAACTCTATTCCTTCTAACATCTATTCGTCTTCTTCTAAGGTTATCAACTCGATTGATTTTAAAACCCGATCTATTATCTCATCAGCGTAATTATCGTCTTCTTGCCAGGCCAATATGACTTGTTGCAATACGTTTTCGGCTGTAAATCCTAAATGAACATATTTACCCGGCATGAAATCACCAGAGTCCAAGGGGAAATCGGCAGTACCAAATGTTTTCAGCCCTTCCTGACCATTGGGTGTAATAAATTGCTCATTTTTCGTAATGATATTTTGAACCCCTAACCCTTCCAGAGTAACCAGGGTTCCTTCTGCTGCCTGCCTTAAATCTATTGCGGGTTGGCCTGAATCAGACTCACCCGACGCTTCGGCTTGCAACTCTGGATTTATCTTTGTCGTACTAACCGTGATATATAAATTTGACCCTAATTTGCCATAACCAAAAGTTACTTTTTGAACCTTGCCTTCCAGTTCGGGAGATAATTCCCCTGACTGTCGTTCTAGAACTTCAGGGGTTGATATTGTCACCCCTGGTGCTCCGTATTCACTCCTTACCCAGTCACGGTTTTCCAGAAGGGTTTTAGTCGGGTGGCCAAAAACAGTATCCTTAACATAAGTAAATCCATACCGAAGACCAAAACCTACAACTGTCGCTGCAAGAATAAATATTACAAGAGCTACAGTAATCAGTATTTTCTTCTTTCTTTTTCGCTTTGCCAGTTCCTCCTTATATCTCAAATCGGCCAGACGTTCCTCCTCTGTTGGTTCAGGAAGTGATTCTTTTACATGATCGATCTCCATGTCTATAGTGCCAAGATCTAATTTTGCCAATTCCGGATCTGGTTTTGATTTTGCGAATTTTACAAGATCTGCACGCCTTAAAATAGTTTCAATATTCGAGATCGTTTTATTGTCCAGTTCAATTTGATTCCCGTCTTTTAGCAACATAAGTCGGCCTATCAATTCGTTGGTAGTACTTTCTAAGGAGTGGTCATAGACTTTTTCATCCAGATATTTTCTAATGATAAGGGTGAGATCTGAATAAAACGCCTTGAGCTCATTACGTTCGAGATAATCGGCCTTATCCAATTCCTTTAGTGCCAGTTTAGCCCGTTCATAGGGAGGAAGAATCGCAATACGCTCTTCAAGGGTCATAGGTTTCTTTCGCCAAACAAACCAATAAATCAAGGCCGTTATCGCCGCAATGATCAATAGGATAGAAATCAAGTACACCCACCAGCTTGACGGTCCTTTATCAACCTGGATGATCGGTTTTATATCATAGAGTTTTTGCTTGGTAGTGTCAACAGCAACTCCCATAATTTCAACGTCTAGAGAATCGGTAAAAACAACTTTATCTCCTATTACAACTTTTTGTCCTGGAATGGTATATCGTCCCGAATCGAATTGCGTAAGACCATATTTTTTTATCAGACGATAACGATCATTTTGTTTAAAGCTATCGGTTTTAAAAGATTCAATGACTTCCAGGGGCATAAAGGTTTGCCCTTCCGGAAAGATGACCAATTGAGAAGAATCTGCCTCGACCTGCATTTCATAAGTGATTTGCTCACCGATACGAGCCTTTACAGAATCGACTGCCACCTCAACCTGAGCAAAAACAACCGAAGGGATCAACCCACATAATGCCCAAAGGATATGTAATTTTATGGTTTTTATCTTTAAAGTGATGTCGTTCATATCGGGGCTATCCTCTTTGTTTAAAATATCCCAAAAGTTTTTTCACATAGCTCTCATCAACACGACAACTGATGGTTCCTGCTCCTGATTTCGCGAAACTATCTTTGAAATAATCAAAGCGTTCACGATGATACCTGGCATAGTTTTGCCTCATTTTTTTTGATGAGGTATTGACTAACCTTAACTCACCAGATTCTTCATCCAGCATATTGACCATCCCGAGATTAGGAATGTGCTCCTCGTGCTTATCAAAGACCCTAATCCCGGTAACGTCATGTTTACGTGAGCTTATTTTTAATGTATGCTTGTAGTCATCACAGATGAAATCAGACATGATGAATACGATGGATCTCTTTTTCTGAACGTTCGACAAAAACTTAAGCGCTTCGGTGATATCAGTCTTACGACTGGTTGGTTCAAATTCTATTAACTCACGAATAATTCTCAATACATGTGAGCGTCCTTTTTTAGGCGGAATATAAAGTTCAATTTGATCGGTAAACAAAATGAGCCCGATCTTATCATTATTCTGTGTGGCAGAAAAAGCAAGAGTTGCCGCGATTTCGGTAATGATCTCTTTTTTAAATCGGTTGGACGTTCCGAACAGTTCCGAACCAGAAACATCTACCATTAGCATCATGGTCAGTTCTCGTTCCTCTTCGAAAACCTTAACAAAGGGTTCGTTGTATCTTGCCGTAACATTCCAATCGATAGAACGCACATCATCACCATACTGGTATTGCCTCACCTCACTAAAGGTCATACCTCTTCCTTTGAAGGTTGAATGATATTCTCCTCCAAATATATGATCAGACAGTCGCCTTGTCTTGATCTCGATTTTTCGTACGCGTTTAAGTAATTCTTTAGTATCCATAGTTGTGTTCTACAAATTTCATTTGCACCAAATTGGTCACTGGCTATGGCACTTCGATCTCGTTAACGATTTTATTGATAATATCTTCGGAGGTTACATTTTCGGCTTCAGCTTCATAGGTTATACCAATTCGATGACGAAGTACATCATGAACAATGGCCCGAACATCTTCAGGAATAACATATCCACGTCGTTTGATAAAGGCATAGCACTTCGAAGCCAATGCAAGGTTTATACTGCCTCTGGGCGAAGCCCCAAAAGAAATCAAGGGTTGTAATCCGGCGAGTTTGTATTTTTCAGGATATCTGGTCGCAAAAACGATATCCAGAATATATTTTTCAATTTTTTCATCCATATATACCTCGCGAACAGCAGCCTGAGCTGTTAAGATTTGTTGCAATGAAACGACAGGTTTGATCGCCTCCATCCCGGCCTTAAGGTTCGCGCGAATAATCATTTGCTCATCATCCATGTTTGGATAATCGATAATTGTTTTCAGCATAAAACGGTCAACCTGTGCCTCTGGCAAGGGGTACGTCCCTTCTTGTTCTATTGGGTTTTGGGTCGCCATTACTAAAAACGGTCTATCCAGGATAAAAGTTTCATCGCCTATGGTTACTTGTTTTTCCTGCATAGCCTCTAAAAGCGCAGATTGAACTTTCGCCGGCGCTCTGTTTATCTCATCTGCCAGAATAAAATTTGCGAAGATCGGTCCCTTCTTTATTGAGAAATCATTTTGTTTAATATTGTAGATCATGGTCCCAACGACATCAGCTGGTAAGAGATCGGGAGTGAACTGAATACGGCTAAAACTGCCATCAACAGCCTGTGACAAACTATTTATCGCCAAAGTTTTTGCAAGGCCGGGAACACCTTCCAAAAGGATATGACCTTGTCCTAATAGCCCAATAAGCAGCCGTTCGACCATATGTTTTTGTCCAACGATTACTTTTTTCATTTCCATCGTTAACAAATCAACAAAGGCACTTTCCTTTTCTATTTTTTCGTTAATCTGTTGAATATCTACCGTCTCTTTTTCTCCTGTCATTTTCGATTTTTTAGGTTGTGAATGTATCGCTATTAATTAACCTCCGCAAATTGTTAAAATATTTGATGTGGCGCTGTTAATAATTGGTTAAAAAATCCAGTGTTTAAAAGACTTTTTAAGCATTTGAAGTGCTATTTTTAATGCCAAATTTGAGAGTATGAGCCAGCTGAAATTTTCAAAAATTATATCTGGAGCTATGACCTGGGGGCGTTGGGGTAAATCCCTTGATTCCGACGGCATGATCGCTTTAATGAATAAATGTCTGGAGATAGGAATCGACAGTTTTGATCATGCCGATATTTACGGCGGCTATACGACAGAAGCTGATTTTGGTAATGCTTTTTCAAAAAGCAGAATTGACCGCGAGAACATAAAATTAATATCTAAATGCGGTATTCAATACGTTTGTGAGCAACGACCGGTAAAGGTCAAACACTATAATTACAACAAAGATTATATTATAAAGTCGGTTGAAACTTCCTTAAAAAATTTAAATACCGACTATTTGGATCTTTTTTTATTACATCGCCCGAGTCCACTCATGCACCCCCAGGAAGTTATGGAGGCTGTTGCAAAACTCGGTCAGGAGGGTAAGATCATCGATTTTGGTGTTTCTAATTTTACCACGTCACAAGTCGAATTGATAGCGAGTGAAGTCCCCGTCTTGGTAAACCAGGTTGAATTCTCCCTGAGTCAATTCAATGCCATGCATGACGGAACACTTGATCAAATGATAAGACTAGATATGATCCCGATGGCCTGGTCACCACTGGGCAATCTTTTTCGCGAGGAAAATGAACAGGTAATTCGCATTCACCAGGCCATGGAAGAAATAATGGAGAAGTATGATGCCACGGCAGACCAGTTGGCATTAGCCTGGATAATGAAACATCCGGCAGGCATTCATCCGGTTGTTGGTACGACAAATATGGAACGATTAACCCGGGCGCAGCAAGCCATATCAATCGATATGGAATTAGAAGATTGGTTTACTTTATTAGTTGCCAGCCAGGGGCATAAAGTACCCTGAAACATTTATAGACTAAATTCATGAAACAAACAGCATTAATTACCGGAGCGACAAGCGGCATTGGTTGGGCTGCCGCAAAAACGCTTGCAAGGCACGAAATCCGACTTATATTATGTGGCAGAAGGCAGGATCGACTCGATCAGTTACATTCAGAATTGTCGGCATTTACCGATGTCCTAACCTTAAATTTCGATGTACGAGACAGAGATGAGGTATCGGAAGCGATAAGCTCAATTCCCGAGGCCTTTAAACAGATCGATATTTTGATCAATAATGCTGGTAATGCCCATGGCCTTGATCCTATTCAAGATGGTCAACTCGACGACTGGGATGCCATGATAGATATCAATGTAAAGGGCTTATTGTATGTAAGTAAGGCTGTAATTCCTCAAATGGTGAGTCGTGGTTCGGGTCATGTTATAAACATTGGTTCGTCTGCCGGAAAAGAGGTCTACCCAAAGGGAAATGTGTATTGCGCAAGCAAGCATGCTGTCCTTGCCCTTACAGATGGTATGCGAATTGATTTGAATCCCTATGGAATCAAGGTATCTGCCATCAATCCCGGCATGGTAGAAACAGAATTTTCTGAAGTACGCTTTAAGGGAGACCCCGATGCCAACAAGGTTTATAAGGGTTACAAGGCGCTTCAGGCTGAAGATATTGCTGAAATTATTTATTTTACAATTAGTCGCCCTCCTCATGTAAATATTGCAGACCTGCTCGTTTTTCCAACTGCGCAAGCCAATAGTGTTACTGTGAAAAAAGATCTGTAAATGATCAATAAACGCCTGCTTATTAAAAATCTCCTTGCTCATAATGATGAGAACAGCTTTTACGATAAAAAACGAAAGGTCGATATCAGTCAGAAGGAGGGCAAGGCGAAATTTCTTAAGCACATTTGTGCCTTATCCAACAGCAATCCTGTAAACAATTCCTATATCGTTATTGGGGTTGAAGATGAAGACAATCGTATTGTGGGTGTTGACTTTTTTGATGATAGTAAAATTCAAAACCTGATTAATGCGTACCTAGCAAATCCGCCAATCGTTCAATATGAAAATATTCCATTCCCGCATTTATCAGACGATAAGGTTGTAGGCCTCGTTACAATAAGGTCAAAGGACGACGGTTCTGTCACTTCTCTGAGGCGAAACATCTGGAAGTATTTCGGTGGTTCGGTATTTATTCGGGAAGGTAGTATGAGTGTTCCAAAAGTTTTTGATATTCGTATAAAAGATGTCAATTCACATATTGTCAGGTCAATTGAAAGCCATGCTCAAAATAATATTCAGTATACACTTGACGGGGTTTTTGATTTCATGAATAAACGCCGAGATTTCGATCCACGCTATTTAATTTTTAAGGAGTATTTTGTTGTATGCTGGGCCGGACTTAAAAAAGAGGTGGGTAATGAGGTGTTTTTCTCCCGTGTCGATATTGAACTGATTAATGAACAGGTGCGTTTATTTTACTCAGCTCTTGATGAGGTGTCAATCGTTTTTGACGAACACACCTTTACCATTGTTGAGTATGTGAATCTCGGCCTTCAAAATCAAGATAAGTACTTCACCCTGGAAGAAACCATTATTCGGTTCGACAATAATGCCAATTATAGTATCGACACAACACTGATTTTTGAACCACCCCAATACGATAAGACCGTTTTGCACCATATTTATAATGCCAATAATGCTCTTTTAGTTAAGCTTAAAGCTGGCCAAAAATTGCGTAAAGATGAGGAACGCGATCTGAGAAATCTGGCGGTAACCTACCTCATTTGTTATTTCAACGGTTTTGAAGTGGCCCTTGAAAAACTTCGGGAAGCGAAACCTTTCCTTAAAAACTATCATCCGGAAATATGGGAGTCGTACAAGGAGGTTGTAAGAATCATGAGAAAAGTAAAATACAACTAAAAAAAGCATGCCCGAAAGGCATGCTTTTTAAATTTTATTCATTTAAGAAAAATTATTAGTCACATTCTATGGCTAACATGTAAGCTCCTTTAACATCAAGTGAGGCGCAAATTTCACCACCACCATCAATAAGTAATGCATAGACTTCAAATCCTGTTGTAACACCTATCTGAACACCGCTTAAATCTAATGTTGCAGGATCATAAACCAAAGTATGGATGGTATATTGACCAAGTGCATTAACTTCGAAAGTCGGTTCGGTGTTTACTGCTTCAATGATTAATTCTTCGCCCGATGTAAGTACATAAAGAACTTCGTATCCATCAGGGACAAACATATCACCTTGCGGCAATGCTGTAAATACAGCAGCTCCGTCAACGAAACAGTTGGTTGCTGGATTACCGATAATAGATCCGGCATCAGCCACGCATTCTACAACACAAAATTCAATTTCTACTGAAGAGCCGGTAACGTCAAGGGAAGCACAAATGTCTCCACCGCCATCGATAAGAAGTCCATAGACATCCCCTCCTGTTGTAACGCCTAATTCAACACCTGAAAGATCAAGCGTATTCGGATCGTAAACAAGGGTGTGCACCGTATAAAGGCCTTCCATATCGACAACAAAGCTAGGATCGGAACTTGCGTCAACAATAACAAGGTCAGCACCTTTTGTCAATACATAAAGAACTTCATAGCCTTCAGGAACGTTTGCATCTCCACCTGGTAATCCGGTGATCGTAGCTCCATTATCTCCAATACAATCTGCTTCTGCTTTTATAGTACCTGCATCAGCTTCGCATTCTTCTTCCATAGGACAAACAACAGCATGAGCGATAATATAAATATCACCTTCTAGCCCTTCAATGGTATAGGAGTCACTTGAAGATCCTTCTGAAAATTCGTTTTGATTACCATATTGCCCGGGAGCAACAGTTGGTTTACCTTTTTTGTTTTTCGGAAATTCATCATTACCCGCATAAAGATGCGTTTCGTAGAAAGCATAACCATCTTCGGCCTGGTAGTCAACGGTTAAAGTACCATCAACATAATTCACCTCAATGGTTCCAACATACTCGCCTTTTTCAGTATTACATTTTCCTGCTCCGGCATAAAGATCGAAGCTTCCACTAAAACCATCACTTAATGGCCCAATATTCCAGCCCCAGCGATTAAATCCATAACCGCTATCGATAAAGCAGCCGTCCTCATAATAGGCGAAAGCCGTTTCACACTCATCCTCAGATGATTTGTTCGTAGCGTCCAAATTCGAATCGTTCAGATTGTCGACATTACAACTGACGATTGCGAATAAAAAAACAAGGGAAAATACCCTTAACAATAATTTCATAGTTTAAAATTTTGATTAATAGCTAATAATGGAGAAAGTTATGAAATCTTGATCTATGATTTCAGTAATTAGGATGAATGACCAAAAAACTCGAAGAATTGAATACAACTTAGACTAAACCAAAGTTATTGGCGGAAAATCTCCCGAAATAACAGACTCAACATCAGCTCTCATCCAATCCCTGAGTATGCTAGAATAAATGGCGCGAAAATCGATTTCGTATTTTATGTCACCATTGGTATCAAGGTCGGTCAGGTTTGATGGCTCATTAAAAATGCCAGGTTTTTTGAGATTTTCTCCAAGAATAAAAACCGAATTGGCAGCGCCGTGATCGGTGCCCTGAGCAGCATTTTGTTTAACACGTCGACCGAATTCAGAAAACACCATAATAAGGGTGTCTTCAAAGGTTCCGGCTTTTTTAAGATCGATGACAAATTTTTCAAGATTTACAGCAAAGTTTCCCAGTAATCTTGCCTGAGTTTGCTTTTGATTGGCATGGGTGTCATACCCGTTCTGGGCCACATAAAAAACTCTGGTTTTTAGCCCAGAATTTATAAACTGTGCTGCTGATTTCATTTGACGACCAAAAGAACCCTTGGAATATTCCTCATTTGAGCGTTTTGTTTTTGATTTTTCATAGATATACTTGGCTGATGACTCTGCACTGATAAGGGTTCTGTATAAATATCCCAGATTATGCTCTCCTAAATGATCATCGAGTTGATGCTTAATCAATGTTTTGAAGTAAGGGTCTTGCGCCGTTCGGTATAAAAGTTGGGCGTTATTTGTCGCCATCCCATTTCTTACTTGTCCTTTCAAGGCCAGGGAAAGTTTTTCGTTTAACTCGATGGCATTGTATGGTTTTTCGCCATTGGCATCCAGGTAGCGTCCAATCCAGCCTGTCTGCAGATATTCATGGGAATGACTTGCGGTATGCCAGATATCCATAGACCGAAAATGAGACCGATCGGGATTGGGATAACCCACATTATTTAAAATGCTAACATATCCTTTTTCATAAAGCCGCATAAAGGGGGTTAAACTGTTATGAAGAGCTAACTCATCATTTAGGGCAATCAGATTATTTGAACGAAGGGCGAGGTTTGGTCTGCTCGAGTAATAAATGTCATTTCTATAAGGAACGATCGTGTTTAATCCGTCATTTCCGCCGGATAATTGAATAACCACTAAGCGTCGATAACCGGAGGCGGAGGTTACAAGATCATCAAACGCCTGAATAAAGCGTGGGACAAGCAACAGACTGCTGACTAAAGATGTTTGTTTTACAAATTCTCGTCGTTTCATATCTAACACATTTGAAATTCGGGGAGTGACATAAGTTGAATGCAATACTCCTGTTTTGTTGGATGAGCGTAATCGGAAATCATAAGCATTGTTCCTTTAAGTGCACGCGGTTGTATTATATATTCATGCATTTCTTCTATGCCTATTTCATTAAAGTTTTTTTCGAAAATTTGCCAGTTCGCTTCTACCTCAAAACGATTCCTGGGTTTCATTTTTGATCTCATTCTATGATAAATATTATTATCAAACTTGCGATTTTGATGAGATACGATATACCCGTTATTTAATAACAGAGACGGCAATTTTAAACGAAAAAGTAAGCTATTCACATCAATCCAACTTCGTCCGCCCTGCCATCCTGCTACATTTGAAGGAAATAATAGAATCTGTCCCATTAAGCGCTGCAAAGCAATTAACTTTTCGCGAGTATTGAACTTAAGAGGAACAATGGTGTTGATTCCGACAAGCAACTCAATTGGTGATTTAATTTTGGTTCCAATATTCGCTCTATTATAAAACCAGTCCGATTCAAATACGAATCGCATAAGTTCATCGATTCGGTAAGATGGATAGAATACCTGAACCATCTCTCCAATATGATTTTCATTTATTGTTTCATTAACAAAATATTTATAGATTTTTCTGCACAGGAAAGCAGCACATTCCGGTTGGTTAAGAATAATATCAATGATATCATCTCCATTCAAATTACCACGTCGCCCCATGAATCTCTTTCTTCCAAAATCATGATGCTTCGGTCTTATTATAAAGCGCCCTTTAAAATCATGGAAATAACCGGTGAATGCTCTTGCTGATTCCTTAATGTCTTTTTCGGTATATTGACCTGTTCCAAGAGTAAATAATTCCATCAGTTCTCGTGCAAAATTTTCATTCGGGCTGGTCTTAACATTTTGCTTATTATTTAGGTATTTCAGCATGGCCGGTTCCTTTGAAATAGCCTTTACGAAATGCCCGAAATGCCCTAAGGCGTGTCGTCTTAAGGTATTGTTGTATTGCTGAACAAAAAATATATTATTATCGCGACATGAAAAGTGGTTAGCCCAAAATAGCACCATGCGTTCTCTTAATGATTCGGGATTATCCAAGAGACGCTTTATCCAGATCATATTATAATCTCTTAAACGATCCTGACTGATTTCAAAGAATTTTTTAATAGAGAGCTTATCAGGCCTCTTCATGCCCGGTCTTTTATACTTAAGATCGGAAAGATCTAAGGTCAAAGGATTTAAATTTCTTGATGAATTGAATAATTCATCAACTATTTCCCTTCTATCCCGATTGCCAATCTTGATTAATTTCAAGGGGGATATTCCTAAACCCGCCCTCTGATATAAATGTTGAATCTCTTTTCTTGTCATTACTGTTAAGACTGAATAATCACTCTTTCGTTTAATTAGCCTACAATAATGATTCCAAACTTTTTAAGACAATTCAAACACAATTTAAAAATGAATGATATCGCTAAATACTGATGTATTCCTTATAAATAGAAATTGGAATCAAAGCGGTCCATCCGCAAAAGTCTTTTTTTGCTGGCATTCCATAGGAAATAAGATCTGGCGCATAGTTTTCCCAAAATGTTCCTGTTGCTTCAAAAACGATCGCAACATTATTGTAAACTTTTTTAGCAAGTTCACGGGCCAGTTCATCTTTCCCATTCACTGAAAGACCTTTAAGCACCATATATACAGTCGGTGCCCAAACACCCCCCAACCAATAATCGCCCCATCCTGTATAATCAGGATCTGAAGCTGATAGTGCAGGCAAAGGTGTTTTTCGGTAGAATTCATCAGGATCGCTAAGATGAGCTAGAAATCCTTCCAATCGCTCTTCTGGAACAACCTGCCCCAACAAGGCCCAATACATCCCAATATGGCGCCGCGGGATTTGCTTGTCGTACCCGAGATCGTAATAAAAGGCATCCTCGTCATTCCAACATTTTTCATTTAACCCCGCCTTAATGCGCTGATGTATCCTTTCAAAATGTTCGATGTCATCATTAAATCCTGTTAGAACGGCTATTTGTTTTAATTGTATGGCAAACATGGCCATTTGAGAGGAAAAATCAACCAAACGCCCCTGCTTATTCCAAACGCCTTGTTTGGTGCCCACATACTGTTCTATAAAAAAGCTTAATTTTTCCTCATCCGATACATTAAGGGAGGCAAGCTTATTTCCGAGTTCATGGTGTGTCATCCCATTGCCTTCTTCAGGCTCCCAATCACGGGGTGCCCTTGGAATATTATCCATGCCCATCCCAAGTGTATCGCCATAAAATAAATCATCCTCCAACATATAAGTATTTATGTGGAATTCGAAATTCTTCTTTAAAGTCGGGTATACGTCTTTCAAACGTCTCAAATCCTTGGTAACCGAATATATTTCGAGTTCAGCAAAGGCCAGTAATGGTGGATTAATAGACACGGGGTGGGTTTTAGACCAAAGCGGTCTTCCGTTGGCTCGATACTCCCGGCATATATAACCATCTTTTTCCATCCTGCTATAAAAATTATCCAGGGCCTGGTATACAGGGAGTTCATCTGTATGGTATTTGGCAAAACAGCACATGAAGCAGGTATCCCATAAAAAGATATTCTCAGAAAAGGCCGCATCGATAAAAGGTTTTTTAAAAAAGAGCTCTTTATCCCCACCTCGTATTTTTTCCTTGGTTATCTCCAGCGCCTTGTCGTACATACGTTGGGCCAAATCATCGGTTACCTCAAAATTGTCTGAGATGACTGCCTTTGCTTCCTTACCATTGCAAGCCATCACTGTACTGATGCCGAGGGCCCCGGAAGCTAAACCTATCTGTTTTGCAAAATCACGTCGTTTCATAAATGGTTAGTTAATGTTTAAAAATAAAAAAACCGTTTCAATTGAAACGGTTTGTTGTACGTACAATTTACGACCTTTACAAATCAAACTTGATTCCTTGTGCCAATGGTAAATCGGTTGTATAATTAATCGTATTGGTTTGACGCCTCATATAGATTTTCCAGGCATCACTGCCAGATTCACGACCACCACCTGTTTCTTTTTCGCCACCAAACGCACCTCCGATCTCGGCTCCTGACGTTCCAATATTAACGTTAGCAATGCCACAATCGGAACCGCCATGTGAAAGGAAGCGTTCTGCTTCACGAAGGTTATTGGTCATAATGGCCGATGATAAACCTTGAGCTACTCCATTTTGAATGGCAATGGCGTTATCGACATCGCCAGTATATTTCAAAAGGTAAAGAATTGGAGCAAAGGTTTCATGCTGAACGATTTTGAAATGGTTTTTGGCCTCGGCAATTGCGGGTTTTACATAGCACCCGCTTTCATAGCCTTCACCACTTAAAACACCGCCCTCAACGATTATTTTTCCACCTTCATCTTCTACAGCTTCAAGAGCTTTCAAATACATGTCTACCGCTTCTTTATCGATTAGTGGTCCAACATGATTTGATTCATCTAAAGGGTTCCCAATTTTCAATTGGTTATAGGCGTCGGTCAAAGCAGTTTTTAGTTTGTCATAAATGCTTTCATGTATGATAAGGCGACGTGTAGAGGTACAACGTTGCCCACAAGTTCCAACAGCTCCAAAAACAGCCCCGATAATGGTCATTTTTATATCGGCGTCTGGTGTCACAATTATGGCGTTATTTCCGCCTAATTCCAACAAGGCACGTCCGAGACGCTCTCCAACCGTCCGTCCAACAATTTTTCCCATCCGAGTCGAACCTGTCGCCGATATCAAGGGCACACGATTATCACTGCTTAGCATTTCTCCAACCCGGTAATCGCCATTAACCAGACATGAAATTCCTTCCGGTAAACCATTTTCTTTGAAAACCTGGGCTGCGATATGCTGACATGCAATACCACAAAGTGGTGCTTTTTCGGATGGTTTCCATACACAAACGTCACCACATATCCATGCTAAAGCTGTATTCCATGACCAAACTGCAACCGGGAAATTAAAGGCTGAAATAATACCAACTATACCCAGCGGATGATACTGCTCATACATGCGATGGCCGGCGCGTTCACTATGCATGGTAAACCCATGAAGTTGTCGAGAAAGGCCGACAGCAAAATCACATATGTCGATCATCTCCTGAACTTCGCCAAGTCCTTCTTGATATGACTTCCCCATTTCATATGAAACCAGCTTACCAAGGGGTTCTTTTAATTCTCTTAGTTTATCCCCAAATTGACGCACGATTTCCCCACGCTTTGGAGAAGGCATCAGTCTCCACGATTTAAAGGCCTCAGTTGCTGTTTGTATGACGCGTTCGTAATCTTCTTTGGTCGTTGACCGAACCGAACCGATCAACTGGCCGTCAACCGGCGAATAGCTTTTAATGATGTCGCCATTCCCGAACCAATTATCCCCGGTTGAGGTACCGTCATTTATCGTTTGAACGCCTAATTTCTTTAAGGCCTCCATCATGCCGAAATCTGTTCCGACTGCTTCCATATATCAAATTTTGTTTTGTGGATTATCTGTGTTGCGAAGATACTAATTTATTGTGTGTTGGGATCCAGATTTCAGCTGGAAAATAGTAACTTTAAACCCAATCAATCCCATAATAAATTATGAAATATCTTTCTATTTTCGTTTTGAGTTTTTTATTGCTGACCGGGTGTAAGAATGAGGCTGAGTCAACCCAGGCTAATGCAACTTCAGCATCGCAAGAGTCAAGTACCGAACAGGCCGATTTTGCCATAGTAATCCATGGTGGTGCCGGGACGATACTCAAGAAAAACATGACTTCGGAAAAAGAGGCAGCTTACAAGGTGGTTTTGGAAGAAGCTATTCGAACTGGATATAATATTTTGAAAAGTGGGGGTAGCAGCCTGGATGCAGTGACTAAAACCATTAACGTGATGGAGGATTCACCTCTTTTCAATGCCGGTAAAGGGGCTGTTTTCACCAATGCCGAAACCAATGAGCTGGATGCATCGATTATGGATGGTGCAACTTTAAATGCGGGAGCATCGGCAGGGACAACTACGGTTAAAAACCCCATAGATCTGGCACGCGCTGTTATGGATAATTCCCCGCATGTGATGCTGGCCGGTGCCGGAGCAGAAGAATTTGCTAAAGAACAAGCTTTAGAACTTGTTGACCCTTCCTATTTCTTCACCGAAAACCGATTCAACAGCTTGAAGCGCATCAAAGATTCCGAAAAAGTCGAATTAGATCACGATAATAAGCAGGCTTTTTTCGATTCGGAGATCAATGATTATAAATTCGGAACAGTGGGTTGCGCTGCCCTTGATAAAAACGGTAATCTCGCTGCGGGAACGTCTACAGGTGGTATGACCAATAAACGCTGGGGGCGAATTGGTGACGCCCCGATAATTGGAGCTGGCACCTACGCCAATAATGCGAGTTGTGCTGTATCAAGTACAGGCTGGGGTGAATATTTTATACGGGCCATGGTGGCACATGATATTTCTGCCCTGATGGAATATAGAGGTATGAGTCTGGCAGAAGCTGCACGAACCGTTATCCATGATAAGGTTGGCGGACTTGGAGGTGATGGCGGTATTGTTGCCGTTGATCACCAAGGTAATATGGTTTTTGAATTCAATACTGCAGGCATGTACAGGGCCTCAATGAATGATAAAGGCGAGCTGATCATCAAAATCTATCGCGACTAACATTTAAGATAGGATTAACAGTACAAGAAAGTCTGGTTACTGGAATACGTCCGTAATTAATAATAAAGGGGTGTCCCGAATTATTAATTAAACTCATATTTCCATGAAAAATCTAAATCTTCTATTGCTTCTGCTCATCGTTCCCCTTTTTGGTGTTTCTCAATCAATGTATTACGTTTCAGCCGAAAATGGACTCTTTGCACGCTCAGCGCCCGACCGCGGAGCACGTACAATAACCAAATTACATTACGGCACTAAAGTTCAAATTACCGAACAAACGGATTTAAGATTAGATGTTCTTGATCATGGCAAAAAGATCTCAGGACAATGGGTAAAGGTAAATGCATACCTGCCTTATGACACTATTGAAGCCTACGTGTTTGACGCCTTCCTGACCAATAAAATTCTTGAGCCACGAACACATGCCAAATTCGATAATGTTACCGTCGCTTTGCATAATTTAGAGCTGTGGGAAACCGAAGGTCAAAGTTTTGAGAGCAAGCGCGACACCTTAAGATACTATGCGGAGTTAGGTGTCAGCCCAGAAGAAAAAATCATCGTTTTAAAACCTCAGCAAAACTACAAACGACTGGCTGTATATCAAGCCTATGAGACCAGTCTTACCGTTATGAATGAAGGGCCGCATTGCGATTTGATTGACTGGAAACATTATCAATCTGCCTGGCTGCCATTGAAACATATCGAAGAGCAAACTTATCAAACCCTGTCTTATTCGCAGGATGATTGGTCTGAATTCGTGACAGTCGATATGGACGATCTGAAATCGGCAGTCAGGGAACATTGTGGTGATGGGTATGCTGAATTGATAAAATCATTAAAAACTATTGATTATCCTGCTGCTGTATCGATTAGCATTATTTATTTGAAGGTCATAATGATTGATATGGATGACAAAGTTATAGAACGAATAATTGCCTTCGAAATACCCATGGGATGTTGACGGTGGGAGATCTCACGCACTCTATATTTGATTATCTTGTAAAAAATATAAATCTATTATATCAGAATGCACAAAAATCTTGATAGGAGGGATCATTATGCTGTGATTTTTACATCAAAGTTGAAACATCCCGCTCATGGATATGAGGAGATGGCCTTTCAAATGGAAGAACTAGCTAAAAAACAACCAGGTTTTCTCGGTGTTGAGTCGGCAAGATCCGATTTAGGAATTACAGTGAGTTATTGGACCGATCAGGAAGCTGTCAAGAATTGGAAAGAGCAGCTGGAACATCTCAAGGCGCAGGAACTGGGCAAATCAAAATGGTACGACTGGTATAAGGTTCATGTCTGTAAAATTGAACGCGCCTATCAATTTACTTCCACCGATTAAATAGTCAAAGAGGAGATCGAACTAAGACCAGCGGTTATAGGGTTTTAAATATAAACTGGAGTTGTAATATTTTATTTGGCCAGTGACCTCATCACCAAGCCAATCGGGTTTTTCAAAATGCTCATTTTCGTGCGTCAATTCAACCTCGGCAATGACGAGACCGGAATTATCTCCTTCAAACTCATCGATCTCGAACGTATGGGTGCCAAACTTCACTTCAAACCGTTTTTTAACCACCAATTCAAGTTCGCAAAGTTTGAGTAATGCCATGGCATCTTTACTCGAAATTTCAGTTTCCCATTCAAATCGACTTAATCCATCATTTGAAGACATCCCTTTTATTGTCAGTTCACCTTTATTGTTTTTCAGGCGTACCCTTATGGTACGCTTCGGATCGGTGCTCAAAAAACCCTGGATAATCCTAGTATTTTTAAAGGATAACTCACGATATTTTGTGGATAGAACAAGGAATTTTCGCTCAATTTCAATCATATATTAATTGATATAGAAGTCCTAAATTTACGAGATGCCAGAAGAATTACCAATCAGAAAGATTATTCATGTTGATATGGATGCCTTCTACGCTTCGGTTGAGCAAATGGATAAGCCCGAATTAAGGGGGAAACCTGTTGCCGTTGGAGGCGGTGAGAAACGTGGTGTCGTAAGCGCCGCTAGTTATGAGGCACGCCGTTTTGGTGTTAAAAGTGCAATGACCGGAATTCAGGCGAAAATAAATTGCCCGGAAATTATTTTTGTTCCACCTCGCTTTGCGCGTTATCGTGAAATCTCTAGAAAGGTTCAAACCATTTTCTATGATTACACCGATCTGGTAGAGCCTCTTTCTCTTGATGAAGCTTATCTTGATGTGACCATAAATAAAAAAGGGAATCCGAGTGCAACGCTTATTGCAAAGGAAATAAGAAATCGGATCTTTACGGAAATCGGACTAACGGCATCGGCAGGTATTTCAATCAATAAATTTATTGCCAAGGTAGCCAGTGATTATAATAAACCAAACGGTCAAAAAACGATTCCTCCCGAAAAAGTTATTCCATTCCTCGAAAAACTTGATGTTCGTAAATTCTATGGTGTTGGAAAGGTAACTCGTGAGAAAATGTATGAGCTGGGTATCTTTACCGGAGCCGATCTTAAATCGAAGTCAATTGAATTTCTGGAAAGCCATTTCGGTAAGTCCGGATCAAATTACTTTTTCATTGTTAGGGGTACTCATAACAGTCCCGTCAAACCAGACCGGACACGAAAATCTCTGGCTGCAGAACGAACGTTTAACGATAACATTTCGAGTGAGATCTTTATGTTGGAGCGGCTCGATAAAATTGCTGATGAGGTGGTTTCTCGACTAAAAAAGAGCAAAGTTTCTGGTAAAACGGTAACATTAAAGATAAAATACAGCGATTTTAGTCAACAGACCCGGAGCAAGACGATTGATCGTTATTTCAACGATAAGGATACGATTCTGAACTTGACTAAAAAACTATTATACCAGGAAAAACCTAAAGAATCGGTCCGATTATTGGGTATTTCTATTTCGAATCTACATTCTTCTGAATCGGATGATAAAAAGAATTTTACAAAGACCGATCAAAAGGTTAGTGTTCAACTTAAATTTGAATTTTAAAAGGTACAGGTTGTTATTTCAGTAACACGAAGGGTATTGACCATACCCTTTTCGGCCATCGGCATTGCTGCAAGGCTAACCAACATATCACCGACGTCTAAATAGCCTTTTTTGCAAGCAATCGCATTAACATCTTCTATGGTTTCATCGGTACTTACAAACCGGTCATAATAAAAAGCCTTCACGCCCCATAGCAAATTGAGTTGTGTAAGAATACGTTTGTTTGACGTAAAAACCAGAATGTGAGAAGCGGGTCGCCAGGCCGAAATTTGAAATGCTGTATAACCGCTATTCGTCAAGGTTGAAATAGCTTTTGCGTCAATCTCATTAGCCATATTGGCGGCATGATAACAAATGGCTTTTGTAATATATCGTTTCGTTCTTATATGAGGCGGAGATTGTGGAACATTGATAAGGTGGGAATCTTCAACGCTGTTAATGATATCTGTCATTTTCTGAATAACCTGAACAGGGTAGTTTCCAACAGACGTCTCACCCGACAACATAACCGCATCCGCACCATCCATGACCGAGTTGGCGACGTCATTAACTTCGGCTCGTGTTGGTGTCAAGCTCGTAATCATCGATTCCATCATTTGGGTAGCGATAATTACAGGGACACGTGCTTTTTTTGCCCGAAGCACCAATTGTTTTTGAATAAGCGGAACCTCCTGGGCAGGTATTTCAACCCCAAGATCACCTCGAGCCACCATGATCCCGTCACAATATGCTACAAGTTTATCAATATTCACAACAGCTTCAGGTTTTTCAATTTTAGCAATAATCGGAATTTTATAATCGGAATGCTCGGAGATCAATTCTTCAAGTTGCATAAGATCTTCAGCATGTCGCACAAACGACAATGCTATCCAGTCTACTTTAAGCTCAATAGCAAAAAGTGCATCCTCACGGTCCTTTTCTGTTAAGGCCGGTTGCGAAATATTCGTGTTCGGTAAATTAACACCTTTTTTAGAGCGTAGCGGTCCGCCCTGGATAACTTTAGCCAATACTTTACTTTTACGATCGGTTTTCACGGTTTCGAAAATCAACTTTCCGTCATCTAACAAGATGCGTTCTCCGGGATTTACATCTCTCGGAAAATTATCATAGGTCATATAGATCCGCTCCTTTGTTCCCTTGAACTCCTTACCTGTTTCAAAATAGATCTCATCCCCTTCATTGACAACAACTTCATGGTCCATAACACCCACGCGTAATTTCGGACCCTGGAGGTCGGCGAGAATAGCCGTATTATAACCAAATTCATCATTGAGTTCACGCACCAATCGAACCCGCTCCTTTACGTCATCATACTTGGCATGCGAGAAATTTACGCGAAACACGTCAGCGCCTTCGTCGATCATGGCCTTTAATGTGGCCTTATCCTGGGTTGCCGGTCCGAGTGTAGCAACAATTTTTGTTTTTTTCTTCTTGTTCGGCATCAATTAAATATTAAGTTTTCCCTTGATTTTAGTTCATAACTATCCACTGAATAGGCAGCTGCAACCTGGGGAATTGCATGTATTTTACTTAGAATGGTCTTTTCATTTATGGGCTTTCCATCATTCTGAATCTTCAAGAAATAATCTACCTGGCCCATTTCAGGGATCAGGTTAAATGATGCGATATTTTTCATAGGCAACTCAAATAAAGAGCCTGAACTTACCAGTGCATCTTCCTCGCGTTTACAAATATTAGCGACAAGATTCCAAGTCATTTGACGTTGTTCATCATCCCATTCAAAAATCGCATAGGAAGCCTTGATATAATTAAAATCAACATCGTGTTGGTTGCGCTTCAGTCTGATTTTAAGGGCCTGGTTAAGGAGGTAGGCCAGGCGATAATCTTCGAGAGAACAATGTATCGCAACGAGAGAATACGGGTCGTCATCAAAGTCATCGACAAAAAGTTTATGCATGGCCATCACATCTTCTTTCAGATGTGTAAATATAGTACTTTAGACGTATACGCTAAGCCCGGGAATCATATTCTTTATTCCCTAAAATAACGAAAACGATATCGCCTCAGAGATATATGAAGGAAGTTAAAAAGCCTTGGAAATCTGGTTTTGATATGCAAAGAACGCCCGCTTTGAAGCTTTCTCCTCTGCTTTTTTCTTTGAAGTTGCCCGTGCTTTGGCAATAACCTTTTCGTTAATAGATAGTTTTACAGAAAAATGTCGAAGTGCATCATTACCGGTATCTTCATAGACGTAATAGTCGAATGTATTCTTTTCTTTCTGGCACCATTCGATAAGCAGGCTTTTGTAACTGATTACCTTTCCTTCCAATTTCTCGATATCAACATGTGGTAAAATAACTTTATCAAAAATAAATTTTTCGCAATATGTATAGCCACGGTCCAGGTAGATAGCACCGATCAATGCTTCAAAAAGATTACCATAAATGTTCTTGCCAAAATTGTCTTTCGGTATTTTACTTTCAACATAATCAACAAGTTCCAGTTCCTTACCCAACTCATTAAGGTGTTCACGGCTTACAATTTTCGATCGCATTTTAGTCAGGTAGCCTTCATCGCCCTGCGGCACTTCATTGTAGAGGTGAGTAGCTATTATAGCGCTAAGCATAGCATCTCCCAAAAATTCTAAACGTTCATAATTTATAGGGTTCCCTTCATCATCCCGTTTATTCAGTGATCGATGCGTAAAGGCAACTTTATAGACCGAAAGTTTTTTGGGTTTAAATCCTAAAATAGCTTTTAATCGAACAAAAAAATTCCCGTCTTTATCAGAACGGGAATTTAATATGTTTCGAATGTTAGGCATTCGTATTATTAATCTAATTTTTTAAATAATACACATGCGTTATGACCTCCAAATCCAAAAGTATTACTCATCGCTACTTTGACATCTCGTTTCTGAGCCTTATTCAAGGTCAGGTTTAACTGTGGATCAATGGTCTCATCAACAGTAGTATGATTAATAGTAGGAGGCACGATGCCATGCTCCATCGAAAGAATGGAGGCAATAGCTTCAATAGCTCCCGCGGCACCGAGCAGGTGTCCGGTCATGGATTTGGTAGAATTAATATTAATTGATTTTGCATGCTCACCGAAAACTTCTGATATAGCTTTCAATTCGGCGACATCACCGAGAGGCGTAGACGTACCATGAGTATTAATGGTATCCACAGCTTCAGGTTCTAAACCGGCATCCTTCAAACAATTCTTCATTACGGCAATTACACCGATCCCTTCAGGGTGCGGTGCAGTCATATGATGAGCATCAGACGATAATCCACCGCCTACCACTTCGGCATAAATCTTAGCTCCCCTTGCCTTTGCATGTTCATATTCTTCTAATATAAGCGCTCCTGCACCCTCTCCTAAAACAAAACCATCACGGGTTGCGTCGAACGGGCGTGATGCCGTTTCCGGACTTTCATTTCGTGTAGATAAGGCGTGCATGGAATTAAATCCACCCATTCCTGCAATGGTCACTGCAGCTTCACTTCCACCGGTTACAACAACGTCGCAATGACCAATTCGAATGTAATTCAATGCATCGATCATCGCATTCGCTGAAGATGCACAGGCCGAAACTGTCGTATAGTTAGGCCCCATAAAACCATGTTTTATAGAAATGTTTCCTGGTGCTATATCAGCGATCATCTTGGGAATAAAGAATGGATTGAATCTCGGGGTGCCATCACCATTAGCAAAATTAAGAACCTCATCCTGGAAGGTCTCAATACCGCCAATTCCAGCTCCCCAAATAACGCCAACTCTCATCTTATCAATCGTATTTAAATCCAGTTTGGCGTCTTGGATAGCCTCATCTGAGGCTACCATTGCATATTGAGCGAACTTGTCCATCTTACGGGCTTCTTTCCTATCGAGATAATCGGTGGCTATGAAGTCCTTAAGTTCGCAGGCGAATTTTGTCTTAAATTTCTCAGTATCGAAATAGGTTATTGGAGCGGCTCCGCTTTTTCCATTGATCAGGCCTTCCCAATAGGTATCCTTGGAATTTCCAATTGGCGTAAGTGCTCCTATTCCGGTAACTACAACTCGCCTTAAATTCATAAAATATGAGGCTTTATTTTGCGTCTTCTATGTAAGAAATAGCTTGACCGACAGTAGCGATATTTTCGGCTTGATCATCCGGAATCTGAATATCAAATTCTTTTTCGAATTCCATAATAAGCTCAACAGTGTCTAATGAATCTGCTCCTAAATCGTTGGTGAAGCTAGCTTCGCTAACAACTTCGTTTTCATCGACACCTAATTTGTCTACAATTATCGCTTTTACACGTGATGCAATGTCTGACATAATCTTTAAATTTTAAGTTTTAATTAGGTCGCAAAAATAAAAAACTTTATTTTAAAACGCACTGTTACATCAAAAATGTGAATGTAATTTAGTCATTTTAGGTTGAAGAAAATCCTTTTTGCTTCTAATTGTTAATAATTATTCTTTCTTTTGTCTGAACAACGACAACGGTGCTTTTGTTTATGAAACGAATTGTAATTTTTGCGTCCGGTTCGGGTTCTAATGCTGAAAATTTAATTAGGTTTTTTCAAAACAGTTCAAATGCTGAAGTCGTTCAGGTGCTCACTAACAATCCCCGTGCCAAAGTTATAGATCGCTGCAATCGACTAAATGTTAGTTGTTTAGTGTTTAATAGAGCTGCGTTCTATCAATCGAATGATGTGCTTGATTTTTTATCATTAAAGAATCCCGATCTCATTGTGCTGGCCGGCTTCCTCTGGAAAATCCCCGAGAGTTTCATCAAATCCTTCCCAAATAAAATAATTAACATTCATCCGGCTTTATTGCCAAAATATGGCGGAAAAGGCATGTATGGCATGCATGTTCATAATGCTGTAATCGCCAATAAGGAGGCCGAATCAGGAATAAGTATACATTGGGTCAATGAACACTATGATGAAGGCGCTATAATTTTTCAGGCGCGATGTAGGATTAGTCCAGAGGATTCTGCCGATGACCTGGTGGCCAAGATCCATGAACTCGAAATGACTCATTTTCCCAAGGTTGTCGAATCCTTATTATTTCCAGTACATGGCAGTGAATAAACAGAAATATTATGTGGTATGGAAGGGACATAAACCGGGAATTTATTTGAGTTGGGAGGCGTGCCAGAAACAGATAAAGGCCTTTAAAGGTGCTCAATATATTTCATTTGATTCAGAGGAAGCAGCCAAAAAAGCATTTGGAAGAAATTACAAGGATTACATATCAAAAAAGCCAAAAAAGAAATCCTTAACCAGAGAGCAGTTGCTCAAAATTGGTCAACCCAATACGAATTCTATCGCCGTTGATGCAGCTGTTGGTGGAAATCCCGGAAAATTGGAATATCGCGGCGTTGATGTTAAAAGCGGCAAACAGATCTTTAAGCAAGGTCCGTTTGAATCGGGAACCAATAATGTTGGGGAATTTCTGGCCATTGTTCATGGTCTGGCCTGGTTAAAAAAGCGAAAATCTTCTCAAATTTTATATTCCGATTCGCGAACGGCAATAGGGTGGATCAAAAAGAAACATTGCAATACCAAGTTAGAGAGAACCGCTTTGAATGAAGAACTTTTCGATTTGATTAAACGGGCCGAACACTGGTTGAAAATCAATTCATATTCCACCGTAATTGTTAAATGGGAGACCGCTGCCTGGGGTGAAATTCCTGCTGATTTCGGACGAAAATAAATTAATGGATTCGTGAACACCGTATGCTTTCATGCGGGGGTTTTTTTATGTAAGTTTGTACTGAATTCTTTACGGTCTATATGAGCAAATTACTTATTGTTGGAACTGTGGCATTTGATGCAATAGAAACACCATTCGGGCAAACCGACAAAATCCTTGGTGGTGCGGCCACGTTTATCGGTTTGGCGGCTTCTCAGTTTAAAGTTGAATCGGCTATTGTATCGGTCGTTGGAGGTGATTTTCCAAAAGATTATCTCAGGCTATTGTCTGATCGCGAGATCGACATCTCAGGCATTGAGGTTATTGAATCGGGAAAAACATTTTTCTGGAGTGGTCGATATCATAACGATATGAATACCAGAGACACATTATCTACAGAGTTGAATGTCTTAGCCAAATTTGATCCTAAGGTCCCTGTTGCATATAAGAATGCCGAAATACTGATGCTGGGAAATCTGCATCCTAAAATACAAAAGCAGGTTCTAGACCAGATGGAAGTCAAACCAAAACTAACCATTCTTGATACAATGAATTTCTGGATGGAGCATTCGCTTGATGAATTACATCTCATCTTAAAAGAAGTCGATGTTATTACAATAAATGATGAAGAGGCCCGACAATTGACCCATGAGTATTCCTTAGTTGTTGCAGCCAGGAAAATCCATGAAATGGGGCCGCGTTATGTAGTGATTAAAAAGGGTGAACACGGTGCGCTGTTGTTCCATGATGAAAATGTGTTTTTCGCTCCAGCTTTACCGCTTGAGGAGGTCTTTGATCCCACCGGAGCAGGCGATACCTTTGCCGGAGGATTCGCAGGTTTTCTTGCAAAAACTTCTGATCTAACATTTGAAAATATTAAAAACGCTGTAATATATGGTTCGACCATGGCTTCATTTTGTGTTGAGAAATTTGGGGCCGAGCGTATGCTTAACCTGACCGGAGACCAGGTTTATAAAAGACTGCAGCAATTTAAGAACCTGACACAGTTTGAAATAGAATTATCGTGATGAAGCGCGTCTATACAGACGCGTTTTTAGAATTATAAAATGAGTGATTTCATAAAACACGAATGCGGGATTGCCCTAATCAGGTTGCTTAAACCATTGTCGTACTATAAAGAGAAGTATGGCAGTGCCTATTACGGTATACATAAAATGTACCTGATGATGGAAAAGCAACATAACCGCGGCCAAGATGGTGCGGGTTTTGCCAGCATTAAATTAAATATGAGTCCGGGGGAACGCTACATCAGCCGTGTGCGCTCTATTCAGGCTCAGCCCATTCAGGATATTTTCTCGCAAATCAATTCTCGTATCTCTCAATCGCTAGCCGAACGTCCTGAAATCAAGGATGATGTCGAGCAGCAAAAGAAAGAAGTTCCTTATTTGGGAGAACTTTTATTGGGCCATGTGCGATACGGAACGTTTGGAAAAAACAGTGTTGAAAGCGTTCACCCATTCTTAAGGCAGAATAACTGGATGCATCGAAATTTGATCTTGGCAGGGAATTTCAATATGACCAATGTTAAGGAATTATTTAAAAACCTTGTTGATCTGGGGCAGCATCCTAAGGAATATACCGATACCATAACCATCATGGAAAAAATTGGTCATTTTCTGGATGATTCGGTTCTTAAAATGTACAAAGACCTTAAAAAAGAAGGATATAGTAAAAGTGAGTGCTCACCGCTTATCGCCGAGCGACTGAAGGTTGCAAAAATTCTGAAGCGAGCTGCTAAGAACTGGGATGGCGGTTACGCCATGGCTGGTTTATTGGGACACGGTGATTCATTCGTCCTCAGAGATCCGGCGGGAATCCGTCCGGCCTATTATTACAAAGATGAGGAAATTGTGGTCGTTGCATCAGAGCGGCCGGTTATTCAGACGGTTTTTAATGTTCCCTTTGAAGATGTACATGAACTCGATCGGGGGCATGCTATAATTACGAAGAAGTCCGGAGAAGTTAAAATTAAAAAGATTCTTAAACCGCTTGAGCGCAAAGCGTGCTCCTTTGAAAGAATTTATTTTTCCCGGGGCAGTGATGCCGAGATCTATCAGGAAAGGAAGCTTTTGGGTAAGCTTATTGTTCCGAGAGTACTTGAGTCTATTGACCATGATATTGAGAATTCTGTGTTTTCATTTATACCTAATACGGCCGAAACATCTTTTTTCGGGATGATTGAAACCGTAGAAGCATATTTAAATGAAAAGAAAACCAAAGCTATTTTAAATGGAAAGCGCTCCCTTTCAGCTGCCAGGGTCAAGGAAATTTTATCGGTAAGACCTCGAATTGAAAAAATTGCAATCAAGGACGTCAAACTTAGAACTTTTATTACAGAAGACAGCAGTCGGGATGATTTGGTTGCTCATGTATATGACGTCACTTATGGCGTTGTAAGGCCAGAAGATAATTTAGTAATAATAGATGATAGTATCGTTCGCGGAACAACCTTGAAAAAGAGCATCCTCAAAATGATGGACCGCCTCAACCCTAAAAAAATCGTAGTGGTTTCATCGGCCCCTCAAATTCGATATCCCGATTGTTATGGCATCGATATGGCGAATTTAGGAAGTCTTATCGCATTCAGGGCGGCGCTCGAATTATTGCGTGATCAAAACAAATATGGACTTGTTGATGAGGTATATGCTAAATGCAAATCACAGGTAAAGTTAAACGATAATAAGGTGAAGAACTATATCCGAGAAATTTACGATCAATTCACAGCCGATGAAATTTCAAAGAAGATTGCACAACTCTTAAGCAACAATGAGCTTGGAGCTGAAGTCGAAATCATTTTTCAAACCATTGAAAACCTTCATATGGCCTGTCCCCTGAATCTTGGAGATTGGTACTTCACCGGTCAATACCCTACTCCAGGTGGTAACCGGGTTGTCAACCAGGCATTTATCAATTTTTACGAAGGAAATCAGGGTAGACCATATTAGTCTTAATTTTCATTTTTTGTCAGTTTATCTATAAAATTTGCCGTTTTAACTAAAAAATGTGCATTTCATCTAATATTTATACCCAGTCAGATAAAAACCGCATACTTTAGTAGAACCATAACATAAGTAGGTTAAGTTCATGGTAGATTTGGGGCAAAAAAAGGTGAACTCTTGTTCACCTTTTTTTATTTGCTATTGCGAAATAACGATTTTACTCTCCTTTTTAAAAACCCATCTCAGTAATTTATCCAATTGATCTTCAAATGCACGTATTTAAACGCTTAGACTAATTTATGAGTCGTTTGTCTAATAAATTTAAATGTTTAAAAGAAGCTACGTTATATTTGTTTCACCATAACATAAGTAGGTTAAGTTTATGGTAGATTTGGGGCAAAAAGGTGGACGCAAGTTCACCTTTTTATTTTTAAGGAACTATACGAAATAAAAAAGCCGATTCTTAGAATCGGCTTTTTGCATATTTGTACTTATTATTATTTACTCAAGGCATATCGTCTTTCTGCCTCATTCCAATTGATCACGTTAAAAAAGGCTTGAATATAATCAGGACGTCTGTTCTGATAATGGAGATAATACGCATGTTCCCAGACATCAATTCCTAGAATGGGCGTTCCGCCGCATCCAACATCTGGCATTAGGGTATTGTCCTGGTTAGGGGTTGAGCAAACCTCAACGGCTCCACCTTTATGAACACATAACCAGGCCCATCCAGATCCGAAACGCGTTGCGGCTGCTTTGCTAAAGGCTTCCTTAAAGCCATCAAAGGAACCAAATGCGTTCATAACGGCATCACGCAATTCCCCCGAAAGGCGACCTTTATCTTCAGGGTTCATAATTTCCCAGAACAAGGCATGATTATAATATCCACCTCCATTATTCCTGACGGCCATATTACTCATATCAAGGCCGGTTAATATATCTTCTATGCTCTTATTTTCTAGAGCAGTCCCTTCAATAGCAGCATTCAATTTAGTCGTATAACCGTTATGGTGTTTAGAATGATGTATTTCCATTGTCCGA
Source organism: Flavobacteriaceae bacterium (assembly GCA_013003555.1). Classification (GTDB taxonomy): domain Bacteria; phylum Bacteroidota; class Bacteroidia; order Flavobacteriales; family Flavobacteriaceae; genus SHLJ01. Next base: position 77,770 of record JABDIV010000025.1, read on the forward strand.
GCATCGATGTATGGCTCGAGTGCATCATATGCATATTTTAATTTTGGTAATTCAAATGCCATAATTTTTTATTTTATTCATTAATAAATTAATTCTTTCAAATTTACGACAAAGGTTACAATACTATCAACAGAAGTTATTAAGAATACTTATTTTGCTATAAAATAAATTTAGAACCTTGAACACCTCCGAATTTCACATCTTCAATGCCTCAGCCGGGAGTGGAAAAACCTATTCATTGGTTCGGCTGTACCTAAATAGATTATTTTCATCCCCATTGCAAAATCCGTATCGTCGTATCCTTGCCATTACATTCACAAATAAGGCAGTTGGTGAGATGAAATCACGCATTTTAGAGGCCTTAAAAGCATTTTCCGCTCATGAAAATTCTAAGAACCCGAATGACTTGCTAAATCTAATTTGTGCCGATTTAAAAATTTCCGAAGCGGAACTCAAAAGATTATCACAAGAAAAATTAGACTCAATCCTCCACGATTATGCCGCTTTTGATGTGCTTACTATCGATAAATTCAATCAGAAACTTATTCGAACCTTTTCGAGGGATTTAAAGTTGAATTCTGATTTTTCTGTTGAATTGGAAACCGAGGAAGTTTTGTCAAAGGCCGTCGATCAATTGATTTCAAAAGCAGGTTCAGATAAACTATTGACCGGTGTACTAGTAGATTTTGCTCTTGAGAAAACCGAAGATGATAAAAGTTATAACCTGGCATATGATTTCAACCGTATCGCCAAACTGCTTATTAACGAGAATCATTTCCGGCATCTTAAAGAGTTAGAAGGTAAATCATTAAAGAACTTTTCTGATCTAAAAAAACTATTGAACAAAAGGATTAAAAAGATTGAGGTAAAAATTTCCGAAGACTCTGGCAAGATCCTGAAACTAATTGCAGATCACGATATTGATCACAACGATTTTAAAGGGCCAGGTGGGAGTGTCCCAACATATTTTAAAAAGCTGCAGGATAGGCATTATAAAATAAACTTTGATCGGGTCTGGATGGAAGCGATTGAAACCGACACCCTATATCCAAAATCTCTGAGTCCTGAAAAAGGTGAGCAGATCGACTCGATTCAACGGGATATTGCTCTGGTATTTAATAAAACCAGAAGAGCGTTCCATGAACGAAAACTCCTTAAATCAATGCATAAGAATTTAATACCGGTCTCGGTATTGAATCTCATTTATCAAGAGGTAGAGCTAATTAAATCGGAAGAGAATCTCGTATTGATATCAGAATTCAATTCCATGGTTTCTGAACATCTGAGAAATCAGCCGGCAGCATTTATCTATGAACGAATCGGTGAAAAGTATAAGCATTTTTTTATCGATGAATTCCAGGATACTTCAGTTTTACAATGGGAAAACCTCATTCCTCTAATCGATAATGCACTTTCTGGCGAAAATGCAACGGCCACCTTAGTAGGGGATGCTAAACAGGCTATATACCGATGGCGGGGTGGTCGTGCAGAACAATTCATCAAACTGTTCGAAAAGGAAGACAACCCCTTTCAAATTAATCCTGCCATACATAATTTAGAATTCAATTACAGGAGCCACAAAGACATCGTTGAATTCAACAATGACTTTTTCCAGCATCTGTCCGACACCCTTTTTAATAGTTCAATTTATCGGTCGGTTTATTCCAATTGTAATCAGATTGCAAAGAGCGATCTGCCCGGATACGTACATCTTTCATTTCTTGAATATGAAAAAGCTGCCGATTCTCATCCGCTCTATGGCCAGGTTGTTGCAGAGACGATAAATGAGTGCCTGATTGATGGATTTAAACTGCGAGACATTTGCATACTGACCCGAACAAGAGAACAAGGCATTCATGTCGCTTCCTATTTAAGCGAAAACACCACATATAATTTCGTTTCATCAGAAAGTCTGTTATTGATAAATTCATCCAAGGTCCGATTTGTGATCGATCTTTTAGAATTATTGAATGACACTTCAAATCTTGAAGTGAAGTTCGAGGTATTGTATTTTCTTTCGGGCCTATTGGTTAAAGAAGACAATCGCCATGAATTCATTTCTCAAAATATCAGCCTTGACATGAACATGATATTTGAGAACCTTAGACCTCTTGGTGTTGAATTCAGTTTCTCTGAAGTCATGAATCTCCCGCTTTATGAAGCCCTTGAATATATCCTCTATGAATTTTCGCTTATAAAGGAATCGGATACCTACCTTCAGGCCTTACTCGATGAAGCCTATGATTTTGCATCCAGCAAACCAAAATCAAAATCTGGTTTTGTCGATCATTTTAGGTCAAGAGCTCAGAAACTTAGTATAAAATTCCCATCTGAAGTCAATGCCATTCAAATCATGACAATCCATAAAGCAAAAGGGCTTGAGTTCCCTATAGTAATTCTCCCTTACGCTGACCTCGAATTGTACCGTGAAAAAGATGCTAAGGCCTGGTATCCTGTCGACCCGTTAGAGTATGATGGTTTTGACCGGGTATATGTCGATTTTAGTAAATACTTGTCTGAGCTCGATGATACTGGTCAAGCTATTTATAATTCGCGCAGGATGGAAATGGAGCTCGATACCATAAATTTACTGTACGTCGCCTTTACGCGACCGATTGAACAATTGCACATCATCTGCAAAAAGCGGATAAATTCGAAAGGAGAGGCGTCTAATACTTCGACAGCTGGCCTATTGATCAGGTATTTAAAAGGTAACGGGATTTGGAATGATCACACATTGGAATATTCCTTTGGAAAGAGACAAGGTGCGAGATCCCATACCGATGAAAAGCATCATACGCTTGAGCAGGGTGATTTTGCGATTAACCCGAAAAAAAATCTTGCGCTGTCTATTTCAACCCGTGCAGGATCTCTATGGGATTCAAGACAGGAGAAGGCTATTGAAAAAGGTAATCTCATTCATGATATCATGGCAACGATCAAAACGAATTTTGATGTCGAACCAGCCCTGGATCACAACCTACGAACCGGGGCCCTGTCAGGAGAACAGGCGAGCGACTTAAAATTATCCATTGATCAAATCATTACACATCCATTAATAAAGGACTATTATACCGATCGTTATTCCATTTATAACGAGCGTCAAATAATTACTTCGAAGGGTAAACTTTTGCGTCCTGATCGGGTGGCAATTTCTTTTAAAGATGACGTAACTATCATCGATTATAAAACGGGCTCTGAAAATGAAGAGCATGTAAAACAAATCGTGGAATACTCTGAAGCTATTGAAGAAATGGGGCTATTGGTAGAGCATCGTTATTTGGTTTATATTGATACGGCTATTCAGGTAAAAGAAGTTTAACTTTGCAATAAAATTAGATATGTACGGCAATTTAAAAGAACATTTGCAGGATGAATTAGTAACGATTAAAGAAAGTGGGCTATTCAAAGAAGAGCGGATAATAACGTCTCAGCAAGGTGCCGAAATAACATTAAACACAGGAAAAACAGTGTTGAATTTTTGTGCCAATAATTATCTGGGTTTATCATCGCATCCCGATGTCATCCGGGCTGCTAAAAATACTCTCGATAGTCATGGTTTTGGTATGTCGAGTGTCAGGTTCATATGCGGAACTCAGGACATCCATAAAGAGCTGGAAGCAAAGATCGCGGAATTTTACGGCACGGAAGACACCATATTATATGCAGCGGCCTTCGATGCCAACGGGGGTGTTTTTGAGCCTTTATTTGGAAAAGAGGACGCTATTATTTCCGATGCCCTGAATCATGCTTCCATTATAGATGGTGTTCGCTTGTGTAAAGCAGCACGGTATCGATATGCGAATAATGATATGGAGGACCTTGAAAAGCAATTACAGGAAGCAAGTAATAATGGAGCGCGGTTTAAGATCATTGTTACCGATGGTGTTTTCTCCATGGATGGTATCGTTGCATCTCTTGATAAAATATGTGATCTGGCTGATAAATATGACGCCCTTGTAATGATTGATGAATGTCATGCTACCGGGTTTATCGGACAAACCGGCCGAGGCACCCTTGAAGAAAAAGACGTTATGGATCGCATCGACATTATTACCGGAACTTTAGGAAAGGCTCTGGGAGGCGCTATGGGAGGTTACACCACAGGGAAACGTGAAATAATTGAAATGTTACGACAGCGGTCACGACCATATTTATTTTCCAATTCATTGGCTCCTGCCATTGTTGGTGCATCGATTAAAGTCTTTGATTTACTTGCCAACGATACAAGCTTGAGGGATAAATTAGAATGGAATACAAATTATTTCAAGTCCGGCGTAAAGGCAGCCGGGTTTGATGTGATCGACGGCGATTCCGCCATTGTTCCCGTAATGCTTTACGATGCTAAATTATCACAAACTATGGCGAACATGTTGCTCGAAGAAGGCATTTACGTTATTGGATTTTTCTTCCCGGTCGTACCCAAAGAAAAGGCCCGTATTAGGGTGCAACTCTCGGCTGCGCACGAAAAAGAACATCTCGATAAGGCAATCGCTGCCTTCATCAAAGTTGGTAAAGCACTTGAAATCGTTTAGAAAGCCTTTAAACCGTACAATTTATCTATGAAAAAAGTAATATTTTTCTATATTTGTCTTTGTTAATAACATTTAACAACTTACTTTTGCTTACAATTAACACTTAAAAATTAAATTATTTAATATGAAAAATCTTAGCAGATTAATGTTCGTATTGTTGTTATTAATTGGTTTTAACAACGTTAACGCACAAGACGAAAATAACCCTTGGGCTATATCCGTTGGGTTTAACGCGGTGGACGTTTATCCGGTAGGTGAAAATCTTCCTCAGGGAGACTATTTCGATGAATACTTTAACGTAACTGACCATTGGAATATTTTACCTGTATTATCAACGTTTACTGTTTCTCGATATCTCGGTGATAATTTCTCACTCGGTGTAACCGGTGCTATCAATAGAATCGAAAAATTTGGTAGTGTGGCTGTGAGTGACTTTACTTATTTCTCAGCTGACGGTACCATTACTTATGATGTAGGTAATGCGCTAAATACCGGCCGAATCGATCCTTATATCGGTGTAGGAGGGGGTTATACCTGGGTTGATGCAATCGGCGCAGGAACACTTAATGGATCACTTGGAATCAATTTCTGGTTAAGTGAGCAATTTGGTGTTACCGCACAATCAACTTACAAGCACTCTTTTGAAAATTATCTGACTAAGCATTTTCAACACTCTCTGGGAGTTTCATTTACCTTTGGTGGTAAAGATACCGATGGAGATGGTATATACGATAAAGACGATGCATGTCCTGAAGTTGCTGGATTGGAAGCTTTCAACGGTTGTCCTGACAGTGACGGTGACGGCATCCAGGATAGCGAAGATGCATGCCCGAATGAAGCTGGTTTAGCCGATTTCAACGGATGTCCGGATAGCGACGGCGACGGTGTTGCCGATCCTAACGACAACTGTCCAAATACACCAGGTGTTGCCGCTTTAGGCGGATGTCCTGATGCAGATGGTGATGGTATTGCCGATGGTGACGACCAATGTCCTAACGAAGCTGGTCCTTCAGCAAACAACGGATGCCCATGGCCTGATGGTGATGGCGACGGTGTACTTGACAAGGACGATATGTGTCCGGACAAAGTAGGTACTGTAGCCAATAACGGTTGCCCTGAGGTAACTGCAGCTGTTGCAAAAACATTGAACGATTACGCAAAAACTATTCTGTTTGATACCGGCAAAACAACAATTAAATTCGAATCTGCTGAAATTCTTTCTAATATCGCAGGTATCCTTAAAGAATATTCATATTCTAAATTTAACATTGACGGTCATACCGATAGTGTTGGTAGTGAAGCAACCAACCAAAAATTATCTGAGGGTCGTGCCCAGGCGGTAGTTGATTGGTTAGTGGAAAACGGGATTTCGAGAGATCGATTGAGTGCTCGTGGATTTGGAGAGTCTAATCCAATTATGGATAATAGAACAAGAGACGGTAGAGCACGTAACCGTCGTGTTGAGATCAACCTGATCAAAAACTAAGAAAACATATTACAAGCATAAGTTTTAAAAAACGCCTCGGAAATCCGAGGCGTTTTTTATTTTTACCTATGCCAAGCTTTATACAGGATGTCCTTACGTATTTAAATGAAAACAAAGACGACTTAAGTCGTTTAACATTTGTTCTTCCGAGTAAGCGTGCCGGGGTTTTTCTTTTAAAGGAATTATCCCCCTTCTTTGCAAAGTCACATTTTGCCCCTGAAATATTTAGTGTTGAGGAGTTCATTGAAGAACTTGCACAGCTAAAATCAATTTCCAATACTGAAATAATATTCCATTTTTATCAGGTTTATAAATCGATTGATAACGTTCAAGATCATGATTCATTCCACGACTTCTTAAGTTGGGCCCGAATACTCCTTCATGATTTTAATGAGATAGATCGCTATTTAGTAGATCCCGATGCTATTTTCGGGTACCTAGAGGCTGTTAAAGACTTAAATCATTGGTCTATGATGAGAGACCAAACAGGATTGGTGAAAAACTACATGAGGTTCTGGAAATCTTTTAAACCCCTTTATAAATCACTAAGTGAATCATTGATCGAAAATGGATTCGGGTACCAAGGACTTCTCTACAGAGAGGCTGTAAATAACCTTGAAACTTACATTGAACAGCATAGCAATCGTCACCACATCTTTATGGGATTTAATGCGCTGAACACAGCCGAATCGACAATTATTCAAGAGCTTGTCCAAAATGACCTGGCCACTACGTTTTGGGATATCGATGATTGGTTCTTAGATCATAATACACATAGTGCTGGTTACTTTATCAGACAGTACAGAAAGCGTTGGCGCTATTTTGAAGGTTCTCCCTTTTATTGGAGCCACGATCATTACAGATCCAAAAAAGCTATTCATGTTATCGGAACCACCAAAAATATCGGCCAGGCAAAACATGTAGGAGATCTTATTTCCAAAGAACTGAAGCAACAGAGGGACATCAAAAAAACTGCTGTTATTCTCGGAGATGAGACAATGCTTATTCCTGTTCTTACGGCTATGCCTCTTGACCTTCAGGCGTTAAACGTGACCATGGGATTAACCTTAAAGCAAATTCCATTAGCCAATCTATTTGAGTCCTGGTTTTCCCTACATTTAAAAAAATCTTCTCAACTCTATTATAGAGATGTTCTAGAATTAGTCTCCCATAGCACCATTAGAAGTTTGTATATGCGGCATGATCGCAATGAGGCCGATCAATTGATTAAAACCATAAAGGATAAAAATCTCACGTTTATCGGGCTTCAACAGCTCATTGATCTGGCGCCGGCTAATGCACATTTAACGGCTTTAATATTTGAATCCTGGGAAAATAATCCCGAAAAGGCCATTGACAATATCCTGGATTTAATTCATATGATCAAGTCATTTTATGACGAAGACAAAGAGCATAACAAATTACCTTTAGAATTCCTCTATAGATTTTATCAGCTCTTTAATAGCATTAAAATCCTCATGAAAGATTTTCCGTTTATCGATTCAGTCAAAGCATTACAAAGCCTGTATCGTGATCAGTTGAACAAAGAAGCTCTTAATTTTCAGGGAGAACCATTGCAGGGTCTACAGATCATGGGAATGCTTGAATCAAGAACACTCGATTTTGAAACCGTCATAATTACTTCCGTTAATGAAGGTATATTGCCTTCAGGACAGTCTGCACAATCCTTTATTCCTTATGATTTAAAAAAAGAATATGGCCTTCCTACTTCGCGTGAAAAAGATGCAGTCTATGCGTATCATTTTTACCGATTGATTCAACGCGCGAAAACGGTTTACCTTTTATATAACACCGAGCCAGATGTTTTAAATGGCGGTGAGATGAGCCGGTTTATTACGCAATTAGAGGTGGATGGTTTTCATGATGTCAGGCACGAGATCATTCAACCCAAATTACCTCAACTGTTTGAACATGAAAAATTGGTTAAAAAAGGCCCTGAAATCATTTCTAAGATCAAGTCCTTGTATGAATATGGAATTTCACCATCGGCCTTGTTGCAATATGTTAGGAATCCCATAGATTTTTATGCTAAATATATCGTCGGAATAGAAGAAGCCGAACAAGTTGAAGAGATTGTTGCTGCCAATACCCTGGGAACGGTCATTCATGAAACGCTTCGTGAACTATATAAGCCCTTTTTGGATAAGGTTTTAACGATAAAGGGTCTTGAGGATGCTAAAATAAAATCGTCTAAATTGATCTTACACCAATTTAAAACATATTACAAAGAAGGCGATTTGAAGCGAGGGAAGAACTTGATTATCCTTGAAATCGCGAAGCAATATGTTTCGAAGTTAATCGATCAAGACAAGTTGAGTATTGAGGCGGGTAATAAAATTAAACTCCTCGGTGTCGAGAAATCTATAAAATGCTCCGTCAGGATTAAAGGTGTTCCTTTTAAAATTAATTTAAAGGGCCAAATCGATCGAATCGATGATTTTAACGGAACGACTCGTGTAATCGATTATAAAACCGGACAAGTGTCCTCAGATCAGGTCGAAATTGTGGAATGG
>JABDIV010000078.1 GCA_013003555.1 Flavobacteriaceae bacterium
TAAAAAAAGAAAAACCAGATTTCTCTGGTTTTTCCGATCAATAGCGATTTAATCTTAAAGTGGATCCCTACTTCCACTTTATTTTTTTGATAGTTTTATCCCTAAAATTATCATATCTAAGATACAGAATTTTTTCATTCAAATTTTGAAATATTGATTTTTTTTAAATTTCTTTTGAACCATTTTTAGGCTCTTAATTTTTTTGCCACAGCTTCCAGATCCCGGTACCAGTCCGCCCCGAATTTTCGTATTAAAGCATCTTTCACGAATTTATAAATAGGTATTTGAAGCTCCTTTCCAAGGCTGCAAGCCGCATCACAAACATGCCATTTGTGATAATTCAGGGCTGAAAATGAGCTATACTCCTTAACCCGGACCGGGTACAAATGACAGGAAATTGGTTTTTGCCATTCTGTTTTTTTCTGCAGATAAGCCTGCTCGATCCCGCACATTGCAATTCCCTTGTCATCAAACACAACATAGGCACATTCCTCTCCTTCTACCAAAGGTGTTTCCAACTCACCGGTTTCTTTTGTGATATGAGTACCCTGCTGCTCTATGGCCCGAATGCCTTCTTTTCTTAAAAATGGTTTGATGTTCGGATAGATTTCTTTTAATATCTCGGTTTCCTTCTTTTCTAATGGTGCTCCGGCATCACCATGAACACAGCAATCCCCCTTACACGCGTTGAGGTTACAGACAAAATCTTTTTCGATGAGATCTTCAGAAACAATGGTTTTTCCGAGCTGAAACATGATGCAAATATAAGTTTATTCTATGCATAATTTCAGTGCTTAAATAATGTAAAAATTAAGTCGAGATGTATGAAGATTTACATTTAATTATCGACCTTTGCAGGAATTTTTTAAGCACGACTAATGGAGTTCAATTTAAAAGAAATATTGACAGCTTTTATGGTTCTTTTTGCCGTAATCGATATTGTGGGTAATATTCCCATTATAATCGATCTGCGTAAGAAGGTGGGCCATATTCAAAGCGAGAAAGCGTCTATAATCGCCGGCCTGATTCTTATTCTCTTTCTTTTCCTGGGGAAGAGTATTCTGAACCTGATTGGCATTGATGTGAACTCATTTGCCGTAGCTGGTGCATTTATTCTATTTTTTATAGCCCTCGAAATGATCCTGGGAATCACCTTATATAAGGATGATGAGAATACTGCATCTACGGCGTCGATCTTTCCATTGGCTTTTCCATTGATAGCCGGGCCGGGTAGTTTAACCACATTACTTTCTCTTCGTGCTGAGTTTAAAACAGAAAATATCGTGGTTGCGGTTATCATAAATGTTATTTTTATTTATATCGTGCTTAAGACCTCATCCAAAATCGAACATATCATCGGTTCCAGCGGTATCGGGATCATCAGAAAGATCTTTGGCGTCGTACTTTTGGCGATTGCAGTTAAGCTGTTCACTTCTAATATCAAAGTTTTATTATGAGGGTTTTGATTTATTTCTTAATGGCTGTAGCGATATTCTTCGTGATTTTCAATTTTATGAAGATCAACCTTGATGACCCTTTTGGATCTGACAGCATTGTTGCCGTAATTACAACCATAGCCGCTGCCTGTTCATTTCTTATCTTAGCAATACTACGTACATCGCAACAGATTAATCGCAAGAAAAGAGGCAGGTGAATACATTTGATGTCCTTATAATAGGTGGTGGAGCAGCAGGCATGTCCTGTGCCCTTGTTCTGGGATCAGCCCATAAGCGAGAATATGTAACTGATAAATCCATCGGAATCATCGCACATCAAAAAACCTCCCATTTAAATTCAGCATTGTTCAATAATGTACTCGGACTAAAACCTGGCACCACGGGAAAATCTGTATTGGAATCGGGAAAGGAACAACTCAGATCCTTATATCCGCATATTGAGCAGATTGATAATGAAAAAGTTAATGGATTAACCCGTTCAAAAGGTGGTTTTGAAGTCAACACCAACAAAGGAGCTTATCAAGCCAAGATTGTGGTTGTGGCTGTAGGCTATACCGAATTAATTAGCATACGCGGCCTCGAAAAATATATTGAACCACATCCAAGGTCGAAAATAGAAAAAAAGAGAATCTGGCTTAAAAACACCGATCACCTGGTCGATACCAACCTTTATGTTGTCGGAACTTTAGCAGGCTGGAGAAGTCAGTTTGCCATAGCTTCAGGAAGTGGTGCACATGTGGCCACAGATATACTTACTATATGGAATGGCGGTGCTCACACCAAGGTACATGACAAGATTTAAGGC
>JABDIV010000051.1 GCA_013003555.1 Flavobacteriaceae bacterium
ACTCATTATAAACAGGCTCATACCAAGCCGAAGCATCAATTTGAATTTCTAATCCATTTGAAGATAACACCTTCATTTTTTCGAAAAGCTCTTGCTGACGCACTTCGTAAACAAAAACTTTGTTCCAAGGTGCAACAATATGAAAACCTTCTCCCATTGGCGGCTCATCAGTTACAACACCATCTCCAAAGGTTTTAAAAAGCACTCCAGCTTCTCCAGATTCTATTGTAACAGCTGATTTAGAAAAGAGGATAATAAGGACAATAAGTCCGATAATGATTGGTAAACCAATCTTTGGTAATTTTTCCATTTTATGATTTTTTTAATTAAATAAGTCCGTTATATTTTCTTATAAACCACTCAGCGCCAAGACTTAAGGCAATTAGCAGCAGCAGCAGTTTAAAGTCGATCAAAGGTACGACTTTTTTAGTACTTTTCTGAATGGTTGTAAAGCGTGAATCAGCAATTAGCGCATCGGTTAATTCGTTGACTTGTTCACTGAAAAAGCTACGTCCCTCGCTTGAATTCGCAATTGCGGTTAACTTATTGGCATTAGCATTTAAGAATTGCTGCTCGACGTTGTAATCAAGGATAGTTAATGAACCCGATTGAGAGGCTTCACCGTTTGTGGTTCGTACCGTGAAGTTATAAGTACCTGGTTCAAGACCACTAAGATCAACCTGAAAATTATTTTGACGGATCACAAATGGGATTGTTTGTGTTGTTTCGGTTTCTGAATTCCTCAGAATGATCTCGAGACTAGCCTTGTTGTCAAACTCATAATTTTTATTAAAAAACTGAGCCGAGATGATAATGTTGCTATTACCATTATAAAAAGTTTCATAGTCTACAGTTAGTCTGCGTTTCTGATTGTCTGAAGCTAAATATTGAACGAGTTTGCCTATAAAATTATCGAACTGGGCAAAGGATTGATTATCCAGATAACATTGTGCCCGCCATTTCCAGATATTTTCTCCTACCAGTAAGGCTTCCCTTCGATTTTCGTTTTCAAGGGTGAGAAGCAAAGGCTCGTTTATCAAGTTCCCGTTCAGGGTTTTATATAAAATAGGTTGGACGGGTACATTAAAAGTTAACTCCCCAAACTCGGTACGAAGCGGTGGATAGGAATTAAAATCGATATCGTCAATGATAAAGGTGTTATAATTTGGATTCAGGCTTGGCTGGAAGTCTTCCGTTTGCCTTGTGATCTCTTGTTCGTAATTCGATTGTATTCCATTTAAGAACGACCAGTTAGTTTGTGTTCCGGTAAGAATAAAAACATTTCTATTGCTACCTTTCAGAGCATCAAACACCCCTTTAAAACCCGGGTTGGGTTGGTATAATATTGCTAGTTGGTAATTGTTAAATGTTCTGAGGAAGTCGGCTGGTCGAACTATGTCAACTTGTCTTTGTTCATTGCTCATTATCGCCTTTTTAAGCGAACCCAGGTCAGGATGGGACATGGTGGAAATAATGGCGACATTTGTTTTCTGGTCAATGACTTCAACTGCGAACGGTTTATTGTTATTCACGACATTCCGTTCATTATCTAAAGGGATTAAGCTCGCCCGGTAGGATCTGACCCCAACACTATTGGCAGCCAGAGTCAAATTGAGATTCTGAGATGTATTGGACTTCGAGAATGCGATATCTTTCGAGTAGACAACAGAATTTCCTGATGTTATGACAAAGCGAGTATTAACGGATGCATTACCGCTATATGACATAAACACCTCGACCGGAAACCGATTCTTTAAAAATGCATATTTGTTTACATTTAACTGGTCGATCCGCAAATCGGAGTATGTGGTTGTATCTCCCAGGATAACCGGAAAGATCGGATGTTGGTATTTATCAGCACCATATTCATAATCCCGGCCTAAGGTTTGGTTGCCATCAGAAATCAAGATCATTGGCGCCATGCTATTTTTATAAACTTGATTCAATCCTTTAAATACGGAATTGACATCACTTTGGCCCGAATTAAATGACAGTGAATCAGCCGGATAAACATCTTCTCCAAACGCATAGTATTTAATATCAAAACGTTCATTTAGTTCAGTAGAATTGCGTAAAACACCGACCAGATTTCTGGTGTTTTCATCTTGATTTAAATATTTGACCGACTCTGAATTATCAATTGCGACTACAAGGTTTGGTTTTTCGACAAAGAAGCTCGCTTTTTCAAATTTTGGATTGATTAGAAGCAGCCCAATTGTAAAATAAGTAAGAGTTCTAAGTCCTGATAAGATTAGATTGACCTTTGATCGTTCTGAACGAAAGATATATTGATAAAACGCCAAGAAAAAAGAAATGGCTCCGGCAAGGACTATATAAAAAATACTTGTAGCTTCCAATTAAGGTTATTTCATTATGAGGCTTCAAACAAAATCAAATGCATGGTGTCACCTTATATAAACTACACAAGGCATTTAAATTATGTCAACATGCCTCCGTCAACATTTAAGGTCTGGCCGGTTATGTAAGCCGACATATCGCTGGCAAGGAAAACACATGCATTTGCGATATCTTCCGGCGTTCCTCCCCGTTTCAACGGAATGGCTGCGCGCCATCCTGCAACAGTATCTTCATCTAACTTTGCAGTCATTTCAGTTTCAATAAATCCAGGTGCAATGACATTACACCTGATATTTCTTGAACCTAATTCAAGCGCGACAGATTTGGAGAATCCGATTATACCAGCCTTTGAGGCCGCGTAATTTGTTTGGCCGGCATTTCCCTTGAGTCCGACTACTGAGCTCATATTTATAATAGACCCTTTTCGCTGTTTTAGCATTGTTCGCTGTACAGCTTTAGTCATATTGAAAACCGACTTCAGGTTGACTTCGATGACCTTATCAAAATCTTCTTCACTGATGCGCATCAAAAGGTTATCCTTGGTAATGCCCGCATTATTTATCAAAATATCAATGCTGCCAAATGCATTTAAAACGTCATCTGCCAGCTGCTGCGCCTGCTCGAAACTTGCCGCGTCGCTCTGATACGCTTTTGCCTGCACACCCAATGCTTTTAGTTCAGTTTCTAATACTAGAGCCGCTTCAGACGACGAGCTGTATGTAAATGCCACGTTAGCACCTTGTTCAGCAAATACCTTAGCAATACCTCGACCAATACCACGGCTGGCACCCGTGATTATAGCTGTCTTTCCTTCTAATAATTTCATCAGTTTGGTTGTCGTAGTTTGAAAATCAAAGATAGCAATTACAAGTTGTTAGAAATAAAAAAACCTCACAAGAATTTGTGAGGTTTTTAACAGCTTAGTCTTACATTTTTATTGCTTCAGGCTTTTCGTAATTAAAGAGATAGTCGATGTCCATTTCCTGAACTTCGCCCAATTTCTGAAGGGCTTCCATGTCGACATCATTTTTGTTCCCGATAACCATTACGTTGTAATTTTCACCTTTTATATTATCATCGAAGAAAGCTTTAAGGTCTTCCATGGTCATGCTTTCAATAGCCTTATACATGGCTTCCCGATAATCGTTATTAAATCCTAATCGCTTAAGGCTTTCGAAACTCCAGAAAATATTCGATTTCGTAATACGTTCGGCCGCAAGTTTCTTTAAGGTGGCCTCCTTCGCAGCCATGAATTGTTCTTCGGCCTGAGGTAGTTCACTCATCAGAGTCATCATAGCATCTACCGCTTCGGGCATTTTATTGGCCTGTGTACCTATATAGGCCATAACATAATTAGAGTCTTCTTTTTTGGACGGAATTGAATAGCTTGCCCAAGCCGAATACGCCAATGACTTCGATTCGCGAATTTCCTGGAAAACAATCGATGATATCCCACTTCCAAAATAGGTATTAAAGAGTCGTGATGCGGCAAGGTTTTCAGGATCGAATGGTTTTCCTTTGGCAAGAAATAACATTTCTGATTGGACCATGTCGTAATCGACGAAATAAACATTACCTCCTGTTTCCTTTTCAGCAAAGGCCATAGCTTCGGGATAGTCTTTCTGACGTTCACCCAGCTGCGGCAATTTGTTCAAAGCTGACAGGGCGGCGTCAATGTCTTTTCCATAATAAAAGATGCGCTGCTTGTAATTCTTCATATCCTTGATCAACTCAACAAGATCATTCGGGTTTAATTCTTGTAATTCACTTAACTGAATGATATTTCTAAGACGAGAATTCTCACCATATTTTCCATAATTCATCAAACCGTTATAAAGGATACTCCCTTTTTGGGTTTTGTTATCCTGACGTCCTTTCGCGATCTTATCGACATATTTGCCATAGGCTTCTTCATCGACAACAGCGTTAGACCAAAGATGCTCCAATAGCTCAAGACCTTTCGGAAAGTTTTCTTTGAGTCCGTTTAGTCCAATATAAGTGCGGTCGCCTCCGGTACTTACGTAATAGTTAACGCCAAGCTTGTAGAATTCTTTTTTAAGGTCCTCAGGGCTATATTTATCGGTGCCCAGATACTCCATATACCCTGCAGCTAAGCCTATTTTTTTATCGTTATCATTCCCCATATCGAAAATGATATTCATATCGAAGAGGTCATTTCGATCATTATTGATATGAGAGACCTCGATACCACTTTCTGTTTTAAATGTTTTAATTGCCGAAGAATAATCGACATACTTGGGTTGAAGAGGCTGGGATTCTTTTTCATAAAAACGTTTCACCCATTCCGATTGATTCCCTCTATTCAGGTTAACAGGTGTAATACCCGGATTTGAAACCTTAACGATATTGGGATCTTCTCCTTTTCGCTTATAGGTGACAACATAATTATCGGTGTAGAAATCATTAACGAAGGCAACAAGTTCGTCTTTGGTGATTTGTTTTAGTTCGTCGAGAAATTTGACTTCATCTTCCCAATTTCTTTCATATATGAAAGCATTAACGTACGCATTGGCTAAAGCAGAATTGTTCTCATATTGTCGAGTCTGATTCAATTTTAAGTCATTTATCACGGCTTCAATCATCCAATCCTCAAATTCTCCGTTCTTTAGTCGATCTATCTGATCCAGCAGCAAGCCTTTCACCTCGTCTAAACTCTGATCTGCCTTAGGTGTTCCTGTAAACATATGATAGCCATATTCTTTTAAAAAGGTTGGAGAACAGCTGGCGTTCTGAACGCGTTGTTTCTGATTCAGATTAAGATCGATAATCCCCGCGTTACCATTGGCTAAAATCATATCGGCCAAGGTGAGATATTTAAAATCCTCCGACCCAATGGCATCGGTTCGGAAAGCAAGAGAGATCGATTCGGCTGTTGGCCCGAATACCTCTTTAATCACAGGCCCATTTAGAGGTTCTTCTTTAGGAAGGATTGGGTGTTCGACAGGTTCACCCTGGAGTTTACCAAAGGAATCAGCTACCTTAGCGATGGTTTGATCAAATTCAAAATCACCAACCATGATCATGGCCATATTGCTTGGTACATAATATTTATCAAAATAATTATTGATATCGTCGAGTGATGGATTCTTTAAATGTTGGGCCGTTCCAATTGTGGTTTGCTGACCATAAGGATGATTTGGAAACAGGCCTTCGAGCATAGCAGCATAACGTTTTCGAAAATCGCTGTCCTGTCCTCTGTTAAATTCTTCAAATACGGCCTCTAATTCGGTATGGAATAAACGCAACACAAGGTTTCCGAAACGCTCACTTTCAATGTCTAACCATTTTTCGAGTTCATTCGACGGGATTTTATTTGTATAGACAGTTTGTTCGAACCATGTATAAGCATTCGTGCCTGTGGCTCCCAGGGATGTGACCATCTTATCATATTCATTCGCTACTGAATAATTCGATGCTTCTAAGGATGCCTCATCGATTTGTTTGTAAAGTGCCGCCTTCTTTTCCGGGTCGGTTTCTGCGCGGTGTTGTTCATAAAGATCAGCGATCTTATCGAGGTGCTCTTTTTCTTTTTCCCAATTAAGGGTCCCTATCTTGTCGGTACCTTTAAATACCATGTGCTCCAAATAATGGGCAAGACCTGTCGATTCCTTTGGATCGTAATTAGATCCTGCACGCACAGCTATATAGGTTTGAATTTTTGGTTCATCGGCATTCTGACTTAGATAAACCTTTAGTCCATTTTCCAGGGTATAAAGGCGCAATCCTGTTGGGTCGTCGGTGACCGATTCATATGAAAAACCGTTACTATCGGTTTGTGAAACAGTTTTGTAGTCTTTATCATTTGTTTTACATGCCACAAAAGCTGTAATTATCAATACATAAAGACTGAATTTAGAAATATTCATAGGATAATGATGAAAGTGTTGATTAATAAAAAAAGTCCGTTGTCTAAGGTATTGACAATGGACTTATCACGTTAATATTTTGTGTATTTTTTAACAGATCAGGCAAGAACCTGAGCTACTTTTTTTCCGATTTCGGCGGGTGAATCTACCACGTGGATTCCACAGTCTCTCATAATGCGTTTTTTGGCTTGAGCCGTATCATCGCTTCCACCTACAATAGCCCCAGCATGTCCCATGGTTCGTCCGGCAGGTGCCGTTTCACCAGCGATGAATCCAACGATGGGTTTATCACTTCCGCTATTTTTATACCAAAAGGCAGCATCTGCCTCCAGTTGACCACCAATTTCACCAATCATGACAACACAGTCCGTTTCAGGATCATTGATTAAAAGTTCAACGGCATCTTTGGTAGTTGTTCCGATTATAGGATCGCCACCAATTCCGATGGCGGTCGTAATTCCTAAGCCTTGCTTTACCACCTGATCGGCAGCTTCGTATGTTAATGTTCCTGATTTTGAAACGACACCTACTCTACCCTTTTTGAAAACAAATCCAGGCATAATTCCAACTTTGGCTTCTTCCGGAGTTATAACTCCGGGACAATTTGGACCAATCAATCGGCAATCATAATCCTTGATATAGTCGGCAGTTTTAATCATATCGGCCACCGGAATTCCTTCTGTAATGGTAATGATGACTTTGATGCCGGCATTAGCAGCTTCCATGATGGCGTCTGCTGCAAAGGCTGGTGGGACGAAAATGATTGACGTATCGGCTCCGACCTTTTCGACAGCTTCTTTAACTGTATTAAATACAGGTTTCTCCAAATGGACCTGACCACCTTTTCCAGGCGTCACACCGCCAACGACGTTGGTTCCATATTCAATCATTTGACCAGTATGAAAAGTACCTTCACTGCCTGTAAAACCTTGTACGATAATCCTGGAATTCTTATTGACTAAAACGCTCATGAAATGCTAATTGAATTATTTTGAATGGCACAAAAATAAATCATTGTACCGTAAATCAGAAGGAGAAAACTAACTATTTTCCTTTGAGTTTTTCTAAGAGTTCAGGTATTTTCCGAATGGAAGCGATTTCTTTGTATTTCGATCGAAAATCGTCGGCTGGGATACCGAAATAATGTTTCCCGCCTTCCAGTGATTTACTGACGCCCGATTTAGCTGATAAGATTGCCTTTGCTCCTATCGTTACGCCACTGGTGATACCAACCTGACCCCATATCGTAACCTCATCCTCGATGATCGTGCAACCCGCAATGCCAACCTGGGATGCGATGAGGCATTTCTTACCGATAACCGTATCATGTCCGATTTGCACCTGATTATCAATCTTAGCACCTTCTTTTATAGTTGTATCGCCTGAAACACCACGATCGATCGTACAACCAGAGCCTAAATCGACATGGTCTTCAATGACTACCCGACCCCCTGAAAGTAAGCGATCATATCCTTCAGACCTTTTTTTATAATAGAATGCATTGGAGCCGATAACCGTACCGGCATGAACAGTAACATGATTTCCCAAAATACAATCATCATAAATGCTAACATTCGAATGAATGGTACAATTATCTCCGATTTTCACATTGTTCCCTATAAAACAATTGGGTTGAATAATCGTATTCTTACCAATCGTTGCAGTTTTAGATATGCTTACATCTGAAGACCGGAAGGGTTTAAAATGCAGGGTGAGCTTATTAAAATCACGGAACGGATCATCAGAGATCAGTAAAGCCTTTCCTTTGGGGCATTCAACTTCTTTATTGATAAGGACAATGGTCGCTTTAGACTGTAAGGCCTTATCATAATATTTTGGATGATCAACAAAAACGATATCTCCTGGCTCCACAACATGGATCTCATTCATCCCAAAAACTTCAAAATCCTCAGGTCCGATGAAATCACAATTTAAGAGATCGGAAATTTCCTTGAGCGAATATGTTCTAGGGAATTTCATTATTCTTTTATACGCTCTTTGTAGGTTCCCTTATCAGTCTCTATTCTGATTTTATCGCCTTCATTAATGAATAAAGGTACATTGACGGAGGCCCCGGTTTCAACGGTAGCCGCTTTAGTGGCATTTGTCGCCGTATTTCCTTTAACACCAGGTTCGGTATGTGTTACTTCAAGAATAACGCTTGCTGGCATCTCAACAGATAGAGGCATATTATCTTCTGAATTGATTATTACGGTAACAATTTCACCTTCCTTAATAAGTTCAGGAGTATCGAGGGTTGTTTTTTGAAGTTCGATCTGTGAATAATCTTCGGTATTCATAAAATGATAGGTGTCGCCATCGTTATACAAAAATTGAAATTTATGTGTTTCTACGCGTACATCTTCAATTTTATGCCCTGATGAAAATGTATTATCGATCACTTTTCCTGTGGTAACGCTTTTCAGTTTGGTCCTGACAAATGCCGGGCCTTTTCCCGGTTTGACGTGAAGAAATTCAATTATTTTATAAATATCATTGTTATAACGAATACAAAGTCCGTTTCGAATATCTGAAGTACTTGCCATTTAATTGTTTTTAATTTGATTTAAAATATCCCTTCATAATTCCACGATGCGAATTCTTGATGAATTGCAGAATCTCATCACGTTCGGGAGTGGCTTCCATTTCGGCTTCAATAATTTCTGAGGCTTGGGTATTATTATAATTTCTTTGATATAATAAACGATAAATGTTTTGAATCTCACGGATCTTTTCAGTGCTAAACCCTCTTCGTCTAAGTCCGACAGAATTAATTCCGACATAGGACAATGGTTCACGCGCAGCCTTAACATAGGGTGGTACATCTTTACGGACCAAGGAACCGCCGGTTACAAAGGCATGTTTTCCAACCGAACAAAACTGATGTACAGCCGTCATGCCTGCAAGCACGACGTAATCGCCAACGGTAATATGCCCGGCAAGAGTACTATTATTTGAGAAAATGCAATTATTTCCAACGATACAATCATGAGCGATATGGCAGTAGGCCATAATCAGACAATTATTCCCGATAACGGTTTTCATGCGGTCGGCTGTACCCCTGTTAATGGTAACACACTCTCTTATGGTAACGTTATCACCTATTTCTACAGTGGTGTCCTCGTCATTGAATTTTAAATCCTGCGGAATAGCGGAGATAACAGCACCAGGAAAAATATTGCAATTCTTACCGATTCTTGCCCCCTCCATAATGGTTACATTTGAGCCAATCCAGGTTCCTTCCCCAATCACAACATTATTATGAATTGTTGTGAACGGTTCAATCACAACATTTTTAGCGATTTTAGCTCCGGGGTGAACATATGCAAGAGGTTGATTCATAGTTATTTAACTTTGGTTATTTGAGCCATTAATTCAGCTTCTGCGCAGAGCTTTCCATTGGCGTAGGCATAGCCTTGCATATGACAAATGCCACGTCTGATTGGTGTAATTAGGTCACAATTAAAAATTAGTGTGTCTCCTGGGACGACCTTTTGCTTAAACTTGACCTTATCGATTTTCATAAAGAAGGTAAGATAGTTTTCAGGATCGGGAACTGTACTTAAAACCAATATACCACCTGTTTGAGCCATGGCTTCAACAATTAGCACACCGGGCATAACAGGAGCACCGGGGAAATGACCTTCAAAGAAGGGCTCATTCATCGTAACATTTTTGGTGCCTATAACATGCGATTTAGTCAGTTCAAATATTTTATCGATCAGTAGAAATGGTTGCCGATGCGGAAGCATATCCATAATCTGGTTGATATCCATCAACGGCGGTTTATTCAGATCGATTTGCGGGACTTTATTCCGCTTTTCAATCTTTATGATTTTGGACATTTTTCTGGCAAACTGTGTGTTGACGAAATGCCCCGGTTTATTTGCGATCACTTTTCCGCGAATGCGCATACCTATAAGGGCGAGATCTCCAAGAACATCTAACAACTTGTGTCTTGCCGCCTCATTCGGATAATGAAGGGTAAGGTTATCTAAAATACCATTTGGTTTAACGGCGATATTATCCTTTTTAAATGCTTTTTTAAGGCGCTTCATGGTATCGGGCGACAATTCTTTGTCAACATATACAATGGCGTTATTGAGGTCGCCACCTTTAATGAGTCCGTTTTCAAGGAGCATTTCCAACTCATGTAAAAAACTAAAGGTTCTTGAATTGGCTATTTCATTTTTAAAGTCAGAAATATGGGAAAGGGTTGCGTTTTGTGTTCCTAAAACCTTTGTTCCGAAATCAACCATGGCAGTCACCTGGTATTCCTCAGAAGGAATTACGGTAATTTCACTACCGGATTCTTCATCGAAGTATGAAATCACGTCTTTCACTATAAATTCTTCGCGTTTCTCCTTCAGTTCAACTATGCCTGCTTTCTCGAGTGCTTCTATAAAGAACTTTGACGAGCCATCCATAATGGGCGGTTCCGAGGCATCGAGCTCAATAATAACATTATCAATCTCTAATCCAACCAAAGCAGCCAGCACATGTTCACATGTTTGAATAATAACACCGTTTTTTTCGAGGCATGTTCCGCGTTGAGTACTCGTTACATAATTGACATCAGCTTCAATAATGGGTTCTCCCTCAAGATCTATTCTTTTAAAGGAATAGCCGTTAAAAGCTTCAGCTGGTTTAAAGTTAATTGTCACATTCTTTCCAGTATGCAATCCAACTCCATTTAAGGAAACCTCTTTAGCAATAGTAGTTTGATATGGGCCAGTACTAATCATTATCACCTATTTTTTTCTCAATATCACTAATTCCTCTCACTATTCTGGGTAAATTCTTAAAGTATACATAGGATTTGTTGTAATCGCCATAAGGCAGTGCCGGAGAACCTTGAAGGACTTCATTATCTTTCACATTTCGAATTATTCCTGACTGAGCCTGAATACGAACATTATTTCCGATTGATATATGCCCGACGATTCCCACCTGGCCTCCTATTTGGCAGTTCTCACCGATTTTGGTTGAACCTGCGATGCCTGTTTGTGCGGCAATGACTGTATTTTTGCCAATTTCAACGTTATGCGCTATCTGAATTTGATTATCGAGTTTAACGCCGCGTTTGATCAAGGTCGAACCAAGGGTGGCACGATCAATTGTTGTTCCCGCACCGATATCGACATAATCTTCAATTATAACATTGCCTGTTTGTGGTACTTTTGAATATTCACCTTTCTCATTAGGCGTAAATCCAAATCCGTCTGCTCCGATAATTGCACCAGAATTAATCACACAGTCATTTCCTATTATACAATCGGAATAGACTTTTGCCCCAGAAAACAAAACTACATTATTTCCGAGATGAACATTATCACCGATATAGGAATTTGGATAAATCTTAACATTATTTCCTAATATCACATTTTCTCCGATATAGGAGAACGCACCGATATATACGTTGTCTCCGAGCGTAGCTGTTTCAGAAATGAAACAAGGTTCTTCAATGCCTGTTTTGTTTGATTTGATTTGATTGTAATATTCCAGTAATTTGGAAAACGATTTATAGGCATCTTCAACTTTAATCAAGGTAGTATAGATATCACTATCCGGCAAAAAATCTCTATTAACGATAGTAATTGATGCCTTAGTGCTATAGATAAACGGTGTGTATTTAGGATTCGCCAAAAAAGTTAGCGTGCCGATCGTACCCTCCTCAATTTTCGCGAGTTTTGAAACTTCAACTTCAGGGTCCCCAACAATTTCACCATCTAATATTCCTGCAATTTGTGCTGCGGTAAATTTCACAAAGAAATTTTTTTAAAACAGCCTTTTGATAAACAGCCATTTAATTTGACGCAAAAGTATAAAAAATGTCCTAAAGTTTAGGCTTTGGAAAGCAGATATAAAACTTGGTGACAGGTTTTGCCAGGACTTTTAAATGCAAATGATTGGAGGTATCAGTGATTTCAGAAATTTTCCCGTTTTCCATCAAAATATTTATCGCTTCCTTTTTTTTATCATAGGCTTGATTACTAATTTCTCCGGTAAACACGAAATATCTGGCTTCTTCATCTGTTAACTGATACTCATTTTTTACTTGCTCAATGTATTTTTGAAGACGCTCACCTTTAATTTTCTTATTTTTAATTTTAATTTTTAAAAGATCCCTATTAATGATCATCCTGCTTAATTCTTTTAAAACAAAATCATCCTGATTTTGCCAATCTTTTAAAGCGCTTATAATGTCATAATCATCAAGTTGGGCATAAATATTTAACGTACTCTCGTCGAAATCGTTTTGTGAAATATTATTTTTAAGAAAAAATTGAAGTGCCTTACTTCCACTGAGATATGTGCCCCCTTGCACTAATGATTTCGCACGTTGCAGTGCGCGAATCATCAATTGTTCTGCCACAAGGCTGGTTTTATGGAGGTATATCTGCCAATACATTAAGCGCCTGGCTGTTAAGAATTTTTCAATTGAATAAACACCTTTTTCTTCAATTACCAATTGATCATCAACAACGTGCATCATTGAAATTAATCGCTCACTATTGACATTACCTTCAGGCACCCCGGTATAAAAACTATCTCGTTTGAGGTAATCGGCCCGATCCATATCCAATTGTCCAGATACCATCTGATGCAGAAACTTACGATGGTAATCGCCTTTAAAAATAGCGATTGCCAGGTCTAACTCATGATTCATTTCTTCGTTAATATGTTTCATAAAGATCAAAGAAATATCTTCATGATTCAATCCGCTAACGATACTATGCTCCATGGCATGGCTAAAAGGTCCGTGTCCGATATCGTGCAATAATATAGCGGCATAAAGCGCTTTTTCTTCTTCATTGCTGATATCCACATTTTTGTATCGCAAAACTCTTACAGCCCGCTGCATGAGATACATGCTGCCCAGTGCGTGATGAAACCTTGTATGATGAGCGCCGGGAAAGACTAAATACGATAATCCCATTTGAGAAATTCGTCTTAATCTTTGAAAAAATCGATGTTCAATCAGTAAAAAAATTAAAGGATCGGGAATAGTAATAAATCCGTAAATTGGATCGTTAAATAGTGTGAGTTTGCGAGCCGGATTCAAATTGAAAATCAATTAATATATACAAATATAACTATATGAATGAGATAAACATTCTTTGGGTGGATGATGAAATCGATCTATTGAAACCACATATCCTTTTTTTAGAACAGAAGCAATATAACGTAACAACTTGTCAAAGTGGCACAGAAGCCATCGAAATCATTGAGGATCAAAATTTTGACATTGTATTTCTTGATGAAAACATGCCAGGATTGACCGGACTGGAAACACTTTCTGAAATTAAAGAAAAAAAGGCAAACCTCCCTGTGGTCATGATTACGAAGAGCGAAGAAGAATATATAATGGAGGAAGCCATCGGTAGTAAAATTGCTGATTATTTGATTAAACCTGTAAATCCAAACCAGATATTACTCAGTTTAAAAAAGAATTTAGATCACTCGAGACTAGTAACCGAGAAAACGACTTCAAACTACCAGCAGGAGTTTCGTAAGATCGCCATGAATTTATCGATGGTTAATGACTATGAAGAATGGATTGATTTGTATCAGAAACTTATCTATTGGGAGATTGAATTAGAAAATATCGATGATCATGCGATGACTGAAATACTGGAATCTCAAAAAAGCGAGGCAAATCATCAGTTCGCTAAATTTATTGATAAAAATTATACCCATTGGTTTGGAGCCAATGCAGATGCTCCGGTGATGTCCCATCAATTATTTAAGAAATATGTGGTCCCCGAATTAAGTAAGGATCAACCAACACTTTTTATTGTTATAGACAATTTGAGATATGATCAATGGCGTGCGATTGAACCTGTAGTGGGCAATTATTATAAAAAGGAAATTGAAAAGCCCTATTATTCAATATTGCCAACGGCTACTCAATATTCCCGAAATGCTATTTTTTCGGGACTATTACCATCAGAAATGGCAAAGCAACATCCGGACTTATGGAAAAATGACATTGATGAAGGTGGTAAGAATATGTTTGAAAATGAATTTTTAATTGCGCAGTTAAAACGACTTAATTTAGATCATTATAAGACAGAATACACCAAAATCTCTAATTTGAGAAGTGGGAGGAAATTTGTTGACAATTTCAGGTCACGAAAATCCAATGATCTTACGGTTGTTGTATACAATTTTGTGGATATGTTATCACATTCTAAAACTGAAATGGAAGTTGTCAAGGAATTGGCTTCTAATGACAAGGCATATCGCAGTTTAACTGTTAGTTGGTTTAAGAATTCTCCTCTCCTGGAAATAATCCAACAGGCCCATGAACTTGGTTTTAAACTAATCATTACAACAGATCATGGTACGATAAATGTAAAACACCCTTCAAAAGTAATCGGTGACCGTGATACAAGTTTAAATCTCCGTTACAAAACCGGACGCAGTCTGACATATGATGAAAAAGATGTTTTATCTGCCGAGGATCCATCTCAAATCGGATTGCCATCGATTACGATGAGTAGCTCGTTTATTTTTGCTAAGGATGATCTTTTCTTTGCTTATCCGAATAATTACAACCATTATGTGAGTTATTATCGCAATACGTATCAGCATGGCGGGATAAGTCTAGAGGAAGTGATTATACCATTCGCCGTTCTTTCACCGCGATAAATATCCACAAAATGCATATTTCATCGATAAAATGCATATTTTTATTGGATAATACGTACTTTATTCATATTATTGCATTATAGTTCATGGATTTCAGCATTGAATTTGATTTAAAAGACCTTGAGGATTTATCCTCTTCGTTATTTAATATTATTAATAGCAAGGTGATTTTATTCTATGGTGAAATGGGAATCGGTAAAACGACTTTGATAAAGTCATTGGTCCAAATTTTGGGTGGAATTGATGAAGTTACTAGTCCGACGTTTTCTCTAGTCAATGAATACCGGGTCACGGATGATCTGGTTTATCATTTTGACTTTTACCGAATAGAAGACGCCATTGAAGCGTTAGATTTAGGGTTCGAGGACTATTTAAAAAGCGGGCATTGGGTATTTATCGAATGGCCGGATAAAATTGACGATTTATTGCCTTCCGAGGCGGTTAAAATAACTATAAAACAGGGTAAAAAATGCTCCAGAGCCCTCGATTTGGAGCTTGTGAATGATAATAATTAAAAAAGTTTAAATATTTTTTAAAAAAACAAGTAAACGACGCACAAGCAAGAATCGCAAAAGTACGGTAAAACCGTAGTGTTCAAGAGATTTACAGTATTTGATTTAACATTTCATTAACAGAAAAATGACGGTTCTAAACCTAAATTTGAGGTGTTAATTAATTAATTAAATCCCTTGAATTATGAAGACTAAAAAGTTTTTACTTGCAGTTGCCATTTTTGGCGGTGTTTTGTTTACAGCGCAAGCGACAAACATCATCGATTTAAATGAGCAAACTTCAACAAACATCGAAAAGAGTAAAATCAAACCAGGATCCAACGGATAAAAAAGGTTTGATAATTGGTAGTATTGTAGCGACTATAATTGCTGCAACTCCATACTTATTTTACACTTACAGAAGTGTTCCAGATGTGAAAGTTTGGGACACTTTTTTATTTACGATCGAGAGCACCTATTATGGGGATGCTAATACGTTGGCATGGGCAATAATGGTTAAAATAATTCCATTATTATTACTATTATTATGGTTTTTTACTTGCCGTCATTGGTGGTATCATGCTTTATTGGTTCCGATTGCAATGTATTGTTGGCAATTATTCGGGGTAATTAATGATGAGTCTGAATATCTTGATGAATTGGGATTAGTTTATTTACTACCCGTTATGGCAATTGTAATCCCCTCAATTTATCTAATACGGGCTCAAATGTTTAATAAAATAAATACTGCTGATAAAAGTATGGAAGAGCTGGAAGAAGAATTCAAAATCAAACCAAAATCCTTTTTGGATAAACTTGGTGATTATTTTTAAATTAATTTTTATAGGTCAACTTCGGTTATCATCAAAAATGCTCCTGTAAATTGATCTAAGACGATTTTAAAGTGTTTGAAATCGGAGTATTTAATTCCAACCTGGTTTATATAAAATCGCTGATTAATTCTTCCATTTAGGTCAAAAGCCACAACCCCATTAATTATTTTCCATTCAAAGGATATATGTTGCCAGTACATACCCCATAGTGTGTCGCTTAGATATGCATAAGCAGATTGCACAAAATAATCCTGGTTAATGGTATCGTTATTTAACTTCTGTTTAATTATTATACGAATCTCAGATTGGCCTTTTAACTTGACCTGTAATCGCGATTCCACCAAGTCGCTTTCATGAATTATTACTTCAGTCAATGCCTGAGATAGATCGATTTGCCTGAATTCATAAAATTCATGAACCGAATGGAATTGCAGGTCCGTCGAATCAGGAAACCCAATAAAACATTGAAAACTATCCTGCTGTCCGCTCAATAACACCATTTCTTCATATGCGTTAATTCCTAGAACGTCACATTGTGACGTCATATCTTGATATGATCGAATTATGGATTTTAAATCGTAGTCTGAATTGACCGAACAAGAAATCAACAATAATACTATTAAAATTATTAGGACTCCCTTGCTTTTGAAAGATAAGTATTGTTTAAACATAAATAGAATATATTCTATAAATATATAGATTATATTCTATTTATACAAACTATAAAAACCAAATAATAAATCTTAAAGGTCTTTATTCTTTTATTAAATATTCTATAGCCATTTTGAGAAGAAATCCATCATTTCTTCTTTCAATTCATAATGCATTCTGATATATTGGCGCATATCATCTTTTAATTTGCCTTGCTCATTTTGCAAGCGGCCGTCAATGCTTTCTGTTAAATCAGCGTATGCAATATTTTGCATTTTTTTCTTACACCGATGCATTAATTTGGAAATCTCATTTCTTTCTATCATTATTCGATTCTGAAATCGCTCTAATGGTTTTGTGGCACGTTTATCATATTCCCGTCCCGCTATCTCTTCCAATTTTTCTTGAAAGGTATCCATCTCATTAAAATGAAAGCGCAATTCTCGCTTCCAAGTTTCCAAATTAAACCTAAGATCGCTTAAGTATGATACTTTCGTCTGCATAATATTGAATGTTTATATTAATTTTCTTTTACTAATTCTTTTTGAACATGCAACGGAACCAACTCATATGAGTTAAATTCGGAGCTAAACGTTGCTTTCCCTTGTGTAAGTGATCTCAATTCAGTTGAAAAACCAAAGAGTTCTGCTTCCGGTGTTATACACTTTAAGACCTGGTAATTATCCTTACTTTCTATTCCCTGAATGATAGAACGACGCGATTGCAAATCGGTCATCACATTACCAACCATATCTTCCGGCACCTTCACAGTTAATTTATTGGTGGGCTCCAATAATTTAGGTGCAGCATTTAAAAAGGCCTCTCTAAAAGCATGAGAACCTGCAATTTTAAACGAAATATCGTTACTGTCTACCTGGTGCATTTTTCCATCATGAACCATGACACGAACATCACGACAATAGGATCCTGTTAATGGTCCCGATTCCATAACCTCCAGGATACCCTTCATAATTGAGGGCAAATAGCGTGTATCGATAACTCCACCAACTATACAATTATAAAAAACGAGTTTACCACCCCAGGCCAGGTCCAGATCTTCTTTTCCACGTATGTTAAATCCGACCGGTTCCGGCATGCCGTCATAATACGGTTCAATTTTAATATGAACTTCTGCAAATTGTCCCGATCCACCTGATTGCTTCTTATGGCGGTAATTAGATGAAGTCGATCTTTGTATGGTTTCCCTATAATTGATCTTACGTTTTTTAAATACGGCCTCAACACCATAAATGTTCATAAGAATCCATTTAATAGTAGTTAAATGAAGCTCTCCCTGACAACCGACGAGTTGCTGCTTGGCCTCTTTTGAATATTGCAGTACTACCGTAGGATCCTGGCTATGAAGCTTTTTAAGCGCATCAAACAGTTTTTCCTCATCATTTTTGTCGGCAGCATTTACAGCTTTTACGATTCGAGGATCTGGATAATCGATTGGCTTTATTGTTATTTTATCTTTCCCTGAATATAGAGTATCATTGGTTTCTGTATCTTTCAACTTGAGAGTCGCTCCTATATCACCAACTGTAAGCTTGGTAACAGCTTGTCTTTTCTTTCCATCCATGATGAACAGCTGATTGAAGATTTCAACTTCATCCGTTCTTGAATTTTTAAGCCTATCATTTACCTTAACCTCACCAGATTTCACCTTAAAATATGTTACCTGCCCTAAATTCTGAAGATGCAAGGTCTTAAAAACAAAAAGTGCTGTCGGGGCTTCCTTTATCGGTTTGACTTCTTCCCCTTCAACACTCTGCTCCGATTTCAAATCGGCTGCTGCCGGCGCTACATTATCGATAAAGCCCATCAAACGCCCCGTGCCCATATCATTCAATGCCGAAACGCAAAAAACCGGGAACAATTCATGATTTAGCATCCCAGCTTTAATTCCCTGTCGCATTTCATCTTCATTAAGAGTGCCTTTATCAAAAAACAATTCTAATAATTCCTCATCATTCTCAGCTGCTTTTTCAACCAATTCATTGTGCAACAAATTCGCCTTATCCAATTCATCTTCAGGAATGTCAAGCTTCTCAGGCTTACCACCCTCAGGTTTAAATTTGTAGCATTTCATTTTAAGAACATCAACAATACATTGCGCTCCATCAAGTTTAATCGGATATTGAATCATCACAGCATTCTTTCCAACAAGACGCTTTAAACTTTGAAAGCTGTCGTCAAAGTTGGCCGATGGATGATCGATCTGATTAAGTACGAACAAGGTTGGTTTATGATAACGATCGATATAGTTCCAGATGATTTCGGTTCCAATTTCAACCCCTACTTTAGCATCTATTACCGTCACTATGGTATCTGATACACGGATCGATGAGACAATTTCACCGATAAAATCGTCAAGGCCCGGGGTATCAATAATGTTTATTTTATAGTTACGCCACTCGGTGTGTAAGGGAGTGGCGAAAACAGAAGCTTGTCTTTCATGTTCCAACGGGTGGAAATCGGAAATTGTATTTTTTCCTTCAATTGTACCACGCCTGTTGATTAATCCCGCTTCAAAAAGCATGGTTTCGGCAAGAGTAGTCTTGCCGGAGTTATGGGCGCCAACGAACACCACATTTTTTATGTGCTTGTCATCAAATACTTGCATATTATTTTTTTTAAAGGCTAAGTCGGTCAGATTATTATGGGATAAACAATCCTGTTTCTTTTCAGATTACTGAAGGTGACAATATTCAACTAAATATAATAATTTAATTTGAGTTGAAATTATTGTCACCTTCAAAAAATTCATTTTTTTTCTAATTTTTAATTGACTTTTCAATTGCTGCTTTTGCCGAAGCCATACGTGCAATCGGTACACGATATGGTGAGCAACTAACATAATTCAAACCTGCATTATAACAGAAGGCCACAGAACTTGGTTCTCCACCATGCTCGCCACATATTCCAACTTTTAATTCTGGATTTTGGCTTCTGCCGCGCTCTGTTCCCATTGTAATTAATTGCCCGATCCCTTCTTGATCAATTACTTCAAACGGATCATGTTTAAGAATGCCTTTCTTAAGATAAATCGGAAGGAATTTCGCAGCATCGTCTCTTGAATAACCATAGGTCATTTGAGTCAGATCATTGGTTCCAAACGAGAAGAAATCGGCATGTTCGGCAATTTTATCCGCGACTAATACCGCTCTCGGAATCTCAATCATTGTGCCGACTTTATAGTCTATTTTATCTTTCCGTTTCTCAAACACCTTTTCTGCGATCTCATCAATTACGTTTTTCTGATTAATAAATTCCTCAACTGTTCCGACTAACGGCACCATGATCTCTGGTCTAGACTCGATTCCTTTTTCTTTCAAATTAAGGGCAGCTTCTATAATTGCTCTTGCTTGCATTTCGGTGATCTCAGGATAAGTGATTCCCAAACGACATCCTCTATGACCAAGCATTGGGTTGAATTCATGAAGATCGGCGACTTTACTCTTAACAGCTTGTAAAGAGATGTTCATCTCATCAGCTAACTCTCTCTGAGTTGCTAATTGATGAGGAATAAACTCATGCAAAGGAGGATCTAATAACCTTACCGTGACAGGTAGGCCATTCATCGCTTCAAATATTCCCTCAAAATCTTCCCGTTGCATCGGGAGTAATTCACCTAAAGCACGGCGTCTCCCTTTGAGAGAATTAGCCAATATCATTTCACGCATAACGATTATCCGCTCCGGATCAAAGAACATATGTTCAGTTCGCGTTAATCCAATACCTCTTGCACCAAAACGACATGCTATTTGCGCATCCTTTGGTGTATCTGCATTGGTTCGAACCTCCATGGTTGAGAATTTATCAACCATATGCATCAGGTCATTAAAGTCCTCATTCAATTCAGGATCAGCCGTAGGAATTTTGCCGTCAAAGATGTTACCTGTTGATCCGTTTAGAGAAATCCAGTCGCCTTCATTGTAAACAACATTATCTACGGTCAATGTTTTTGATTTATAATCAATTAAAAGTGCACCAGCTCCTGAAATACAGCATTTACCCATTCCTCTGGCTACAACAGCTGCGTGGGAGGTCATTCCTCCCCGAGCGGTTAGAATACCATTCGCAATATTCATTCCTTCAAGATCTTCGGGCGAAGTTTCAATTCTGGCAAGGATTGTATTTTTATATTTCGAAGCATCCTCTGCAAAGAAAACCAATTGACCCGTGGCCGCACCCGGTGAAGCCGGTAAACCTTGTGCAATTTTATTGGCTCGCTTTAAAGCCTTTGCATTAAATATCGGGTGAAGTAATTCATCCAGTTTATTGATCTCCATTCGCATGATGGTCTCTTCTTCGTCAACGAGACCTTCCCGTACCATATCCATAGCAATCTTGACCATGGCTGCACCAGTCCGCTTTCCATCTCGCGTTTGTAAAATCCAAAGCTTACCATCCTGAATGGTAAATTCCATATCCTGCATATTTCTATAATGCAATTCGAGAGTCCGTTGATTATCAAATAACTCTTTATATATTATTGGCATAAGCTCTTCCAGGGAAGGATACATCTTAGCTCGTTCAGATTCTTCAATCTGAGCTAATTCAGCCCATCTTTGAGATCCTATCTTTGTAATTTGCTGTGGTGTCCTAACACCGGCAACCACATCTTCTCCCTGGGCATTGATTAAATATTCCCCGTTAAAAAGGTTTTCCCCCGTTCCGGCATCTCTGGTAAAGCATACACCCGTACCTGAATTGCTACCCATATTCCCATAAACCATGGCCTGAACATTCACAGCAGTACCCCATTCTGCAGGATAATTATGCATTTTTCTATAATAAACGGCCCGATCACCATTCCAGCTTTTAAAAACAGCTTCTATCGCCAGCCAAAGTTGTTCCCAAGGATCAGTCGGGAAGTCTATTCCAGAACGTTTTTTGATTATCTCTTTGAAATCATATACCAGGTCTTGGAGGTCCTGTATATCAAATTCTGTATCTAATTCAATATGACGCTTTTCCTTGAGATGATCGATCATTTCCTCAAATGGATCCATGTCATCTTTTGATTCCGGTTTTACTCCAAGAACTACGCTACCGTACATTTGGACAAATCGTCGGTACGAATCCCATGCAAAGCGATCATTTTTCGCTCGCGCTGCAAGACCCAATACGGCCTCATCATTTAATCCTAAATTCAAAACGGTATCCATCATTCCAGGCATAGAAACTCGAGCACCCGAGCGAACAGAAAGCAGTAAAGGATTTTTAACATCTCCAAACTTAGCCCCCATCGTTTTCTCGATGGATTCAATAGCCTGATTGATCTCTTCTTTTATATTTTCAATCACCGTATCTTTTCCAAATTCATTGTATTCGGTACAAACCTCTGTCGTAATTGTAAATCCGGGAGGAACAGCAATACCAAGACTACTCATTTCTGCCAAATTAGCTCCTTTGCCACCAAGAAGATTTTTCATTGTACGATTGCCATCAGCCGATTTATTGCCGAATTTATAAACCCGCGTTTTCTTTTTATTCAAAACTTCCATAATCAAAACCTGATTTTATATTTAATGGGCTAAAATTACCGCTATTTAAAAGGGATTTTAATGACTTAAATCATATAATCTGAATTAATTGTCATCGGTAACAAGAGTTACATTACGCAAAAAAATGGCTAAAAAAGAAATGGAAAAACCAACTCCCTTTTTTAGCCAATTTAAAAGTAAGATTAAAGGCTTAATTGAAATCCCTATTTAACCGGGGACTCTTCTCTTTCCCGTTTGCTATAAATCTTTTCAATCATGTCGGGCATTTTTTCAAAAGCGGCCGATAAGCCATGTGCTTTACCTGCTTCAAGGAAGGTTATTTCATCATCCTTGGTAACAAGGAAGCCTATGGGTTCAATACCAACACCGGCCCCTGCTCCAACACCTTCGCGTTTTACAGACTTAGGCTCAATGCCTTCACCGCCACCAGATCCAAATCCCATTCCGACTTTAATAACTGGAACACATTTGAATTTTCCTAATTCAAATTGTTCGCCAACCACAGTTTCAGTTTTCGCTTCTGATTTGATGAAATCTGTGATTTTGCCTAATAATTCTTCAAAATGTAAGTTCATACTAAATATTTTATGTTAAATAAATGATTTTAATATTCGAATCGGTGAATTGCTAATATGTAACAGCAAACTATTTCTTCCAAGAAAATTGATTTTAAAACCACCATATCTGTAATCCAAAAATGCAAAAACAGGATAGAGTTTTGCATTTTGAATGCAGTCACCTGTGTCAAGATCGACAGCAAATTGTTTAATCCTGAATGTTCTAAGTACAAGCCAAGCTTTTTTAAATTTTTCGGATTTATACTTGTAAGACCTCACCTTTTTAATGTGGCTTTCCTTTCTCTTTTTTGAGCGCTTCCAATGATCCAACGGATAAACATTAAACGGAATAAACAATATCCTGAATCGCATCTTAACAATTTCATCGTCGTGCCATTCGGCTTTGGCTTTAAAAAGTTCACCTTGTTTTATATAATATAAACGTGAACTCGTGTTTATATATAAATCAACAGGGATGACCAAAAGATAAATCACCAGACATAGAATTAGTGATATAATAATGGTTAATACCATGGCTAAAATTTCTTTGCTAATGAAGATATTTTTTAGCAGCTTACCTATGATTTAAATCATCTTAACCATTTAATTAACAACAATTTAACTATTGATTTCAATTAGTAAGAAAAAGTGAAATCACTCCATCTAAATCCTTACAAAAACACTCTCGAAATCATATTTTTATTTCAAATTATTAATTTTCTCTCCAAGGTCAATTAATTCTTATACCGCGATATTATGGTGAAGCGTCGTTTGGTATTTATAAAATACACACCGGTAAGAAGAATTACGGCTGCAATCATCGATTGAGTGGTGATATGTTCATTCAAGAAATACCAACCAAGCAGTAATGCTATTATGGGATTTACGTATGTCGAGGTAGCCACTTTTTCTGGTGATACTTTTTTTAACAGATAGTTGAATGAAGTAAAGGCAACAATACTTCCAAACAATATTAGAATCACCATTGAGATTTGAACTTCCGAAGACCAATCAACAGGTGAAATCCATGTTTCATCAAAGAGAAAACTCGCAACCATTAACATCAACCCCCCGGTAAACATCTGATAGCCTGTGTTGACAAAAAAATTCCTGGGGAGATCGGCCTTGGCAACAAACAAACTGCCATAGCCCCAACTCAACATACAGCAAAATATCATAATAATCCCGAGAACTGTATTTTCCTTCGCTATTATTTCCTTCTGACCAACCAATAAATATATCCCGATTATCCCAAGGATAACCCCTATAACCGACATCGTCTGAATTTTTTTTCCTTCTATAAGACGCATCAAAATAAGCACCACGAGTGGCTGTGCCGAGATTTCAAGAGCTGCGAATCCACTATCAACAAACTTAAGTGCCCAGACCACAACTCCATTTCCAAAGGTTAAGAACAGAAAGCCGGCGACTGCAGTATTTAACAGCTGTCTCAATGTTATTTTTATCCTAATTCCAATGATTCGGCAAATCGCAAAAATCAACAGGCCGGCAATTGTAAATCGAATACTGGCCAACATAAATGGTGGCAATTCGTTTACAGCAATTTTGTTGAGCAAATAGGTTGACCCCCAAATGACGTAAATTGAAAAAAACGCAAGGATTATTAATAGAACATTATTGGACGATCGGCTCATTTCGCCTTTTTTAAATTTTTGGCAAATCTACGGAATAGCTTGTGAAGCAATAAAGGGATTAGAAAAATATCTCGTTTAGTTTTTGTTTTTCTCTCGCGTAAATGGAACAAACCGAACCGGTAATTTGTTCTTTGTTATAAATTTATCCTTTCTCCTGGTAATCAACTGAAGCATCCTGAATTCAGGAATCGGTCCGACCGGGATAATCAATCGTCCACCGTCTTTCAATTGATCCAGTAATGGTTGAGGCACCTTTTCTACTGCCGCGGTGACGATAATAAGGTCGAATGGGGCAGCTTCTGGCCAACCATTATAGCCATCCCCAATTCTTACTTTTACATTTTTATAACCAAGTTTATCCAGACGTGATTTAGCTTCAAGTCCGAGAGGTTCTACGATTTCGATGGTGTAAACCGAATCGACAATCTCGGCCAATACAGCGGCTTGATATCCTGATCCTGTTCCAATTTCAAGTGCATTATGCTTCGGCTTCGGCCGCAATTCACTTGTCATAAAGGCCACTATATAAGGTTGCGATATCGTTTGCTCATGTCCTATTGGCAAAGGGGTGTCGAGGTAAGCCGAGGACATCAATCCTTTAGGAACAAACAAATGCCTAGGGACTTTTCGCATGGCTTCAAGAGTGGGCTTATGAGAAATCCCACGGGCTTTGATCTGATCGGAGACCATGACCTTTCTTTTTGACAAATAATCGTCCTGGCCAAAACAGATAGCCATATTTAACATGATGAGCAAAAGAAAGAATCGATTCAAAACAATTTGTATATGCTCTAAGTTAATCGAATTTGAAGAAATAAAAAAGGACAGCTTTCTTTGGCTGTCCTTTTTTAAAATTATAAAATTTTAATCGTTACCCTGAGAATTGATCTGGGCCAACATGTCTTTTGCATTTTGTCCGGTCGGTCCGTTAGGATCCATCTCGATGGCCTTATTATAGTATTCTTTAGCCTTTTCAAGATTACCGGCCTTCCAATATCCTTCCGCAAGGCTATCCCAGCAGTTGGGTGAGTCAGGAAAAAGTTTAGTGTTGAAATCGAAAACAAAAATCGCTTCCTCCATTTGGGAACTGCTCAATAAGTTATACCCGGCTGCATTTAAATTTGATTCAAAATCAAAAAATTTATACTTAGGATCCCTGACCATTTCCGGAACTTCAGTCGTTAATCGTTCTATCTCACCAGCCATAAAAAGGTTGGTCATATATTCCATAGGGTCCAGTACGAAGTCTGAATCGTCAAAACTTAAGGCAACTTCCAAAACAGGATCTTTGTTTGTTTGATATTCCTCGTAACTCATGTCTACTGCCAAATGCGGGGCTGTCCATTCAGCACCTTCCCATTGTGGTTTGTCCTGCCACCAGGCAAAAGACAAATAGGCCGGAATTTTACTATTCGGAAGATCTACCCGCCTGTTATCTCCATAAAAATTAATATTCTCACTGCTTGGTTCCCCTATAAATACAGCATTGGTATAATTATCCAATTCATTAATAAGATTCTGACATGCCGAGAATGTTCTTCTTCCAATAATCACGAATAGTTTCCCTACCTCGTTGATTTTTTCAGTTTCAATTATTCCGGTAACAACTGGCTTGTTCTTGTAGTTATTTCCACCACCGTTCAACCTGACATCAATAACCATTTTCTCGACATCATTGTTTTCGATAAAGTCAAATACCTTGGCGTAGAAAGTCGGAATATCTTCAGATGGATCATCCTGAATCTGACTTTGCCGAACATAAACGGTTTTAGATTCTGGCAAATATTCGAAATAATAAATTTTATCTAAATTTTTTAGATAATTTGGGGTCACATCCTGATTCCGAGCTTCAAGCCAATTATCATCTGTCTGAACCAAGCTGTATTGCGTTGGAACCCGTTCACCTTTCGGAAGCGTTGAAATGACCTTTTTAAAACTTTTACCATCCTTTTCAAAACTTAATTCCACCTCGGTGGATAGCTTATCAATAACCCCTTGGGCATGAAGCACCTCAGCTACAGTAATATATAGCGGGCCATAGGCTTTAAAGAATTGGTCATTCTCAGAAGGAATTACAGGATAAATAGCTTTTAATGCTTCTTCTGTAGTCATCTTCCCTATTCCAGTCACCTTCGCTCCTAGGACATCGGCTTGATCCTTATGAGCTCCCTGGACAAATAAACCATCGTTAAACCAGTATAAATTCAAGGGTAACTGATGAAACGGATAAGGTGAATATCGAAATCCGAGTACCGTATGACCATATTTAAATGATGATACAAGTTTCGCCATTCCGATAATAATCTCATGCTGCTCCAGTTTAGGAATTTCCTTGTAAAGTTTTTCAACAGCCGTATCAAAATCGGCCTTAGTCGTCTTCTTGAATAAGAACGAATAGTCCTTATGCACAGTTTGTTGTAGAAATTTGAGGTCTTCTTGCCACTCTTTGGCACTCAACACCTCCTGGGCCGAGACATTTAATGTCATGGCCATTGCTAGTAAGAAAATAAAATTACGCATTGTGGTTGATTGATTGATTTCTTAAAAGATACGATTTTTCCAGAATTGTTACACTTTTGGTCAGACTAACAGGAAATCAATCAACGAATATGGCTACCAGCATTCACATCGATCGTCGACCCGGTTGCGTGATCCATCAGTCCACTGCTTAAAAGTGCAACCAGTGGTGCGATATCTTCAGGTTTTGTTAATTCGTTAATTGCAATTTCATTTAAAACCCTTTGTTCTCCATATTTGGAAATAAAGGATTCGGCCATCTGTGTTCTTGTGAATCCCGGAGCCACAATGAAGGACTTCACACCATCTTTACCAAATGAACGTGCAACACTACGCCCCAAACTGGTCAATCCGCCTTTGCTTGCGGCATAGGCCAAATATTCTTTTGTTTCTCCTCTAAAAACTGCCCGGCTACCTATATAAATAAATCGTCCACCGTTGCGTTTCAGGAAATGATCAAGGCCAAGTTTGGTCATAAGACCTGCAGAATTCAAATTGATATCCATGGTCTTATTCCAAACTTTCATCCATGTTGATGGTTCCATATCGATAGGATGCTCGATAAACACTCCGGCATTAATAATTATGACGTCCAGATGACCCATTTTTTTTAAAACGGTTTCAATTAACATCTGAACATCATCTGTATTCTCAAGATCAGCCTTAACAAGAATGGATTCGGTTGGATTATCATTTTCAATCAATTCCTGAGCCGATTCAAAATCCGAATTGTAATGAATGGCCACTCGAGCGCCCTGATCGATCAAATGAGATGCGATACTTTTTCCAATTCCTTTTGAGGATCCGGTAACCAATATATTCATCCCCTTAAGATCAATGGTATAATTTCTTTTCATAATTCTGCTCCTAAGTTCCTTTTATCCATCCACCATCTACAGCCAATGATATTCCGGTTATATAACTTGCGCGCTCACTCGCCAGAAAGGCAACCGCTGCAGCAAACTCTTCGGGTTCACCAAAGCGACCCAGGGGGATTTCGTCAATGGCATCTTTCAGACCTGGATTTCCCTCAATAAGATTCATCAATCGATTTGTTTTGGTATACCCTGGCATAACATTGTTCACGGTTATATTATTAGGACCGAGTTCATTGGCGAGGCTTTTCATAAGACCGAGAATCGAAGAACGGACCGCATTCGACAGGATCAGGTTATCAACGGGTTGCTTAACGGCTTGTGAGCTGATCATTATTATTCGTCCCCAATTCTGAGCCTTCATGACCGGAAGAACCTGACGGATCAGCCTGGTTGCACTTCCTATCAATAAATTAAAAGCATTCTTCCAATCTTGGTCGTCAAAAGACTCGAAAGTCCCAGCCGGCGGACCTCCACTATTGGTCACCAAAATATCGATCTGACCAAATTCTTGTATGATTTTGTCAACCATGTCTTCGCAGTCTTCCTTTATAGACAGGTCAGCCTGAACTGCGATAACCTTTACAGAACCCAGGGCCTTAAGTTCTGACTTCGCCTTTTCTAAAGCATCCTTATTTCTCCCGCAAATAGCTACATTAACCCCTTCATTGACGAGAGCTTCTGCCACAGCCCTTCCCAATCCCTGACTCGAAGCGGCTACAAGTGCTGACTTACCGTTTAACCCGAAATCCATCAATCGCCGGAACGTAAATAATCATCTGTTCCATCTAACCAATCTTCACGAATCGGAGACCAGGTATCGATTTCTTCTACATCACCAATCATAAGGGCTTCATGCGGAAGAAAGGCAGGAATAACTACCGCATCTCCTGCATGAAGATCCATAGTTTGTTCTTTATTTTCTCCGAACCAAAAACGAATTACGCCACTAATAACCTGTGTTACCTGTTCATTTTCATGCTGATGCAAAGGAACCAAAAACCCATCTTTGAATTTCATTCGTGCGATCATCACCTTGTCGCCATAAATTAATTTACGTTGCATTTTCGGCGTTACCTGTTCAACCGTTACATCATCCCAATTAATTTTAGTTACCATCTGATTATTCGTTTAGTTCTTAATTAAACCCTGGCCTTCTACCCAAGGCGCTCCTGCCTGCTCTAACTCCCTTTCAAGTGCCGGAATAGTCGTATTCACCATATTAGCTAATTTACCTTTAAGTCCGATAAGCTGATTCTTAGCTCGTCTGTATGCGCCCTTGTGATTTTCGGTTGGACCATAGGTGTTGCCAAAGGCTACCCAGCCCAAGCGATTTGCATCATTAGGTGAAGGGTTTGAACGCTCTCCAATTTCATCTTTCACCTTATCGCCATTCATCGATTTATCCAGTTCAAGCAGATCTCTGCGAACACCATCAAGTTTCGCAATTAGATCGTCTGACAATAATGGTGCTTTATTAGCAGCACGAGACATCGCATCAACGCGTCTCATGCTGTTTGAAAGAACTACATTAGTCGCTGTCAAATCCTGTTGCAAGGCCGTAATGTCATTACGGAATGCATCCATTTCATCGTACGATTTCCTTGGCAATGCACCATCATAAATCGGCTCCACTTTAAAGGTTTGAGGGCCTTGCAAAACGGTCGATTTACCATCAACCCGTTTAACCAGGGTGACCGTGTAATCCCCGGGCGTTACCATAATTCCACCACCGCGACCGAAACCTCCTCCGCCTTGACCGGATCGCAATCGTTCGCCTCTCATGCTAGGATAGGTCAATGACCAGTCAACACGGCTGAAACCTTTCTTATTTTTTCCTTTTACGGTATTAACATGCTTACCATTCGCATCTTTAATCACAAGCAAGATTTCAGGCCCTTGCTGCTCTGCTTCATCTGACAGCGCATCCCATCCGGGAAAATCTGTATTGTTCTTTTCTCTCGCTTTTCGTTCATCCTTCAGAGACTTAACTTTTTCAGGCATATAATAGGTAAATATAGCGCCAAAAGGAGCGTTCTTGGCTTCATACTCATGATCTCCCTGGCTTCCGACGCGACTGTATTGCCGATACCATTTCGCTGGTTTAGTTTTGAATAAAGTCGGGCCTCCACTCAACATTGTGTTATTAAATTCTCGAATCGGTGTGATATCATCAAGAATATAAAATCCGCGACCGAAGGAAGCAGCCACGAGGTCATTTTCACGACGTTGAATGGTGATGTCACGGAACGAAATAGTAGGTAAGCCGCCTTTGAGTTGTATCCAGTTTTTACCGGAGTTAACTGTAAAATATATACCATATTCGGTGGCAGCAAATATCAGATTCCTGTTAACATGATCCTGAACCAATCGCCAGGTCAATGTCCGGG
Organism: Flavobacteriaceae bacterium; assembly: GCA_013003555.1. Lineage (GTDB taxonomy): Bacteria > Bacteroidota > Bacteroidia > Flavobacteriales > Flavobacteriaceae > SHLJ01. Next base: position 30,383 of record JABDIV010000051.1, read on the forward strand.
TTGGTAAATCGCCATTCATCAAACTCCATGTTTTACCCTTGTCGGAACTCTTGATCAAATAGGGTTTATAATCGCCGTATTTATGATTATCAAGAGCGGCATATACTACATTAGCATCAAACAAATCGGCTCGTACATCATTCACAAAGGGTGTGCTCGGCAGCCCTTTTACTGAGCCAAGTGTTATTTTTCTCCAACTTTGTCCGTCATTTTCCGAAACCTGGATCAAGCCGTCATCTGTTCCTGCATAAAGAAGACCTTCCTGCACCGGCGATTCAGCTAGTGAGGTTATTGTATTATAATTCGACATCGCACCTACATCCCATGCATTATCCCAGCTTTGCTGTTTACCGTACATCGGCAACGTAATGCGGTCCTGATTTCGTGTCAGATCTTCCGAAATTACCGTCCAGGCATCACCACGATTTTCAGAACGCCAAACCCGCTGTGATGCAAAATAAAGTCTTGTGGCTTTATGTGGACTAACCAATATTGGTGCATCCCAGTTAAAGCGTTCGTACGGATCACCTTCTCCCGGCTGGGGTTGGATAAAAACCGTCTCACGGGTGGTTTGATCGACGCGCCATAAAACACCTTGTTGAAATTCACCATAGGTAATATCAGGATTTCCTGGCTCGGTTGCCGATTGGTGACCATCGGCACCAAGGGTTTTCCACCAATCATCATTGCGTATTCCGCTCGAACTCATCGTTTGCGATGGCCCGCCATGAGAACCGTTATCCTGCGTTCCTCCATAAACATTGTAAAACGGTTCAGAATCGTCAACGGCTACCTTGTAGTATTGTGTTATTGGCAGATTACCAAAGAACTTCCAACTTTCTGTCAGGTCGAAACTTTCATAAAGTCCGCCATCGGTCCCAAACAGCACATAATTAGGATCTGAAGGCTTAAAGGCCATGGCATGACTGTCGACGTGCTTATTCCGTTCATTCATTCTCTGATAAGTCTTACCGTGATCATCGGAAATCAAAACATAATTGTTCATGAGATACAACCGACCTTCCTGGTGAGGAGATGCATATAACTCCTGGTAATAGTGAGGCCCTGTTCCACCGGAAACCATATCCGATTGTTTTGTCCATGACATCCCTCTATTTGTTGACATATAGAGACCACCTTTGGTTCTGTCTAGTTCTATAGCTGCATAAACTATATCATTATTAAAGGGAGAAATCGCCAATCCGATTTTACCCAGATTTGAACCTGGGATGCCATTTTTCAATTTGGTCCAGGTTTCTCCCCCATCCATACTTTTGTGAATGCCCGATCCGGGACCACCACCTAAGTAGGCTGCAACTGTTCTTTGGCGTTGCCAGGTTGCGGCGTAGAGTACTTCTGAATTTTTTGGATCAATTACGATATCTGTCGCGCCTACCCATTCATCATCACCAAGGGTTCGGTTCCATGTTTTTCCGCCGTCGGTTGATTTATAAACGCCACGTTGGCCACCTTTACTCCATAGTGGACCCTGTGAGGCTACCCAAATAACATCTGAGCTCTCGGGATGGACAACTATTTTAGACAGGTGTTCAGAATTTTTCAAACCCATATTCTTCCAGGTTTTACCATCGTCGTGACTAACAAAGATGCCATCTCCAAAGGCAACATGACGTCCGCCGACGTTTTCACCGGTTCCCACCCAAATGGTATGCGGATTATTCGGATCGATGGTTATACAACCTATTGAATAGGTTGACTCCTTATCGAATATAGGTCTCCATGTGGTTCCGGAATTCGTAGTCTTCCATACTCCACCGGAACCTACGGCAACATACCACACATTCTCGTTTTCGGGATGGACGGCGATATCTGCAATACGTCCGGAGGTCATAGCCGGACCAATGTTCCTAAAGGTTAAACCACTAAACGTTTTCTCATCCATTTTCTGTGAAAAAACGAAACTGCTCATAAGGAAAAGGCAGCTTACTACTAAAACAATCTTTAATGAAGGTCTCATTGTGTCTATTTATTTTCTATTGATTACTAAATGCTTGATTCTTCTAATTTTTACGCGCTATTGGCAGTCTGATCTGAGACGGAAAATCTGTGGAATGATGAATACTATTTGTGGCGGTCAGGCCTACCTTTTCATCATAATTATTGCCCCCGGTATTTAAATTCCTGGCAAAGCGTGGGAAATTGCTGCTCGAAATCTCAATTCTAATCCGGTGGCCTTTGGCAAAATAATTACTGGTTGCCATCGGTGTTAAATCTATTTTATAAACCTCACCCTTATTCATAAATACCTCCTTGTCATAACCTTCCCGGTATCTTGCTCGTTGAATGGTTTCATCGAGATTGTACGCACGGCCATCGGGATAAACGTCTATCAATTTAATTGTGAAATCGGTATCCTTTACATCGGAAGAAACATAGAGGGTTGATTCGATAAAACCGGAAATTTCATGACCTTCTTCAAGAATATCGGAAGTATATACAAGAATATCCTGCCGTGTTTCCATCTGCTGCTGATCAAAAGCTCCCCCTCTAACCGCATTACCTGTACAGCAAACGTTACCTCCGTATGACTTTACAGGGTTCATAGGGTTGTATACAAAAGTGTCAGGGTTGTCTCCTTTAGACATATTTAAAGACAGCCGACCATCACCGTAAATACTGTTTGCTCCCTTCTCTGAATCGAGGTAATAGGTTACTAATGATGTAGTTTCAGGTGGCCAGGTTTCAGCCGACTGCCATATATTCTTACCCATGGTGTAATATTGAACACGTGGTGTCTTTTCTTTAAAATCGTTCGACTCACCTTTTAACCACATATCGAACCAGGCATAGATCTGTTCACTGTAATTCAAGCGGGCATCACCCACATTCCGTTCCCCTACAATAGTATTTTCAGTCGCTCTGGTATAAGCACAATGTAAGGTTGGTGCGATGACTAAATACTGGTTATCCCGAACGGTGGCATCTTTTGCGTTCTTTCTTACGTGATTGAACAAGGCTATATTCGGACTTATAGAAACGTCATACCAGGATGTAAACCAGAAACTCGGAACCCCGAAATCCATATCATCGTGGTAAAGTCCACCGGTAAACCAGTCGGGATGATTTGGTTTACGTCTCACCATTTTATCGAATATTTCACGCTTTCCATTTATATTTTGAAGTATATCCTGAATCGGCAAATGGTTAAGCGCCTCCGACATATCAACAGATGGATTCTCAGGCGCAAGATCGTAAAACCGGGAAATTCGTATAAGGTCTTCCTGCGTTGCCCCTGCTGGAATCCTCGGTTTGTATTTGTCGTGTTCGACGCCGTAAAGCCAGGCAAAGAACAGCATTTGTTCGGCTCCGCCCCGATACCAGTTTCCTTGTTCGAAATAATCTCCTACCCGGCCAACACCTGCACCATAACCTTGAGGTACCATGGCAGCATGCGAAGGGTGATCAAGAGCAGCTACCGCCATTTGCCATTCAGCGGTAGACGAGCAGCCTAATGTTCCAATTTTACCATTAGACCAGCTCTGGTTTTTCATCCAGGTGAAGGCATCATAGCCATCTGTAAGCGGCGTGCCTAAAATATCCCATTCACCTTCTGAATAGTAGCGCCCTCTCTCGTTTTGAACAACATAGGCATAACCGCGTTTTACGGCTGCCAAAACTCGCTCAACTCCTCTTGTTCGTTGTTCTCCATCACCCCATGAATTAAAGTTATAGGGTGTCCTCGAAAAAATAATCGGGACCTTATCATTTGTTTTTGGCCGGTAAATATCCGTTGCCAGGCGCACTCCGTCACGCATAGGCATCATTACTTTCTGATCGATTACGGCGATGGATTTAAGTTCGTTTAAAACCGATTCCTGGGTATAACAAGTTCCGCTTCCCATGAATATGATAAACAGGAATGCTATAATTCGGTAAGTCATTTGAAATGTTGGTTAGTCGTTATTAAAGACTTAAAGTTAGCAAATTCTCAGCTATTTATTCAGTTGCAGTTGAAAAGAATTAAGATTGAATCGTCAATCATTTTATTGAGCTGTTTTCCTCTGACAAATAGCCTTATTTAGAGGCTTAAATAAAAAATCACTACCTTTTCCTTTGTCTAACAAAAATTGCAATCTTGCATTACGTTTAATTTCAATTAAAATATTATGAAATCGACCCGAACCATCATTATTTCAGCCTTAGCCATCTTCTTTTCGTTAACTCTTGCCGTTAATGCCCAAGAAAAGCAAACGAAGAAAGCCGTTAAAAAGGAAAAGACTGTTAAAGCAAAAAAACAATCCCAAGCGGATGTGAAAAAGGCACCTAAAGCCATTGAAGTGAAAAAGCAATCAAAGCCATTAGCTAAAGATAGTTCTAAGATAAAAGGTACGATATCGAAACTGGCTGTAGATAAAAACGCCGCCCTCGAAAATTCAAAGAAAGAGGATATGGAGGGTTTAAAAGAAAGTGTTGAGTTACAGCGCAGTGGTACAAAACAAGCCGTAAAAACATATCAAAAAAATAAAAAGCTGGCCGCTGATGAGATTAAAGGAACAAAAGCCATTGAAAAAGATGAAAAAAAGAAACTCAAGGCTGAGAAAAAGAAACTGAAAACTGAAAAAAAAGAACTAAAAGCAAAAAAAGCTCCGAAACCGAAGAAAACTGACAAGCTTAAAAAGGATCAGTAGTCGGAATCAGTGAACAGAACAGGATGGCTGAAAAATAACTTCATAAGTATGTCTATATAGCCAACTTGCCGGTCATGAATTTGAGAACTTACAAGACAAAAGGTGTATTATTCCTTGATTGATTAATCGACATCCAGGGGCGAGATCACACCATCATAGGAAATGCTTTCCCGTTTATTGCTATTAACCGTAACCTTTGCGCTTAGGCCTTTGAAAAATTGTACAAAGACGTCGTATGTTTCTTCCGGGGATGATATTTTAAACTCAACGGTCACTGTCCTACGCTTATCGTTTTCCCTGACCTGATAATCGCGCATTTCACCATCAAATTCAATACCTCCTCCGGCATACATAGTCGCTACCCTGACGATACCAATATAGGGCAGGTAAGCTTTTGTCTTATCCCCCTGAATGGTTAAATAGCCTCTTCCGGCATCCATCAGCATGCGTTTGCCAGCTCTGGTATTCATCCATTGAGAATTAAATGTGAAATTGCCATTGGCTACAACCTCCCTGGCTAAAGCGTATTGCTGCTCTTTTTTTTCGAGTTTTTGTTCTTTTTTATCTTTTTTGGTCTGGGCCTCACTTACGGAGATCACCATGGCCAACAGAATGACAAATAATGTTTTTGTTCTCATGAGCTAATTTTTAATAAAGATACGAAAAAGGGCACCCTAGTTCCGGATGCCCTTTATAAATTAAGGTTAAAATTAACTAGTCTTTTATCATATAGTATGGTCTGCCTAAAATGGCAAATTACTCAAATCAACATTACCTCCGGAAATAACAACACCCAGAGATTTTCCTTTAAATTGGTCTGACTCGCGTTTTAAAGCAGCAAATGCCACCGCACTTGACGGCTCAACAATAATTTTCATACGTTCCCAAATCAATCGCATGGCCTCGACGATCTCGTCTTCGGTAACACGGATGATTTGTTTTACATGCTTTTGAATTATCGGGAAGTTTTTATCCCCCAATTGCGTTCGTAACCCATCAGCAATAGTGTTTGTGCTTACGTTCGATTCAATTCTTCCGCTTTTTAAAGAGCGGTAGGCATCATCGGCTTCAAATGGTTCACCACCTATAATCTCACATTTTTTTGATAAATATGAAACGGCAATTGCACTTCCGGCAATAAGTCCGCCACCACCCACAGGAACAAAAACAACATCAAGATTAGGATAGTCTTGTAGAAGCTCTAAGCAGGCTGTGCCTTGTCCGAAAATAACATCCAGGTCATTTGACGGATGAATAAAGGTAGCTCCCGTATGCTGCATAACGGACTTTGAAACCGCTTCCCGATCTTCAAGCGTCGATTTGCTCTGATGTATAATCCCCCCATATGTTTTTACAGCATTTACCTTCACCAGAGGCGCATTTTCAGGCATGATTATATGTGCTTCTATTCCGCAGCTCTTAGCCGCTAAAGACAGAGCCTGGGCGAAATTTCCGGAGGAATGTGTCACAACACCCAACGCCCGTTTTTCCGGATTTAATTTGAGAATAGCATTGGTCGCACCACGTATTTTATAGGCACCTCCCTTTTGGAAGTTTTCACACTTAAACATAACCGAAGCCCCGACAATTTGATCGATCAATGTCGAAGACAGAACAGGCGTTCGATGAATAAAAGGGCTGATTCGTTTTGACGCTTCTAAGAGTTCAGTTTGATAGGATTCCATAGGTATTGTAAGGTATAATTTTTGACAATTATTTTAAACAGAATCATTATATTTTTAATTATAAAATGCTGAAATATGTTGGTTACATCCAGCTCTTTTTTTTGGTAATTTACCTTAAACTGACTACATTGTTTATGGTTTTCTGTAAATAGACCAACAGAAAACGACATTATAACTAACTTAAATCAAATATTATGACAGAAACAAACAAGCCTACAACCGTATTCTGGGTTGTTAGCATCGTTGCAACAATTTGGAACCTTTTGGGCGTTGCTGCCTACCTGGGTAATGCTTTTGCAACTGATGAATCCATTGCGGCCTTGCCACAAGCAGATCAGGACTATATGACCAATATGCCTGCCTGGGTAACCGCAGCCTTTGCCATAGGTGTATGGTTTGGACTTTTAGCGTGTATCGGACTTTTGATGCGTAAAAAATGGGCCGTTCCGTTATTCATGCTTTCCCTTCTCGGTGTGCTCGCCCAGCAGGTGTACAATTTCTTTATGCAGGATTATATCGACTTGAGCGGTAGCCGAATGATTATGCCCGTTGTGGTTATCCTTGTTTCCATCTTTTTAGTTTGGTATTCGAAAGATGCACGAACAAAAGGCATTATAACTTAAATTTCAATTGTTTCAAATACAGAAAATCCGGATTGCTGATCCGGATTTTTTTATGATATAATTCTTAAATATTCTGATTTATAAGGTTTAACTTATTAATCATGAGACGATAAATGCAAAACAGCCCAACTTTCAATACCGCCTCCATAGTTGATTTTCCTTCTTAGGATTGATGGCAAAGGCAAAGTGTCCCTTTAGTTGAAATTAGTATATTTAGACTTCCAAAATTAATTTTATGAGTCTATCTAATTTTCCCTTTAAGGTTGTTTTGAAAATTAATCAATCTGGCCTAAAACTTTTTCTGTTCTTAGCAGCTATCATGATCATCACGTCATGTAAAGATAAAACGTCAGGTACCATGACGGAATCTGAATTGTTGGCCAAGGCAGAAGCCATTCATGATCGCGTCATTACCATTGACACCCATTGCGATATCGATTTGCGAAATTTTACAGATTCGATCAATTACACCCAGGATGTATCTGCCCAGGTAAATTTGCCGAAGATGAAAGCCGGTGGCTTAGACGTTCCATGGTTCATCGTATATACGGGCCAGGATTCACTAAATGATGAAGGCTATGCAAAGGCCTATGACAATGCGATGGCAAAATTTGACGCCATTCACCGACTTGTAAATGATTATGCACCAGACCAGATCGAGTTGGCTTTAACCTCAGATGATGTTAGGCAGATCAATGAAGCGGGTAAAAAAGCAGCCATGATAGGTATTGAAAACGGATATCCGATCGGTCTCGATATTTCAAATGTCAAGAAATTCTACGATCTCGGTGCTCGCTATATGTCACTTGCGCATAATGGTCATAGTCAGTTGTCCGACAGCAATACTGGTGAGGAAGACGGTTATCTTCACAATGGATTAAGCGAACTCGGGAAACAGGTCATTGAGGAAATGAATAAATATGGCATGCTGATCGATATTTCGCATCCCTCAAAAGAGGCCATTCGCCAAATGATAGAATTGAGTAAAGCTCCGGTTATCGCTTCTCACTCGTCCGCAAGAACCCTTTGTGACCATAGCCGAAACCTTGATGACGAGCAATTGGAATGGGTCAAAAACAATGGCGGAGTTGTGCAGACTGTTGCTTTTCAGGCCTATGTAAACAAAGAAAAGAGCGATGCACGGTCTGAAAAACTAAATGAAATCCAATCGCAGTTGGCCGATTCGCTCGATGTTCGTTGGTTCTCGTCATTTAGGGAATTCAGGAATTCCGATATGACCCAGGAGGAACGTAATGCGTGGTTCCCGCAATATATGCGTATCAGGGACATGGCAAACAAAATGGCCGAAGAGAATGAAGATTTTCCACCACAAGTAAACGTTTCTGATTTCGTTGATCACATCGATTATCTGGTCGATAAAATCGGACTAAAACACGTAGGCATCAGTAGTGATTTTGACGGTGGTGGCGGTGTTGAAGGCTGGAGCGATGCTTCAGAAACCATGAACGTGACTGTTGAATTGGTAAAACGCGGTTATTCTGAAGATGAAATTGCAGCCTTATGGGGTGGCAATTTATTACGTGCTCTTGATGAAGCACAGGCTATTGCAAAAAGCCTGCAAAGTGAATAATAAAAAAACCGGCCGAAGCCGGTTTTTTTTAACTCAATTCAATTTTTTTAACTTTTTTCTTTTCTTCCTCTTTCTTGGGAATTAAAATATTTAGAATACCATCATTGTATGTCGCCTTGATCTGAGATTCATCGATTGTCTCAGGCAATGTAAAGGATCTGTTAAATGAGGTAAATCCAAATTCCCGACGAGTATAATTTTCTTCTTTCACTTCGTTTTCGTTTGTTGACTCTGCTGAAATCGTCAGCACTGAATCATCGAGATCGATATTGAAATCCGATTTTTTCATACCCGGAACAGCCATTTCGAGTTCAATGGCAGTATTGTTTTCTTTAATATTAACAGCCGGAAATTTTCCGTTGACCATTGGATTAGCCTCGATTTCGTTCCCGAAACCATCGTTTATGATTTCATCTAACCAACTTGAAAGTGTTGGAAATGTGGAAAATCCATATGGCCTGTTATATTTCTCTCTTCGTGTTTTAGGAATTAGTCCTGTCATGATTATTGTTTTTAAATTAAACTTTTAACTGACAGCTATCAGGCAAAAAGAATACCATTACGAAAAGACTGAAAAAATTTCAGGTTCAATGACAAAATAACAGTCTATCTACCTTAAAAACAAGTCATTACGTCATATATCTAAGAAATCTAGCAATTTTGAGATTCTTTTTCTAATATCGAAGTAATTCGAGAAGGGCTTCTTCAAAGCGGACTTTTGGAAGGAATTGTTCCTCAAGTTGAGCTGCAAATGGAACAGGAGTTTCTATACTTCCAATTCGCTTGACAGGAGCATCCAAATCTTCAAAGCAATTTTCCATTATCAAGGCAGAAATATCGCTTGCGATGCCCCCAAAGATGGTGTCTTCCTGAAGAACAATGGCGCGATTTGTTTTTCTTACGGAATTATAAATTGTTTCGGTATCCAACGGCTGCAGCGTTCTCAAATCGATCAGATCGGCTTGTATTTCGGAATGTTTGTCCAGAACCTCCAGCGCCCAATGCACGCCTGCCCCATAGGTAATAATACTGATCTGTTGCCCCGTCCTTAACACATTGGCAACGCCAAATGGCAGGTTGTAATAGTTTTCTGGGACCTCTTCACGAATGCTTCTGTACAGGGCTTTGTGTTCAAAAAACAAAACAGGGTTTGGGTCAGCGATCGCCATAGCCAATAAACCTTTGGCATCGGCCGGAAAGGCAGGATATACAACTTTTAATCCGGGTGTTTTTGTAAACCAGGCCTCATTGGTTTGAGAATGGAACGGGCCTGCTGCTACACCCCCGCCACATGGCATACGAAGAACGATATCGGCTTCCTGACTCCAGCGGTAATGGCTTTTAGCCAGATAATTTACCACAGGGTTGAATCCGGAGGTGATGAAATCTGAAAACTGCAACTCGACAATGCTCTTTATCCCTGAAATCGAGAGTCCCATGGCCGCTTCAATAATCCCCGATTCACAAATCGGTGTATTTCGAATACGCTCATGTCCGAATTGTTCCAAAAAGCCTTCGGTAATTTTAAAGACCCCTCCATATTCGGCAATGTCCTGGCCCATGATAACCATGTCTTCATGAACCTCCATTGCTTGCCGCAATCCTTCGGAAATCGCATCGATCAATCTTAGTTCTTTAGTTTTATCAGATTGTTTAATTTCTTGATATTCAAATGGTTTATAAACATCATTTAATTCTTTTGTTAAATCTGGAACAATAAGGTCTTCATTAAATGCTATGTTTAGGTTTGCGTTGATCTCATGAACAATTTTTTCCTTTATCTCGAGTTCGATTACTTCTGTTAAAATTTCGTTTTCCCTCAAATAGGCCTGGTAATTCACCAAGGGATCTTTTAGAGCCCATTTTTCCATAAGAGCTTTAGGAACATACTTTGTCCCACTGGCTTCTTCATGACCTCGCATTCTGAAGGTTTTGAATTCGAGGAGGACGGGGCGTGGTTTTTTGCGTATTTCCTTTGCCAGACGGGATACCGTTTCATATACCTCTAAAATGTTGTTGCCTTCGATGATAACCGACTCCATTCCATAGCCCCTGGCCTTGTCAGCAATATGTTCACACTTATATTGTTCCGAAGTCGGGGTCGATAAGCCATAACCGTTATTTTCGACACAGAACAGGACCGGCAGATTCCAAACAGCCGCAACGTTTAATGCTTCATGAAAATCACCTTCACTCGTCCCGCCTTCTCCGGTAAATACGGCGGTAATCTTGTTGGTTTTTTTAATGAGTTCAGCAAGGGCTATCCCATTGGCAACACCAAGTTGGGGTCCTAAGTGAGATATCATTCCAACTATTTTAAACTCCTGGGTCCCGAAGTGGAATGACCGATCCCTGCCCTTGGTAAAACCGCTGGCCTTGCCCTGCCATTGCGAGAATAACCGGTGCAACGGAATATTTCGGGTTGTGAAAACGCCTAAATTACGATGCATCGGCAGAATGTACTCATCATCCTTCAAAGCCATACATACACCAACGGCGATAGCCTCCTGACCTATGCCGGCAAACCACTTTGAAATCTTGCCCTGACGTAGTAAGATAAGCATCTTCTCCTCTATCATTCTGGGCTTTAACATGTTGGTATATAGATCGATCAAGGTTTTTTTGGCGATCTTTTTCCTGTCATATACCAACGCAGTATTTGGATATTGAGGCAACTCCATTTTTAAATTTTATCGATTCAAAAGTACTAAAAATACATGTCACCGTTTGAATATTGTAAGCTTTTGAATAACGATTTTGTTATCTTTGTTTTACTACACCAGAATAAACTTCAGAAAATGGACAGAATTCCAAGCGTTGACCTAAGTGATTTCCTTTCTGGAAAGCCGGAATTAAAGCAAAAATTCATCGATGAAATTGGCCTCGCCTACGAAGAAATAGGCTTTGTGGCCCTTAAAGGGCATTTCCTAGATGAATCGCTTGTTGAACGTCTTTATGAGCAGATCAGGAAGTTTTTTACTCTTCCTGTCGAGATAAAGCGCAAATATGAAATTCCCGGGATCGCCGGACAGCGTGGGTATGTGTCGTTTGGAAAAGAGAGCGCCAAAGGCAAAAAGGAAGGCGATTTAAAAGAATTCTGGCATTTTGGCCAATATGTCGAAAATGACCCCGAACTGGAAAACGAATACCCTGCGAATGTCGAAGTAAGGGAACTTCCTGAATTTAATAAAGTAGGAAAAGAAGCCTATCGAATGCTCGAAAAGACAGCAAAATATGTTTTGCGCGCCCTGGCTATGCATTTAGAATTAGAGGAGACGTATTTCGATGAATATATTTATAATGGGAACAGTATTTTAAGACCGATACATTACCCGCCTATTCTTAAAGAACCTGAAAAAGCTGTCCGGGCCGCCGCTCATGGCGATATTAATCTGATTACGCTTTTAATGGGAGCCCAGGGCCGAGGTCTTCAGGTAAAGAATCACCATGGCGATTGGCTCGATGCCATTGCCGAGCCCGATGAGTTGATGATCAATGTAGGTGATATGTTATCACGTCACACGAATAATAAACTGAAATCGACAATTCATCGTGTTGTCAATCCACCACGTGAACTATGGGGCACTTCGCGCTATTCGATCCCATTTTTTATGCATCCGATTAGCCGGATGAAACTCGATGTGCTTGAAAGCTGTATTGATGCTGAACATCCGAAATTATTTACCGATATAACTGCAGGTGAATTCTTGAACCAACGCCTGGTTGAACTTGGATTGATTAAAAAGTGATGGATTTAAAAGACCAATTAAAATCATTATTTCCCGATCATGTCTCAGAGAATACTGAAGAGACATCTGCCAGACCATCCGACTTTTGGATGCAGGACGAACCATTGGAATGTCATTTCGAAAAGCGCAAAGGCAAACCGATAACCATTATAAAAAAATACAACGGAGCCAAATCGGACTTTAAACGATTAACCCGAAAAATTCAAAAGGAAATTCATGTGGGTGGCAGTTTCAAAGACGAGATGATTTTTATCCAGGGCGATTACAGGGATGAGATCATGAAGCTTTTAAAATCAATCGGCTTTAATGTCAAGCGTGTGGGTGGCTAATGCAAAAAACAGTCCTTCATATTACCAATGGTAACATCCTGACCGACTATTTAAAAGAGTTGGATTTCACAGGTGTCTTTCTCACCTGGCAGGAAATGTTGTGTGACGGCCCGACCATAGCACACATCGATTCAAAAGGTTTTTTCGATCAGCGGCGAAAATTTCTTAAAGAGTATTATAATGTTGAAGTTAATGAAGACGAACTCAATGCCGAATTACAGAAATTAGATGACGTCAGTTTGTATTCTGAAATCGTATTATGGTTTGAGTACGATCTCTTTTGCCATATCAATCTTCTCGGTGTTTTAAGCCTGCTGCATCAAAAAGAAATCCAGATCCCGATTCATTTGGTTTGCAGTGGTCGCATACAGGGTGAAAACGGCCTTAAGGGACTTGCCGAGCTATCGCCCAGCCAATTATTAAAACATTATAAGGACAGGATATTATTGTCGAAAAATGATAAAGATATCGCCATTTCTATCTGGCGTATTTATTGCGGAAAGGATCATAATTTGCTCAGACCATACATCGTCCAATCATCTTCATTCAAATATATGGGAAGTTGTTTAAGCGCTCATATGAAACGCTTTCCCGATTCAAGAAACGGCTTAAACGCCATCGAAAGAAATATTCTCCGGCTTGTCCGGGATAATCAAATAAAATCAAAGCATCATTTACTTGGCTATGCACTGAATTACCAGGGATATTATGGATATGGCGATTTACAAATGGAGCGTATAATCGATAATCTCGGTTTGTTTTTCAACATAGAATCCGATCGAGTCGTTCTAACGCGTAAAGGTCACGAAGCCCTGATGGGACATCATAATTTCGTTCTTGAAATTCAGAATGACATGCAATATGGCGGCGTGAAACGCTTGGATTACCAGTTCAGTAAAATCAAGAACAAACTCATTAAAACCGTAATTAATGCCTATTAAGGAATCGGAACTTATCCTAAACCCCGACGGAAGCGTTTATCATCTTAACCTAAAACCCGAAAACATTGCCAAAGACATTATTTTTGTTGGCGACCAGGACAGAGTCGAGCGAATTTCACGCCACTTTGACTCCATAGAATTCACAACTCAAAAACGAGAGTTTAAAACCCATACTGGTTATTATAAAGGCAAGCGAATATCGGTAATATCAACAGGAATTGGTCCTGATAATATCGATATCGTTATGAATGAATTAGACGCCCTCGCCAATATCGACCTGAATACACGTACTGAAAAACAGAAATTAACATCACTTAATATCGTTCGTGTTGGTACCTCCGGTTCAATTAGGGCAGATGTTCCTATCGATTCTATTGTTCTTAGTACACACGGTCTGGATCTTAATGGGATGTTGCATTATTATAACATTTTACCTTATTCAAATGAGCATATGGTCGACGCCTTTATTGCATATACCGATTGGAATCCCTATAAGGCCAGGCCTTTAATAATTGAGAACAGTGATGAACTCGAAAAACGATTTGAAAGCAAAGATGTTTTTAAAGGCGTAACAGCCACGGCGGGTGGATTTTATGGCCCTCAGGGTCGGATTTTAAGATTATCACTACACGACCCCAACCTTAATGATAAACTGGAAAAATTTGAATATCAAGGTATTAGGATTACAAATTTTGAAATGGAAACTTCGGTTATTTTTGGGATGGCCAAATTATTGGGGCATCATGCCTTGTCCCTTAACGCGGTAATAGCTAACCGCGCGACCAAACAGTTCAGTTCTGACCCAGGACAAGTGGTTAACAAACTTATTTCTTATACCCTCAATAAATTTATTGATTAGATGATTACGGTTAATATAGGAGGTGTTCCAGAGCACTTTAATCTGGCCTGGTACTTGACGCTGCGTGATGGTAGTTACAAACAAAATGGGATAAACCTGAGGTGGAAGGATTTTAATGGCGGCACAGGACAGATGTGCAAGGCCTTACGCAGTGGCGAAATCGATCTTGCCGTGGTGTTAACAGAAGGAATAATAAAAGACATTATCGACGGCAATGCGTGTAAGATTGTCCAGGTATTTGTGAGTTCTCCCTTGATTTGGGGTATTCATGTCGCTGATGAATCATCGTTCAAAACCATAGAAGATCTAAAAGGAAGGCGTGCTGCAATTAGTCGTTATGGCTCAGGCTCACATCTCATGGCTTATGTCAGTGCACAAAATAATGAGTGGGATCTTGAAAAGGATCTCAATTTTGAAGTGATTCGAAACCTCGACGGCGCAATTGAGGGTCTGACTAGCGGGAAAGCCGATTATTTTCTGTGGGAAAAATTCACAACCAAACCGATTGTCGATTCAGGTACATTCAGAAGAGTCGGTGAATGCCCTACCCCATGGCCTTGTTTTGTGGTTGCAGTCAGAGAGTCTTTTATCGAAGAAAACATGGATGAATTAAATACCATTCTTTCCATAATCAATCAAACCACAGCTGAGTTTAAACAAATTCCAAGCATCGACCGGATGATCGCTAACCGCTATGATCAATCCCTTGATGATGTTAAGGAATGGTTGAGCCTAACCGAGTGGTCAACCGATCAGATCAAAGAAAAAACAGTAGAAAATGTTCAACGGCAATTGAAGGCTCTCCGTATTATTTCTGAAACTCGATCTTACAAGGATCTGGTCCTGATTCGATAGTTTGCCCGCCCTTTTGCCTGTTATTTCTTGTTTATAAATTCGTAACCTATTATGAATCAAATATTTGCGTTTTAGCAAATAAATTTGTATTATTGACAAACCAAAAAACCCAAATCAAGAATGTTTTTTACAATTACTTTAATTCTATTCGTTCTTGTAAGCTTAAATTTTGTTTTATTAAAATTTAGTTGCAATAAGACGACGAGTAAAACGGCGACTCATAAACCGCTTATCATTAAAAAGCGGGCAGCCGAACTTACCACACAATCGGTGAATAGCCATCTTGCTGCAACAGGAAGTTAGTCTTGCTGAAGTGCTTATTTCCAAACCACAATCCCCTGTTTGCGCTCAAAGGTGACGGGTGTCCGGACGTTAGGACATGATGCTTGTTCGTATCGATAAGTTTACCTTTTCGCTTTGCATAACCACCCCATAATAGAAAGATAACCTTTTCCTTTTCCTCGGAAATTTTACCGATCACGGCATCTGTGAATTCTTCCCAGCCTTTGTTTTGGTGACTACCAGCCATATGTGCTCTTACCGTGAGAGTTGCATTCAGAAGCAATACACCTTGATCTGCCCATGATTCAAGGTTTCCACTTTTGGGATAAGGTTTTCCAATGTCAGATTCCAATTCCTTAAAAATATTTATAAGGGAAGGCGGGTGTGAAATGCCTTCATTTACCGAAAAACATAATCCATGAGCCTGTCCTTTCCCATGATACGGATCCTGCCCAATTATAACTGCCTTTAACGCATCAAAGCTGCAATGGTTAAAGGCGGAAAAAATCTTATTCCCCGGAGGAAAACAAAGTCCATTTTTATATTCATGGCGAACATATTCTGCCAGCGATTTGAAATAGGGCTTTTCAAATTCTTCGCTCAATACCGATTTCCAACTGGTTTCAATTTTTACATTCATAAGGAATAACCGAATTCTGTTTTGATCTTTTTTTAAAAGAGAGTATAAAAATAATGATTTGCCAACATGGAAAAGTCTATATCAAACTAAAAAGTTTCGCCGGGCAGTTTATCCCTTCAAGACTTAAGCTCTGTTTTAGAATGGGAAAGTAGTATCTTTGTACCCGTTAAAATTGTTGTGATCTGTTGTGTTAAATATTAACAAAAGAACATTAGAGGATCTTGAGTTTGACCAGGTTTTAGAACAGGTTGCGGCCTATTGCATAACCGAATCGGCCAAGTCAGGGGTTTTGGCGATGAGGCCATTCGGTGAAAAGAAAGACGCCAGGAGGGCCTTGCAGGAGGTCAATGATTATAAGTCATCCTTTGAAAATGAGAACCGTATTCCGAATCACGGTTTTGAACCTGTTCAGGATACTTTGAAATTTTTATCGATTTCCGATTTCATTCTCGAAATTGAAAGCTTCAGGCGTATTGCCATTCTTTCTCGCGTGGCGAATACTCATATCGATTTTAATGAAAAGTTTCAATCCTACTACCCTAATTTGCATGCCCGAAGTGGATCGCTGGAAAAAAATTCTGAAATCGAACGGTCGATTAATGCCATTATTGACAAGGATGGTGAAGTTAAAGATGATGCAAGTGACCTGCTTTTTGAATTAAGGCAGTCGATTAAACGATTAAAGACCAAGATCAATTCTGGATTTTCAAGGGCTCTAAGTCAATATCAGTCCCGGGATTACCTCGATGACATAAGAGAAAGTATAATTGACGGTAAACGGGTGCTGGCTATAAAGGCCATGTATCGGAGGAAAGTAAAAGGTTCCATTTTGGGATCTAGTAAAACAGGTTCGATCGTATTCATTGAACCAGAGGTTACCCTGGTTCATCAGCGGGAATTAAACAACCTGCAATACGAAGAACGCGAAGAGATAAAAAAAATATTATTTGATCTCTCTAATGGGTTACGGGAATTTCATCCCACACTTTCTGAGTACCATGAGTTTCTCATTTTATTAGATACGATCTATGCACGAGCGCGGTATGCCCTGGCCATGGACGCCGTGCTGCCCGAAATTTCGGAAGAAAAGATCCTGTTTTTACGAGATGCATATCACCCGTTATTGTTGTTAAGCAATCGAGAACAAGGCAAAGAGACCTTTCCCCAAACCTTAAAAATGAATGGGGAAAACAGGATTATCGTAATCTCCGGCCCAAATGCAGGTGGAAAAAGCATCACCTTAAAAACGGTCGGACTCCTTCAGCTAATGTTGCAAAGTGGCCTCCTCGTTCCTGTACATGAACGCAGTATTATGTGCTTTTTCGATCGAATTTTAAGCGATATTGGTGACAATCAGTCGATTGAAAATCAATTAAGCACTTATAGCTATCGTTTAAAACAGATGAATTATTTCTTGAGAAAATGCAACGCGAACACGCTTTTCCTAATCGATGAATTTGGAACAGGAAGTGATCCCGAACTGGGCGGAGCACTTGCAGAGATATTCCTCGAGGTTTTTTACGAAAAAGGCGCTTATGGTGTAATCACGACGCATTACACCAACTTAAAAATGCTCGCCGATGAAAAACCGCAAATGCAAAATGCCAACATGCTATTTGATGAGCGTTCCCTGCAGCCCATTTTCAAACTGGTTCTCGGCGAGGCAGGCAGTTCTTTTACTTTTGAGGTCGCTCAAAAAAATGGCATTCCGTATAGCCTGATCAATAAGGCCAAGAAAAAAATTGAACGCAGCAAGGTGCGATTCGATAAAACCATTGCCAAGCTGCAGAAAGAACGAAGTAAACTCGAGCGACTTGAGCGCTCATTAAAAATCAATGAGCAGCGTAAGATTGCTGAAACCGATAAACTGGAGGGCGTCAATGCAAAAGTTCAATACAAATTAGAACGATATCAGGAATTATATGATGCCAATCAGCGATTGATCTACCTCGGACAAAAGGTTGAAGCCCTGGCAAGAAAATACCAGCAGGATGAACGAAAGCGTGACCTGCTAGCTGAACTCTTTAAGATCGTTCAAATTGAAAATTCGAAGCGCAAAGACCGATCGTCTAAAAAATTAGTGCAGAAAAAATCCGAAGCAGAAAAAATCAGGAAGGAAGTCCATAGGCGTATCAAACCGATTCGCGAGCGAAAAAAGGCTTTAAAAAAGAAAGAAGAAAAGCAGGTAAAGCCCAAACCCAATCTCGAAGTCGGTGATCGTGTGAGGCTTGAAGACGGGCGGGCGGTTGGCAGCATTGATAAAATTGAAAAGAACAAAGCCATTGTAAATTATGGACAGTTTACGACTAAAGTCCATGTTGAACAATTGGAATTGGTAGAAAAGAAGAAATGAAAGAATTGCCTCTGGATAAAAAATTGATATTGTTTGATGGTGTATGTAACCTATGCAATAACTCGGTGAATTTCGTTATTCGACATGACAAGAAAGATCGGTTTATGTTTGCTTCACTTCAATCTGAATTGGGCAAACAAATCGCAAAAGAAAAACTTCAGGAGGCGATCGGTACAGACTCGATTATCCTGGTTGAAAATGATTCAACACTCTTTTTGAAATCAACAGCCGCACTAAAAATTGCGGCTGCCCTGCGATTTCCGATAAATCTGCTGGTTATCTTTCTCATCATCCCTAAAGCCTTGCGCAACTGGGTTTATGATTATGTTGCCAAAAATCGCTACAAGTGGTATGGTAAGAGGGACGCCTGCATGATCCCCACAGATGATATTAAATCTAAATTCCTGGAATAAAAAAAACCTTGAACTTAATTGAGTTCAAGGTTTTCTAACATTTAACAACTAACGAAAAAACTAAATGTATATTGATAGCACATTTATTTTAACGGAATAAATATATCAAAGTCTGAATACCATCAGCAATAATATCGGTAAAGAACAATATTTTTTGATGAAGCTGACACGGCTACATGTTTTAACGTTGAAATGACGATTGATTAATTCTAAGCGCCCATTCACTCATCAAGAATAACCGTTTACTCAATATTGGTTTGACCTTAGTTCGAATAAATCTACTTTCAGGTATCGATTGAAGTAGTTTATTAAGGTCACAAGGCCTTTTGCGATGTTGGTTTTTTCCTTATTTCTGTTAATAAGGACTGAAGAAAATCCTTTTCAATGCGATGTCTAACGCAAAGAGAAGTATCATGATTGATGGACGATAAAATGCCTTGGGACCTTTATTTCAAACTTTTAAGGATAAAATCTAAGTTCGTATTTTGGTTATCATTCAATAAATATGAATCGGTATAATATTTCGACGGTTTAGCGAGTCCCAATTCCTGCAGTTTTTTCACGACATCAAGATATTCAATGGCCATTTTTCCAACTAAAAGAATATCGAGGTCTCCACCCGATTTTGCATAATTATAAATGGTTCGTAATCCTGACAGATAGAGATGATCTTTTGTAAATCCACCACCGCGATGAACGCGTTGCGTTATTGAAAATGCTTTTTCCCGGTTTAGTTTATACTGACTGAATAAGAGATCGAATGTACCACTAAAGTTATAACCACGCCTTAAGCTATCAACGGCAATCACCCGGTAGGCTAATTCCTTTAGTCGAGTAAGTGTCAGGCAGCCCGACATATACTCTGAATAAACCGCTAATCCTTCCTGTGTTTCAACCGTGTTTGGAATACCATTAAAAAAGATCTTTAAGGGCTGATCACAGGCATTAAACGATGTTACCATGTGCACTCCGATTTCGTGATTTGCCAGAACTTCCAGTTGATTCTTACTAAATTTATGATTCTTTCGTAAAATCAAAGTTTGCGTATTATTACGAACCATCGCAGCAGCCGCAATATTGTGCGAAAAAACGATATCGTATTTGAAGTCGTAACGTTTTGAGAACGCCTCAAAATATTCTTTCGCCTCGCGAGCATCGTACATGGGAAGCATGTCTTCATTAAACTCAGAATCATCAAATCTCAAAATAAACTCGGCGTTGTCGATATCGGGATCGGTTGGTGAACCGAAGCTTTTTAGGCTGTTGTAATAAAATCGTTTGCCCTGACCTATGGTTTCAACGCATTCTATCAAACTAGAATGGTCGTAGATGACATCTTCATAGAGCTTTCTGATATCATCGTCTTCAATACGCTCTAATCGCTGCGAGAAAAACAAACGATGCAATTTATAACCGTTGAATTTGATCTTTGGGTATTTGTATTGCGGCTCGTAGTTATATTTCGATGAAAAGAATTGTTTCTTTTCCTGTTCGATATTTAGCGGATTGACATAATTGAGCAATTCGATCTTCTTAACCAGGCGATTCAAGTTCGCGTCAATTTCGAATAGACTTTGATATTTTAGGGTGATGTCTTCCTGCATTATTTGGGTTTATTTGTGGCGTAAAAGTTTAAAGCATGTTCTTTAAGTCGTGGGCTTAATTGAGTTTTAACGGCATCGACCACTTCAGGGAATATGGTACGAGTATGTTCATCACAATATATCTTAGCAATTTCGGTGGCCAATACCAGGGTATTTTTAAAGTTATTGGTTATATGTTTTAAAAAATAGCCATTGCCGAAAAAGGTGTTATTGACATCTGCAGTCGAAGGAATACCATGCGGGAAGCTGATCTCGGCCAGGCTTTTCCGCCAGGCTTCAACTTCGACACCCCATCGATCGTTATCGATATTACTGGTCCCCAAATTCCAGGTAGGCACTTCCCTATCCCAACGTTTCCAATTATAGCTATGCATGTCGTAAACAATACAAACACCAAATTTTGACTCCACCTTTGCAATAAGTGCGTCTA
>JABDIV010000088.1 GCA_013003555.1 Flavobacteriaceae bacterium
GGGTTTTCCTATTTATGGGGTTGGGTAAAGCACTAGTTGCATCAATTATCGGTGCCACCTATTGAAAACTAGTTCATAATTCTCAATTCTAACATTTACATCTATTCTTTTGGTTATATTCGTCTTATCGAGTTTTTTAAAGCGATAATCGATTTAACTGCATTTAGTGTGTATTTCGCTTTATTTTAGTATGTTAATTCATTTGCCCCTTCCTACCTGAGTTAATTTTAGCATTACTATTGTCCCATGGTAATAATATTTAAAATTAACTAGTATGAGAAAAATTACTTTTATTCTCGGTTTTATAATTTTATTCAGTTCAGATTTTTATGGACAAACCAAACGAGTTAAAATAACGGTTGATTGGTCTGACCAAGCCCATGAGAATTTGGTCGAAGTCCGCGATCCTGCAGATAACCTTTTGCTTACCATTTGCAACAATATTGAAACAGCTGTGCCGGATGACAACTGTTTTAATACTACTGGTACTGAAAACACCTATGCGGCAACTTACGATCTAGGTTGCTTACCAATTGTACCGACTAACATAACAAAGGAATTTTATATCATACTTAAATCAGCAGATAATTTACCTTGGAATAGCGGATCTGTAATTGTTAATGTGGCAGGTGACGATTCACCGATATATGATGGAAGTGGCGTTGATGCTACTGGAGAAACACACGATTTTATTGTTAGAGATGATGGTTCGAGTCTTTTTTGTGATTCAGACGATTTTCCGGATTCGGATAATGATGGTGTCATAGATTTTGTAGACCAGGATGATGATAATGATGGAATTCTTGATACCCAAGAAGGATTGGAACTTAACCAATTCGATTGCCTTGTACCATCATTGTCTTTTGAAGATGGCGAATATGTACTTGGAACTGGTCTAGGCCCAGGATTACTTGGTGCGGTTTATAGATTTGAGAATGCAGTTAATGATGACTTTAACGATGATGATTATGATGTCCTTTTAAAAATTGTTGAAATAGACAATACGATCATTGAGATTCTTGATGATGATAGTGCAGGTGGTCCAGATGACCCAAGCACACCGGCTTTTCTGCAATCTGCATTGACTTTTACAGGCACTGGTGTACCAGGTGTAACTTATGAATTTACGATTGTAGATGATGGTGAGCTGGTCGATGTAGACGGAAACTATAACCCATCTGCTAATATCTTCAGGATTGGTGGAACGACCTGGGATTGCGATGGAACTATAGATTTTCAAGAATCCGTTAGATATTATAACCCATCAGCTTTCGGACTGGACAATCCAACCTCCCTTACCACCGATATGTATGATGAGCCTGGTGAAGATAATGACGGGGCAGGTATTACGGCTGGAACAGCTACGTATAATGGTTTTTCGACGAATACGATATTGCGCTCCTATTTTCAGTTCTCGAACAATCAATTCAGGATAAGGATGCAACTCAAGAAAACGACAACCGCTAGTCAAACAAGGCTGTATGCAATGTCGTTCACGCAATGCGACATTTTTGATTACAAGGCACCAACTTTAACAATTTTGCAGGGCAAGGATACGGACGGTGATTTAGTTGATA
>JABDIV010000099.1 GCA_013003555.1 Flavobacteriaceae bacterium
GTGCGGTCTTACTGAACAATTCAGCCAACGACTTAAAGGTACTGTTATCGTAATTTTCGAATAGTTGGTAAGCCATTATCAACATGGCATCACCAGAAAGGATTCCCGTATTGATATCCCATTTTTCGTGCACCGTTTTCTTGCCTCGACGCAAAGGCGCATCATCCATGATATCATCATGCACCAAGGAAAAATTATGGAAAACCTCAATGCTTAACGCGGCATCCATTGCCTTCTTATAATCCGTATCGAATACCTCAGCCGTCATAAGGGTCAAGACCGGCCGTAATCTTTTTCCACCAAGTTGCAGAATATAATTAATAGGGCTATAAAGCGTATCTGGTTCTTTGGCAACTGTGAAGTCATTCAAGTATGAAACGAAAGCCTCTCGATAGAATTGTAAATCATGCATTGCACAAAAGTAAATCAAAACATGAAATCATGTTCATCACTGTTTAATTTAATGTTAAAAAAATGTAAAACTTTGGAAACTTTTAATGTTTTTATAGTTTCCTGATGTATTTTTGACCCTTATTATGAAAGACAACATCATAACTAAATCTGCTGAATTATTTCTCACTCTTGGGTTCAAAAGTGTAACCATGGACGATATTGCCAATGAGCTTGGCATTTCGAAAAAAACGATTTACCAGCATTTCGATAACAAGACCAAGTTAGTAGAGTCCGTAACTTTTTCGCTTTTCGAGAACATCTGTGAAGGCATTGATTGCATTTATGCCTCTTCCAACAATCCAATTGAAGAATTGTACGATATCAAGATGTTCGTAATGAAATATTTGAAGAACGAAAGGACCTCGCCACAATATCAATTAAAGAAATACTATCCTAAGATATTTCAAGCATTAAAGGTCAAGCAATTTGACAAAATGCATGGCTCCGTCAAAGAAAGTCTCCAGAAAGGCATTGATACACAATTGTTCAGGTCGAATATTGATGTTGAATTCATTTCGCGCATGTACTTTAATGGCATGACCGGAATAAAGGACGAAACCATATTCCCAAAAGATCAGTTCACGACTGAATACC
Source organism: Flavobacteriaceae bacterium (assembly GCA_013003555.1). Lineage (GTDB taxonomy): Bacteria > Bacteroidota > Bacteroidia > Flavobacteriales > Flavobacteriaceae > SHLJ01. The sequence continues at coordinate 1,048 of JABDIV010000099.1, forward strand.
TTATCGAAAGTTACCTGGAATATCACCTTAGGGCCATTGTTACGAATAAAGGCTTGAAAACGCTCAACCAATTCATTTTACAAAATCAATCAACGATATGAGAAGATCACTCATTATAATACTATTTTTTATAACAGCCATTAATTGGGCAAAGGGTCAACCTCAGCAATTCACTCTTCAGGAGGCAATAGATTATGCCTTGGAAAACAGTAGGACAGCCAAGAATGCAGCACGTGATATCGAAGCGGCACGACAACAAAAATGGGAAACTACAGCAACAGGACTTCCACAGCTTGAAGCCGACATTGGTTATCAGAACTTCATTAAGCAGCCAATCTCATTAATTCCGGCTGAATTCTTTGGAGGCAATCC
>JABDIV010000024.1 GCA_013003555.1 Flavobacteriaceae bacterium
ACAGCACTTATTCCAGCGAAGATATTCTGATTAGGTTTCAACTGGTAAAACAGGTCGGCCGACTGGCTTACCGTTGTGAAGGATGAATCCTTTTTAAAAATATTCAGATTGAGATCTACTCCAACAGCCGAACGAAACAGGTAGGGCAATTGAGTTCGAACGTTAAGGGTTTGCTGGTCGTTCTCATCACTTTTATAATTTAGTTGTAAGGTTTCTCCATAATTAAGGCTATTGATGAGATTCAGATTTAAGTAACCGTCGAATTCAAGTTTGTTTGTATCCTCATTGGTACCAAAGCCGAGAAAACCATCAAATGAATTGCTTTTGGTTTTTTCTATATAAAAATATAAGGTTGTCGAATCTGCGGTGAACAAGGTTTCCGGTGGACGGGTCTGATTTGCAAATCTTAATCCGGAAAGTTGTTCAGACTTTTTCCTGATGTCATCGATATTGTATTCCGCCCCGGTCTTAATATTGAGCATGCGCTTTAAAAATGACTGCGGAAATTTTTCATAGCCCCTGATTACAATTTTGTCAATGGTTCGTTTTTGTTTCAGTTTAATATCTAAATACCCCTGTAAATTTGACGCATCTTTTTTCTCGATATCAAGAAGCCGTAATTCTAGAAATGGTTGCCCTTTATTTGCGAGCCTTCGGTTCAACTCTGCCAGAACAGTTTCCAGTATAGCGATTTTAACCAGGGCATACTCATTCGTAACCTCGGTTGAAAGCCCCTCGAAATCAGCTGAATTTAAATCGGTTTTAGAATAGTATATATATATGGTGTTGAATCGTTGCCGCAAATCGATTTCTGAAGCATAGGTCGAATCATTTATTTTTCTGATTTTTCCGGCTTGATTTTCGATATAGCCCAAACGTTGAAGTCGGAATGACAGGCTGTCGAGTTCTGCATTCAATTTTAACAAGCCGTCAAATGACTTTCTGAAATTTAGTGAATCGATCACCTGGCTCGAAAGTGAATCAGTTCCCCTGACCTCGAGGTAAACATTTTGAGACAGGCAGGATGTATACACCGAACCAAAAAAAAGCAGGAATAAAACCGCAATGCGAATATTCAAAACAAAAGGGTTTGACAATTAAATCTAACGCAAAAAAAACCGAAATCATGTTGGATAAAAATTAAATTTTAATAAGACATGATTTTTAGGGTTCATCAATTTGAATAATTCATTTTAATTTCTACCTTTGCAGCCCTCAAAGAAGAGGGTTTTTAAATTTGTTTAGAGAAATTTTATGCCAACAATTTCACAATTAGTACGAAAAGGAAGGGCCAAAATAACCAAGAAGAGTAAATCGGCTGCTTTAGATTCGTGCCCACAACGAAGGGGTGTGTGTACTCGTGTATACACTACTACGCCTAAGAAACCAAACTCGGCCATGCGTAAAGTGGCTAGGGTTAGGTTGACTAATGGCAACGAGGTGAATGCCTACATCCCGGGTGAAGGACACAATCTCCAGGAGCACTCGATAGTATTGGTTAGAGGCGGAAGGGTGAAAGATTTGCCGGGAGTTCGTTATCATATCGTTCGTGGAGCTTTAGACACCGCAGGTGTTGAAGGCCGAACGCAACGAAGATCGAAGTACGGAGCAAAACGCCCAAAGAAGTAAATAAACTTTTGAAGAAGACATGAGAAAAAGACAGGCAAAGAAAAGACCACTTTTACCAGACCCGCGTTTTAATGACCAATTGGTTACACGATTCGTCAATATGATGATGTGGGACGGTAAAAAGTCAGTGGCGTTCAAAATCTTTTATGATGCGATTGATATCGTTGACCAAAAGAAAAACGATGACGAGAAAACGGCTCTTGAAATTTGGAAAGAGGCCTTATCTAATGTTATGCCGCACGTAGAGGTAAGAAGTCGCCGTGTTGGTGGTGCTACCTTTCAGATCCCAATGCAAATTCGTCCAGACCGTAAAATTTCAACAGCCATGAAATGGCTTATCAGTTTTGCGCGAAAGCGAAATGAAAAATCTATGGCTCAGAAACTGGCTGCTGAAGTATTAGCTGCTGCCAAGGAAGAAGGAGCTGCTGTTAAGAAACGCGTGGATACCCACAAAATGGCTGAGGCCAACAAAGCATTCTCACACTTTAGATTTTAATATACCATGGCAAGAGACTTAAAATATACTCGTAATATAGGGATCGCTGCTCATATCGATGCAGGGAAAACCACTACTACAGAGCGTATCTTATACTATACAGGGCGATCTCATAAAATAGGTGAGGTGCATGATGGTGCAGCCACTATGGACTGGATGGAGCAGGAGCAGGAAAGAGGAATTACCATTACTTCCGCCGCTACAACCTGTACATGGACTTTCCCAACGGAAAATGGACAGCCTACTCCAGATGCAAAAGGATATCATTTCAATATAATCGATACTCCGGGTCACGTTGATTTTACGGTTGAAGTAAACCGTTCACTTCGTGTTCTTGACGGATTGGTTTTCCTGTTCAGTGCCGTTGATGGTGTTGAACCACAATCGGAAACCAACTGGAGATTAGCCGATAACTACAAAGTTCCACGTATGGGCTTTGTGAATAAGATGGACCGGCAAGGTTCTAACTTCCTGGCGGTTTGTCAGCAGGTTAAGGATATGCTTGGTTCTAATGCAGTGCCGATCGTTTTACCGATTGGTGAAGAAATGGATTTTAAAGGCGTTGTAGACCTTGTAAAGAATCGCGCCATCGTTTGGCATGAGGATTCAATGGGTTCTACATTCGATATAATTGACATTCCTGAAGAATTGAAAGCGGAAGCTGCTGAATATCGCGCACTGCTTATCGAAGAAGTTGCGAGTTACGACGAAGG
>JABDIV010000053.1 GCA_013003555.1 Flavobacteriaceae bacterium
AAAATTATTGAATGGGCCAAACGTGGAAAAGGCTCTAAAAGATCTTTTGCAGGTCAATTTCATCACGTTATTGGTCAGCCCATTGATAAGGTTTGGGATGATTGGATTGAATTTGAGAATGAATGGCAAACAGATAACATCGAAAGTTTAAGGCAAAATTCAATAACCAAACCTGAGATAATCACTGAAAAAATTCTTGGGTCGGTTTCATATCCTCAGTTTGATAAAAAAAGGAATAAATTATATATGGCGGTAAATTATCCCGGACAAATACCGCACCTTACTGCACTGGATCTGACTGAGGGCACATTTGAACACCTGGTCGATATTAAAGGAGCAGCTCTTTTCTACGTTACTTCACTTGTATTTGATGCTGAAAATGATGTCTTGTTTTTTACTACAGATAATGATTCATGGCGCGATTTGAATTCATATAATTTGAATACCGGCAAGACTAAAAAATTGCAAAAGGATTTCAGAACAGGTGATCTGGCTTTTAACCGGTCGGATGAATCTATTTGGGGTATAAAGCATTTACATGGACGGTCGTCTATAGTCAAAATTCCAAAAGTTGATACCACCGATATGTCGAAGTCTTATTCTACCTGGACCAGGAAACTGACTTTGCCGTATGGTCATGATATTTTCGATTTAGATATCTCACCAAATGGAAAAAAACTGAGCGCGGCAGTGGCTGATCTTAATGGTAATCAGAGATTGATGCTATATGATTTGGAAATACTGGAAAATGGCGAAGAGAAGGTCGATACAATATTTAATTTTCATCCTTCATCACCTCAAAGTTTCAGGTTTTCAGAGGATGGTAAATATTTAACAGGTTGTTCATATTATTCTGGTGTCAGCAATATTTATCAGGTTGATCTCGAAACAGCTGACATTAAGGTTATGAGTAATGCAGAAACCGGCTTTTTCAGGCCGGTTATTGTTGATCAGGATCGAATTTTTGTTTTCAATTTTAGCAGTAAGGGATTTCAACCTGCCTACATACCTAATAAACCAGCTAAAAAAGTATCCAGTTTCGATTTCCTTGGTACAAAGACGATAGAGAAATACCCAGTTCTAGAAAGTTGGGAACTTTCATTCCCAACAGATAGTGACTATGATGTAGATGGAGATGATGTAGTAAAGGGTAAGTACCAACCTGGAAAAATGATCGAGGTTAATTATGGTTATCCAACCTTTGTCGGATATAAAGACAACTTCGGAATAGGATATCACCTGGACCTGTCAGATCCCCTTCAATTGAAATCAATAGAAATATCTCTGGCTTATACACCAAAGGACTGGAAAAATAGCTGGTCTGATAATACCAATCCAGAGATTTCCGATATTGGTGATGATGAGGTTTTTCATTTATCTGTAGATGCCGATCTGGGTAGTTTTTCCTTTCACGGAGGATACAATGAAGCCAATTTCTATGATCTTTTCGGTCCTACTCAGTTTTCACGAAGAGGATTAGCTTTGGAGTTAAACTATGACCGTACCTTGATCTGGGATTCACCGAAGAACTTAGATTTGAATATCGGAACTGCCATGTATTACGGTCTGGATCAGTCACCTGCATTTCAGCAAATTGAAACACCGGGTTTTGATGAGACTTTCTTTTTCGATTTCAGATCAAACCTGGCTTACCGTAATTTAAGAAATTCATTGGGTGCCGTTGATCATGAAAAAGGAATAAAGGCATCATTCAGCCCGGGTTTGACCCTGTCCTCCGGTAATGTTTTTGCCCGGGTTTATGGCACCTTCGATTTTGGTTTTCAGCTTCCCGTTAATCATGCATCTTTGTGGTTCCGAAATGCTTCGGGTTTGTCATTTAATAAGGAATTCAATCCCTTTACGCGGTTTGGTTTTGCCTCCTTCGGAAACAATTATGTCGATTTCAGACCATTTCGAAGATATCGAACACCATTTTCATTTCCAGGATTGCCCTTTGACGCCGATTTAAATATTATATCGAAGAGTTTCAGTAAACATACAGCAGAATTAGTTTTGCCACCCATAAGATTCCGAAAGTTGGGAACGTTTAATTTTTTCGCCAACTGGATTCAACCTACTATATTTAGTTCAATTTTATTTTTTGAAGACCCGGTTTTTAATGATGGTAAATTTCTGGATCTCGGTGCTCAGGTCGACACAAGATTTGTATTATTCTCATTGTTGCCGTCCACTTTATCAGTTGGTTATGCAAAAGCCTGGGATTTGAACAACAGGAATTCGTATGATGAGTTTATGATCTCATTAAAACTGCTTAAATAAATGGAAATCATTACACTTTTAATT
>JABDIV010000055.1 GCA_013003555.1 Flavobacteriaceae bacterium
CCATTCAGCGTTACATCCTTTGAGTTGATAATCTGTAATTGCAACGATCTCTGGATCGGTCATATCATATTCCCGGGCTACCCTGGTGGTTTCTGTATCGGAGTTTCCACAGGAATCGGTTATGGTAAAGGTGTATAAACGGTATTGGATGCAACCATCTTCACTGGTCCCATCGTCCACACCAGCATTCGAATTTAAACTTCCACCTTCGGCGCAGTTATCGGTCCATGAGGTCGTTAAATATTCAGGCCATGAGGTATTACAGTCTTCCAGTTGAAAATCTTCTAAATCGACAATTTCGGGATCGGTCATATCATATTCCCGGGCTACTATGGTAGTTTCTGTATCGGAGTTTCCACAGGAATCGGTTATGGTAAAGGTGTATAAACGGTACTGGATGCAACCATCTTCACTGGTCCCATCGTCCACACCAGCATTCGAATTTAAATTTCCACCTTCGGTGCAGTTATCGGTCCATGAGGTCGTTAAATATTCAGGCCATTCAGCGTTACATCCTTTGAGTTGATAATCTGTAATTGCAACGATCTCTGGATCGGTCATATCATATTCCCGGGCTACCCTGGTGGTTTCTGTTTCGGAGTTTCCACAGGAATCGGTTATGGTAAAGGTGTATAAGCGGTATTGGATGCAACCATCTTCACTGGTCCCATCGTCCACACCAGCGTTCGAATTTAAACTTCCACCTTCGGCGCAGTTATCGGTCCAGGTGGTCGTTAAATATTCAGGCCATGAGGTATTACAATCTTCAAGCTGAAAGTCTTCAACATCCTCAATTTCCGGTTCTGTTGTATCATTAATCGTTATGGTTTGGGTTGCTGAATCCGTATTTCCGCAGGCGTCGGTAGCTGTGAATGTGACAATAATAATGCCTTTACACTCATCGCCTTTAAGTTCACCCTGGATACATGAAAGTTCAACCTCACTGCAATTATCGGTCGCCGTTGCTTCACTTGTCAAACAGTCCTGAAGATCTTCAAGACATTGAATCGTAATGTCCTTAGGTGCAATGATCTTGGGAGGAATGGTGTCGTTAACCGTTATGGTTTGAATACCTGATAATTTGTTTCCGCACGAATCGGTAACAATATAGGTGTTGATCAATTTTCCACCGCAGGGTCCGTCATACAGTTCACTTTGGAAACAAGTCACCTTTAAACCATCACAAAAGCCTAAAGCAACAACATCATCGGCTTCACAGGGCAGGACGTCATCAAGACAATGAACGGTATAATCATCGGGTATGGTGATCTCAGGATCGGACTGGGTTACACTATTATTTTCGAATCGGAAATGGTTATTATTTGAGATTAGAATCTTCTCAAGATGATGGTCACCGTTTGAATTCGATGCTTCAATTGGAATTCCTACAGTGAATAAAACGACAGCAACAATTATTAGCCTGAAATGATAATGTCGTTTAGGCAGTAACCATGTCTCCTTATTTTTATAAGCACGGCATAGTAAACGCATGTATGATGTAAATAATAATTTTAACACACCTTGTCGATTGATTAATATCATTTACCAAAAAACAAGCAGCCAAGGTTCTAATTATCAATTACTTGAAATCTAATGGCAACATAATTTCTAACAAGGAAATCGAAAATGGACAGATTATAAGGCAGTTACAAACAATTAAATTTAATATAAACCGATTCAAATTGGTAATAATGAGCATAAAAAACCAATAATACGGGATGAAATACCAAATTCTTAAAGAAAAAAATCTTATTTATAACTGTATTAAAAAGATTACGACGATTTCTATTTTGGAGTTCTGCATGATGATTAAACTGTAAAATTTTTAATTCAATCGCTGATTCGATAACGGACTAATTTCGACTGGTCTTCATTTTAAAGAAATATATTATCATGGAAATCAGTAATAAAATGGCCCCATAAAGCAAGGCAGAGGTGTTTAATGATTTCGACGAAAAATCAGTAAAAGCCTGAATTACAGCAGACTGTGAAGGGAAATATCCGGGAAGATATTGAATAAAAGTCTGGTTTTCGGCCTGGGAATAAAAAACAGGATTTTGAAGCCAGCCCACATCAATGTTTGCCAGAAGTACAATCATTAGAATGCCCTCGAGTTCTTTTTTTAATAAACTCCCTACTAGAAGACCATAGCAACCATAAACAAATCCTATCATACTCAATCCAATCATCAAACCAACCACATTAGAATAGTCATGGAAGAATAAAATAAGTAATCCTACATAAGTCGAGATGAAGATGATAATTAAAATCAATGCACAAAGAATTGCAGCAAGTAAATCTATAGGACTATAGCCACAAATAATTAATCGCTTGTTCACCTTACGGTTTTGCTGTATTAGGTATAAGGCTAAGAAGGACACTAAAAAACCGCAGGATGCAATTGCATAATAAACAAGTGAAATTTGTCTCTCAGGTATTAGTATAACATCAGGTTCAGATAGAGCGTCTAAGGTAACAGGAAGAAGATTTTCTGAGGAGGTAATTTCAATTATAGAAAAGAAAAACAAGGGTATTAGAAAAATGAGAATTAAAACGATTTTTTGCCTTATTAATATGCGAAAAATCAATAGCATCGATATTTTGATTCGATAAAGTCTCATATTAAAACCTTGTTTTTAATCTGGTATATTTTATCAAACTCTTCCTGGTTAGTAAGAAGATGTGCCACGATCAGAATAGTCGTTCCTTTTTTTATTACCTCTTTAGAATATTTCCAAAATCTTAAATATGTCTCCCAATCGAAACCCACATAAGGTTCATCTAAGATTAATAATTCAGGGTCATTAAGTAATGCCAGGCTCAGGTTGACCTTTTGTTTGGTACCACTGCTTAAAGTACTAACACGATCATCCATATATTTATCAAAATTGAAATATTCAGCCAGAAACTGTCTTTTCTTATCCGATTCACTTCGCGTTAATCCATAAGCGATAGAGAAATATTTAAAATTTTCTTTAACTGTTAATTGAGAAAATAGTGTAGATTCTTGAGGACAATATCCAAATTTAGCCTGATAATCAATCGTTCCATTATTTGGCTTAAGCTCGCCAATGATCATTTTTAGCAATGTTGATTTCCCCGATCCATTCTCACCAGTGATACCAATCAACGACCCTCGCTCTACCTCCAGATTGATATCATCAAGAATAAGTTTTCTCCCGAAAGACTTCCTGATATGTGACAACCGTAGAATCATTGTATTTTCATTTTTGAATGTGTTTTAGGTTGGCCAAAACGCGTTTAGGACAAATCAAGGCGGCTCTCCTAACTTTTAATGGTTCATGGATTATTTTTAAATCAAATTGCTGAAGCGTTCTTATTATGGTTAAAAAAATTATCATAATTGCATAATGATCTCCTATGCATTTTCTATTACCCCATCCAAAAGGAACGTAATGGTGTTTAGGCCTTTTCCGGCTTTGTGTATCCATAAATCGCTCTGGTTTAAATTCTTCCGGGTCATCCCAGAACTCCGGATGCCTGTGAATGTTAAATAAAGAAATACAGACTGATTTGTTTTTCGGAATGGTATATCCTTGAGTATGAAATTCAATTTTCGCTTTTCGCCATATGGAAAATGCTATAGGGTAAAGACGCATTGCTTCAAAAATACAAGCTGAAGTTACGGGGAAATCCTTATAAAAATCAGCAGTGAATTTATAATCGACTGGTTTTTGACGTACTTCCCTGGTCATTTTATCCAAATATTCAGGATTCTCGCCAAGTGCATACCAGATCATCGATAAGCTACAGCTTACAGGGAAATATCCTCCTGCAAGCATGGTCCTCATTTCATCAAACATAACACGACGATCGTAAGAACTGGATGACTTGGTTCCCAATGCATTCTTAAGAACACAACCCATCGAATCCCGATTCGGTTGTTCGCAATCCATCTCATTTATAATCTTTTCAAGAATAGAATCGACATCCCGATTAACTTTCTTCAGTTTCAAATGATTGGGAGAGGGAATCCACAATGGCAGGAAGAAAGGCAAGCCTTCTGCCATATAATAGGTACCCATTTTCACGATTGACTTAAATGAGTCTACATATTTGGTGAAGTCAAAGTTAAATAATAATTGACCTGCGGTCATAATGGCCAAAGTACCAACGAGATCAGACAAGTCAACTACATCGCCCTTCTTCGCTAAAATTTTCCATTCAGAAAAGCTATCATTAATTTGATCAAGAACCTTATCTATGTCCTTATGAAGTTCTTTGTGACTAAAAACAGGATTAAGGAGTCGCCTTTGAGAAGACCAAAGTTTACCTTTACTGGTAACCATACCGTATCCAAAAACCGTATGGACTCTTTTACTGACAAAATCTTCCTGAGAGAAGTCTTTTTGATCCCTGTTTAAGATATCTCTCGCGATGTCCGGATGATTTATCAAATAAAAATATGGTCCACACTTTACTATATCTCCATAACCTTTCATCAATTCATAGAAATGAAAAGCTGGAAAGTCCCCAGATCCCGTTAAGAAATCAATGAGTTTAGGGCCTTGGACAGCGCGTTTTTCAATTTCAATTGCTTTCATATCATTTAAATGGATTTCTTATATAATCTATATCGCTTTCGAATAGTTCCACCAATTTTAACCATTAACGAATTCATAGTTTTATTGGTTTCCATGACATAAGCGGGTTCACACTGAAAAATATTCTGATCGTACAGTGCATTCGTAATGGCCTGGTACAGTATCAAATCCAATCCGGAACCACGTAAATCTGGATCAACCCCGATTATCATAACCCTGGCCGAATCGATCTTATTCCTGTATTTCAATATTTTAAATATGCCATATGGCCACAGTTTGCCGTTCGGAATTCTTTTTAAGACCTGGTTAAAATCCGGAACAGCAATTATATAACCCACGATCTCATTATTGAGCTCAGCAAGTATCCCGAGTTTATAGGGCATAATACTTTTGAGATCTTGTGCCATGGCCATAAATTCCTCATCATTGAGTGGTAAAAAACCCCAATGTTCGCGGTTACATTTATTATAAATTAGTCTCAGTCGCCTGATATCTGACTTGAACGTTTTGGCAGTTATTGATCTGATTCTGACACCCATATTGCTCAACCTGGATTTAGCTCGCGACATCAGGTTTGAATACTTTTCTAAATCGGGCTTATCAATTAAATGATATGCGTAGAGATCGATGACCTTTGACAAACCATTTTCTTCCAATAATCGGGAATAATAAGAATGATTATAAGGCATATCCACTTGATTGGGATATTCAAATCCCTGAATGAGAATCCCGCATGAGTTATTTGTAGTCAGGTTGGTAGGTCCGATCATTCTTTTTAATCCTTTATCCTTGAGCCATTCCGAAGCGGTATTAATTAAATCATCACTTATTTCCTTATCCTGAATACAATCAAAAAAACCAAAGAAACCTGAGTTGTCATCATTCACGGCTAAATGCGTTTTGTTATAAATAGCAGCGATTCGACCCAGAGGTTTTTGGGAGGAAGAATCCTTCGCCATAAACATCGCAACTTCAGAATGCTTTAGGAACGGGTTGTTTTTTGAAAGTTTATTCTTTACCGTAACATTCAAATCGCTGATATAATTTGGCTCCCCAGCGTATAGATTTCGAGGGAATTCAATGAATTCTTTTTGATGTTTTTTATTTTGAACCCTAACAATCATTATCATTTGTAGCTCAATTTATTTCGCACGAAATTTTTTTAATCCTGAAACTTTGTTTAAATCCCTGGCTTAAAACTCTATTGCCCAATTCGCGAACCAGGTCTTCCTTGATTTCACCATATGAATATGTGAGATTTTCATTCTCGAACCCCATAAGTATAGTCTCTGCCATACATGCATATAGTTGTCCGCTATCTAGTCCAAGACCCAATGGATAAAGAGATTCAGCTTGAGGTAAATTCAGAATCCCACCCTTGCAAACCGTATAATTCAGATCATTTAGAAGATCAGTATCACAATTCAATGGAACTGAAATATCGCAAATGAAAGCTCCATTTTTAAAATATTCCTTTTTGAGAAATGGGGCAGGATCGTTTGTTGCCACCAGCACTATATCGCAATTGGCCAGCATATTCAAATCATTGCCAATCGTTATTTTAGTTTCTGAGCCAAAGATTTTCTTAAATGCCATCCATATTTCTTCCGGATTTAATTCTTCAGAAGTAAACTTTTCTGAATATTTATCAAGTTTTAATACCTGATTATAAATGTCTTGTAAAGGCATTGCACCTTTTTTAAGTTCATGTCGAATATGATCGATCAATAGGCCGGCATGTCTGATCAGCTTGTTGGCATTTCCTCCAGATCGGCCAATGATATGAAGCTGATCGACCTCCTTGGCCAACATTATCGAAAGTACCTTAGCAATATTGCCACCGCCACCCACAATTCCTAAAGTCAGGGAAGGAGATGATTGCTGATTGATGAAGTCCTTCACTGCTTCTACAGCTGTATGAACCGTAAAACCGTTCCCTGTTGTAACCCGAACATCCGGGCAAGACACTGCCTTTCCATTTTGCATGATAATGGAATTGTACTGGCCCAATCCTATTTTCTTAATACCCTGGTCTTTGAAAATTTGAATAGCCTTATTACATAATTTTTGATAAGGAATAAGGTTTCCGACAGATTTCCTGAGGTCATCGATTACCATTTTTGAGGTAAAAGAGAGTCCCATAAAGGTTATACACACGGCCTTTCCTTGACGATTTAAAATCCGATTTCTGCCAATTATTACTGGCTCTGAAAATGGTTTTAGGGTTTTGATCAAATTGAAAATCACCTCATCTGGTAACAGGTCTAGGGAGTTCAAATATTTCCTGACAGTGTTTATGTCGATATAATGCAGCAGGAACCCAACTTCATCTACACAGTCTTCAATTGGATCCAATGGGATTTTTCCCCGGTTGAAATTTGAAATCGGACGCAGGTTACGATAGTCATTTGGTAATAAGAATGAAATTAGAGAATAAAAATCGCCATACTCGAGAATTTTACATAACTCATACATGGCGAAAATAAATCTATCCCGTTCTTCGCGGGTAATGAACATTGATGGCAATATCCTTATAGTTCTGCAATCAGACATGGTTACAGACACTCGAATATCTTTGGTATTGAGAAGGTAGGCCGTCAGTACATATCCAAAGAATTTAGATCTTGAAATTCCCTGTAAACCATAATTTCTGCTTTGATCAAAATCTTGAAAGTTAATTCCGATCATAAGGCCCAATCCTCGCACATCTTTTATCACATCGGGGTATTTATTTTTCAATGTGCTTAATTCGGAAAGCAAATGATCACCGGCCTTTATAACTCGGTTTTTATTGTCATTCATTAGCTTGAGAGCTCTTGAGGCGATAGCACAACTCAGGTCATCCTCGGCAAAGGTTGATGAATGAATTAGGTCAAATTCTGGTATATAATAGGATTGATCTATCATAACCGCACTAATTTTGCTAATTCCACCACCCAATGATTTACCAAGAATGTAATAGTCGGCTTTAACCCCTTGCTGGAAGGAAGCAAGGAAAGTTCCTGTTCTGAAGCAACCGGATTGAACTTCGTCGAAAATCAAAGGCACTTTATATTTTAAGGTCAATTCTCTCAGACGCTTTAGAAATTCTTTTTTTAAGACATAAACCCCACCTTCACCAATCACAGGTTCAATAATTGTTGCTGCAATTCGGCTGAGGGTTTTTCTTTTTATCGTCAATGATCCAGAATTGGAAACTTGAGGTATTAATACCTCGAATTCCTGTGCTGTAAACAATTCATTTTGATCGTCTGAATTGAAATCAAGATGGATGGACTGAATTGGTGAATGCTTCAGGAAAGGCTCTCTAAAATATGAATTTGAGGTCACCGATAGTGCTCCCATGGTTTTACCATGAAATGATTTGTTTGTAACCAGAATAACTGGTTTATAATTATTCAGGTAAGGATTATTGAAGGCATTTATAAAGGATTGGAGGTCGGATATGGAATTGAATTCATTTCCTTCGAATGAAAGAACTGCGGTTCTGTTATTCTGGAAGACAGATTCACCGATCGTCAGAAGATTTTTATCTATGGTCTCTTGAATCGTCCTCAACTTCTTGTCATAAGCCAGGAGACTATGTTTAAGAGCAGCTTCGACTGCCTCTGCTCCTGTATTAAGAATTATTGAATGATAGTTACAACCGGTTTCTGCATGAATGAGGCGGTTTATCTCACTACCAAGTGAATTGGCCTTGCTCTTTTTCGAAAGTTGATGATGCTGGCAACTATTTTCATCTACCAATTCTTTCATCAAATCCTTTAATTGGGGATGGTTATGCCCAAGAAGCAACGAGCCATATCCGCCGGCTAAGTCTAAGACTTTCTTTACTTGTCCGTTATCCTGCGCAAAAAGGTAATTGCCTTCAGCTTTAAAATAGTCCTTATCCATTTTGAGCAAGGACAGTAATTGTCCCAAATATGGTTTGTTATAGAGGGTATTATTACTAGACGGACTTTGCATAATTAATATGGTCTTTTAATTTCAATGTTTTGATGGGTTCTTTTTTGTAAACATTATTGATCACGAGATCCTGGGAATAACTCAAAACGCCACTCATCTTTCTGAACACCCATCTGGCCAATGGATTTTTATGAAAAAGAAACATTGACTTTTCTAAGGGGATGGCACCAAAACGTGCTTTAGCGATTTCCGCCGTCTGTCCGAGATTGAATTGTTTACAACTCGTTTGATAGCCATTTTGAAGGATGGTGATTAAATTATTGATATAGGAATCGAAATAATCGCGTTTCTCGTAATCCAAACCGCCGAACAAAAACGAATAATCATCACCATCTTCAACTGAGATATTCCAATATAATAGGTCGTTGTCCTTGTAAAAGGAATTCAGTTTGAATTCAGGGTTGAGATTCCTGAAGAAGTCTAAATTCAAGATCTCAAGTTTAGTAACCGATCTCCTCACAACCTGCAGATACTGCTTGTAATGAGTATCAGAAAATAAATGACAGGAGGTCTGTTTGATTTGTATCCCATCCGATTTCCTGAGAGCGCTTTTTATTCTGCGACGATAAGGAAAGCGAACTGCCTCTAAATATTCTTGCCAGGAGCTATGCTTCCGATTCAATATCATACTAGGTAGAGTTCTTAATTGTATGATGCCCGGATGAGCTATTTTCTGGTTATGATTTAGACAAAGCAAAATTCCCTTTTCGTGGGTGAGAATATGGGATATCAGTACATTCACATCATTACCCTTGCCAATAACTCCACTGATGTCACAAGACAATGGAATTCCTATAATTTGCATCGGTAAGGCTAACTTCCGTTTTGAAAAAGTCAATAAATTAACACCTAAAGAATAGACAATTGCTCCGGCTGTAATTTGGTTATCCCGGGTCAGGACATAATATCTCTGATGACAATGATTGGTCTTTTCCAGATGTTTTAAAAAGGATCTCCCTTGTATAACAGAACTGGAAAGACTGTCCCAATCATTTCCTAAATCCAGAGCATTATCTAATCGTTTAATGTCCATGAATTACATATTTATCAATACTTGCTCCATCTTATTGCTGGTTTCATTTCCTGAAGGGATATCTTCGAATGACGGATGCTTTCTCTTGTATTCGAATGATAAATCAGAGAGTTCAGGTCCTTTATACTTTGCTTTTCGTATTTCCTTTATTGAGTGGTGCGAATAACTGAATAAGAATTGTCGTCCTATTTTCAAAGCTCCGAGTATCAATCGCCAATAGTTAATTGTCCAAATGGAGGGGAGGGTTCTAAATGTGTTCATTCTGGCGCTTTTCATATTGAGGGTGGTTTTAACATAAAGCTTTAACAACTCCCGATAATAAGCTCTTAATGGCATCTTGGTTTTCGTCAATTGATGAGAAAGATCGAACAGACTGTGAGCATCTTCAGGTACTGTCAATTGATTTTTGAACTCCTCATAATTATCTGCACCCGGTAAAGGTGTTGCAGGAGAAATGTTAACATAATAGAGTTTGTTGTCAGTTATGAATCGATAAAGACGGTCCCAATCCTCTTTCTCATAGTTAGCCTGCGGAATTAGTGAACCGTAAATATCGATTTTATACTTCCGAAGAATCTGAATGGCCTTAACATTATGATCTGCCGGGAGCTGTTTATTCATGTCCAGAAGTTCTTCGTCGGTAGTTGCCTCCAAACCGATAAATACCGCCTTAAGACCCAATTCGGCCCATTCGGCGATCACCGATTCATTTTCCACGATGAAATCTGCCCGGGAATAGCAGAGGTAGTTCTTCTTTATCCCATATTTTTTGATAAGATGTGCCAGTTCGTTGAGTCTGCTCTTGTTGATCAAAAAGATATCATCAACAATATATATTTCGGTGTCATTAATAGTCAGAAGCTCGTCAACGATCGACTGTGCTGATCTGCTATATGGCAAGCCATCAGTAATTTTCCATGTGAAGCAAAAATTACATCTGTACCAACAGCCCCAGGTTGTCTTCAATGTTGCTACCGGCCGGTGCATTAGATAATAATATTTATGTTTTAAATGAGCCACCAACTCCCTTTTTGGAAAGGGGAGAAGGTCAGGTTTTGGCATATATTCCCTGGTTTCGGTCATGAATAATTCACCCTCTGAAACAGGAATGGCGATTCCGGGAATATTGCTGATGGAAGATCTCTGCTCGAGCGCCTTCACAATCTCGGGTAACAACATAGTACCATCACCTAAACCAATGATATCTACTGCGATATCGGCGAAGTCCTCCGGTATTAAAGTGGCGTGAACACCACCGACAATGGTCAAACAATCTGGATTAATTGATTTGACATAACGGAAGATCTTGATCACTTCGTTTGTGCCTGTTTTATAGCAACTGCTGATCACAATGTCAGGCTTAAATTCTGAAAATCTTTTTTTGAATCCACGTTCAACTAAATGATCAAAAATCATAAGATTATGCCCGTCAAGATTGGCCGCTATATATTCGAGTTCAAGCGGCTCACAAATCATAATATGCTTCAAACCAATGGTTTGACTAGGTACAGGTGGTCTAACAAGTAAGATTTTCATAATTCGATCTTGAATTAGACAATTCCAGGGGTAATCCCCCGTTTAATGTGATTCTGATATATCAGATTGGTTCCTAAAACAAATCCCCGCATGAATAAACCCAGCTTTGCAGGATTAGTTCTTAACCTTTTAAAAATATTAGAAGTTGCATACAGTTTTTTATATAGATTCCAGTAGCCATTTTGAAGCGTTTCTGCCGACATTTTCTTCGGTTCAAACACTGCGGCTCCTCCAACATATTTTTTATAATCATAATCGAATATGCGCCCTTCAGCTTCGAGAGATTCGAACATAGGGGTGCCAGGTACCGGAGTTAAAATGTACATTCTCGGCACGGAAATTTTATTAGCCATTAAGAACTCAAATGTTCTTTCAAAAACATGTTCATCATCACCATCAAGACCAAGAATCATCTCGGTCGAAATATCGATACCATGTTTTCTGATGTTGGCAAAAGACTTACTGTAATTGATGGGATCATTCCATTCCTTATCGATATGCGTCAAACTTTCCTCATTCAGCGTTTCAACACCAAAGGATAGGATTCTGCATCCACTCTTGTACGCAAGCTTTAACAGTTCATCGTGCTGTGCGATTTGAAGGCTACATTGACTGATCCATATAATCTTTTCAGGTATTAATGCTTCCCACAATTGCTTGCAGTAGGCAAAATCTACTCCAATATTATCATCAATAAAGGCAAGGTATTTACTTCCACTTGCTTTGGCCGCCCTTACATCTCGCACTACTTGTTCAATGGGACGCTTTCGGTAGCTACGTTCAAAAAAAGTTGATATTGAACAGAATGTACACGGAAACGGGCATCCTCTGGTAGCCTGAACCGGTCGCCAGATCCCATAATATTTCCGATTAAATTTCTCATAGGCCGGAGGGGGAAAAGAACAAATATCTGGTACTTGTTCCATCTCGTAGGTAGGTTTAATCTCATTCCTTTTAAAGTCTCCCAGAAATCTTGGCCAGGTGTCCTCAGCCTCTCCTTTTATGATAACATCAGCATGTTCTCGTGTCATTTCCTCATCAAACAATGTAATTGCAATGCCACCCATTACCACCAGGGATCCTTTTTTACGAAATTCATCAGCAATTTGATAAGCACGGATAACTCCTGCGCCTCCCATGCCGGTTAAACCTACTATGTCCCAATGTTCATTCCATGGAATTGGTTCTGAAGTTTCAGAAACACACCGTACATGAAATTCAGAAGGGGTAATAGCAGCCAGTTGTGGCATCGTTAATCCCGGGAGATAGGTTTTCCTTTGAATTATTGGTTGATTGTTCTTATCCAAGCCAGTTGGACTTATCAAAAGTATCTTTCCACTGCTCATATAGGCCAGTTAGAAGTAGCAACATCGTTCAAGTGATTGGGTAATCAAGAATAAGTTGTTCAGGGAGAACAAACCAACATATTAAGGTAATTGTAAAATGAGAGTTTGGATAGCTATATAAATTTAAGGATTTTCATTCAAGGTATAAAGACAATTAGAATAAAGTTCTACTCGATTCATGATAATTCTGTAATAAATAAAGAAAAGTTACTCCGGGTTTTATTTTTGTCCATTCAACCGTACAGATTGAAGCTGGACATCTTTTTAATATCAACGGCCTTCAGGTTTTAAATTTTCGATGAATCAACACCGCGATCGATCCGTCTGAATCATCGTTAGGCTCATATTTTATGCAATTACACGAGAGTAATCGACGGGCGACCAATAAGGAAATAGTAAAGAATTAAAGGTGTTTATTTGTGGAGAAAAAGGAAGTTTAAATGGAAACAAATTTCTTAGAATGCAACAATTTTATTTCTCAGACGAAATCACTATTTTTAAGAAGTTGCCCGGACTAATAATTCGGGAACATTGAAACTAATCTGACTAATACATCCGTAAGAAACTATGGCAATATATAAATTGAAAATAAATGGTAAAAAAATGGAGGTGGATGTGGATCAGCAAACACCAATATTATGGGTTTTACGAGATCATTTAAATCTCTATGGAACCAAATATGGCTGCGGTGTGGCGGCATGCGGATCGTGTGTTGTTCATGTTGATGGAGTTGCAACCCGATCCTGCGTCCTTCCCGTATCGGTTGTAACTGATATGGAGATAACAACCATAGAAGGCCTATCAAAAAATGGAGATCATCCCTTGCAAAAAGCCTGGCTGGATCACGATGTTCCTCAATGTGGCTTTTGCCAGACCGGACAGATCATGACCGCTGCTGCGCTATTAAAGGATAATCCGAATCCATCAGAAGACGACATCGATCTGGCAATGGATGGTAATATTTGTCGTTGCGGAACCTATACCAGGATTAAAGCTGCTATCAAAACGGCTTCAAAAAATGGATGATACAGTTTCCTGATTAATTTATAATTCAACAACTATGAATAAAACATCAATAATAAAAACTTCAATCGGACGACGATCGTTCATCAGATCGACGGCGTTGGCCGGTGGTGGGATGATGCTTGGGTTTAGCTGGCTTGCTTCCTGTAAGTTCGATTCCGAAGAAGAAATAATGAAACTTCCGGAAGAATGGTTTGAACTGAACTCCTATCTGAAAATTGGAGAAAACGGCGTGGCCACTATTTATACACCAAATCCCGAGTTTGGACAAAATGTTAGAACATCCATGCCGATGTTGATTGCTGAAGAATTGGACATGGACTGGAATAAGGTGATTGTAGAGCAGGCACCGTATCATCCGGAAAAATATGGTTTTCAATTTACCGGTGGAAGCCAGGGGATTCGATCCCGTTGGAAACCACTGCGTATGGTTGGTGCAACGGCAAGACAAATGCTCATGGAAGCGGCAGCCTCAGCATGGCAAGTACCAGTGAGTGAGATTAAAACCGATAATGGGATGTTGATCCACGAAGCGAGTAATCGTTCAGCAGGCTATGGAGAAATGGCCTCCGCTGCGGCAAAAATAACGGTGCCGGATGAAGTCGAGATTAAGAATGTGACAGATTTTAAAATAATCGGTAAATCAACTAAAAATGTTGACGCTAAGGACATTGTTACAGGAAAACCGATTTTCGGACTAGATTATTCGGCGGATGGTATGCTGGTCGCCATGATCGTTCATCCACCCGCATTCGGACTAACACTAAATTCATTTGATGCAGAGACTGCTAAAGCGATGCCCGGAATCAGAGACGTTTTTGCGATAAAAAGCTACAAGGAGGATTTCCAAAAAGGCGGCTTCGATACCAATGCATTTCCAGAAGTGGTTGCTATTGTAGGCAATACTACATGGGAAGTCATGCAGGCAAAAAAAGAAATAGTGATCGATTGGGATCCCATAAATTCATATTCTGAAACCATCAATGGTTTTAGGGGACAGCAAACCATTAATGTTCCTGCCGGACTTGAATCTACAGAAAAGCACACGATTAAAATGATGGAGCTGGCCTCAAGAAAAGGGGAGGTCGTGAGGAGAGACGGTAGCCCGGAAAAAATATTTGAAAATGCTTCAAAAATTTTAGAACGCAGTTACTCCGCTCCTTATTTAGCACATAACTCAATGGAGCCATTGACTGCTTTTGCTCATGTTCAGGGCGATAAGGTAAAAATTGTTGCTCCGGTACAGATACCGTCGTTGATAATTCCTACGCTGGTGTCGAGTCTCGGGATTCCGGCTGAGAATATTGAAATGGATATCATCCGCATGGGTGGTGGCTTTGGAAGAAAAGCCTATGCACATTATGTGGTAGAAGCAGCTTTAATTTCCAAAAAAGTCAAAAGTCCTGTGAAATTAATGTACTCTCGCGAGGATGATATGACTCAAGGAATATATCGTCCTACCTATCATGCCACTTACAGAGCGGCATTAGATGAGGATAACAATTTGACAGCCTTTCATATAAAGGCGGGAGGTATCCCTGAAAGTCCTTTATTTGCCAATCGTTTTCCGGCAGGAGCTGTAGATAATTACCTGGCTGAAGAATGGTCGATTGACTCTAATATTTCCATCGGCGCATTTCGGGCCCCAAGGTCGAACTTTATAGCCGGCGCAGAGCAATCTTTCCTGGACGAATTAGCGGAATTGGCCGGAAAAGATCCTATCGAATTTCGATTGAACTTATTAAAACGTGCCAAAGAATCCCCGGTAGGCGAACAAAACGATTACGACCCCGAGCGCTATGCCGGTGTTCTTGAGCTGGTTCGTGAAAAATCAGGATGGAACAGCAATACATCCGGAGAAACAAGGGGCGTAGCAGCATATTTCTGTCACAATACCTATGCAGCTCATGTTCTTGATTTGGAGTTAGTTGATGGGCAACCTGTTATTCACAACGTCTGTTGTGCAGTCGACTGCGGAATTGTTGTAAATCCTGATGCAGCCACAAACATGGCTGAAGGAGCTATTATAGATGGTATCGGAAATGCACTTTTCGGAGAAATGACCTTTAAGGATGGTGTACCACAGAAATCGAATTTTGACACCTACCGAATGATTAAAATGAAAGAGGCCCCGAGGGCAATCGATGTCCATTTTGTTGAAAATGGAATTGATCCGACAGGGATGGGAGAACCACCGTTTCCACCGATTTTCGGAGCTTTATCTAACGCATTATACAAGGCCTCGGGTGAGCGACATTACACACAACCCTTTATGAAGAAAAAGCCTTTAATTGGATAGATTTGTTATTCGCTTTGCTCATGATCCTATAGGGAAAGCCTGCAACCTGCTCTTGGTCAGATCCTGGATTCATTATGATTCAATGGATAATGAAGCTACAGCTGTGATTTATTACCATACACATCCGGGAGTTTAACCCTATTTCCGTTTTCGCCTGCGACATCGATATCGTATCGAATTTGTATTGATGTTCCTATTGGAGCATAGTAGTAGATGATCCAGGCATCGGATTCTCGGGTACCGATACAACCGTTCGAATATGCTTTTTCGAGGGTTTCTGGATTGGTGGTTGGATGGATCATTTGCCCATTTTTCACACCGTTAATTCGGGTTTCCATCCAGGGTATTTGAGGCATAAGAGTAACGCGATCATCATCGCGTCTTGTTACATAAAAACGCTCGCCATTAACCGGATTGAAATATATTGGATTCCTGTTATGTCTGATAATTTCGCCATTTCCAGTTTTTGTTTTTAGATCGGTTAGTCGTCCACTCATAGCCAAATAGCGCTTTTTATTCTGTCCGACGCGTATTGGAAATTCTTCAATTAGCTGGTTATCTTGAAAGATTCTAAGCTTGAATTCCGGAATATTCACGTCTATATGCGTATGCTTAAAGGTAGAATCCAATTCAACAACACGATCATGATCGGGAATTATAATGGTGTCATTAACTCTTAATATAATCAGTTTTTTTTGGTCATAGACAAACGAATCGCGTTCTGTCATCCTATAATAATCAGTATTAGCCAGGGAATCGATGATCCATGGGTTATTCCGTACAATATGATGTTCTGAAATTTGAGAGGTGTAAAGGGAATCGTATTGAACAATTAACGAATCGATGAAATGAAAATATTCGGCGATCGTAACTGTCTTTTTGATGGGAACCGCCAAACCATTCTGGGCAAGTACGAACTGAATACTTAACAGTGATAATATAATTATTAATTTGATCCGCATGATATAGGACCTTTATCAAATATCATTAAAAAATATTAGTTGACAAATGATTAAAATCAGCTTTAATGGACGACATGAAGAATATTTAGGTTCGTTGATGTGATTCTACATTGCCTTCAGAATAGCTAGTGGGCACTTTTTAAGACCAAATTATGAGCAGTCGCACTGAGCGTAGTCGAATTGTCGATTCAGCATTTTCGGGATTACTCGAGATGCTCGCGATCCCTGAGGGGGAGACCTGCAAACTCAAAACCCGGTTGCTTCCCATCACTTTTTTCTTCGATAGAGAATGAAGATATTAACATTAAAGTTTTAATAAAAGTGTAATAAATGTTGAGGGAAAACCAACTTAAATTCAATATATTTGAACAATTATTTTGAAATTATAAGATAAATCTTACGAAAAACTGTATTTCATCGAACAAGTGATGCATTTTATAGATTATTTTAATCAATACCATATATTTACATTCTCAAATCGAATCAACTTAATTAAAAATTGTATGATGAAACGTAATCTACTTCTATGGTTTTTCACCTCATTGCTTACAACTTATTCTATTAATGCTCAATCCACGATCTGGTCAACAGATTTTGAATCATTGAACGGGCTTTCATCCATAGATCTGGATGCTGATGGATATGAATGGTTTCAAAACTCAGATGGTACACTTATGGGATTTGCACCGGGAAAATACATGGGGTCGTACTCTATAAATACCTCACCGGATAACGTGTTAACAGCACCGGTGTTCAGCATTCCCGCTGGAGCATCAGATTTATCTTTTAGCTTGAGGGTTGCATCCTCATCATCAAGCGATTATTCTGAATCATTTGCGGTTTATATTCAAGAAGATGGTGCTAGCTCTATGTTTAACAATCAGATTTTTCAAGGGACATTGTCAAGTGGAGGACCGAGTTCTGCTACATTGATCAGTGGTGCAATTCCCAGCAGTTTCGCCGGTAAAGATGCACGAATTATTGTTCGTCATTTTAATACAACAAATCAATTGTTATTTATGATTGATGACCTCAAGGTTGAATCTGATGGCGTCCCCGATCCTTGTGGTGAAAATCCCGTTGGCTCATCCTGTGATGACGGCAATGCATGTACTGTAAATGATGTTTATGATGCCGACTGTAATTGTGCTGGCACACTTCTAGATACCGACAGTGATGGTATTTGCGATACGGAAGATAACTGCCCTGACACCTATAACCCCTTGCAAGAAGATATGAATGGTGATGGCATCGGTGATGCTTGCGATTGTTCATCAGCCAGCACGTCATTTGATGTTAGTGTTTTAAACCATAGTGGTTCCGGTTTTAATGGCACCGCAAAGACATTTAACAGTGGTGATAAAGATTTTAGTTTTACCATAAGCGGATTATCATCTAGAATATCCGGCAAAAAATCGAATCGCTTTATTGAAAGCGTGACCGTTTTATATACGAACAACCAAGGTCAGGAAATAACCTATGGTACCTTTAATGGAGATACTACCTCTCAAGTACAGGTATCCATTGAAAATGAATCGACTCAAATTGAAGTTCGGCTATTTAATAGTTATAATTCTTCTTTTAGTGGGACCTTATCAGTCGATCTGGGCTCTATCGATTATTGTCTCGGATGTCTGGATTCAGACGGTGACGGCATATGTGACAGTGATGATTTATGCGCTGGCTTTGATGATAATCTAATAGGTCAACCCTGTGACGACGCCGATGATTGTACAGTCGATGATATATGGACAGACTGCGCAACTTGTGTTGGAAATTTAGTAGACCAGGATAATGACGGTGTTTGTGATAATCTTGACAACTGTATTTTGATTAGCAATCCCGATCAATTGGATTCAGATGGTGATGGTATCGGTGACGTTTGCGATGATTATAACTGTGCGAACGAAGTACAATCAACATTCGATACTAATCCGTTGGTTCGAACTGGTTCCGGAAGCGCCACCAGCAAAGTAATCTTTAGCGAAGCTCATGAAAATATTGCATTTACAATAAGTGATTTAGGTGCAAGACTTAAAGGAAAGCCGAGTAACAAATATCACGATAAGGTAACAGTAAGTTATTTTGATGGAGCCAATACGATAACCCATGGTGTTTATTATGGAAACGATGTGAGCTCGATTGATGTTGAAATCGCTGGTCCTGCTAGCTCGGTTACAGTATTATTAGAAGATGCATTGAATGGAAAAGTTACTCTGAGTGTTGATCTTAGCCCTGTTCAATCCTGTTCTACAATAGCCCAATCAGCAGATCCGAAAAGTGTACTATTTGATGATGCCAAGGCTTTGAATAATGAAAAATATGAAATGCAATTCTATCCGAACCCGGTCAATAATTCAAAACTTAACATTAGGCATAACATAGAAAATGTTAATGCTGTAAATTATATTATAACCGATTTGAGTGGCAAGATTGTTTTAAACAAGGTCGTTAATCAAAGTGAAGGGCAATATATCCAACTGAATGTATCGCAACTTGAAAATGGTTTGTATTTTGTTAGCCTGGTTTCTTCTAGTACCAAGCTGACCAAGAGGTTCATCGTTCAACATTAAAACAAATGCTCTTGTGATAAAGTGAGAAAATTAACTTATTCAGAGAAAGAAGGATTTCATAAAAGAGATCTTTGAAAAGAGATCTGATTCGAACATAAAACCCGCAACGAAAGTTGCGGGTTTTCTTTTGCGGAGAAAGAGAGGGCGGAGCGTTAATAAAATGTCCTGTGGACATTTTTAGTGAACGAGCCAGGTTGCGGGCTGGCATTGGGATTATTCGCTTTGCTCATGATCCCAATATGAAATCCTGAGCAAGCATAAAACCCGCAACAAACTTCGTTTGTTTGATTTTGTATTTTCAATCACTTATGAAAGTAAACTTTCAACCTTCTTGAAAACACAAAACCCACAATTTTCATTGCGGGTTTCTTTTGCGGAGAAAGAGGGATTTTGTTCCAATTTCCCTCTTACGGCATTTTGCAAATGCCATAGCCTTAAAAAACAAAAACCACTCAAGTAAACTTGGTGGTTTTCTATTTTCAAGCCTCGCGCTTGATTGCGGAGAAAGAGGGATTACCTGCGGTGATCCCTTATTACCATATTGTGCAAATGCAACTAACAATCCTTTCAGGATTGATATCTTAAAAATCAAAATCCCACTCAAGTAAACTTGGTGGGATTTAGTCTTTTCAAGCTAATTGTTAGTTGCGCTTGATTAGCGGAGAAAGAGGGATTCGAACCCCCGGAGGTGTGACCCTCAACGGTTTTCAAGACCGCCGCATTCGACCACTCTGCCATTTCTCCGATTGTGGCAGCAAATATAACCCCCTTTTTCAATCTATCAAAAAAAAACACTTCAATTCGATAGGCGAATGAGTTATTGTTTATTCCTATTTATTTTGTTCATTTAATAATAAGCTTTCATCGTTATTATAATCTTAATAAGAAGGATGTTGGATTGAAATTTAGAATTAAAAAAGTCCAGGTAATACTGGACTTTAAAATCGAGTTTTATAACTTTTGGCATTCTTAATGCGGCTGTAAATTTTTGAAGAATATTATTTTTTAATCCCTTCAATTTTAATCAAAACCTTTCCCGCTTTATTAGCTAAGACTTGAGTTTTAACGGTTCTCAGAATAAATTGATCACCTGGCAGAAATTGATCACCTGGCAGAAATTGATCGCCCGGAAGGAATTGGTCTCCAGGAAGGAACTGATCACCCGGAAGGAATTGATCACCCGGAAGGAACTGATCACCCGGAAGGAACTGATCACCGGGAAGGAATTGGTCTCCAGGGAGGAATTGATCTCCTGGAAGGAACTGATCACCTGGCAAAAATTGATCACCTGGCAAATATTCCTTGGCTGTATTAAATGATAATGCTGAAGATTCCATAGGTTGAACAGTGTAACCGCCGTAAAGCATTCCTAGATATAATTTACTATTCGGGTATTTTTTATTAACAATCGCAGGATTCTGCATGGTTTCATATAATTCGATGTTTATGACTTTTTTGGTTTCTTTATCTACAACAAGTACAATTTTAGTTCCGGTCAGTTCACCAGTGGATTTCCCTTTTAATTCAACATTCTTTATCGCTCTCATAAAGTCTTGATTGAACTGGAGGTATACTCCTTCTATTGAGATCATCCTTAAGTTAAAGGTTAAATTAGGGATATTCAGAATTTGCTCATCATCGATAAACAACTTGAATTTTCCTTTGCTAAAGGCAATTTTAATATGCTTCCAATTGGCTTCTTTAGTTTGAAGTTCAGGCTTATTCATATTAAAGGTTGTTGGTTGACCCGGAATGCGCTGTTCCATTTTTGCTCCGTATCTAAATATCTTAAGAGGAAAAAGCTTGATAGTCCCTGTACTAGCCTGATCAGCACCTACGCCATGACCATCCCAAAACCGGACTTGGTAATACTGGTAACTGACAGATTTTTGAACATTATCAAAGAAGGCATCGAATTCCAAAGTGAATTCATTCTGCAAATAATTATTAGAACCCATCTTAGGCTTAATTATAGCTTTATTACCGAGGCTAATAACCTTTTCCCCTTGAAAAATTTTAATCTCAGCAGAGCCTTTCACCAATTCCCACTTTGAGGGGAAATCGCCTTCCGTTTCGTTTCCGGGAGCATCTTTAAAGTTTTGGGCGTTTAGTCCTGTCGTTAGTATCAGCAAGGCTGTCAAAATTGTTGATTGTAAGGATTTCATAATGTGTATATTTTTTATATAATTCAAATCTAAAGCACACAAAATCAATCCGATATTATAATTGTAACAACCTATAGAACAAATGTCACATTTAAATGATTGAATAGATTATTGAACTGAATATCAAAAGGCACTAATGAAAATTTGGTACTAACTAGTTTTAGTTCATCAGATTTAGTAGAATAGGAATTGATTTTGTTATCCCAGATCATTGGTGCAGGCCATACATGATAACTATGTCCGGTCGATAGACGATTGAGTTATTGTTATTTCCTATTTTTGTGCCGATGATAAATTACCTTCTGGCCGAATTAGATTGGAATCTGTTAATACTTCTGTTAGCCGGATTTGTGGCCGGTTTTGTCAATGTTATTGCAGGAGGAGGATCACTGATAACATTGCCTGCTCTTATTTTTCTGGGACTCCCTCCAGCGGTCGCCAATGGCACAAATCGGCTTGGCATACTGTTACAAACAACTTCGGCCGTTGCCGGATTTAGATCAAAAGGGATCAATACGTTTCCGTTCAGCCTTTATGGTGGCCTTGTAGCTGTTGTCGGATCGATCATCGGAGCCAAAATAGCAGTCGATATTAAAGGAGATCTTTTTAATAAAATTCTGGCTATCGTCATGATTGTTGTGGTTGCAATAATTGTGCTTAAACCCAAAGTTAAAGCCGATCAATGGCTGGAGCGTACAGATGGCAAATACTTCTGGATTTCCATGATCTCTCTCTTTTTCATCGGTATCTACGGTGGGTTTATCAATGCAGGCGTCGGCTTTATCCTCATATTATTGTTATCGATGGTCAATAGAATGTCTTTAGTCAAAGCCAATGCCACCAAAGTAACCATTGTCTTTATCTATACGCTGGCCGCCTTCCTGGTGTTTGTATTTAACGATAAAGTAAGTTGGATTCATGGCTTGTTTCTTGCTATCGGAAATGGCACAGGAGCATGGATTTCCAGTCGATTGTCGGTAAAACGAGGCGACGGCTTTATTCGCATCTTTTTAATAGTCATGGTGAGTTTAATGGCAATAAAACTATGGTTCTTCGATCTATAGACCTATCGACATTTTTTATCCATGAAACGTATTAAGCCCTTCGGCTTTGTTGTATTTTTGCACTGATTCTACATTGATAAACATGAAAATTATTAAAGCTTTAAAATGGCGCTATGCCACTAAAAAATTCGACAACGATAAATTTGTTTCCAAAAAAAAGCTCAACCGCTTAAAAAAAGCTTTCAATCTGACGGCAACTTCTTATGGTTTGCAGCCTATAAAATTAATGGTAATTAAGGATAAAGAGTTGCAGCAAAATCTGGTTCAACATTCCATGAATCAGCAGCAAGTCGCCCAGGCATCCCATGTTTTGATATTCTGTATTGAAATCGGAATTGATGAAAATTATGTCACTGAATATTTTGATAGAGTGAGAGCCATAAGAAATACTCCGGATGAGATTTTAAAACCCTTTGAAGATTATCTCACAGATGATATAGGCAAGCGATCCCAGGATTTTCTGGAAGAGTGGGCGACCAAACAGGCTTACCTGGCGATGGGTAATCTCCTAACGGTCTGTGCTCTGGAAAAGATCGATGCGTGCCCGATGGAAGGCTTCGATCCATTGGCTTATGATAAGATCTTAGGCTTGCCTGAGAAAGGCCTTAAATCGGTATTGGCCATGCCAGTTGGCTATAGAGCAAAGGATGATATTCAAGCCGGATTTAAAAAAGTCAGAAAAACAGTTGCTGAAAGCACCCTTGAGTTGTAGTTTTACCCTAGTGCCTAGTGCCTAGTGCCTAGTGCCTAGTGTCTAATTTGTTTATTATGCCCGGATTTGAATTATTTGGTGATGCCGAACGTCGTGAAGTACAGGATGTCCTTGGAACCGGAGTGCTTATGCGCTATGGATTCGATGGAATGCGCCACGGCCATTGGAAAGCGAAGAGCATGGAACAGGGCCTGGCCCAACGATTCGGTGTAAAACATGTGCAATTGTTATCGAGTGGTACGGCCGCAGTTTCGGTCGCACTCGCGGCAGCTGGAATTGGCACCGGAGACGAAGTTATCCTTCCTACATTTACCTTCGTCGCTAGTTTTGAGGCCGTTTTAATGTTAGGCGCATTTCCGGTTTTAGTTGAAATTGATGAAACCCTCACCCTTGATCCGGAAGCGGTTAGGCAAGCAATCACACCGAGCACCAAAGCCATCATGCCTGTTCATATGTGTGGAAGCATGGCCGATCTCAATGCAATGCAATCCATTTGTAAGGAACATGATCTTATTCTTATTGAAGACGCCTGCCAGGCTATTGGTGGAACCTATAATGGTAAAGCCCTGGGAAGTATTGGTGATCTCGGTTGTTTCTCATTCGATTATGTCAAGACAATAACATGTGGCGAAGGCGGCGCAGTATTAACCAATAATGAACAATACTACCTGAATGCTGACCATTATTCCGATCACGGACATGACCATATCGGTTCCGACAGGGGAGCAGAAACCCATCCTTTCCTGGGATATAATTTCAGAATTTCAGAATTAAACGCTGCTGTGGGCCTGGCTCAACTAAGAAGACTAGACGAGTTTCTACATATTCAAAAACGCAATTATACCATACTGAGAGCAGCCATATCGAAGATTCCTGAGGTCGTCTTTCGCCGTGTACCTGAAGGGGGTGAAGAAAGTTATGCGTTTCTCAACTTCTTTCTTCCTGATCTTGAGACCGCACGTCGGGTTTCAAACGGATTTAAAGAAAATGGCATTGACGGATGTTTTCATTACTTCGATAACAATTGGCATTACGTGCGTCGCTGGGAGCATTTAAAAGAAGGAAAATCCTTGAATCAATTAAGTGAGACCATTCGTCAAGGCCTTGCAAAAATAAAAGACAAGCAATACCCACAATCCGATAATATTATTGGCCGTAATTTGTCTTGCCTTATTAAATTGGCATGGACCGAAGAGGAGGTCCATTCACGAGCCAAAAAAATGGTCAGTGTAATCACAGACGTCCTGTGATAGCCTGTTTATCTTCATACGTCA
This sequence comes from Flavobacteriaceae bacterium, assembly GCA_013003555.1. GTDB lineage: Bacteria > Bacteroidota > Bacteroidia > Flavobacteriales > Flavobacteriaceae > SHLJ01. The sequence continues at coordinate 24,519 of JABDIV010000055.1, forward strand.
TTAAATCCGGGGTTTAATAAATCACCAGATTGCACTAATTACCAGAAGTTTATTACATTTAAGTAAGCATTAACCATTTAGCATGATATCCAAACGATTCCGTTTTATTTTTGTGCTTGCCTTATTAGGTCCTTCCCTGTGGGCGCAACAAAATGAAAAGCAATTGCTTTTCGTGAATTGACGGTTGAAAACGGACTTTCCCAAAACTCGGTCGTTAGCATTACCCAGGACCAAACCGGATTTATGTGGTTTGCAACCCAGGATGGCCTCAACAAATATGACGGCCGGGATTTTAAAATTTATAATGAGCAGTTTGAGGATGTAACCAGACCTAATTTTAGTAAACTTGGAAAGGTTTGGAATGATGATCAAGGCATAATGTGGATCATCACAGATTCTGGGGTTTTAAAACGATTTAATCAAAAATCAGACTCCTTTGAGACAATTGATGATATTCGAAATGTGAGTTCCATATTTCAACGTTCTGATGGTTCTATTCTTTTCGGAACCTATGATAACGGACTTTATATCTATGATAAATCAACAGCAGAATTTGATCAATTATTTGATGAAGCTGATGCCAAATCTGGGGTAGGCGATTTATTGGAACATCAAGACACTCTTTATTTAGCAACTCTTAATGGGTATAAAAGGATGATTCTTGACGGTGTTCATGCGCAATCAGCAGAAAATCATAACGATCTGCCTGTAAGCACATGGGCCGGAAATAACGAATCAGACTTATGGGCCGGTACATATGGAAGAGGACTTCATCGTAAAACGAACTCAGAGGAAGGCTTTAATTTGTTTACCGGGTTCAGAGATGAGGGTCTTCCTCCGAATTTGATTATTCTCGATTTGCTAATAGATCAACGAAATCGTCTATGGGTTGGCACATATGGTGATGGTGTATACATGATCGATTTGAACCAATCGCGTATTCGCCATTTCCGGGCTAATAAAACCAATCCCTATGCTTTGCATTATAATGATATTCTGTGCCTTTACGAGGATGCCACTGGCATGATCTGGTTCGGAACCGACGGCGCAGGCCTCAGTTATTACGATGAACATTTGGCCAAATTCAATGTGCTTACTAACAATCAATTACCTTCTGAAGTGCATGTTGATCAAATCAGGGCCATCGCCGTAGATGAAGAAAGTACCATATGGTTGGGTACTTCGGGTAAAGGCCTTACAAAAATTGGTGATGAAACAAATAATGCCTATTCCTACACAGTTCAAAATTCTGGTTTGAAAAGCAATCGCGTTATGAGTCTTCATGCAACCGAAAATGAATTACTTATAGGATTACAGGCAAATGGCCTTCAGAAATTAACAAATAATGCGGCGTTTAAAGATTTTCCTGAACTTGAAG
>JABDIV010000065.1 GCA_013003555.1 Flavobacteriaceae bacterium
AAAATGTAATTTTGATTTGAATATGAACTTGTTCATATTTTGAAAAAACCAAAAATAATCCTTTCAATAGCTATAGTTTAAGGTTAATGTTATTAGCAAAAAAAGGATGGAGGGTTGCAGTCTTGCAACCCTTTTTTTATGCTTTCTTGCAATAAATAACCAGCTTATTTCCGACCTGATCCGCTGTAAAGAACACATATCGGTCACCGCCATCTTTAATTTTGTATTTCTTTCTGATTGCTTCAACCGTCAATGGGAAGTTGCGCGTACTGATGTTGGCCTGACTATTCCTGAGTTTTTGTTTTAAGTCAGATTTATTTGAGTATGATTGAATGTCCTTTATCAGGAATCTCCTGCCTGGAAATTCTTTTTTTCGATTTGAGAAATACAAATGACTGTTGAGCCCTAACTTATTCAATTCAAAGTCATGGCTTAAATGTTTAAAGGCCCCTCCTTTTAAAATAGCCACATTAGGTTCATAAAGAAAATCACCTACTTCAGTCACCCCATAACTAACACTGCTGTCCGATCCCCATTCAAACTCATATTTCGATTTTTGTTCCCCTTTGTAATTAAAACAATTCACCATAATTTGGTTGATATAATCTTTTTCCAAAACAAAAAGCAACTCCTTCAGTTCGTTATTTACGGCAACAATATCAATTCTTTTAACATGCCCTAAATCTTTAATCGTTCTCGATATATCCAGCATTGGTGACAGCTTTAAAAGCACCTTTTCAGAATGCATAAAAAACAGGTCTAAGTTTTCAATCACATCTGGCTGACAGTCTTCTATAAAAAACACCTTACCCTTGCTTTCATGACGACGGGACGGATCAGCATATATCCAGTTGAAGTGCATTTTTGAATTCTTAAGAACATCGAGTCCATCATCGTTGAAGGCTTTTATATTTTTAGCTTTCAGGACTTCAAAATTGTGTACAGCTACATTATGGAGTTCTTCTTCCTGTTCGCAGTAATAAACGTCCTTGAACGATTTGGCCAGGTAGAAACAGTCTACACCAAAGCCTCCTGTGATATCAATTATGCTTGTTCCTGAGACCAGCTCACATTTATGCCTGGCAGTGATTTCCGAAGAGGATTGCTGTAATCGGGATTTATTGGGATATAGGATGCTATCAGCTTTGAACCAGGTGGGTAATTTATCCTTTATTCGTCTTTTGGAATCGATCTGTTCGGCAATTTCACTCATGGAAACGCCATTAAATTCCCTGTGTTTAAGGGTCAGATCAAATGGATTACTATCAAGATGAGCATTGATAAATTCCTGAATGTCTTTATTAAGCAATTTAGTATTCAAGGAAGAATTACAGGTCTTTTGTGATCCGCTTTACAATTTTATTGTCTGAAAGGAATTCCTTGGCAATCACTTTTATGGCTGTATAAGTGGGAACTGCAATGATCAGTCCGACAACCCCAAAAACAATTCCCGCGATTAAAATTACAAGGAAGATTTCAAGTGGATGGGATTTTGCACTCCTTGAAAAGATAAAAGGCTGACTGAAAAAATTATCCACCAGTTGAGCAAAAATGAAACCGATCATGACATAGATAGTGGTGGGTAAAATTACCTGGCTAAAACTCTGATCGATATTACTTGACATGGTCAATAACATCATTAGGAAAAAGCTAACCAGCGGTCCAACATAGGGGATGAGGTTTAGCATGGCACAAAGGAAGGCGATTACAATTGCATTTTTTATTCCGAAGATGAGAAGGACCGTCGTATAAATAACGAAGAGAATCAGAATTTGAAAAATAAGGCCAACAAAATACCTTGATAAAAGATCTTTGATCTTATTGATAGATTTCTGTACCCTCAACTCATTCCGGTCGGGTACAAAGGTCAGAATCCCATCTTCAAACAATTTGCTGTCCTTCAGAAAAAAGAAGCCAATAAACAAAACCGAGAATAAGGCGATACTAAAACTTCCCAGTCCGCTGACCAGCGAATTCAGAAAGTCGGGAATCACCGAATAGTCTATATTTTGAAGGAACCCGGATTCCTTGATCGATTCTTCGATATCGATTCGATTCAATTCGAAATAGGTAACGATTTCCCTGTAAAGGTTTTCAATATTACGCTGCAACTCTTCCATATTAAGCAGGGAAAGGTTTCTGCTTTGCTCTGCCACCAATGGAATAAATAATGAAATTAACCCAGCCAGGATAGCGATAAAGAGTATCATCGTTGTAATAACGGCTAAGGTATTATTGAATTTAAGTCGCCGTCTCAGGAACAGCACAATGGGCCGGCCAACCAGCGACAACACAGCTGCTATGGAAATATACACAATCACCGACCTGATCAGAAAAAGGAAATAGAGTAATAATACAAGGCCCGCTAAAATGGCCAACGCGTTTAAAATCCCCCTGGTGATCGTGTTTGATTTCATCGTTTAAATATAACAAAACCTTTAATGCAACTGGCGCGTCAACTCATAAAGTGCTGCATTTGTTGCCTGCACCACATTCATACTGCTGTTTTGGCCATACATCTCTACATGTACTACATCATCCGAGATGCTTAAAACCGCATCACTCACCCCATAACGTTCGTCCCCAATTACCAATGCGAGAGGCTTATTTAATGGAACTTTATACATATGCAAGGGTATACTTTCCTCGGTGATTTCAAGGCTGATAATCTTATATCCGGCAGTTTGAAGTTCTTTTATTTTGGTTAAAGTATCGTCATGATATTCGTGGCTGACGTAATTTTCGGTGGACCTGGATGTTTGCCTGCCTTTCCTGCCCAGGCCTTCAGATAGCCCACAGATAATAAGCTCCTTAACCCCAAATGCATCACATATTCTGAACAGGCTACCTATATTCCGGTCACTGGTGACATGATCGGTAATAACCGCAATAGGGAAGGATCTTTGATTGAATTTTGAATTATAAAAACCTGTTTTTCCCATCAATACTCGAAAGCATATTTGATGATATTTGCACCCATTTTGAGCGCCTTTAACCGCACTTCTTCCGGGTCATTATGAATTTCAGGATCTTCCCAGCCATCCCCCAGGTCAGATTCAAAGGTAAAAATCAAGATCAGGCGATCACCCTCGAACATACCGAATGCTTGCGGCCTTTTGCCATCGTGTTCGTGGATCTTTGGTAATCCCTGGGGAAAGCTATATACTATG
>JABDIV010000082.1 GCA_013003555.1 Flavobacteriaceae bacterium
CAAATGATTTTAGTGATGGAGAGCAAAATGTATTGCCGGTTTTGAATAACAGGAAATTAGTTACTGAAACCCTGCCCATGTGGATTAGCTCGAATGAAACAAAAACATTCTTGCTTGAAAAATTAATTCAGTCTGACTCAAAGACGTTGAAACATCAAAATTTAAGTTTGGAAATGACTTCTAATCCGGCATGGTATGCCGTCCAGGCATTGCCTTACCTGATGGAGTTTCCACATGAATGTAATGAACAACTCTTTTCGCGTTTTTATGCCAATGCACTTGCCACGCATATTGCCAACAGCAATCCGAGAATTAAAGAAGTGTTCGAACAATGGAAGAATTCTGAAGCTTTATTGAGCAATTTGGAAAAAAACCCCGAGTTAAAATCCATTTTGATAAATGAGACACCCTGGTTGCGCGATGCCCAATCAGAAGCTGAGCAGAAAAAGCGTATCGGACTTCTATTTGACCTGAATCATATGTCTTCAGAACTAAAGGCGGCCTATCTAAAACTCAAACGCAATCAATTGCCAGTTGGCGCCTGGCCGTGGTTTAGGGGTGGACGCGAAAGTCGTTTTATAACCCAGCACATTGTGGCCGGTTTTGGTCATTTAAACCAATTAAAGGTTGAACATCCGAATCAAGAAAAAATGATTGCCCAGGCAATTCAATATCTCGATGCTGAATTTATAAAAAGCTATCACGATATCAGGAAATACGACAAGGATATCGATATGAGCCAAGATCACTTGTCGCATATCCAACTGCACTACTTATACATGCGTAGCTTTTTCATGGACATAAAAACGTCAAGCGAACAGCAGAAAATTATCGATTTTTATCTCGATCAAATAGACAGCTATTGGCTTAATAAAAGTTTGTATTCGAAGGGATTAATGACGCTAATCTCGAATCGTTTTAGTCGCACTCAAACAGCAAATGCAATATTAAGATCATTAAAAGAAACCAGTATTACTTCAGAAGAACTTGGCATGTATTGGAAGGAGAACAGCAGTTCCTGGTACTGGTACCAATCAGCGGTTGAAACCCAGGCACTGATGGTTGAAACCTTTGCCGAGTTAGCTGCCGATAATGCCGATATCGATCAGTTAAAAGTCTGGCTTCTCAAAAATAAGCAAACCAACCGCTGGTCAACAACCAAGGCCACGACGGAGGCCGTATATGCGCTACTTTTACAGGGCAATGACTGGCTGAGCAACACAAAACTCGTTGAAATTGAACTCGGTAACGAACGAGTTGATCCATATAGCATTGAGGATACTAAAATTGAGGCAGGAACCGGTTATTTCAAAACGTCCTGGACCGGTCCTGAGATCAAGCCTGAAATGGGTAAAGTCGTATTGAAAAAAGAAGATGATGGAATTGCGTGGGGCGGTTTATACTGGCAATATTTCGAAGATCTCGACAAAATTGACTCTGCCGAAACCCCTTTAAAACTTGATAAGAAATTATTTATAAAAACGAACTCCGATTTCGGTGAACAATTAACAGCCATTAATGATAGCACCCAAGTTCGCGTTGGTGATCTGATTCGCGTGCGAATTGTTTTGCGTGCTGATCGACCGATGGAATTCTTACATATGAACGACATGCGTGCATCGGGATTAGAACCTGTTAATGTCATTTCCCAGTACAAATGGCAGGACGGACTCGGGTATTACGAAAGCACAAAAGACGCTTCTACTAATTTTTTTATCGATTGGCTTCCCAAAGGCCTATATGTTTTTGAATACGACCTCCGGGCAAATAACAGTGGAAATTTCTCAAATGGCATAACAACTATTCAGAGTATGTATGCTCCGGAATTTAGCTCACATAGCGAGGGCGTAAGAATTCGAGTAGAGCGTTAGTTGTTAGTTCCATATTGATTACCCGACCAATGAAAGTAAATAAACAGGAGATTTTTTCCTGAAATTAATTTCTAACTAATTAAACTATCGATTATGAATTCTAAATTATTTATGGGCCTTCGTATCCTTCTGGGACTATTCGTGCTTGTTTTTGGAGCCAACAAATTGTACCCGGATGGATTCCTGCCAATGCCTGAAATGTCTGGTGATGCCGGAGCTTACTTTGGTGCCCTCGCCAATTCGAAAACCTTATTGCTTGTTGCCATTGTAGAAGTTTTGGCCGGACTTGCTTTAATATTCAATAAATACGGAGCGCTATTGGCACTTGTACTTATGAGTGTTTCAGTAAATGCTGTGCTGTTTCACGCCACTCTCGATCCAGGCGGAATTGGAGGTGCCTTAATGTTAATTATATTGAATCTTTTAGTCCTTTATGGTTATAAAGATCGTTACAAAGACATTTTAAAGGGATAGAAGAGAAGGAGGCTACGGCCTCTTTTTTTTATCGTTTAGGCGGTGGGTAGCTTTTCAACACCTTGTCAATAATCTGTTTCAGATTCATCTCTCTTTGTTCAGGATTAGCTTCCGGATTATAACTGCTTTCGCTTATAGCTTGCCAAAATAATCCGCGTCCATCTTCATCAATAAAATCGAATTGGATTTGCCTGTAGTAACGAGATTGCATCGGAATGCCAACTGAAACACCACCACCGACATTTCTGCCTGAGCCCCCTACGCCGATTCCAACTGAATTCCTGTTCGGACTATCGTATTCATTGCTACTGATGTTTATGAAGAAATCTGGTTCGGATGATAGACTTAAACCCTTAAGCGACATGGCCTCATCGAAGCTTTTTAACAATCGACGGGTGTCCAGTTCACTTAGGCCTGTTTCCAAATCGGAATAATAGTTATAGGTTTTATAAGTCGAAAAATCAACAGCGCGGTCATAATCATATTCCACCTGTACCGAAGCACATGAACTGACCATCAATAAAATCAACAGTCTTTTAATGGTTCTCATAGCAATAGGGTTTATTAAATATAGGGTTTTAGTCGCACTGAATAATATCCCTTTCAGCTATTTAACATTTGCCATAAATGATCTTTTAATTCCGTCAGGCCTAGCTGGGTTACCGATGAGATGAATAAATACGGTAAGGGCAATGATTGATCGAGTTCCTGCCCAAGTTCAGTCATTAATTCATCATCTAAAAGATCACTTTTAGAGATGGCGACCATCCGTTCCTTATCCAACATTTCGGGGTTATAACGTCTTAATTCGTCAAGTAGAATATCATATTGCTTGCCGATATCGTCAGCATCGGCTGGAATTAAAAATAACAGAACAGAATTCCTTTCGATATGGCGCAGAAAATAGTGCCCCAATCCTTTTCCTTCAGCCGCTCCTTCAATTATTCCTGGAATATCGGCCATCACGAACGATTGGAAATCCCGATAATCAACAATTCCTAAATTGGGCTTTAAGGTTGTGAACTCGTAATCAGCGATCTTGGGTTTTGCTGCTGTAAGTGCGGCCAGTAAGGTCGATTTCCCGGCATTGGGAAACCCGACCAGGCCAACATCGGCCAAAACTTTTAGCTCAAGGGTAATGTTCAACTCCTCTCCGGGAAGTCCGGGCTGGGCATAGCGAGGGGTTTGATTGGTAGGGCTTTTAAAATGCCAGTTGCCACGTCCACCTTTTCCACCTGTTGCTATTATAAACTCCTGATCAGGTTCAGTTAATTCATGTATTATTCCGTTTGTTTCAGTAGATCGGATAACCGTTCCTTGAGGAACATCGATATAAATGTCACTTCCGCTTGCTCCTGTGCTCCTTTGCTTACCACCGCCATGTCCGTGTTCCGCCCTGAAATGTTTCTTAAATTTTAAATGATATAATGTCCAGAGATTAGACTTAGCCCGAATTATAACATGGCCACCACGACCACCGTCTCCGCCATCCGGACCTCCTTTTGTTATATACTTTTCCCGATGGAGATGTACCGATCCTTTCCCGCCATTACCGGAGCAAACATAGATTTTGACATAATCAACAAAATTACCCTCGGTCATTGAATCGGGTTAAATAAAAAAAGTTATTAGATAATTGTAATAATTATAAAGAATTGATAACCGAACTTACACGAACCGTAATCTCTTCAATGCTTCCAACCCCGTCAACACCAAAATACTTGTTCTGGGCCGAATAATAGTTCTTTAGAATGGCGGTTTTTTCGTAATATTCTTTAATCCGGTTTCGTATAATGTCTTCATCAGCATCGTCAGAACGTCCGCTGGTCTTGCCACGCTCTAATAAACGCTTCACGAGGATATCGTCATCAACCTCGAGGGCGATCATGGCCTTTATTTCAGAGTCCTTACTATTCATCAGGGCATCTAAGGCTTCTGCCTGAGCAGATGTTCTCGGGAACCCATCAAAGATAAACCCTTTAGCATCGGCATTCTTTTCAACCTCAGCATTTAACATGTCGATCGTTACCTGGTCAGGAACAAGATCGCCTTTGTCCATGTAAGACTTCGCCAACATGCCCAGGGCTGTTTCGTTTTTTATGTTATACCTGAATACGTCACCTGTTGAAATATGCACCAGGTCGTACTTGTCTTTTAAATAGTTTGCCTGTGTTCCCTTACCAGCTCCAGGAGGGCCGAATAGAACTAAATTGATCATATGTTCTGTTTTTTTTATCTGATAAACTTCTGGAATATCTCGTCCAAGTCCGTCATAATCCAAACCATATCCCACGATAAACTTATCGGGAATCTCGATTCCGACATAATGTAATTTATAATCCTTTTTATAGGCCTCCGGCTTGAAGAATAATGTGGCGATCTTTAAAGACTTAACCTTTTCATTTTCGAATATTCGATGTACCTCATCCATGGTTCGGCCTGAATCGATAATATCTTCCAATACAACTACGGTTCGACCGGTAAGATCTTGTGTTATTCCAATGAGTCGTTGAATATCTTCTGATGATTTGATCCCGGCATATGAGGCTAATTTGATGAAGGTCACCTCACAGGGCTTAGGGTACTTTTTAACAAAATCACTGGTAAACATGAACGATCCGTTCAGGATACCAACAAATACGGGGATCTCATCACCAATGTCTTCAGCAATTTCGACTGCTAAGCGTGACACGGCTTCATCGATCTCCTCTGCTGAGATAAACGGCTTAAAATATTTATCATGTAACTTGATCACCTGTTTTTCATTAGGAGATGCAAAGATAAACATTTGAACAGGTTTTTGCTATGATTTGAATCCTGATTTTCCCCGCCCGTTTAATATTTAAATGTATTTTTGCTCCAAGTTTATTAGGGTATGAATTATTTTTCATCTGATTTCAAACTCGGTATTTTAGGTGGTGGCCAATTGGGTAAAATGTTGTTGAATGAAACCAGAAAATGGGACATTCAAACCGCCGTACTCGATCCAAATCAAGAGGCTCCATGCCGTGTAGGTTCGAATGATTTTCATGTGGGTGACCTTATGGATTTTGACACTGTTTACCGCTTTGGAAAAGGCGTAGATCTCTTAACAATCGAGATCGAAAATGTAAACATCAATGCGTTGAAAAAATTAGAACAGGAGGGCTTAACGGTTTATCCATCTTCCAAGACCCTGGAGATTATTCAGAATAAGGCTAAACAAAAGCTCTTTTATGTAGATCATAACTTACCCACTGCCGAGTTTATGCGCTTTGCCTACAAAGCTGAAATTGATGCTGCAGTTACAAACTCGATTTTGAACTTCCCATTTGTCTGGAAAAGCGCTCAATTTGGATATGACGGTCGCGGGGTTAAGATCGTGAGATCTGAAGATGATTTGGATTCGCTACCCAATGTTGAAAGTATTGTTGAGGAGTTAATTGATTTTAAAAATGAACTGGCGGTGATTGTTGCACGTTCAGCAAATGGAGAAGTCGCCGCATTCCCGGTTGTGGAAATGGAATTTCATCCGGAAGCTAACCAGGTTGAATATGTTATTTGTCCGGCAAGGATTGGTGAAAAAGTTGCCAGAAAAGCTGAATTGATTGCACTAAAAACATCAGCAGCGTACAAGCATGTTGGACTCCTGGCTGTTGAAATGTTCCAAACAAAGACCGATGAGATTTTGATCAATGAAGTGGCACCAAGACCGCATAATTCGGGACATCATACGATTGAGTCCTGTTTTACCTCACAATTTGAACAACACTTAAGAGCTATTTTAAGTCTGCCATTGGGAGATGCTTCCAGCAAGGTTGCAGGAATAATGGTAAATTTGGTTGGCGAACCGGAATATTCGGGCGAGGTAGTGTATAAAAAAATGGAGGAAATCCTCGACCTCGATGGTGTGACACCCCATATTTACGGTAAACGTTTAACCCGACCATTCAGAAAGATGGGGCATGTCACGATTGTTAATCAAGATATGAAGGCAGCCAGGACAATGGCTGAAAAAGTAAAGAATACGATTAAAGTAATAAGCAAATAAATTATGGCAAAGGTTGGAATAATCATGGGTAGTAACAGTGATCTTCCCGTAATGCAGGAAGCCATTGATATTTTAAAAGGGTTCGATATTGAATACGAGGTTGATATCGTATCGGCCCACCGAACCCCTGAAAAAATGTTTGATTACGGTAAACACGCCCATGAAAGGGGTATTAGTGTGATTATTGCGGGAGCCGGCGGTGCGGCACATCTGCCCGGAATGATCGCTTCTCTATCTCCGCTTCCGGTGATTGGTGTTCCGGTAAAATCAAGAAACTCAATCGATGGATGGGATTCCGTTCTTTCCATTCTTCAAATGCCCGGAGGGGTTCCGGTTGCCACGGTCGCTCTTGATGGGGCGAAAAATGCCGGGATTCTTGCCGCTCAGATTATCGGTGCTCATGATAGCTGTGTTTTAGACAAAATATTGATCTTTAAACAGGGTCTTAAAACCAAAGTAGAACAGGCCGCTAAAGGTTTAAAAAAATAAAACCTCGAAAAAGATCGAGGTTTTATCATTGCTATTAATCAACCATTTTTTAAGAGTTATGAGAACTCTATGAAAAATTCAGGGTGAATGTAAAAAAAATTTAACTAATTGAGAATCAATTGTTAATTAAAATTTATAAATAGAAATATGTCGAGAGAAAAAGCCTACTCAAACCATGGATTTGTAATCTAAATTCTAAAATTTGTTCAACACTATTAATGATTATTTATGAATGTACTCAATTCAACCTTCGATACACCTTACAGCAGTGCTCCATTTTCAAAAATAAAAGACAGCGATTTTTTACCGGCATTTAAGCAAGCCATAAAAGAGGGGAAAAAAGAGATTGAATCCATAGCCAATGCGTTATCCGATCCTACCTTCGAAAATACCATCGAAGCACTCGATTATACGGCACAACGACTTGACATCATTGCAAGCATTTTTTTTAATCTGAATTCGGCTGAAACCAATGATACCATTCAAGGTATCGCCCAGGAGGTTTCTCCCTTGCTTTCGGAATTCAGCAACGATATTTTGTTAAATGAAAAGCTCTTCAAAAGGGTTAAAATCATCTTTGACAACCAAAACCAATTTGAGCTAACAACTGAACAAAAAACTTTACTAAAAAAGAAATACCGCAGTTTTACGCGTAACGGAGCTAATTTAGGCAAAACACAGAAGGAACAATTGCGAAAAATTGATAAAGAGCTCGGGCAATTGTCTTTAAAATTTGGTGAAAACATACTGGCTGAAACCAATGCGTTTGAGTTACACATTGAGAACGAGGCTGATCTTAGCGGCCTTCCCGAAGGTGTTATCGAAGCGGCGAAGCAACTTGCTGAATCGAAGAATAAACCCGGTTGGATTTTCACCCTGAATTATCCGAGTTATGTGCCTTTTATAACCTATGCTGATAATCGTGATCTCAGAAAAAAAATGGCTTTGGCTTATGGCATGCGCGGATTTCAAAATAATGCCAATGACAATCAAGAGCTTGTTCTTAGGATAGTAGGATTACGATATCAAAGAGCAAAGCTACTGGGTTATGATTCACATGCTCATTTTGTCCTGGAAGAACGTATGGCTAAATCACCGGAAAAGGTGATGTCATTTCTAAAAAACCTGCTTCACAAAGCCAAACCTGCAGCAGATCGTGAATTTGCTCAATTAAGCAACTTTGCCAGTAAACGCGACGGCATTACAACCCTTGAAAAATGGGACGGTGCCTATTATGCGGAAAAGCTCAAACAACAGCTTTTTGATCTTGATGATGAGAAACTGAAACCCTATTTTAAATTAGAACAGGTCATCGATGGTGTGTTTCAGGTTTCGTCGAAATTATTTGATTTAAAATTTGAGCTCATTGAAAATGTTGACACCTATCACAAAGATGTTATAACCTATAAAGTTCTGGATGGCGAAGGAAATTACAAGTCGCTGTTATATGCTGATTTTTTTCCCAGACCCGGAAAGCGAAATGGTGCGTGGATGACATCATTTAAAGCGCAATTCAAAGCTGGAGGTCAGGACAAACGACCGCATATATCTATCGTCTGCAATTTCACAAAGTCGACAAAGACCAAACCGTCGCTGTTAACCTTTAATGAAGTTCGAACCTTGTTTCATGAGTTCGGTCATGCCTTACATGGAATGCTGGCCGATTCGACTTACCCAAGTCTTTCAGGAACCAATGTTTATTGGGACTTTGTTGAATTGCCAAGTCAGATGCTCGAAAATTGGTGTTATGAAGAAGAAGCCTTAAAACTATTTGCAACCCATTATGAAACCGGAGAAAATATGCCATCCGAACTCATTGAGAGCATAAAGGCGTCATCTAATTTTATGGAGGGCATGCAAACCGTCAGACAGATCAGTTTCGCCCGTTTGGATATGAGTTGGCACGCAACGAATCCTTCCGGTATTACCAATATCAAACAGCATGAGCAATCAGCTTTTAAGGGAACCCAATTTTATCCAGATTGTAAAGAAAATTGTATGAGCACTTCCTTCTCCCATATCTTTCAAGGTGGTTATTCATCGGGCTATTATAGTTATAAATGGGCTGAAGTTCTTGATGCCGATGCCTTTGAATTTTTTAAAGAGAAAGGCATTTTTAATTCAGAAGTAGCCAAAAGCTTTTTAAGCAACATTCTTTCAAAAGGCGGAACCGACGATCCCATGACTCTCTATAAACGATTCAGGGGCCAGGAACCTAAGCCAGATGCCTTGCTTCGTCGTGCCGGGCTTTTAAAATCATAGTTGATATCGGGATTGATCAGACTTAAGAATATGGCCTTGAAGTATCGGTATTTATTGCTATTTTTAATAATTATCTAAAAGACGTATATGTCAGGTCATGAGTTAAATCCAAATATGTGGATCGATCGTTATTCCGATTATCTTTTCAATTATACCATCACGCGTGTAAAGGATCGAGAAACGGCCCAGGACCTGATCCAGGAGACTTTCTTTGCCGCCCTGAAATCAATGGCTAATTTTAAAGGAGAAGCAAGTGAGCGGACTTGGCTAATCTCCATATTAAAGCGTAAAATCATCGACCATTACCGACGAACAAATTCCGCCAAGGGAAAGGCTGAAGTAAAGATTAATTTCAACCAGGAAGGTGATGATGAAGGGAGTTGGCTTGAAGAACGTGTGGCCGACCCATTCGACCGAACCGCAGAAGATAAAATTGAGAATACGGAACTTGGCCTTGCCATTCATAACTGTTTAGATAAATTACCAGCTAAACAGGCACAGGTCTTTAAAATGAAGACTTTGTTGGGATATGAAACTGAGGTTATCTGTAATGAACTCGATATAACAGCGTCTAACCTTTGGGTTATTATCCATAGGGCGCGAACGTCGCTTGCATCCTGTTTAGAGGAAAATTGGTTTTAAATAAATATAATGACTAAGAAAAAAAGCATATTAATTTCATGTGAAGAAGCAAATCATACCTGTGATAAATCACAGTATGCAGAGGCGTCATTTTTGGAAAAGATAAAACTGAGTTTGCACCTTCTCTTCTGTCGTGCTTGCAGAAAGTACTCCACAAATAATGCAAAACTTACCGAGTTAATGCAACACGACGAGATCGAATGCATGAAAAAGAATGAAAAATCCGCCTTAAAAGAGGCCTTCAAGAAAGAAATGATAAAAGGTAATTAGCTAAATCTTATCGTTAATAAAAGCCAAAATATCGGTATGGCTTCAACCCAAAATGCGCTGTAATACCGTCCTTGCCTTACTGTGCTCAACCACAGGAATACAAGTGAAATCAATGAAATCACTATTAAAATCAATGAATCTGTTAGGTTGATATCATCCTTTAAAAATTGAATTAAAATAAAGGCGCCCAATAGAACAGTGCCCAACACCTTTGTTGACTGAACACCAATCCGTTGCGGAATAGTCGCGAGTTTTATACTGTCAAACTGAAGGTCTCTGATCTCAAAAGGCAGAGTTGCTACAAAAACATAAATAGCGATCTGCAGGGTCATTATTATCAAATCAAAACTAACCTGATTTCCTGAATTCAAATAAGGTATCCATACACCAACGGCAGTCCAGACCATGACGATAACATAAATCTTTAATCCGCTTATTCTTCGTAAATTTTTTGCTTTATCGATCAGATAGTGCCTTGGTAAAAAGGGAATGGCATAAAAAAATGTAATAATCCCGACCATGCCATAGTAAACAAGTGTCCGAAACTCTAATCGAAAAGCAACCAATATCAAGCATATGAAGCAAAGCAGTGCAAAGATTTGAATGTGACGAAGCCATGGTGCCAATCGTTTGTGATGAAACCGAGCCAGGCCGAAATATTTTACAAAATTATAGCCGCTGATGGTCCCGAAAAATGTAAAAACCAGTAGATTTTTATCGATTTCAAGCTCGAAAATTAATTGGGTTATCAAACTTAAACTGCAAACAGCCAGTGCGACATGAATATGACTATTCAAATAAAATTCAAAAACACGTCGAATCCGCACCATAATGCAAAATTACGCAAACTGTTAATAAACGATTTTTTTGGTTAAAAACTTTCAATTAGCTGTCCATTTTACAGCTAAGATTTCCTTAATTTTGCTCATCAAATTGCAAGATGAGATTATGAACACAAATGATTTCTCAATACGTCATATCGGTCCAAGAAATAAGGATCTTAACGCCATGCTAAGTGTTATTGGCATTGATTCAATCGATCAACTGATAAACGAAACAATTCCTGACAATATCCGACTTACAGAATCTTTGAATCTGGAACCAGCTATGAGCGAACAGGAGTTTCTGCATCATATCAATGAACAAGGGAACAGGAACAAAGTATTTAAATCCTTTATAGGGTTGGGATATCATCCTTCAATCTTACCTCCTGTTATTCAACGTAATATTTTGGAAAATCCAGGTTGGTATACCGCCTACACGCCCTACCAGGCTGAAATCGCCCAGGGTCGACTTGAAGCCTTGCTTAATTTTCAAACCATGATCACCGATCTTACCGGAATGGAAATTGCAAACGCATCGCTTCTCGATGAAGGAACATCAGCGGCCGAGGCCATGGCTTTATTGTTCGCTGTTCGTGAACGACAACAAAAAAAAGAAGAAGTCGTAAAGTTCTTTGTCGATGAACTGGCTTTACCCCAAACGATATCCGTATTGAAAACGCGTGCATATCCTCTTGGCATCGAACTCCATATCGGTGATAAAAATACCTTTGATTTTTCAAAAGAATATTTCGGTGCCCTAGTGCAATTTCCTGGAAGGCATGGAGAAATTAGTGATGTATCAGAATTTATTTCCAAAGCTCATCAATCTGAAATAAAAGTCGCGGTTGCTGCCGATATTCTGAGTCTTGTTCTTTTGGAAGGACCAGGGCATTTCGGAGCAGACGTGGTTGTGGGTACAACTCAACGCTTTGGAATTCCGATGGGCTATGGTGGACCCCATGCAGCATATTTTGCAACACGAGAAGCATTTAAGAGAAATCTCCCCGGTCGGATAATCGGTGTTACAAAAGATGTTGATGGTGGCCGTGCCTTGAGAATGGCACTTCAAACCAGAGAACAACATATCAAAAGAGATAAGGCCACTTCAAATATTTGTACAGCCCAGGTTTTATTGGCTGTGATGGCCGGCATGTACGCTGTATATCACGGCCCTGAGGGATTGACTTACATAGCCAAACAGGTACACGCCAAGGCCGTGACTCTGGAAAAGGCACTTACTGAATTGGGGTATGATCAATCGAATAAATCATTCTTTGACACGCTCCAGGTTAAAACAGAAGGATCCAGGATTCGTTCCTTGGCTGAGAAGGCATCGATGAATTTCCATTACCCTGATGCTCAAACGATTTGTATTTCAATTAATGAAACTACATCCCTAACCGATTTAAATAAAATCGTAACGATTTTTGCTGAATCAGCTGGAACATCGGCTTCAACAATTACCAAGCTTACCACTGAAACCAGGATTGAAAATTCAGGATCCAGGTCAACAAAATTTCTTGAGCATGATGTATTTAACAGCTATCATTCAGAGACTGAATTAATGCGATACATTAAAAGACTGGAACGCAAAGACCTCTCTTTAAATCATTCTATGATCTCCTTGGGTTCTTGTACCATGAAATTGAATGCCGCTGCAGAAATGTTACCATTAAGCTGGATGAACTGGGGAAATATTCATCCTTTCGCGCCTCTAGACCAGGTGAGTGGCTATCGGGAAGTTTTGAAATCATTAGAGGATCAACTAACTGAAATAACCGGGTTTGCAGGAACATCATTACAGCCAAATTCAGGAGCCCAGGGCGAGTTTGCTGGTTTAATGGTAATAAAAGCTTACCACGAATCCAGAGGCGATCATCATCGAAATATTTGTCTTATCCCATCTTCGGCCCACGGAACAAATCCAGCCAGTGCCGTAATGGCAGGGATGAAAGTCGTGGTCACCAAAGCTAATGAAGAAGGCAATATCGATGTGGAAGACCTTCGCGAAAAAGCCATTTTATACAAAGACAATCTCGCCGCTCTAATGGTCACATATCCATCTACCCATGGTGTATATGAATCGGCCATCAAGGAAATCACGGCCATCATTCATGAATTTGGAGGTCAGGTTTATATGGATGGCGCGAATATGAATGCGCAGGTAGGACTGACGCATCCTGGTAATATTGGGGCCGATGTGTGCCACCTGAATTTACATAAAACATTTGCCATCCCGCACGGCGGTGGCGGACCCGGTGTCGGACCCATTTGTGTAGCGAAGCAGCTCGTTCCTTTCTTACCCGGGAATCCTGTGGTTGAAACAGGAGGAGAACAAGCAATCACCTCGATTTCGGCAGCACCTTATGGATCGGCTTTAGCTTGTCTCATCTCTTATGGATATATAAAAATGCTTGGTACTGATGGAATTACTGACGCCACCAAAATTGCTATTTTAAACGCAAACTATATTAAGGAACGTTTGCATGGTCATTATGAGACACTTTATACAGGAGAACATGGTAGAGCAGCTCATGAAATGATCATCGATTGCCGTCCCTTCAAAGCACAAGGCATTGAAGTAAGCGATATTGCCAAACGGTTGATGGATTATGGTTTTCATGCTCCAACCGTATCATTTCCGGTGGCCGGGACCATGATGATCGAGCCAACGGAAAGTGAAAGCAAAGAAGAAATGGATCGATTTTGTGATGCGTTGATCGCGATTAAAACAGAAATCGATTCTCTGTCCGATAAGGATAATAATGTCCTTAAAAATGCACCGCATACGTTAGAAATGCTGACCAATGATAACTGGGACCTTCCCTATTCCAGGGAACAGGCGGCATTCCCGTTAGATTATGTTAAACGGAACAAGTTCTGGCCTAGCGTACGCCGTGTTGATGAAGCATATGGCGATCGCAATCTGATCTGTACCTGCGCACCTATTGAAGCCTATCTTGAGACCTAAGTCGGTTTTGAACATCGTAATTTTTATGATTTTGTTTATGATCTTCAAACCAATGCCCCTATTTTTGCTATTTTAGTATTAATATTAGCAAAACTCCTCTGCGCATGCACATTCGAATCACCGGAATGGGAAGCTATATTCCTAATGTCGTTGAAAAGAACGAAGATTTTCATGATCATACTTTTTTAAATGTTGATGGCACAACAATTGAACATCCCAACGAGGTTATAGTCGAGAAATTCAAGGCGATCACCGGAATTGATGAACGTCGGTATGCCAAGGACCATCTCAATACCTCCGATATCGGATTTTTTGCTGCTGAAAGGGCCATTGATGATGCCAAAATCGATCCGGAAGAATTAGATTATATCATTGTAGCACATAATTTCGGCGATGTCAATCCCGGTTCTATTCAAAGTGACCTTTTACCTTGTTTGGCCTCCCGTATAAAACATAGTTTAAGGATAAAGAACCCGGCTTGTGTCGCCTATGATATTCTATTCGGTTGTCCGGGATGGATAGAAGGCGTTATACAGGCGCAGGCGTTTATAAAGACAGGCATGGCCAAAAAATGTCTGGTTATCGGAACGGAAATGCTCTCCCGAGTAGTTGATAAATACGATCGCGATTCGATGATATATTCAGATGGTGCCGGTGCAGCAGTGGTTGAAGCCACCGAAGAAGAAGGGGGGATCCTTGCCCATGAGTCGGCTTCCTTCACCTATGATGAAGCCTATTATCTTTTCTATGGAAATTCAAACAATCAGGATCTATGCCGGGATACGCGATATCTTAAAATGCATGGTAGAAAAATCTACGAATTTGCCCTGAACAACGTACCCAATGCCATGAAGACCTGTCTGGACAAAAGCGGAATTGATATCTCTGAAGTAAAAAAGATTCTGATTCATCAGGCCAATGAAAAAATGGACGAGGCCATAATAAAGAGGTTTTACCGACTTTACAAAGCAGACTTACCTGAAGATGTCATGCCGATGAGTATTCATAAGTTGGGGAATAGTTCGGTTGCGACCGTTCCAACTTTGTACGATCTTATTAAAAGAGGGAAACTTGACGACCATAATTTAAATAAGGGTGATGTCATTATTTTTGCCAGCGTTGGAGCCGGGATGCATATCAATGCGATAGTCTATAAATGCTAAATATGTACGAAGGAAAATTTCCGCATAAACGTTATCGACTGACCTTAGATTTTTTAAAGCAACATATATCATCAACCGAAACCATCTTAGACCTTGGGGTAGCCAATCCGTTATCAAACCGTATGAAAGATATGGGTTATTCGGTTTCCAACACCGAGGGAGAAGATCTTGACCTGAACACCAACTCACTCCTTGATTCTAAGGCCGAAGTCGTAACGGCCTTCGAGATTTTTGAACATCTTGTTTCACCATTTTCGGTCCTCAATTCAATAAAGGCAAAAAAGCTTGTAGCCAGCGTACCTCTCAGACTATGGTTCGCTAAAGCATATCGCAATAAAAAAGATGAGCGCGACCAGCATTTTCATGAATTCGAGGACTGGCAGTTTGACTGGCTCCTGTCTAAAGCAGGCTGGGAAATCAAGGCGCGAAAAAAATGGACCAACCCGACAAAAAAAATCGGAATTAGACCATTAATGCGTTGGTTTGTTCCTCGTTATTATATTGTTTATGCTGAGCGAAGACCATGATTTTCTATATCGTTATACCAGTTCATAATGAAGAGGAGACGATCGGACAAACTTTGGCGTCGCTCGCCGCACAAACCCTGCTCCCTCAAAAACTATGCGTGGTCAATGATAGCTCTAACGATAATTCTCAAAATATTATCGATCAATATGTTTCGGAATACGACTGGATAGAATCCGTAAATAATTCCTCCTCAGAAAAACACGAGCCTGGTGCGAAAATAATCAAGGCCTTTTATTGTGGATTAAAACAACTGGACGACAACTATGATGTTATATGCAAATTTGACGGTGATCTTATTTTTCCAAAGGATTATCTTGAATCGTTGGCAAAACATTATCAAACCGATGCTAAACTCGGTATGGTTGGCGGTCATTGCAGCGTATTAAAAAAGGGCAAATGGGTCCTTGAAGGTGTTACCGGGGAAGACCATATACGCGGTGCGTTAAAATCTTATCGCAAAGCTTGTTTTAAGGCTATTGGGGGGATAAAACCCGCCCTGGGATGGGATACTGTGGATGAATTACTGGCGGCGTTTAACGGATGGCGCTACATAGCCGATACATCACTCGTCGTTCAGCATATGGCACCAACAGGTTCGCGCTATATTCAAAATAGGGGTCTTCTTCACGGCCAAGCTTTTTATACCATGCGTTTGGGTTGGGGGCTTACAATTTTGCGGGGATTAATCAATTCATATCGACTCCGACAATGGAATTACCTTTGGAATGCCATCAAGGGATATTCTTCGGCCAGACGTCAAAAACAAGACCATATTGTCAATCAACAGGAAGGTCAGTATATCAGACGTCGCCAACGACAACAACTTAGAAAAAAACTATTCGGCTTTTGAAAGTTTATATAGTTATTCCCGCCCATAATGAAGAGCATGTATTAAAACAATGCCTGGATTCTCTTGTTGCCCAATCGGTCAAACCTGAACACCTGGTTTTGGTGAATGACAATTCATCCGATGAGACCCGGAATATTATGCTCGACTATGTAAAATCCTATGACTGGATATCAATGATCGATCTTACTTCATCTTCTGAACATCTTCCCGGTTCGAAGGTGGTAAATGCTTTTTATAAAGGATTTGATTCATTAGATCAGGATTTTGATATCATATGTAAATTCGACGCTGATATTGTTTTTCCTCCTGAGTATATCTCAAAATTGATCAAAATGTTTGCTGAGGATTCAGAGCTCGGAATTGCCGGCGGACTTCCATTTACTGAAAAAAACGGGGAATGGGTATTTGAGGCAATCGCCTCACAAAATCATGTTCGCGGGCCCGTAAAAGCATATAGAAAGGATTGCTTCGAAGCCATTGGAGGTCTGAAACCGACGATTGGATGGGATACGCTTGATGTACTTCTCGCCCAATATCATGGCTGGAACGTGTCAACCGATAAAAATCTTCACGTCAGGCATCTGAAGCCCACAGGAAAGGCATACAATAAAGCCGCCCGATTTTTACAGGGTAAAGCCTTTTATGGCATGCGATATGGATTTATTTTGACTGTTATTGCTGCCTTGAAAGGCGGATGGGTGCGCAATCAACCATTCTTTACCATCAATGCTATTTGGGGGTTTTTAAGATCATGGATCAACCGGGATGCCTTCCTAGTCACCTCCGATCAAGGTCGGTTCATACGCAAACTTCGGTGGATTGGCATTAAAAAGAAACTAATCTGAAAACCTAAAAGGAATTAATAACAAGTATCCCTGAATGGTCTGATGTATTCATTCTTGGAAGTATTTCAACTGCCTGATCAAGATTGATCGTTTCATTTATCAATCTTCCCGGTGTAAGCAAACCCTGTTCTATGAGCTTAAAAACCTCGGTATAGCGAAACGCCTGCATCCCATGACTGCCTTTAATTTCGAGTTCATGAGCCAAGATCTTATCCATTGGAACGGCTAAGTTTCTGTGATCGCCGGTCATCAGACCCACTTGAATATGCTTGCCTCGTTTCGCCAGTGAGTTGATCGAATTCATAGCTGTTTCAGAACTTCCTAGGGCATCTATAGAAAGAGCCACTCCACCGACGGTCAGGTCTTTTACCGCGTCAACGACCAATTTTGTTTTACTACTATTCACACAGAAATCAGCACCTAATTCCTTTGCCAATTCCAGGGTCCTCGAATTCACATCAATCGCAACAACCTGGGCACCTTTTGCCTTTGCTATCATGATGGCCGATAACCCAACGCCTCCGCAACCATGAACCGCAACAGTTTCACCCGCCTTTATCCCTCCCTGGTCAACCACAGCCCGAAAGGCCGTTATAAATCGGCAACCCAGCGAGGCTGCCGTAACATTATCAATATGATCTGGTAGTTTCACCAGGTTTATATCTGCATAATCGATCCTGACCAATTCAGCAAAAGAACCCCAATGGGTAAAACCCGGTTGTGATTGATGATCACACACCTGATGATTACCTGAATGACACTGCGGACATGTTCCACAACCACATACAAATGGCAGTGTCACGCGATCGTCTACTTTGAATAATTTGACGAATTTACCTACCTCAACAACCCGGCCGGCAATTTCATGGCCAGGGACATGGGGTAATTTGATATCGGGATCATGTCCCATCCACCCGTGCCAGTCAGATCGGCACATTCCTGTAGCCAAAACTTCCAGAATAACCCCATTGGGATCTGGTTTCGGGTCAGGAAGCTGTTGAATAGTTATAGGTCCTTGAAAGGATTCATAGAGAGCCGCTCGCATATGATTTACATTACAATGTGGTTCTTCCATTCATAGGGTTCTGGAATTTCGGTATCATCGATGAGCTGACGGATATCGATTTCGATGCTTCGGCTGAGATCGGTAATCGGAACATCGTTAGGTCCACCCTCAAACGGATTTTCTGTATTTTCACCAATAGCCTCCATGGTGTGAAATACCCAGGAGATCAAGGCGCTAAATGGTATAGAGAACCATACAAAATGCCTGGCCATAAATTCCTGAACGCGATGAATCACCGTACCTTGAATATTATGTGTTTCCAAATCCATTAGTATATGATCTCCAATAACTTCAAATTCTTCCATGATTCCGAAAGGAACCAGCAAGATAAATACCCACACAAAAATGTAATTTAATGTGGCGAACTGCCTTGGGTATGGAAAGTTCTTAATACGTTCGCTTTTTCCCTGAAGGGTATAAAATTCAATAAGCATATTTTTCATTTCCATATGCCTGAAGTCTTCGATCAAACCTCGTTGAAATAATTCTCTTAAACGGCGGGATTGAATGCCTAAAATTTGAGAGGGTTTATTGCCCTTGGCGAAAACTTCCTTGAAGTCACTTTCACTCAAATAGGGTTTGATTTCCTCTTCCAGGGGATAGGTATCTTCGTAATTCAACATACGCTTTGACCTGAACTCCCGATTGGAACGGCGTGCTTTTATATGCATTTCCCAGGGTTTGTCCTCCCGCAACAAATAACGCAAGGCTGTTAACCAGGCAATATGCCTATGAACCAACTCCCGCTTTACAGATTTCATTTCTGCGTCATTTAAATGCGTTTTAGCTTGATCGTTGGTAATGAAATCTTTAACCATGATCGTCCAGGACCTGGAGGCATTCACAATCCCACCCCAAATTTTCCTGGCTTCCCATAAGCGGTCATAAGAGGCATTGTTTTTAAAACTGACGATGAAGGCCACAGCCGTTCCCAGAACCCCAAGGGGTAACCAAGGCACATGCAGCCATTTCCAATCCATGATATCGAATAATATGACCGGTAATGTCGCATAAAGCAAAAAAAGAAAAATATATCGTCTTGTCCATTTTATAACCCCTGAAACGGGGAAAATGCGTCTTGTATACATAATGTATTAAGAATATTCGAGAGAAAGATACAAAAAATGAACAGGAGGGTTTCAGTAGCTTAATATAGTTGAAATCAGAGCTTTTACCTTTTCTGTTGAAGGGATCATGGCCTGTTCTAAATTAGAATTCAACGGGATTGCAGGCATATTTTCACTACCTAAAGTTCTCACAGGTCCATCCAGATATTCAAAGCAATTTTCTTGAATTTTGCCCGCTAAGGCCTGGGCAAAACTGTTTCTCACGGGTTCTTCTGTAATCACCAGGCATTTTGCTGTTTTCTTTACCGAGTTCATAATAGTTTTCTCATCGAGTGGGTACAGTGTTCTTAGGTCAATAATCTCGATCCTATCGATCAAGCCTAATTCGGCAGAGGCATTCATCGCCCAATGCACTCCCATACCATATGTAATTATCGATAAGGTTTCCTCCTCCTCTTTGGGCCAGATTTCCTGTAAAATCCATGCTTTTCCAAAAGGCAGAACATAATCTTCAGAGGGCTCTATTGAGGTAGCACCATGTGTTCCGGGCATCTTACTCCAGTAGAGTCCTTTATGTTCAAGTATGACACACGGATTTGGATCGTAGTAAGCCGCTTTCAACAAACCCTTAAGGTCGGCCCCATTACTTGGATAAGCAATTTTCAATCCAATAATATTGGTAACTACACTTTCAACCGATGACGAATGGTAAGGTCCGCCGCTTCCATAGGCACCGATAGGAACTCTCAATATCATACTTACCGGCCACTTGCCATTCGACAAGTAACAACTGCGACTAACCTCGGTAAAAAGCTGATTAAGACTCGGCCAGATATAATCTGCAAACTGAACTTCAACAATCGGTTTCAATCCAACCGCGCTCATACCTACAGTAGAACCTACGATAAATGCTTCCTGAATCGGGGTGTTAAAGACACGATCATCACCAAATTTCTGCGCCAGTGTCGCCGCCTCTCTAAATACACCGCCCAGTCGTCCGCCAACGTCCTGACCATAGAGCAAACATTCTTTATGCTTGGCCATCAATTCTTCAATAGCATACAACGCGCAGTCGACCATAACAACCTTATCCTGCCCTGCAGGGGAACGGTCACCTGCTTCTTCCTTGATCGGAGTTGGAGCAAAGTCGTGTGTGAAAAGATCTTCAGGTCCGGGGTCCTCTGCGCTTTTTGCTCTCTCAAAGTCGCCTAAAACCGATTTCTTAGCCTCTTCTTCCAGATCGAATATTTCATCTTCTTCGACTCCTATTTCATGAAGTTGCCTTTTTATAACCGGATACGGGTCACGAGATCGCGCCTCGTCAAGATCATCCCGGTACCATTCCATGCGAACCCCGGATGTATGATGATTTAATAACGGTACTTTCGCATGCACAAGGAAGGGTCGACGCTCTTCGCGAATCGTCTTGATCACATCATTCAATACCTTGTAACTCTCGATGAAATTTGCACCATCAATACTTATGGCCTCAAGACCATGAAATCCTTTCGCATAATCGAAGGCATTATTAGCCCGAGTCTCCTCTTTTGTGGCCGAAATATCCCAACCGTTATCCTGAATCAAGTACAAAATTGGAAATTGTTTTAAGGCGGCCATTTGAAACGCTTCAGCGATCTCACCCTCTGTTACCGCGGCATCACCTAAGCTGCACACCGTTATCGGTTTATGATTGAGACTTTTATCATCCAGATCTTGCAACTCCTTATATTGCATTCCCATGGCTACGCCGGTAGCCGGAATAGTCTGCATACCGGTTGCGGAAGACTGGTGGGGAATTTTTGGTTTATCATCATCCCTTAGACTGGGGTGACTGTAATAGGTTCGTCCTCCTGAAAACGGATCTTCCTTTTTGGCCATTAATTGCAGCATTAAATCAAAGGGGGTTATGCCAATAGAAAGCAACATGGCATCATCTCTATAATATGGAAAGAGATAGTCCTGAGGTTTTAACTGCAATCCCAAGGCTATTTGTATGGCTTCGTGACCTCGGGATGTAGCATGCACGTATTTTGAGACCAGTTTAAACTGATCTTCATAAAGTTCGGTCATGCATTTGGCCAAACACAATGTTTTAAATGCATGTTTAAGGAGTGCCTTATCCATCAAGCCAGTTCGTTCTGAATTTTGACCATCCAATTAAATCTATCTTCCAAACTACCGTTTCGAATGGCATTCAAATCATTAAGAATTTTGAGTCCAACGGGGTTTTCATCGGCAAAGACCAGCTGCTGATCCTTATATCCAATCTCACTGATAATCGCCACTCCTACTGCGGTGCCGGTACCAAACGCTTCCTCTAATGTTCCACTTTTTTGAGCCATAAGGATTTCATTAATACTGATTGGGCGTTCAATAACCTCATAACCATCGGCTTTTAAAAGTTCGATAACACTCATCCTGGTAATACCACTTAAAATCGATCCATCAAGACTTGGTGTATAAATTTTTCCATCTATTTTAAAGAAGATATTCATGGTTCCAACCTCCTGAATATATTTGAATTCCTGTGCGTCAAGCCATAACACCTGGTCATAACCTTTTTCCTTCGCCAATTCAGTTGGGCGAATGGCTGCGGCATAATTTCCGGCCGCTTTGGCCTCTCCGGTTCCACCATCAGCTGCCCGTATATATTTGGTTTCCGCATAAAGCTTTATTCGACGGCTAAACATAGGCCCAGAAGGCGAAGCAATTACCATAAATCGGTATGTTGTTGCCGCTCGCATACCTATGAATGGTTCATCGGCATACATAAATGGCCTCAAATAGAGTGCACTTCCCTCAGCAGGAGGAATCCAGTCTTTTTCAACAAGAACAAACTGCTTTAGAGCCTCGATGAATAAAGACTCGGGAAACCTTGGCATGCCCATGCGATCTGCACTTACATTCAAGCGTTCCGCGTTTTTATCCGGCCTGAAAAGCATTGGAATACCCTCGTCATCCATGGTTGCCTTCATACCTTCGAAAATGGCTTGTCCGTAATGAAGTGCCATCGCCGCCGGATGGGTTGGAATGAGGTCGAGTGGTACAATTCGCGGATTAACCCAGGTACCATCCATATAATCGCATATGAACATATGATCGGTAAATGACCTGCCCAGTGGAATATTATTAAAATCCAGATCTTTTAACCTGGAATCCTTTGTTTTTTGAATCTTAATATTTTCTATCATGATATGGTACGGTTTTTATCAAATTGTTCGAGATTATCGGCAACACTGCGAAGGAATGAGCCTCCTAAATATCCATCAACTACCCGGTGATCAAATGAAAGTGACAGATACATTATCTGGCGGATGGCTATTTCATCGCCATCCGAAGTTTCGATGACCTCTGCGCGCTTCTTAATGATACCGAACGCCAAAATGGCTACTTCGGGTTGATTAATGATCGGTGTTCCCATTACGCTGCCAAAAGTGCCAACGTTCGAAATGGTGAATGTTCCGCCTTTGATGTCATCAGCTTTCAAATTATTCGTTCTGGCCTGTTCAGCAAGTGAATTAACCTTTTCAGCCAGTTCAGGTAAATTTTTTAAGTTCGCGTCCTTAACAACCGGAACGATCAGATTCCCATTCGGTAAGGCCGTTGCCATACCGATATTAATTCTGTCTTTTACGATAATCGTTTGCCCATCAACAGAAACGTTAATCATGGGGTGTTTTTCAATGGCTTTAGCCACTGCCTCTATGAATAGTGGTGTGAATGTTAACTTTTGATTATAGCGTTTCTGAAAATCAGCTTTGAATTCATTGCGCCATTTGACGAGTTCAGTTAGGTCCGCTTCCACATAAGCTGTTACATGAGGTGAGGTGTGTTTGGAGTATACCATATGATCTGCAATCATCCGTCGCATTCGATCCATTTCCACATGACGTCCTTTGCCCTTATCAAGATTTAATTGAGGAAGACGGAATACATTGTCGTCCAATATTTCTTTTCCCGCGAATTTATATGGCCGTCCCTGTTTGATGTAGTTAAATAAATCACTCTTCCGCAATCGTCCCTGTTTCCCTGAAGCCGGTATTCGGGCGAGTTCATCGTAACTTATATGGTGAGTTTTTGCGATGTTCTCGATTAGCGGGGTGAAGAATTTATTGTTCTTATGGCTGATATCGGTAAATTCAGAAGTCGTCTTTTGGATTCGTTTTTTGCTTTGAGCTATTGAAACATGTTCTTTTTTCGGTTTGACCTCTTTTTTCTTTTTAGGGCCTTCCTGCTCAATACCATTTGTATCTATTACAGCTATAACCTCCCCGATTTTAATAACTTCATTAGCCTGATATTTCAATTCAGAAATAACACCAGAAACAGTACTGGGTACTTCAGAATCTACCTTATCTGTGGCAACCTCTAAAAGCATCTCATCCTTTTCGACAGTATCACCTTCAGATTTAAACCATGTAATTATGGCCGCTTCGGTAATACTCTCTCCCAACTTGGGCATTTTGAATTCAAACTTCGACATCTTTATTAACTAATGTTTGTTAGTTTAATAATTCATTTATTTCATAAACGATTTCAGGGTATTGTAATAACCACTCTCCTGGATCTTTAGGTCTTCAGGAACCTGGCGTAAAGGTTCAACTTCAACCAGGCTTTCAAAGCAATCTGCAGGAAGATGCTGGTATAATTTGGTTCCCACGCTTTTCCAATATATCATGTCATCGGTTACTTCTTTTATTATTCTCGCCGGGTTACCTACTGCCAGGCTTCGTTTGGGAATTTGAGCCCCTTCTTTGACAAATGCCATGGCCCCTATGATACTGTCTTCCCCAATATAGGCATCATCCATGATTACCGCATTCATCCCGATCAATGCATTCCTGGCGATGTTAGCACCATGAACAATTGCACCATGTCCTACATGAGCGCCTTCCTCTAGGGTTATCGATTTTCCGGGAAACATATGAATGGTACAATTCTCCTGTACGTTTACACCATCTTTCAAAATAATCTGTCCCCAGTCACCGCGTATAGCAGCACCCGGTCCTATATAACAGTCCTTGCCGATAATTACATTACCGGTTACCGCAGCCAAAGGATGCACGAAACTACTCTCATGAACCACCGGAATAAATCCTTTAAATGCGTAAATCATTTTTTAAATCGTTTTAAGGTTTCTTTGGTAAAATCACTTAGCACAAGTCTTCCGCTGATTGCGGCACGATCTGAAAGCAGTTGATCCCAATGCTCGGTTCCAGACCAGAACATTGCCTTTAATTCACGCATCGCTTCAACATTATAGTTACAGAGTTCTTTGGCAAAATTCAATATCGCCTCATCCAATTCATCTGTATTATCATAAACCTTTGCATATAGTCCTTTCCGGAGTGCCCATTCTGCGCTATAAAACGAATTGGCGTCGATCGCAATTTGTGACATGCCACTGATTCCTAATTTCCGTTCAACGGCCGGACCAACAACAAAAGGACCTATACCAACATGTAACTCACTCAGTTTTATCGAGGCATATTTAGTGGCCATACAATAATCAGTAGCGGAGGCTAATCCTACTCCCCCGCCAACGGCCTTACCCTGAACACGACCGATTATCAACTTCGGACATTTTCTCATAGCGTTAATCACATTAGCAAAACCCGCGAAAAACGCTTTACCCGAATCCTCATCATGAATGGCGACTAGTTCATTAAAACTCGCCCCTGCACAAAATGTTCTTTCACCGCCGCTTTTAAGAATTATTACCCTTACAGCGCTATCCATTCCGGCGCGTTCAATTGTCAATGTCAATTCCGATAATAGGGCTGCCGGCAATGAATTATGCGCAGGGTGATAGAATTCGATCCACCCTATTCCATCCTTAATATCATATTTTACATAAGCTTCGTTCATAGTCTATAGAATTCCGAATTGTTCAAAATGATGGTTGAGATGTTTACGTTCAAGCAGATACCATTCAAACCCATTCAATTCACCAAACACAACATTTTTCGTTTTTGCATCCGGATTGGTTTTGAAAAATTCCAAATAGGCGTCTCGAGCCTCCATCATTTTTGCTTTTGCTGTTTTGAGATCCCCATGTCGTAATTTTTTGCCTTCTCCTTTTATCATTAAGGGAAAATCATAATTGCGGGGCATTTTTTTGTAGTTGTAAAGTGTGGCATGCACTTTTTCAAGTACTTTTTCCGGAGTTTCGATTTCAAATTCCTGAATCTGACCAGAAGCAATCTGGTAGGTATGCTCAAGATGCTCGATCATGCTCTGGGGTGTCATTTCGCCCCAGGCCGGTTTACTGTCTTCTGCTAACCTCGACAAGCACGATTTAATTTTCTCTCGTGTCATTTCTACAAACACTGTTTGTTTTTTCTGAACAAGGGTTAGCACAGTAGCAATGGCGACCAATTCATCTTCAGCATCAAAAACTTCGGCATACCATTTTACAATACCCGCCGGTAATTCGGCCCCTCTCGCATCTCTATCAATCTTCTGCTTACAGGTTAAACGCACACATATTGTATCGTTATGATAAATAGGCCTTAAAAATCGGCAATCTTCTAGACCATAATTGGCTGCCACGGGTCCTTTATTCGGATATACAAATAATCCTGCCGCCGCCGCAAGAATAAAATACCCATGCGCTGTTCGCTTTTCGAAAATACTGCCATCTAAGGCCGTAATATCGGTATGGGCATAAAAATGATCCCAGGTCAGGTTAGAAAAATTGACTATATCGCTGTCTGTTATCGTTCGATTATGCGTTTTCAATGACATACCCGGTTCGATATCTTCCCAATGGTACTTGAATGGATGTTGTTTAGCCTCGGTATACGCTCCGCCAGGTTGATAAATTCCAGTTACCCGAGTCAGGGTTGTTGGTGTGCCCTGCACAGCAGTTCGTTGCATATAATGCTTTATACCACGCATGCCACCCATTTCTTCACCGCCACCAGCTCGTCCCGGACCTCCATGAACTAATGTGGGTAAGGGTGAACCATGACCTGTGCTTTCTTTGGCATTTTCCCTGTTCAAAACCAGAATACGGCCATGATGACTGGCTGCATGAATCACATATTCTTTTGCAATGTCATCGTCGTTGGTCACAATTGATGAAACCAGTGAACCTCTGCCCATTTTAGATAATTCGATAGCCTCTTCTAGCGATTTGTAGGGCATAATTGTACTAACCGGACCAAAGGCTTCACGTTCATGGACGGCCATATTATGAAATGGTTCGTCCTCTCTTAAAACAATCGGACTTATAAAGGCTCCTTTGGAATAATCGGCGCCTATAATATCCAGTTTATCCAAATTTCCGTAAACGATCTTCGCTTTTTTGGCGATATCTTTAACGCTATTTTTAACCTCATCAAGCTGCTCTTTACTTATAAGCGATCCCATACGAACCTCTTTTAATCTCGGATCACCAATCGTCACTTTATCAAGGGCCTTACCGAGTGCAATCTGAACATCTTCCACAAGTTTTTCAGGAACAAGCACACGCCTTATCGCTGTACATTTTTGTCCGCATTTCACAGTCATTTCTTTACGAACTTCTTTAATGAAAATATCAAACTCCGGAGTGCCAGGTACTGCGTCAGCACCAAGGACAGCCGCATTTAATGAATCGGCTTCCATGTTGAATGGAACAGACTCCTGAATTAACCTTGGATGCGCCTTTAACAATCTTCCGGTCTCTGCCGATCCGGTAAAAGTCACGACATCCTGGCTTTCGACATGATCAAGAATGGTTTTCACTGTGCCATTGATTATTTGCAACGCACCTTCCGGTAAAATTCCGGAAGCTACAATCTCGCGTGCTACGGCTTCAGCCAGATAGGACGACGAAGGTGCAGGTAAAACAACAGCTGGAACACCGGCCATCCAGTTAACCGCACATTTTTCGAGCATACCCCAAACTGGGAAATTAAAGGCATTGATATGAACGGCTACACCTTGCTTTGGCACCATAATATGATGCGCCATGAAACGTCCTCCCCTGGATAAGTCGATTGGATCACCTTCAACATGATACCACTGGTTGGGGAATAACTTTCGCAGCGATGCATTTGCGAATAAATTACCAAACCCTCCTTCTATATCGATCCAACTATCAATTTTTGTGGCTCCGGTTCGATAACTAAGCTCATAAAACGCGTCTTTTTTCTTAATAAGGTGAAACGCCAGTTTCTTAAGCATATTTCCGCGTTCCTGGAAAGACATTTTCCTGAGAATTTCTCCCCCCTTGGTTCGTCCGTATTCCAAGGTAGCGCCAATATCTATTCCTTCTACCGCTGAAAAACCGATAATTTCTCCATTAACAGCATCGAATACCGGAGTTCCATCATTCTGGCCTTCAATCCATTGTCCACTTATGTAATGTTGTATTTTCCCCATAATTATTAAGCCATTATTCTAATGATCCTACCGTTGATCTTTCCTTCGACGCATTTAACATAGCCATCGACAATTTTACTCATTGGAACGGGTGTATTACCCGGGAAGTAAACCTTATATTTTTCATACGAATCCTCGACCAGGTCTGAACAAACGGCGTTGATTCTAATGTTTCGCGGTAATTCAAGAGCCACCGCTCTTACAAAGCTGTGAATTGCCCCGTTTACCATTGCTGCACTACTCGTCATATCAACCGGGTCGTCAGCCAGTATCCCGGTAGAAAGTGTAATAGATCCGTCGTCGTTCAAATAATCTTTTCCAATTCGAACCGCATTAACCTGACCCATTAATTTACTTTTAATGCCGATATAAAAATCATCTTCCGTCAGATTCTCGAATTTATCCCATTTTGCCTCACCTGCAATGGCAATTATTGCATCTAACTTTCCGAGGGATTCGAACATTTCCCGGATAGAATCTGAGTTCGAGAAATCGACCTGAACATCACCGCTATTTCTACCCGCTGTGATCACATCATGATTTAATGCAAGTCTGGCTTTCACTTTTCGCCCAATAGTTCCGTCACCGCCGATTATTAAAATTTTCATTTGTTAGAGATTGACGTTTTCTAATATTGTCGCATAACCCTGACCAACTCCAATACACATGGTCACCAATGCATATCGTTTTCGCTGTTCTCTTAATTCGAGTGCTGCCGAATAGCAAATACGGGTTCCTGTCACGCCAAGGGGATGCCCAATTGCAATTGCTCCTCCATTCGGGTTTATTCGCGGATCATTATCCTGCAAACCCAGAGACCTTGTGCAAGCGAGGACCTGGACTGCAAAAGCCTCGTTCAGTTCTATGATATCCATATCCTCAAGGGTCAGGTTGGCTTTTTTTAGTGCTTTTCTTGAAGCTTCCACAGGACCGATTCCCATTATGCTTGGTTCGACACCAACAACGGCCGAACTTACAATTCGAACCATTGGGTTTAAATTATATTTTTTAGCCGCTTCCTCAGAGGAAACGATCACCGCTGCTGATCCGTCGTTAAGTCCCGATGAGTTCCCCGCGGTAACGCTGCCGTTTTCTTTGAACGCAGAGCGCAATCCTGCTAGTATTTCGGGGGTTGTATTCGGTTTTACAAATTCGTCATGGGAAAAGATAATCGGATCTTTTTTTCGCTGTGGAATTTCGACTTGCATGATCTCACGAGATAAGCGGCCATTTCGCTGAGCCTCGGCAGCTTTCATCTGGCTCCAATGGGCAAAAGCGTCTTGATCTTCACGTGAGATTTTATATTTTTCCACTAAATTTTCAGCTGTTTCTCCCATGGCATGTGTGCCATAAAGCTCTTTCATTTTCGGGTTAACAAATCGCCACCCAAAACTGGTATCGTACATTTTTGCATCGGTGCCAAAAGCAGTAGAGGGCTTGGCAATAGCATAGGGACCGCGTGTCATATTTTCTACACCGCCTGAAATAAAAATATCGCCATCGCCGGCCTTGATGGCCCGGGAGGCATGAATAATGGCCGATAGGCCAGAACTGCACAGCCTGTTAACGGTTTCACCAGGAACAGAAAATGGTAACCCTGCCAAAAGCAGTGCCATACGGGCAACATTTCGATTATCTTCACCGGCCTGGTTTGCACAACCTATAATGACGTCGTCGAAAGCATCCTTTGGAATATGGGGATTGCGATAAATCAACTCTTTAATGGCCATAGCTGCCAGGTCGTCGGTCCTAATAGAGGCTAGCGTTCCCTTAAATTTTCCGATTGGGGTTCTAATCCCGTCTATGATATAGGCATCTTTCATTCCCAAATTGTATTGGTGCGATAAACCGTACCATTGAATACGGCTACCAGTTTCTCTTTTGTTTTTATCTCTATGCGATAGAAGCCAATGGTCTTCTTTAAACTTACTTCAATCGCTTCTGCTTCAATTTCGGTTCCCTCATTCAACTTTTCGAGATGATTGATTGACGTTTCCACAGAAACAGCCTGTCGCCCCTGCGAATTCGACGCAAAAGCCAGGGCGCTATCTGCCAAACTATAGGTTATACCACCATGAGCAAGATCAAAACCGTTCAGCATGTCAGCTCTTACCGTCATAAGGAGCCTGGAGTATCCGGGTCGAATCTCAAGAATCCGTATTCCCAGCCATTGACTGAAGGCATCATTCTCATACATCTTATTTACAATTGCCTTAGCCTCCATTAATAAAAAGTTTTTCCTTCCCGACTCATTCGTCTCAACAAAGGTGAGCATCGGTAACGATCGTCGTGATACTCGTCATATAGATTATCGATCATTTGAACACATTGGTCTATACCAATTTCATCGGCCCACGTCAATAATCCTTTCGGGTAATTCACACCTTTAGTCATTGCTAAATCGACATCGGTTGCAGTCGCTATATTCAAATAGACGGCATCGGCCGCTTCATTGATAAGCATGGCAATTATCCGGTCGAAAATAGCCTTCGCCTTCTCAGGCTTGACAGCATTATGTGATTTTTCTTTTATTCGATTAGCCGAATCGTCGTATCGATAATACCCACGACCGGTTTTTCTTCCGAGGTAACCTGCCTCCATCAAACGTTTTTGAGTAAAGCTCGGTTTATATCTCGAATCATAATAAAATGCTTTAAAAACGGATTCGGTCACTGCATAATTCACGTCATTTCCAATAAAATCCATCAATTCAAAGGGTCCCATCCTGAAACCACCCAAAGTCTTTAAACTCTCATCGATTTCATGAAAATCTGCCAGACCTTCTTCATAAATTCTGAGTGATTCACCATAAAAGGGTCGGGCCACACGATTGACGATAAAACCGGGAGTGTCTTTAGCAACGGCAACAGTTTTATTCCAGGTTTTAATAAAAGAAACCGTTTTTTCAAGGATTTCGGGATCGGTTTGTACCGCCGGTATCACTTCAACCAATTTCATCAAGGGAACCGGATTGAAAAAGTGAATTCCAAGACAACGATCAGCCTGTTTTAGAGAAGAAGCGATCGCTGTTATTGACAAACTCGATGTGTTGCTGGCTAAAATAGTCTTAGTATCCACAATCGTCTCAACTTTTGAAAACACCTCCTTCTTAATCACAAGATCTTCTACAATCGCTTCAATTACTAAATCTGAAGGCCTCAGATCGCGAAGTGCATTTACATACCGAATGTTGTTTTGAATCCTGGACTTTTCATTATCATCGATACGTTCTTTCACAATTAATCGATCGAGAATACGATTTAAATTCTGTTTCGAACGTGTCAATGCCTCCTGTTCGGCATCATAGAGCAGCACCTGGCATCCTGACATGGCTGCCTGTTGAGCGATGCCGCTACCCATGGTACCTGATCCTATGACTCCTACCGTTTTCATCGTCCTTTAAAATTTGGTTTGCGTTTTTCAATAAAGGCTGTTACCCCTTCTTTGAAATCATAGGTGCTTCCGGCTTCAATTTGAGCATTCATTTCCAATTCCAATTGGGCATCAAGGTCATTGGTCATCGATCTGTTCAATAATGATTTTGTCAACGCCAAGGCTTTTGTTGGCATGGCTGCCAGTTTATCGGCTAAGGCCTTGACTGAGTCCCGAAATTCATCGTCTGAAAAAACCTTATATATCATACCTAATCGCTCGGCTTCGTTGGCTGTTACTTTGTCTCCCAGCATAGCCAGTGCAGATGCTTTTTGAAAACCGATTAGTCGAGGCAGAAAATAGGTGCCTGCACTATCGGGTATAAGACCAATTTTGCTAAAGGCCTGTATAAAACTCGCGTTTTCAGAGGCTACTACCACATCACACGCAAGTGCTATGTTAGCGCCGGCTCCGGCAGCTACACCATTTACAGCGGCAATAACCGGTTTTTCAATGTTCCTAATTCGAGAAATGATGGGATTATAGTGTTCTTTTAAAATATTTTCCAATCCAGGGTTTAATTCAGGATTTACTATTTCCTGAAGATCTTGTCCGGCGCAAAAGGCCTTTCCATGACCAGACAAAACAAGGGATCGTATATTCGAATTTTCGCGACAATCATCAAGAATGTCCTGTAATCGGAAGGCCATTTCACGGTTAAAACTGTTGAATACCTTCGGCCGGTTCAGGTAAATGTATCCCACATGGTTATCTATGATTAATTCGATGGAATCCTTGCTCATATATGGAAAATTATTTCAAGCATTTAAAATAATCGAAGGGTTCATTGCAGTCATCACATTGGAACAAAGCTTTACATGGAGTAGAGCCGAATTGGCTGACAACTCTTGTGTTCGGCGAACCGCACAACGTGCATTTTACCAGTTTTTTCAGTCCCAGCAAAGCATCTTTATCGGCGGTTGCGTTAAGGGGTGGTGCAATGCCATATTTTAAAAGAGCCTGTCGCCCCTTTTCGGTAATCCAATCAGTCGTCCAGGCCGGCGACAGCACCAGTTCAACATGGGCCTTGTATCCGGCATCAGACAATACGTTCTTGATATCCTCAGCAATGACATCCATTGCAGGGCAGCCACTGTAGGTCGGCGTAATTTTTACAAAAACCCGACCATTATCAATAATCGCAGATCGTACAACCCCCATATCCAGAACGGTTAACACTGGAATTTCAGGATCAGACACCTGCTCGAGTATTGAATGGAGGCGTTTATCGATATTTAAGGTTAATGCATTCATAATTACCATTTCATATTTGGATATGCACGTTGCATATATTGGAGATCAGCCAGGATATAGCCCATATGTTCGCTATGAGCACCTTGTTTTCCGCCCTTCTGAAAATATTTTATTTCAGGAACACTTATCGTCGCCTCTTCCAGGTATTCTTTAACACTCTTGTAATAATCATTTTTCAAACTTGTTACGTCAACACCTATTCCCTTTTCAATCATAAGCTTTGCATCATCTGTACGGATAAAAAATTCCTCCGTATAAGCCCAAAGATCATCGATAGCTTGTTGCATGCGTTCATGACTTTCCGATGTTCCATCCCCTAATCGCTTAAGCCAATCGGATGAGAATCTTAAATGGTAACTCACCTCTTTTAAACTTTTCCGTGCTATAGCAGCAAGAGTGATATCATGGCTGTGCTGCAATTCATTGAGAAACAGGTAATGATAAACATCAAACAGAAATTGACGACCGATGACATAGGCGAAGTCTGTATTGGGTTGCTCCACAAGTAAAACGTTCAAATAATCTCTTTCCGGTCGTAAAAAGGCAATGTCATCTTCAGTTTGTTTACCATTGGAAACCTGGGCTGCATATTGATAATAACTGCGCACCTGCCCCAGTAAATCAAGAGACAGGTTGGTGCAGGCAATATCGGTTTCCAAATTAGGACCATGACCACATAATTCACCAAGACGCTGACCCAAAATCAGGCAATTATCGGCGATCTCAACTATATATTTATAAAGTGATTCTTTCATTACATATGTTTGATTTCGTCCGGTAAATCATAAAATGTTGGATGCCTGTAAACCTTATCTTTAGCAGGTTCAAACATTTCAGCGTTATTTTCAGGGTTAGAAGCCGTAATATGCTTCGATTCAACGACCCAGATACTGACTCCTTCATTTCTCCGGGTGTAAACATCTCTTGCATTTTCAAGTGCCATTTGAGCATCGGCAGCATGTAAACTACCAAAATGTCGATGCTCTAATCCGTTTTTGCTTCGCACAAAAACTTCCCATAAAGGCCAATTCTTTTTCATAATTAACTCGCTTTATTAAGGTTCTTTGTTTTCTGTTTTTCAGCATAGGCCATAGCGGCATCACGCACCCATTCACCTTCTTTCCAGGCACTCTTACGTGCGGTCATTCGTTCTTTGTTGCATGGCCCATGGCCCTTGACTACCTGCCAGAATTCTTCCCAGTCAATCGGACCGAAATCATAGTGTTCTTTTTCGTCGTTCCATTTCAATTCCGGATCGGGAACTGTAAGTCCGATAAGCTCTGCCTGAGGCACGGTTTGATCTACAAATTGCTGGCGTAATTCGTCATTTGATTTTCGTTTTAACTTCCATTTCATGGATTGAGCTGTATTGGGTGATTCGTCATCACGAGGTCCAAACATCATCAAAGATGGCCACCACCATCTATTTAAGGCATCCTGAGCCATTGCTATTTGTTCAGGGGTCCCTTTAGAAAGTGTTAACATGATCTCATAACCCTGACGTTGGTGGAAGCTTTCTTCCTTGCAAATGCGCACCATAGCGCGGGCATATGGACCAAAGGATGCACCACACAAGGCCACCTGATTAATTATGGCGGCACCGTCAACCAACCAACCAATTGCCCCGATATCGGCCCATGTAATCGTTGGATAATTGAAAATACTGGAGTACTTGGCCTTACCTGTATGCAACTGATCGATCATTTCATCTCGTGAAATTCCAAGGGTCTCGGTGGCACTGTACAAATAAAGTCCGTGTCCGGCCTCATCCTGGACCTTGGCAAGCAGGGCTACTTTTCGTCTTAGGGAAGGCGCTCGTGTTATCCAGTTGCCCTCCGGTAACATGCCAACGATTTCGGAATGCGCATGCTGTGACATTTGACGTATATGGGTTTGCCGATACTTCTCTGGCATCCAATCCTTCGGTTCAATTTTCTCATCACGCTCAATGCGCTTTTCAAATTGTTTTTCTAAATCTTTGATTTTTTCTTCACTCATATTCAATTATTAAATATCAAAATCAACAATGATTTTATCACTAATGGGTACAGCCTGGCAACTGAGCACCAGGTTCTGGTCTAATTCATGCTGTTCCAATGCGTAATTCACTTTCATTTTCACCTCGCCCTCAATGACTTTACACCTGCAGGTACTGCAAACACCACCTTTACAGGCAAACGGAAGATCAGCGCCTTCTGCCAATGCGCCATCCAGTAAGGTCTGATACCCGTCATCCATTGTAAAATGAAATTCCTTACCGCCGTCGATAATTGTAACAACAGTCCCATCGGGCATTTTATCGAGGGTTTCAGCGAATTGAAGATCGGATACCTCAGCATCTCCTGAAAAGAACAATTCATAATGGATATTTTTCTTCGGCATTCCAGCGGCGATCAACTCATCCTGAATCAGGAAGATCATATCTTTTGGACCGCATAAAAAGCAATGGGCTGTGTCTTCAATATCAATGAAGTTATTAGTAAGTATCTCCATTTTTTCTTTATCAAATCGACCATTTAAGAATTCGATATCCCGTTGTTCCTTGGTCAGGAAATAAAACACATGAAACCGCTGAAAATATAGATTCTTAAGCCTTTCGATTTCTTCTTTGAAGATAATTGACTTAGTGGTTTTATTGAGGTAAAACAGTTTAAATGTACTATTTGGTTCGCGCTCCAAATGTGTTTTAATCATGGATATTATTGGCGTAATTCCACTACCCGCTGCAAACGCGATATAATTATTAGCATGCTCGGGATTGGTTTTAACGAAAAAATTTCCCGAGGGCTTCATGATATCGATAGTATCACCTTTTTTTAAGGATTTATTGGCGTAGGTAGAAAAGACTCCTCCGGGAATGTGCTTAATCGCAACTTTCCAGATGTTGTCATCGGGACTGGTACAAAGCGAATAGGTTCGTCGTACATCTTCGCCGTCAATCGTTTTTCGTAAAATAAGATGTTGTCCCTGGATAAAACGCAAGGTTTCATGTAACTCTTCGGGAATATCGAATGTGAGAACAACGGTATCTTTTGTTTCCTTGTATAGATCAGCTATTTTAACGGTATAAATATCGGTCATACTGATTACAATTGTCAAACTAACAATTGTTAGTTTTAATTACAAAATTACGAAATTTTCTTCTAATTATCTGTTAATTCCTCTTAAGAGAATCATGCTCAATTCTGACGCTAATTCCTTTGGATCGACGTCGTCTTTATCCGGTATCCAAATATATAATGACCGCAATGTCGATAATATTGAAAACAACATAATCTCGGGATTCAACGGGGCAATTTCCCCCTCTGAAATACCATCTTTTATAATGGACCTGAAATTATCTTCATAATCCTTTCTGAGTTTTAGATAATAGGATTGTTTTTCCTTGAGGTGCATCCAATCGTTATTAAGAGAAGCCATCCCATCGGTATTCATACCTGCTATCCTAACATGTAACGAAATAATCTGGCGAAGTTTGTCAAGGCTCCTGGCATTTGAGCGCTTAATCAGCATCATGCCTTCGGTAAATTCTTCGGCCAATGAAATGATGATTTCTGTTAGGATGTCTTGTTTTGAATTAATGTGATTGTAAAGACTTGCCGCTTTGATACCCATAGCTTTTGCAAGATCGCGCATGGTCACAGCGCTATAACCCTTTTCCTTAAATAGTCTCGCTGCAATGCGAATGATCTCTTCCTTTCTTGTTTCGGATTTCAATGGCAAGGCGTCTATAATCCTCAAACCAAATTAATTAGAGCGGCTCTTTGTGAGTCCTGATAATTTTAGTGAGGCTTTCTATACAAAAATAGTTCAAAAAAAATAAAGCACCGACCAATCTTCAACTGATGAAGGGATCGATGCTTTTTCTCCTATGATTAATAGCAATTCGAAAATAAAGGTTTTTGAATCATTTATGATTACCGAATTGTTACCAAATGATTAGGTTTGTATTAGCCTGTCCTGTCTAGGCTTTCAAGTTATATCTAACTTATTCTGAATCTGCCGGTTGAGACAAACTTTTTTAATTTGCTTTAATTTAGTATCCAGGTAACATTCACATAGATGCCCATTGAAATGGTTTTTTTAATCCAGAGATCAATAATTTATTCATTTTTTGACCATGAGACTAAGGTCATTTCTGGAAGAAAATAAAGTAAAGAAAGAGTGGGGTATTATTCGATACAAATCACAAAAAAAGCATCAGTATATTCTGAACAAACAGCATAATTTACCTGACGCTTTTTTAAAAAATTGATTAATAGCACTTCGAAGATAAAACTAATTAAAAGGCGATAAATTTTTTTTCGATAAGTGGCAATTAAAAAAGATAAAACGTTAATGTCTAAATTAATCTTACTCATCATCGAAAAAATATGAATATTTATCCGATTTCAGTAGGGGGAGAATCAAGGTTAAATCGATTTGAAAAATGGCATTTATTCGAAAGATATAAAATCATAGCGCTGTTTAAGTTTCGTAATGCGCGAATCCAATTCTTCCTTGAACATCAAGTGACTTTTGCTTTCAGGTTGAAACGGTTTATGAGCCAACGCCTTTTGAATGGCATCAACCTCCTTCATTATCCCGGTTGTTTCCGGTTTTAACCAAACCGAACTGAACTTTTCCCATATATAATGAATCGCCATCCGACTTGGATGAATCATATCATCAGCGTAGAAACGATAATCCCGAAGTTCATCCATCATGATCTCATAAGCCGGAAAGTAATGAATTTTTTTTCGGGGCTCAATGAGTTCATGTATCGCTGAAATCAGATTGGCTTTGCTCCTTGCATTTTCAATTATACCATCTCTGATGTGCCTGACAGGTGAAACCGTAAAAATCAAAACTACCCCATCATTTACTTGCTTTATTAGGTTGATTAGGGCCTCTAACGATTCTCGTATCTTATCAACACCAAGCAACTCCTTCAAAAAAGCTTTTTGAGGAATCTTATGACAATTCGCAACCAGGCGATCTGAGGAAATATGACGATAAACCCACGATGTCCCTAGTGTAATTACAACATGAGATGCATTTAAAAGTCCTTGTTGTGTTTTCAGCAATGCTGAATTTAAACTTTCAATCAAATCATCGGCAGTTTGGGCGCTCAGTCGCGAATGGGTTTCAAGAGATATCCATCTGTCATTTACTTCCAGGCAATCGTTTTTTGTAAAAAGGGTATTGTTTATCGATCGGGTGATCAGATTTTCAAGAGCTAAAGGATGATAAAGTATTCCAAAAGGATTAGACGTTTGCCGAAACTTATAGTAGTTTATTTTATCGGCCATATTTTCCGCAAAACACGAGCCAAAAAATACTATTTCAGAATGATAATCAATTTGATTATGATCTTGTTTGGAAAACGGAATGCTGATACGGAAATCCATCCTTATTTGATATAGTCTTCGACAGCTTCAATGGCCTTATTCAAGCCTTCAGGATTCTTACCGCCTGCAGTTGCATAAAATGGTTGTCCACCACCACCGCCTTGAATAAATTTCCCCAGATCACGAACGATTTGCCCTGCATTTAATTGTCGCTTCTCAACAAGCTCTTTAGAAATATAGCAGGCCAAAAGGGCTTTGTCATCGGTTTTTGAACCAAAAAGAACAAATAGATTGTTGATCTCCTGTCCCATTCCAAAGGACAAATCCTTTAAGCCAGATGCATCCAGATCAACGATTCGGGCAAGAAAACGTATCCCGTCAATCTCCTTTAATTCTGACAGGAATTGTGATTTTAACTGTTTTACGCGCTCCTTTTCGAACTCTTCTATCTGCTTTTTTAATTCTGAATTTTCAAACTGCAATTCGGCCACCGCCTGAACAGGATCTTTGGTATGATTTAAGAGATCTTTTATCTCATGTAGTGCCTGATTATTTTCAAAGTAAAATTCTTTAACGGCATCATAAGTAATTGCTTCTATACGCCTAATCCCAGCTGCTATCGCGCTCTCGGATCGAATTTTGAAATGCCAGATATCTGCTGTATTTTGAACATGCGTTCCCCCGCAGAGCTCAATTGATTGGCCGAAACGGATAGTACGAACCGTATCACCATATTTCTCGCCAAACAGGGCCATAGCTCCTTCGGAAAGAGCGGTTTCCATAGGAATTTGACGCTGTTCCTGCAAAGGCAATTTATTATCGATTCGCGAATTGACGAAATTCTCAACATCGCGTAACTCTTCAACGGTCAGTTTAGCAAAATGTGAGAAATCAAAACGTAAATATTTGGAATGAACCGCCGATCCTTTTTGTTCAACATGATCTCCTAAAACCTCACGTAGCGCCTCGTGCAATAAATGAGTGGCAGAATGATTACAGGCCGTTCTGTATCGCTGTTTTCCGTCGACGACTGCTTTAAAATCCCCTTCAAACGATTTGGGCAGGTCTTTTGTGAAATGAACGATAACATTATTCTCTTTTTTAGTGTCGACCACATAAATCACATCGCCATTTGAACTTTCCAGATATCCCTTGTCACCCACCTGGCCACCGCCTTCGGGATAAAAGGGTGTGAGATTGAAAACAAGTTGATACAGTTCGCCGGCTTTCTTTGAAACCACCTTTCGATACCGCGTTATTTTAACCTTTGCTTCCAACAAATCATATCCCACAAATTCCTCCTGATCTTCATCTCTCAGTACCGTCCAATCTTCGGTATTGACCTCACCGGCAGCTCTTGATCGGGCTTTTTGTTTTTCGAGTTCAACTTTAAAGCCATCCTGGTCGAGCGAGAGTCCTTTCTCCTGTAAAATCAAAGCGGTTAAATCGACAGGAAATCCGAAGGTGTCATAGAGCTCGAAAACCCGTTTTCCTGAGATGGTTTTTCCACTTTCTTCCTCGATGATCTTATCTAAACGAATTAACCCCTGGTCTAAAGTCCTTAAAAAGGATGCTTCTTCCTCTTTGATTACATTTTCGATCAATTGCTTCTGTTTTTTAATTTCAGGGAAGGCCTTCCCCATCTTTTTTGAAAGCACCTCAACCAGCCTGTAAATAAATGGTTCCTTTTTATCGAGAAAGGTAAAGCCATATCGAATAGCCCGACGCAAAATCCGCCGTATCACATAACCTGCACCTGTATTGCTAGGCAGTTGACCATCGGCAATAGAAAATGCTACAGCCCTGACATGATCTGCAATCACACGAATGGCAATATCTATTTTATCGTCCTCACCATAATTCGATTTGGTGATCGTTTCAATCTCATGGATAATTGGGACAAAAAGGTCGGTGTCGTAGTTGGACGTCACACCTTGAAGCACCATGCAAAGTCGCTCAAATCCCATTCCTGTATCGATATGTTTTGAAGGCAGGTTCTCGAGTGCTCCATCAGACTTTCGATTGTATTGCATGAATACCAGGTTCCATATCTCCACAACTTGTGGGTGATCTTTATTGACCAACTCACGCCCTGGAATTTTCCTCTTTTCAGCTTCGGGACGAATGTCGACATGTATTTCACTACAAGGGCCACATGGACCCTGATCACCCATTTCCCAGAAATTATCCTTTTTATCGCCCATCAGGATTCGATTCTCGGGTAATATTTCTTTCCAATAATCATAAGCCTCCTGGTCTATAGGTGTTTTATCGTCGGTATCCCCTTCAAAAACGGTAACATACAGTATATTTTTATCGATACCATACACTTTGGTAAGCAGTTCCCAGGCCCAGGCAATGGCTTCCTTTTTGAAATAATCTCCGAAACTCCAGTTTCCGAGCATTTCAAATAAGGTATGATGGTAGGTGTCGTATCCTACCTCTTCAAGATCATTATGCTTCCCTGAAACCCT
Source organism: Flavobacteriaceae bacterium (assembly GCA_013003555.1). Taxonomy (GTDB): domain Bacteria; phylum Bacteroidota; class Bacteroidia; order Flavobacteriales; family Flavobacteriaceae; genus SHLJ01. The sequence continues at coordinate 40,213 of JABDIV010000082.1, forward strand.
GAGGCATTTCTGGGTATCGGCTATTCGATTGGATTTAGGTTTAGCATTGCCCAAAAAATATTCCTTGAAGGGCGCCATTCCCGAATTCACGAACATTAGCGTTGGATCATCTTTTACCACCATTGGAGCCGATGAAACAATCACATGGTTTTTACCTTTAAAAAAGTCTAAAAAATGTTGCCTGATCTCTTGTGAATTCATACTCAGTTGTTAATAACCTTGTTCCTCATAAATTACTTTAAATGTGAAACAATTTATATATTTGTTCGTTGTTGGTTTAAGGGCTAAGAAATAGCCTGGAATACTCTGGCAAAAATAGAACATTTTAAATTTATGTCTAAGGTAAAATATTATTACGATCCGGATACGCTTTCCTACAGGAAGATCGAGCGCAAAAAACGCACGACAGCCAAACTGGTTAGTATGTTTGTCCTGGCATCAGCCTTATTCGGATTTTTGTTTGTCTTTCTAAGCAGTCAGTACTTTGAATCCCCCAAGGAAAAAGCTCTTAAAAGGGAACTTATGAATCTTCAGCTACAATACGACATGCTGAATAAAAAAATGGACGAAGTAGAAATTGTACTGGGCAATCTTGAAGAACGTGATAATGCCATTTATCGCCTTTACTTTGAGGCCAACCCGATTCCTGAAGAACAGCGTCGAGCTGGTTTCGGTGGGGTGAATCGGTATAAGGATCTGGAAGGATATGATAACTCTAAATTGATCATTGAAACCGCCCGACGGCTCGATATCGTCCAAAAACAAATCGTTGTGCAATCGAAATCTCTTGATGAGATCGCGATTCTTGCAAAGGACAAAGAAAAATTTCTTGAATCCATTCCCGCGATTCAACCGGTCAATAATGAAGACCTGACACGTATGGCATCGGGTTTTGGTAATCGAATTGACCCCTTTACCAAGGTGAGGAAATTTCATTATGGTATGGATTTTACCGCGCCGAGAGGCACAGCTATTTATGCAAGTGGAGATGGTGTAGTAAAACGAGCCGATGGCAGTGCTACCGGATATGGTAAACACATTCGGATTGACCATGGTTATGGTTATGTAAGCCTTTATGCTCATCTCTACAAATACAATGTGAGGAAAAATCAGAAAGTAAAACGAGGCGATCTCATCGGATTTGTCGGAAGCACGGGCCGATCAGAAGCCCCTCATCTTCATTACGAGATCTTCAAAGACGGCGAGCGTATTAATCCGATTAATTTCTATTATGGCAGTTTAACTGCTGATGAGTTTAGCGAAATGCTCAAAAATGCTTCACTGGAAAATCAATCATTAGACTAATGCATCTAAACCTTCCGGAAAAACGCTATTATGGAATTGGCGAAGTGGCCAAAGCCTTTGGTGTGAATACATCATTGATACGATTTTGGGAGAAGGAATTCGACATTATCAAACCAAAAAAGAACGCCAAAGGGAACCGGAAATTCACACCGGAGGATATTAAAAATCTTCAATTTATTTATCACCTTGTAAAGGAAAGAGGATTTACCCTTGAAGGCGCTAAAATTCACTTAAAAGAAGATAAAAAACAATCCCTAAATAACTTCGATATCATATCAAAACTGGAAGATATCAAACACCAATTGGTCAAAATTAAAAATCAACTTTAAACATTTACAATTATGAAAAAATGGATAGTTCCTGTTATCGTTATAGCGGTAGTGGTATTCGGACTTTATAATTGGGGTAAAACCTTTAATAACGAGGCCGTTGCATTAAAAGAAACCGCTTCGAAAACATGGGGCGATGTAGAAAGCAGTTACCAAAGACGAAACGATTTAATTGGAAATCTGGTCAAAACTGTGCAAGGTGCTGCCGATTTTGAAAAGAGCACACTTGAGGCTGTTATAAAAGCACGTAGTGAAGCCACTAAAACAACGATCGATCCATCTAATATAACACCTGAGCAGCTCGCCGCATTTAATCAGGCTCAGAGTGGGTTATCGAGCGCTTTATCGCGCTTGTTGGTTACTATCGAACGATACCCGGAACTAAAGGCCAATCAAAATTTTCTCGAACTGCAGTCCCAACTTGAAGGAACTGAAAACCGCATCAATGTGGCGAGAGACCGATTTAACGAGGCCGTTGAACCTTATAATAAGCACGTTAAAACCTTCCCGAATTCGCTCCTTGCAGGTGTGCTTAATTTTGATGAATTAGATTATTACCGGGCCGAAGCCGGCAGCGAGCAAGCTCCGGATGTCGAATTCGATTTCGATTAACGCCGTTATGGACTTAATTGAAGAATTCCTTTCTCCCAAACAGGAACAGCAGATCATTGAAGCCATCAGGCAAGCCGAATTAAGCAGTTCAGGTGAAATTAGGATTCATATTGAAAATCAATGCAACGGCGTACCTTACGACAGAGCCAGGGAGATTTTTTCACTATTGGGAATGGATCGCACCCAACTTAAAAATGGCGTGCTGATCTATGTAGCTGTCAGTGACCACTGTTTTGCCATTTGTGGTGACACAGGTATTAATGCTTTAGTACCAGATCACTTTTGGGATGATATCAAGGAAATAATTCAGATATCATTCAGTTCCGGGGAATATTCCGACGGACTTACAGAGGCCGTGCTTAAAATAGGGGAGCAACTCAAGAGCCATTTTCCGTGGGACAGTAACGACACCAATGAATTACCTGATTTTATATCGCGTTCCTGAATGAAATGGTTATTAAAAATACATGCCTTTTTCATCTTATTCACTCTTGGAATTAACGGTGCATTCGCACAATTCCAAATTCCCGATAAACCCGATTTACAGACCAGTATTTATGACTATATCAACTTGCTCAACCCGGTTCAGGAAGATTATTTGAAAGAGAAACTCATTCGCTATTCAGATACGACCTCCACGCAGATAGTTGTGGCGGTAATTGCCAGTACTGAAGGTGAAAATATTCTGTATCTGGGTGCACAATGGGCACACAAATGGGGAATCGGGCAGGAAAAAGAAGACAACGGGGTTTTTATTTTGTTAGCACATGACGACAGGAAAATTGCCATTAATACCGGATACGGGGTAGAACATTTGCTTACCGACGCCATGTCGAGACGGATTATAGAACGAGATATTATCCCCTATTTTAAACAAAACGATTACTACGGGGGACTTGATAGCGGGGTCGAAAGTATTTTCAAAGTGCTGCAGGGTGAATATCAGGGGCAACGAAGAAGTGAATCGAATGGAGTCCCTGTTGGATTATTCATTTTCCTGATTATCATCTTTATCATATTTATCATTGCGATATCCAAAGGACGAAAAGGAGGCGGTGGCCGACGTATAAGGCGACACGATGATACGACCCGTGATTTGCTTGAAGCCATAATTCTGAGTCGAGCGGGACGAGGTGGTTACAGGAAAAGCTCAGGCGGTTTTGGAGGTTTTGGTAAAACCGGAGGAGGCTTTGGCAGCGGCGGATTTGGCGGTGGTTTCGGTGGTGGCGGATTTGGCGGCGGTGGTGCCTCGGGCAGCTGGTGAATGAATTAAGGATTTAACTCGTGTAATTTTTTCAATAAACGACGGAATTGACGTCGTTCAAGTTCATCGTAATTGACCATTGCATTATCGGTAAATCGAATACGCTCTTCAATAGTCCGTTCGGCAAGTTTTTTCCCCGATATAAGAAGTTTTGCTAAAAGAACCCGCCCATCAGAATTGTTTTTATCTCGTTTAATATACTTTCCCTTCTCCAGCCTGTTCAAGGCTGCCGTCATAGCTCCTGAGGTGAGTCCCGTGGCCAAAATCAAATCTTTTGGAGCCAATTCATTACCCTGAGCGGCAAAGAGTAAGATCAAAATCTCTATCTCTATTCCGAAAAGATTATAATTAGTAGAAACCGACGGACTTTTAGTATTCAAATGTCGGGCGAATTTCCTAATCAGGTCAATTATCTCGATGGAAACGATGTCCTCTTCAGGATGCAATGATCTAATAGCATCAAATTTTAATTCTTCTAAAATCTCTGTATGATTATTGACTTTCAAAGCAAAACGATTGCCTCAAAGATACGATTTTATCTTGATATAATACTTTTTATCTTTATATAAAGATTTCAATCCGATTCTTCCAACATAAAGACCTGTTCTACTGGCAGCTTAAATACTGCAGCTATTTTTAGAGCCAGGACTGCAGAGGGCACATACTTTCCTTTTTCAATCGCGTTGATGGATTGCCGACTTACACCTATTTCCCGTGCTAAATCGGCTTGGGTCATATCATACCTGGCGCGTTCAACCTTGATGCTATTCCTCATGAGATACCGATTTTAGTTTGAGAAAATTAAACCGGATGATAAAGAAGATCAGCGGTGTAAACATGTTGAATACCAAAACATCGAAAAACGTAAAATCATAAATGAACATAATCGCCAAAGCCAAAACGAGATAATTGAAGAGCATGGCCCAAACGAGGGAATCCTTCCTCAGTTTATAGATGAACTCGTCTTCAACTTTTTCCTTTGAAAATCCGACAATTAATCCTCCAATAATAATCGACAGTGCAATAAGTTCATCGAGTATGCTATTCTCAATTATTCTGAAAAATCCTTCATCACTCGAAAAAATAGAATCACCGCTATACAAGGACACAACTTTAACCTTGAGAATTTCCGATTCATACTCGGTTCCAAAGAGGAAGAAGCCGGCGATTATTCCGATAATAAAAAGCACCCAACCAAGAGGCTTAAACTTGTTTGATATTAAATAATTTGTTCGCATAATAATTATCAATTAAAGTACAAAGGTAAATTATATTTAACTAATTGTCAAGTTTATTTTACTTTTTGTAATATATAATTTACTTAAATATTGATTTTCAGGCTATTAATCCAATTGAAAAACAGGTTTTAGATAACTATTTCTTACGCATGTATACGGTTATGGGAACGCCGTGAAAATTAAAATGTTCGCGTAATTGATTTTCCAGAAATCGTTTATACGGTTCACGAACATATTGCGGTAGATTACAGAAAAATGCGAACTGAGGTTGTGGGGTTGGCAATTGGGTAATAAACTTGATTTTGACGTATTTACCCTTATAGGCCGGCGGTGGTGTATTCTGAATAATGGGCAACAAGGTGTCGTTAAGCTGGCTTGTCTTAATGCGCTTTGAACGGTTTTTAAATACCTCAACAGCCGTTTCAATCGCTTTATAGATACGCTGTTTTGTTAGGGCTGAAATAAACAGGATGGGAACATCTGTAAATGGCTCTATCTGCTTTTTGATCTGTGCCTCGAAGTTTTTTATGGTCTTATTGTCCTTTTCAACCAGGTCCCATTTGTTAGCGAGTATAACAATGCCCTTTCTGTTGCGTTCGGCCAACCAGAAAATATTTTGAACCTGGCCATCAAAACCTCGAGTGGCATCAAAAACGATCAGACAAACATCGCAGTGTTCGATCGCCCGGATACTTCGCATCACCGAATAAAATTCTAGATCCTCCTTGACCTTTGATTTTCTACGTATTCCGGCCGTATCAACAAGGTTAAATTCAAATCCAAAACGGTTATATTTCGTGTCTATGGCATCACGTGTGGTACCGGCTATCTCGGTGACGATATAGCGTTCTTCGCCTATTAGTGCATTAATCAGGGAAGACTTTCCTGCATTTGGACGTCCTACCACGGCAAAACGCGGTAACTCTGAAATCTCCCCATCTTCAACATCGGGAAGCACATCAACAATTGCATCAAGCAACTCACCAGTACCGCTTCCGTTGATACTGGCAATCGTATAATACTCTCCCAGACCAAGGTTATAGAATTCGACCGCATCAGAAGCTCGTTTGCTGTTATCGCATTTATTCACGGTTAGGAAGACGGGCTTATTTGCTTTACGAAGAAGATTGGCTACATCCTCATCCATTCCAGTAATTCCTGATTCAACATCGACCATGAAAATAATCGCGTCGGCCTCATCGATAGCCAACTCGACCTGTTTATCTATCTCGGACTCAAATATATCGTCACTACCTTTTACATAGCCACCAGTATCGATAAGTGTAAATTCTTTACCATTCCAGTCACTTTTGCCATAATGCCGATCACGGGTAACACCACTAACAGCATCAACAATTGCTTCGCGCCTCTGAATAAGGCGGTTGAATAATGTCGATTTTCCAACATTTGGTCGACCAACTATGGCTACTATACTCATAATTTTGAAATTGGCACAAAGGTAATGCTTCCATTTTGAAGAAAAAACTGTATTTTCCTTTTGTAATAGCGCGCTATGTCTTTACCAAATGAGATTATTCTTCGTCCCCGTTTTAAGATGGAACTGGACGCTTCGAATGAAAGCGTGCTGAAGTTGTTCGATGAGGCTAAATCAAATCAAGATGAGTTTCTGGTCACTCGAGTTGATGATCACGTTTTTATGAAGATCCCTTATGACCGCCAACACTTTTGGTCACCCCAATTGCATCTGGAAATCATAGAAATCGATCGCGATCATTGTGTTTTGCATGGTTTATTCGGACCCAAACCCTCGGTATGGACCATGTTCATGTTCCTTCATTTTATTGTAGCCGGTCTATTTATGGGGTTCGGTATCTGGACCTATACAAGTTGGTCGCTTGATAACGATTTTGCCATTCAACTTTTCCTAACTCTTTTGATGGTAGTATTTTGGTTTGTCCTTTATTTTGCAGGACGCTTAGGCAAGGCAACTGGTAAAGCTGAGATTCAGGAACTGCACTGGTTTATGGTCGATGTTTTGCAGAAATTAGCCTAAAATACGTAATATAAAACGTTTTTATACTTAGGTGAACAAAGCCTAATTATTATACCCAAATCGTTTTAACTGGTTGGTATTTGACCTCCAATTTTTATTGATCTTGACGAATAGTTCGATATGAACTTGCTTACCGAAGAAGGCTTCAAGATCTTTGCGGGCCGCTACGCCAACTTTTTTAATGGCCTGACCCTTGTGCCCGATGATTATTCCTTTCTGAGTCTGGCGTTCCACCATTATAACAGAGCGTATCCTGATGATGTTTTCTTCCTCTTCAAACGACTCGGTCTCAACCTCAACACTATAAGGAATTTCCTTTTTGTAATTCAGTAATATTTTCTCTCTGATAATTTCATTAACAAAAAATCGTTCCGGCTTATCGGTTAGCTGATCTTTAGGAAAAAATGGCGGAGACTCCGGCAATAACTCTAGAATCCGGTTAAGAACTTCCTGAACCTGGAAGCCTTCTAGGGCCGAAATCGGATAAATCTCAGCGTTTGGAACTTTTGATTGCCAATGGGAAACCTGTTCTTCGAGCTTGACTTGATCAGATAAGTCAATTTTATTTATGAGCAGGAGAACCGGGATTTTAGAAGACGTAATCTTTCTAAAAAAGGCATCATCTTTCAAATCTTTTTCACCGATTTCGACCATGTACAACAGAACATCTGCATCGATCAATGCCGATTTAACAAAATCCATCATCGACTCCTGCAATTCATAAGCCGGCTTAATTATCCCGGGAGTATCAGATAGCACAATCTGGAAATCATCGCCATTTAGAATCCCCAGGATGCGATGTCTTGTGGTTTGGGCCTTTGATGTTATGATTGAAAGTTTTTCACCGATCAAGGCATTCATAAGGGTAGACTTCCCAACATTTGGGTTTCCGATTATATTAACAAATCCGGCTTTATGTGACATGAGGCAAAAGTACGATCAATTATGGAAATAGTAGCGTTTATTCGTGTTGGCGATATTGAGAATCGGTATTATTTACTACCTTTAACTTAATAACCGACCGCCTTCTTTACCTGCTATTAAGGATAAAACTATGCCATTCACAGACAAGGCTACCAATACGCTTTTATGGTTAGCCCGAATTTTAGGAATTCTCGAAATTGGATTTATTCTATTCTTTTTACTAGCGGATCTGCTCGGTGGTGATTCTGGCAGTGCCGGCCTCGATTCGTTCAACGAGGTTATGTCGTTTATCTTTTTTCCTGTTTTTCCCTTAATCGGACTCCTTATCGCTTTAAAGTGGCCTGCATGGGGTGGGTTAATTTCAACCTTCGGATTCATAGGCTTATCAATCATCCGGCCCGATTTGATTGCCGACCCGTCCATCATGGTTCTGGCCGTCCCGGGAATCTTATTTTTGCTTTATTGGATTCTCAAAAAACGAATCAACTGAGTTTTCAATTTTCCGGTTTCCATTTAATGATTACAGAAGGTTTTGCATTTGGTTTTCTTAGCCAAGGAGGCTGAATTAACTCCGTTAAGAACGCTGGATCATAATGTGAGGTTTTTACGAAGAAAACCTAAACTGCTATACAATGGGACTGGATTCAATTCTTTGCTTCGCAATGAAATGGGCCAGAATGGGGTAGCTTAACAAAGAAAACCACATTGCTTCGCAATGATCTATTTTATTTTTGACACAAGCGGATGTAAACATCGCTTGCTCTAAAAATAAAAAACCTCTTGATTTCTCAAGAGGTTTTCTTTGTAGCGGGGGCTGGACTCACCTCGACTTCGCTCGGTGTAAACTTCTCGTCCAGATCTCGATAATTCAAAAATCCAAAATAAAAAAAGCTCCATCTTTAAAATGAAGCTTTTGACTTAGTAGCGGGGGCTGGACTCGAACCAGCGACCTTCGGGTTATGAGCCCGACGAGCTACCTACTGCTCTACCCCGCGATATAGGATTGCAAATATACAACCCTTTTGACTTTTAACAAGAATAATGCCACAAAAAAAATGCCATCTCTGAGATCGAAATGGCATTTGTGTTAATTAATTATAACTATTTTGATCTAGTCATTATTTGCAACTGCTGTAGTAGTGGTTTTTGATTTATTTTCGATCTCCACCTGGTCAATCCCATCAAATTCTTGATAAAATATTGTGAAATCACCGTCGAGGCTATTATTATTTAACATTAATACATTTAGTTTTTCAAGTGCCAACAATTCATTTGGGATATGCCCAAAAAAGGCATTATCTGAAAGCAGGAGTTCCTTGAGATTAGTGAGCTTACCCAAAGAACTGGGTAGTGCACCAAACAGTTTATTATCAAATAACTCAAGACGCTCGAGCGACACTAAGCCTCCAATATTTGAAGGTATCATGCCTGAAAGCAGATTACTGCTTAATGATAAGATTTTTAAATTTTCAAGTTTCGTCCAACTTACCGGTATTTGACCTGAAAAAAGATTATTAAATAATTCAATCGATTCCATTTCAGCCAACTGTCCGATCGACTCTGGCAATTCGCCTTCCAGTCGATTCATAAAGAGATGTAATGATTTCAATTGTCGGAGTTGTCCGATTGTTGTCGGTATTTTTCCTTCAAGTTGGTTGAATGAAATGTTAATGGACTCAATATCTTTGAGGTTACCAATTGAATTTGGCAGTCTTCCTGAAATGCGGTTCCGGTAAAGATTCAGGATTTTCAATGTTGTTAAATTACCAATTGAAGCCGGTAACTCGCCAGTTAAATTATTAAAACTCAGATCGATTGCTGTAACGTTGCCATTTTCTATCGTTACACCATTCCAGGTATCAACTGCAGCATCAAGGTCCCATGGGTTCGTCCAATTTTCCCCGTCTGTGGATTTATAAAGTGAAAGTAAGGCGTCTTTTTGTTTAGTTGGTATACTGGCAAAAACAAATGAAGTTATTAGGCATAACAGCAGTGTAAATCGTAAGTTTTTCATTTTGTAGACTTTTAATGGAGGGCTTAAAGGATTACGAACTTAGACATAAATCTTTACCCTTCCAATTAAATTCGATAACCTACAAGGCTGTAAGAATAGAGCTACATTAAAGAATGTATTTCACCGATTTTCTGAATTATTGCCCCAGAATCAGTGATTCGGCATTTAGAATTTTGCTGTTTTGAATTTGAATTTTCATCTGAATTGGGTTACAACACACCTCGCAATCTTCAATATATTCCTGATGCGATACCGATAGATCAATCAGCATAGAAATCGATTCCCAGCAATACGGGCATTCAAAAAAATATTCTTCCATCGGAAAGGAATTAAATTTTGTGGAGTATTAAAAGTCAACGTTCATCAACTCTCCGCTCAACTGAAGTAAGACTAATTCGGCCAGCTTGGCATCATACTTGGCCTGGTTCTTCCTGATCTCGGCTGTTAATAAATTAACCTGGGCCTGTCTGAATTCAATAGAAGTCGCCTGACCGATCTTGAATTTCTCTTCGGTACGATCGAAATTATTTTTTGCAGTTTGAATATTATCTTTCTGCACACTATAAATAGCAACCTTATTTTGATAATCATCCCAGGCGTTAAAGAAGTTTCTCTCAATATCCAAGAGGGTTTGATCCTTTAATAACTTTTGATTTTCCAAATCGATTTTCGCGTTTCTGATCCGCGTTATGGTTTGCCCTCCATCAAAAATATTCCAATTGAGATTCAATCCTGCCGATAGGCCTACATTCGTTGAAGTAGAAAGAAAGGCAGCGGCATTATTATTATTCTTGTTCCAACCATATGTCCCCGTTAATCCAAGGGTAGGCAAATAACCGGCTCTATTCGTCTTTATAGTAAGATCGCTTATTTCGAGATTCGTTTCGATCTGCAGCAGATCAATATTGTTAGTCCGCATCTTATCAAGAAGTTCTTCCTTATTTAAAGTCATAAAGAAAGTAACAACTGTATCTACTTCAAACGTTCTTGATAACTGACTGCCAAGTACAAAATCCAAATCCCGTTTGGTGTTAACCAGGCCTTGTTTCGCATTGATAAGATTTATGCTATCATTATTGATATCAACCTGGGCATTAAGCACCCCTAATTTGGTGTCCTGGCCAAATTCGAATTGATATTCGGCACGCTGCAAACGATCTTTTGAAATATTAAGGGTCTCTTCCAGGGAAAGAACGTTCTCTGATGTTCGAGCCACTTCATAATAAACCGTAAAGAGCTGAAGCATAGTATTTTCAATGGTTCGGCGCACTTCGAGTTCCGACAGTTGGTATTGGGTCTTTAAACGCTTATAATTATACAAGCGTCCCATTCCATCGAAAAGGGTATAATTCAAACTCAGCGAAGCATTATACCTTGAACTTTCTGCACCGGTTAGCTCGGTTATATTACCATTAGAGAATTCGGCCTCCGTATTGTCAATGCTAAATGTAGATCCTGCACCGCCGCTAATTACAGGCAGGTATCCTGAATTTAATACATCTTTATTGTTATCGGCTTGTTCAAGATTATTATATGCGATTTTAATCCCATAATTATAATCCAGGGCCATATCAATGGCCTGTTTCTTTGTGAGTACGTCCTGTGCCGAGACGTCAATCAACATCAATATGCAGATAACTAAAAAGGCCTTCCCTTTAATATTCAAGTGCTTCATTTTGTTCAATTATAGCTCGTTCTACTTCCTCATTAGTCACTTTTTTTCCAGTGGCCAACCACTTGATATTGCGCTTAAGTGCATTATTGAATGATAAAAATAACGGCAACACAAGCAAGGTCAAAATAGTGGCATATGCAATTCCAAAGGAAATGGATATTGCCATGGGTTTCAAAAATTGGGCCTGCCTGCTTTTTTCCAATAATAGCGGTGCCAACCCGGCAATGGTTGTCAGCGAGGTCAGGAAAATCGCTCGAAATCGAGATCGCCCTGCCATTTTTAAGGCTTCTTCAAACTTCAATCCTTCTCTCAAATTGGTGTTGAGTTTCCCTATAAGTACGAGCCCGTCGTTTACCATAATCCCGATCAAAGCAATGATACCTAGAAGTGAGAGGACGTTCACCGGAAATCCATAAATATAATGTCCCCATGCCACGCCTGTCAGACTAAAAGGGACTATTAATAACAAGATTAAGGGCTGACTGTAACTTCGGAAAGTAAATGCGATCGTCAGATAAATCAATAACAGGATAATAGGACCAACGGCATTCAATGAACTTGAAAGACGCTCGGCTTCTCGGTTTTGTCCCTCAAAGGAGGCCGTAATCGATGGATAACGCGATTGAAGTTCAGGAATAATTATCGTTCTAATCTCATCCAGAATATCAGTAGAAGACGTACTTGGATCCTTAAGATCGGCCGAGACTTGAATTTCTCGCCTACCTTCTAAGTGATTTATCGCAACGTCCCCCCGTATGATCTCATAAGAGGCAATGTCCTGCAAGGGTATCCTTTGTCCTGCCGGTGTTAATATGCGCATGTCATCGAGATCATTTATCGAAGTCCGATCTGAGCGGTCATACCTTACCCAGACTCGAATCTCGTCCTGACCTCTCTGAAATCGCTGGGCCTGGACCCCAAAGAAACCAGCTCTCACCTGGTTCATGACCGATTGCAGATCAAGACCTAAGAGGTAGGCATTTTCCTTTAGCTCCAAGCGTATTTCCTTAATTCCTGCCGGATCATTGTCAGTAACATCTTTAAGTAAAGTATTGGCCTCCAAAATTTCCTTGAGCTCTGTTTTGGCCGCTTTCAACTCATCGATACTATTACTCAAAAGTGAAACCGATACCGGGCTTCCACCGAAATTACCGCCAGATCCAAAGGTTAATCGTTCAACACCGATGACCGGTCCAACCAATTCTCTTAGGCGATTGGCAACCAGGCTGGCATTGATCTCATCGGGCCGCTCTTCACCGGGCAACATATTGATAGTTAAACTCGCACTTGATGAACTTGAAATCGTTCTAATGGTATTTCGCACCAATTGTTTATCGGTTCCCTGAAAATACTTTGCAGTGAATTCTTCATCAACCAGATAAGCTTTTTCTTCAATAACCGAAATAATAGAATCGGTTACGCGTTCATTTGTTCCATTGGGCATACCCAAATTAACCGTAACTGTATCACTGGCGATCGACGGGAATAAGGTCACACGTACTATGCCTCCACCTATCGAACCGAGTGTAAGAATGAGTATTGCCAGAAAGATACCTATCGACAATACTTTATATTTCAACATGGCGTTTAACAATGGCACATAAGTCTTATCCCTGAGGTAGAACATGATTTTCTCTCCAAAGGCATTAATGCTTTTCATTTTCGAGAAAAATTGACTAATCCTGGATTTAGATTCAACTTTTTTCCGTTTTCGAAGCGCTTTTGAATGCGCCAGGTGAGCCGGGAGGATGATCAAAGCTTCAACCAATGAAACGGTTAATGTCAGGATGACGATGACCGATACTTCACCAAAGAATTCTCCGATGCGACTATCGAGGAACAAGAAGGTTGAGAAGGCCAATAAGGTGGTTATAATCGCCGATACTACCGGAGGAATAACCTCCATCGTTCCATCAATTGCTGCCTGAATCGGCGTTTTACCCCGTTCATAGTGTTGATATATATTTTCGGCAATCACAATTCCGTCATCAACCAGGATCCCGATTACAATGATCATACCGAATAAGGAGAGGACGTTGATGGTTACATCAAACTGACCTGCCAGCATGAACATCCCAAGGAAGGAAATCGGTAAACCCACAGCCACCCAAAAGGCGAGTCGCGTGTTGAGAAACAACGACAGGAAGATGAGAACCAATATGATTCCGGCAAAGGCATTTTCCATGAGAAGTTTCGTCCTTTGATTCAGCGTTACGGATAGATCCCTGACAACATCCAGTTTTATATTGTTGTATTTCTGATTAAAATCTTCGATATAATTCCTGACTTTTTCGGCAGAGGACATGAGATCCTCGTTATTCGTACTGGTCACGGTGACGTTTACCGATAATTTTTCATTGAAGTAGGTTGCATTTGGTGTTTCGGAAAAGCGATCTCTTATCTCGGCAACATCTTTTAACCGAATAGTACGTCCGGCCATATCAGCTCGTACGATGATATTTCCCAGTTCCTTACCATAATATTGGCGATTGTTGGCCCGAATCAGGTATTCTTCGGCATCGGTTTTAATATTTCCACCGGTAACAAGGATATTCGAATTTCTAACTGCTGCGGAAATATCGGTAAAGGTTAAATCATAAGCCCTCAAACTGACTTCATTTACAGCAATCTCGATTTCTTCGTTCGGATAACCACTAACATCGATCTGTGATATCCCATCGATAGCTCGAAGATCGTTCTCGATTTGCCGCCCGATCTGTTTTAAAGTTCCCAGAGGGACGTTTTCACCACTTAGTGAAAATGATATGGTCTGTCTAATCGGTTCCTGCTTTGCAACGACCAGGGGTTCCATACCCGTTGGAAATGTTGGAACGCGGTCAACGGCATTCTTCACTTCCAATAACATGAAATCAATATTCTCACCTTTTTCGATCTCAACCGAAATGGTTCCACTATTCTCACGCGATGTTGAAGTGACACGATCAATTCCTTTCAATCCTTTAAGATTGTCTTCTATTTTCAAGACGACACCTTCTTCGATCTCCTGGGGTGAAGCACCAGGGTAAACCACAGAAATATTGATCACCTTTGAATCAACCAGAGGAAAGAAGGAACTTTTTAAGGAGAGCATCCCCATAATACCCAATAGCACGAAAGCCAGGATAAAGACATTTACGGCGACATGGTATCTTATGAAATATGAAATTATTTTTCTCATGATCTTTCTTTAATTTCCGTTATTCTCCTTAGACTCTTGATAAACTTTAACCAGCATTCCAGGATATGCTCCTGGCAGCGGCTTAGAGAGGATCACTGATCCTTCAGGCACATCGGTTATTACTGCCATTTTATCTCCGAAGTATACGGGTTTAACAGCAATAACATCTAAAATTGAATCACGAACAATAAATATTTCGTTTCTATCGGAAACTAAATTGCGATCAATCTGAATGGACACAGGCACCTCACGTGCATTTAACTGCGCTTCCAGGTACATCCCTTCTTTAAGACGTTCGTCCTTTACTTTAACATAGGCTGAAATAGTTTGGGTGGTCTGATCAATACTCGCATTTACCCGGCTAACAGTTCCCGCAAATTTCATTGTTTTTTCGAGATTACTCAATGCAACGTTCTGTCCCGGTTGAAGAAGTCCGGAAAACGACTTACTCAAAGCCACTTCTAATTCGTACAAACTCGGGTCGATAAACGATCCCAGTTTTTGACCATTTCGTATCAAGGTACCCTCGGTTACCAGCGCTTCGGTAAGAACCCCGTCAAAGGGCGCGGCTATTCTATACTTTGCTAGTCGTTGCTCTAAATTCTTAACCGAATAATAGTTTGAGACAATGCCACGACCGGTTAGGAAATAATTTTCTTTCTCAGAGGTCATTTCCGGCAGTTTCGGTGTTGACTTGTTCAAATCGAAGTTCGTCAGGTAAGCTTGCCATTTTGGATATACCTCAGGAAAATCCAGCCTCAGATCGGGCATTATAGATGCGAGGGCATTATACAAGTTGCTTTTTGCCGACTGTACGGATGCATAATATTCTGAATCGTCAATTCGAATAATGGTTTGTCCTGAACGATATGCCTGCCCGGGACGAAAAAGAACGGAACCCGGTCTAAAAACACCCTGAACTTCTGCGAATAGTTCAAGCCGGCGTACTGCGGTAAGATTACCATTGGCATTGATAACAATTGGAGTTGTCTTATTAACCACTGTATCGGTAAAGACCGTTTTTACAACCTTCTGTGGTTGGGGACGCCCTCTTTTATTGCTTTTAACAAGATTCATGGCGACCATTATCGAAAGTGCAATCAAGGCAATTCCGATAATACCGAGTATGGTTTTTCTCATAAGTTACTGCAGTTGATGATTATGGCGGCTAAATTATCAATTTGAATCTCTTTTGCGGTTAAAAAAAACTTAATCTTTTAGCCGGTCAATTCTTCAAGTTTTTCATGCGTCAATTCCCATTCGGCGAGTTTCGATTCCAATTGATTTTTTTTCGTTTGATAATTATTAAAAAATTCGGGGATGGCGACTGTTTGGTCATAATTGGTGTCGAGTTCAACATCCATGATCTTTATGTCCTTCTCCAATTGGGCGATCTGGGATTCGATCTTGCTGATTTTGTTTTTTAGGGATTTGACACGTTTCTGCTCCTCATACGCCAATTTATTATCCGACTTGTCATGTTTCGAAACCGTTTTGCTACGCAATTCTGCTTCTCTCAGATTGTTAAGGTTTCGTTGTTCCAGATAATAATCGATATCGCCCAGATACTCCTTAATCTTCCGATCCTTAAACTCATACACCTTCTTTGCCAAATCCTGAAGAAATTCACGGTCATGCGATACCAGTATCAATGTGCCTTCGAACCGTTTTAATGCCTGCTTAAGAACCTCTTTTGACTGCATATCAAGGTGATTGGTCGGCTCATCCATTATTATCACATTTAATGGCTGAAGCAACATCTTGGCAAGCGCCAGGCGATTTCGTTCTCCCCCTGAAAGTACACGCGTATACTTTTCAACTTCATCTCCCTGAAACAAAAATGCACCCAATATATCCCTTACTTTATGACGATTGGTCTCATTGGCAGCATCGATCATTGTATCAAGTACTGTTTTTGAAGGATCGAGGTATTCCGCCTGATCCTGAGCAAAAAACCCAATTTGAACATTATGCCCTTGTTTAACATGACCCTTACAGGCTATTTCACCCACCATGATCTTGGCGAGCGTGGTTTTCCCCTGGCCATTCTGACCAACAAAGGCGATTTTAGATCCTCTCTCTACCATTAGATCGACATGGTTTAAGACTTGAAGATCACCGTAGTTTTTTGAAACATCTTCCAATTCAAGCACCACTTTACCAGGCCTTTGAGAAAGTGGAAATGAAACATTCATAACTCTCGAATCCACCTCGTCAACTTCGATGCGTTCCATCTTATCCAGTTTCTTTATGAGTGACTGAGCCATAGCCGCTTTAGTGGCTTTTGCCCTGAATTTTTCGATGAGCTTCTCGGTATGTTCAATTTGTTTTTGCTGGTTTTTCTGAGTTGCCAGCTGCTGTTCACGCAACTCTTCTCTCAGCAGCATATACTGGCTGTAGGGTTTGTTATAGTCGTATATCCGACCACGAACTATCTCAATTGTACGATTGGTTATGTTATCAAGGAACATTTTATCATGGGATACAATCACCACAGCACCCGGGTAGGATTTGAGAAATTGCTCCAACCAAATAATCGATTCGATATCGAGATGATTGGTCGGTTCATCTAGCAGTAAAATGTCGTTTTGTTGCAGCAACAGTTTGGCGAGTTCGATTCGCATGCGCCAGCCACCGGAAAGGGTATCGGTTTGCTGATCGAATTGTTCGCGTTTAAATCCCAGACCAATCAGGATTTTTTCAGTATCACCTTTATAATTGTAGCCACCATGAATCTCATACTCGTGCTGTTTTTCGTTCAGTGAGATCATGAGTTCTTTATAGTTTACCGATTCATAGTCGGTACGCTCAGCTAACTGTTTACCAATCTGTTCCAGTTCGATTTCAAGGTTGATTAATTCATCGAATGCCTTATATGTCTCTTCCAGAATCGTATTCCCATGGGAGAAATCGAAATCTTGTTTAAGCAACCCGATCTTCAGGGC
Organism: Flavobacteriaceae bacterium; assembly: GCA_013003555.1. Lineage (GTDB taxonomy): Bacteria > Bacteroidota > Bacteroidia > Flavobacteriales > Flavobacteriaceae > SHLJ01. The sequence goes on from JABDIV010000082.1 coordinate 57,711, forward strand.
TTTTTCCATCACAATCTGTCCGCTATCATATTCAATTTCGGAAGCTATAATCTTTAGTAACGTTGATTTCCCGGCGCCGTTTTTACCGATGAGTCCAACCTTATCGCCTGGCTTCAACCTGAAGGTCACTTCCTGAAAAAGGAATTCTCCCTGAAATGAAATCGACAACTTATGAATATTAAGCATTTGTGATTTTTGTTACGCAGAACCTCATGAGAAACTCCTAAATTTGCCCTTCGATCTGAACAAAAATAGTATAATTAAAGATGTTTAAAAAAGGAAATAAACTCTATAGCATATTCACAGGCAGTTGTCCGAAATGTCATCAGGAAAGCATGTATGTTAATAAGAATGCCTTTGTTCTGAGTGAAACCCTTAAAATGCATGAACGATGTTCACATTGTAACACCAAATATAAAATGGAACCTTCATTCTTCTACGGATCGATGTATGTGAGCTATGCGGTGGGTATTATCTTCGCTTTTATGGCCTTTTCCGTTTCCTATGGGATATTTGACAGCGGGAGGAATATCGCATTCGCCTCGATTATCTTGACGCTGATCATTTGCCTACCCATAATTTTAAGACTCTCGAGAAATATCTGGATAAATTTCTTTATGAATTACGATCGCTCGCTGGTAAAATCGAAATCTTAAGAAAACCGACTTATATCAATTTCTTCAGGCAATGGAGTTTCGTTTTCGAGGTGATCAAATAGAATCCCTGCTGCAAAAGGAGCAATAAGCACTCCACGGCTTCCCAGGCCGTTTAAAACGCACAAGCCTTTGTATTTGTTATGAGTGCCTAATATTGGTCTCCGATCGCTTACCGTTGGCCGAACACCTGCAAGGTGATCAACAATTGTATAATCGCAATTAAGAAGCTTATTCAAACGTCGACAGAGTTCATCGCGTCCTTTTTCTGATGGTACATTGGTTTTATCGTAACGGTTATATGTTGATCCGGCCAAATAAAGATCCCCTTCCAGGGGAATTAAAAAAACACTTGACTTCAGAATATAATCGATTTTTAGATCAGGGCATTGAATCTTGAGGAGTTCGCCTTTGGTTCCGTTTAATGGCAACGATTTAAAGTAGGGATTGCGTTTTAGTCCAAATCCATCACAGAACACGACGCGATGGCAACTGATCTCCATATATTTAATATTGGCACCAGCGATCTCGATCTTTTCATATTTGAACGATTTGTCAATTAATCTCCCTTCTGCTCTCAATGCTTTTCGGAATGTATTTATCAGTTTGAGCGTATCAATCCGTCCAGAATGATACACCTCGCCCAGGCCGTGATTGCAATCAAATGCGCTTTCGTCGTATTGAATTAATTCATCGGACATATAGTGCTTTAAGACCGGATCGTCTGTAGCCTGAAACCAATTGTTTTGTTCTTCACTTGAACGAAGAAGACGTCTAACCGGCATTTTATAATCGAATTTAACGCCGAGTCTTGATTCTAATTCATGATAATAGGGCTGGGCAATTTCTGTTTGTATATCAGCTTTCCATGCCAAAGTGAATCGCTTAAGCATTACGGGATTATAAAGTCCTCCGGCCACCATAGACGCCTGCTGTGAACAATCATCAAAAAGGACAAACGATTTGTTTGATTGCCGCAGTTTTTCGGCAAATGCTATTCCGGCGAGGCCGCATCCCACAATAATATAGTCATAATGCATGGCCATGCGAAGATACTATTTCAGTATAAGAGCGGGCAAAAAAAAACGCTCACTTTATCAGTGAGCGTTTTTTTGCAGTGAAACTAAATTAGTAACTCCACATATCTTGTTCGAAGTCGCGAACTTTCTCTTTGACTCGATTCGATTCCAACAATTGCATCAAGGCATTATCGGAGATATATTCCATAATGGTTCTATCTCCCTGGACATTTTCTTCTCTGAAAATATATCCATTAAAGCGTCTTGAATTCAACAGGTGGTCAAAAGTTATTGGCACAGCGCTATTTTCATTATTGAAGGCTTTTGCTTCATGAAGCACCTCTCTTGCGTCCGGGAAAAATACCCAGAATAATGGCACTAAATCAACGTTATCGCTATCGATGAAATTCACATCGGGTGCAACAGGAGCAATGCCCAATAATCTATACTTCAACTCACCATGTCGTTTATCAAAATACCAAAGGCCTTTGATGTGGTATTCAACGATGTCGGCTGCGGTGATATCACGTCGGTCAATATATTCTCCCGACAATTCTTCACCAGCATTTAATTGTTCAATACCCAATTCGGTGGTATCGACTCGAACCAGTGCAGCTTCGATATCTTTTAATGTCCGCTTTGCCGTAAAGTAGGAATCATCGTAAATATTAGCGATATCCCCGGATTTTACCGAATTCATCAAGACATCGAATAAAGATCGTCTGTTTTTACCAATATTATTGGTGTCGATTGGATAATACATCGGAAAGTTTACACGTTCATCAAGAACGACTTTCTCCCATGTCATTCGGGAATATAAAATATCCCTGTCATCGACATAACCATATTCTAGAGGCTTATCATTATCCAATAGTTTCTGTGCATCGGTTTTTATACCGATCTCTTCCGGGCTTTTGGCATTCAGAATATTAGCCTGACCAAAAGTTGTATTGACCATGAAGGCGCAGATAACGACTATTATAATATGTTTAAAATTCATCTTCCTTTTACTTTACGAGTTTGGGACAGTTAAATAACCATCAAATTAATTTGTAAGCTCAATGATAACAGGTGAAACTTTTTTCAGCCTGTAACTTGAATTACCAGCGATCTTAGCCTGGATATCAAAAACCTGAACTGCCGCGCCTCGCTTGGCCTTCCTTAAGGCAGCTTTTGAACGGCTATTCAATTTGCTACCGCTATTATTTATTGTTGGCTGTCCCGGAACTTTAAATTTAAATCCGGATACATTCAACTTAAGATCGAAATCAAAATCATCGAGTTTAGCACCAATGGTTGAGATCTCAAGGCTATTACGTTGCATTTTAATCGCACCGTCTTCACCACGAACCGTACCGGTTGGTTTTGGAATATCTTTGATTCTGAATTTTGCAGCATCGCTTACTCGCGATCCGTCAGGCAATGTTCCGCCAACATTGATCGTAACTTCACGACCTTGAACCGTAGTAACATTCATCATGTATTTGCCAACACCTCCGGCTTTTCTCAAACCTGGTGCTCTTGCAGATACGTTGTTATCAGACACGCCAGCAAACGAGATGGTCATCGGGTTGTCAACACCACGGTAAACCACGTTCATCTTATCAGCAGAAATTGTTGCCGAATTTGGCTTAGGTACAACAGCATAAGTGCTTTTAACAGGAATTACAATTGTAGAATCACCTTCTTTAAACTGGAACTCTCCAACAATTTCACGCTCTCCTACAGATCCTGCAGGAAAATCTAAAAGCGTTTGACCGGCCTGCATAGCTTCAGCAGGTACTTCCTTGCCATTGATAATTACTTTATCAGCTGTTAGTGTTTTATCGTTCTTTCCGAGGATAATACGCCCTTTAAAGTTTTCACCACTAAAGAAAGCCGTTTTATCAGGAACAACAATCGCATCAAAATTGGTAAGTGAAGCTTCTATTTTTAACTTTCCAGCTAACATAGAAGACAAGACTTCTGATTCTGTAGTTTTAATATCTGCCTGTAATTGTGTCATTTTGGTTAAAGACGCTACTAAAGGAAATCCTTTGTAATGATAATTTAACCATGATAATATATTTCCATCTCTGTTGGTGACATCAGCTGTTGAAAACTTTTTCTGAACATCTTTAATAATATCTTGTAGATCTGGGTTGTCTTTCAAGACGTCTGCAACGCCATCACGGAATTTAGCAATTTCATCTAAGTATTGCTGGCCTTCCGGTTTGAGTTTATCACCAATAAAAAATATTTCATCGAGGAAATTCGACTTGTCCATGATCTCATAATCTTCGGGATCATCAACAGAGGCCGTCATTCGCCCTTTGAGGTCGGCTAAATATGAGTTAAAATCGGTTGCCAATTGTGAAATGTTATCGGCTTGCGCTTTTAAAGGTCTATATTTAGCAGGTTGTTCTTCAACCTTTTCGGCTAAACCTTGCATGAAATCAGAGTTACGAACAGTTGCCGCTTCATTAGATTCCGTGAGTTTAGCATTCATTAATCCAAAAGCAGATAGGACCTCTTTTGACATATTCAATGCAAGCATCGCAATGAAAATCAAATACATCAGGTTGATCATTTTCTGCCGAGGAGATAGTTTTCCTTGTGCCATGACTAATTAAGTTTTTCGTTAGTTAAAATGGATTGAATAGAACTCAATTAGTTTCGATTCATAGCTGAAAGCATACCACCATAAACACCGTTAAGTGAAGATAGGTTAGATGCCAACGACTGCATTTGCTCTTTAAGTTTCGATGCGTTTTCGATGGCCTCTTCATTGATCGTGGCCTGACGGTTAACGCTATCTAATTGAACTTTATACAAGCTGTTTAGCGACTCCATTTGAGCTGCTGCAAGAGATAGTTCTTCACCATATTTCTTGGTAGCAGCGATTGAATCTACAGTAGGATTGAGGCTTTTGGCTGCACCTTCGAAATTTTTGATGCTATCACCTAAGCTAGCCATTAGTTCACCATCGATCTTGGCGTCTTTTAATAAATCATCTAATTTCTTAGATAAAAGACCTTCAGCATCTTTTGGTGAATCTTCTTTACCTTTTTTCTTTCCACCCGCTAATTCAGGATAAACCAACGACCAATCTAAATCGTCGTCAACCGATTCGAAGGCTGATATCGCGAAGATAATCGCTTCGGTCACCAGACCTATCGTCAACATTACGTTTCCGGTTAATGGTCCTAATTCGAAATGGATAATTTTAAATAGCGCACCAATAATCACAATTGATGCTCCAAGTCCATAAGCCATATTCATGAACTTCTTTTCTGCTCTTGATTGTGCCATAATAATTGTTTTAAGTTAAGTTAAATTGTATATTCAGTTTTCTGTTAATTTCGATTTCTTTTTCGGGTCTTGGTGTTAAAACCAGGTCCTCCGGCATTAGCCGTAATATCAGTTCCCATGTAATCCTGAACGGTTCTAAACCCGATATAACTTCTTGCTGAATCGGCGTACTCATAATCTCTTGAGCTAACCTGCAAGAAATAAGCAACATCTTTCCATGAGCCACCACGAACAACTTTACGCTCGTTTTCTTCGTCATTTACACTCGGATTAAAGGTTGCTGAATATTCATATGAATTGGGGTCGTAAGATGAGTGCACCCATTCCGATACGTTACCGGCCATATTATATAGGTTATAGTCGTTCGGCTCATAAGCGTCAGCCTCAACGGTGTAAAGTGCCTGATCGGCAGCATAATCACCACGTAAAGGTTTAAAGTTTGCCATAAAACATCCACGGTCATTTTTTGCATAAGGACCTCCCCATGGGAAAGTTGCACCTTGAAGACCACCGCGTGCGGCATACTCCCATTCTGCTTCTGAAGGCAGTCGGTATGAGTTCACAAACTGACGATCTCTTGATTTCTGATACGAATTATGATATAAGGTTCGCCATTGGCAGAATGCCTTGGCTTGTTGCCACGATATACCAACCACCGGATAATCACCATAAGCATCGTGCCAGAAGTAATCATTATGCATCGGTTCATTGTATGAATAGGAGAAATCCCTGATCCAAACGGTCGTGTCTGGATAAACCTCAACCTCTTCTGTGATAATTACATCACTACGGCTAAGTTCCTTATACTTCGCGGCTGTTTCAACATCCATGTATTTATACTGAAATTTGAATTTTGAAACATCCCAGGTTCGCTGACCGTTATACGACTCCTCGATCGGCAAGTACATCGTATCCATGATTTCTGCGTAGTATTCATCGGGGTAATCATCGGTATCGAATATCAGATCTACATCTTGATTCAGTTTTCGACCTTCATATCCTGTTGGCCCCATACCACTATAGTTATCGAGCATGTACTTTTCATATACACTTAAATTTGCCGTATCGGCATCTTTAAATGCGAACTCACCAGATCCACCATCACCAGGTGTTAGACCATATTCATCAGCTAAAATCGCTAATTTAGTCCGGATAGTAGAATCGCGAACCCAATTTACGAACTGACGGTATTCGCTGTTAGTGATTTCTGTTTCATCCATATAAAAGGCTCGGACCGTTACGGTCTTAGTTGGTGCGTTTTGCACACCGGCCAGATCATCATCCGACTTACCCATTATATAAGCTCCTCCGGGGACAAGAGACATTCCATATGGCTCTTCCGGATGCCATTTTTTTCCTTTGACACCGACCAATTGACCCCGGTCACCCGAGCCACAACTGGCAAGCAAAGCTAAAACTGCGGTTAATAAAACAAACTTCTTCATATACATAAACTCGAGGTTAATTAATGTGATTTGTCATTTACGAGGCTCCAAACATATTTCTTATTTTCCAAAAAAACAACTTTTTAAACGAAAAAATTGCATTTTATCCTAAAAAAATGCATTTCGTCGATGTTTTTGCGGTTAATCGAGAGCCTTTAAAGACTGTTTTTCTTAAACGCCTTATACCATCTTTCCGGTATTATTCCGTTAGTTGCATCCACATAATCCTCGTGCATGCATGGTAATAACGTGTGGCGCTTTAATTTATTATTAACATTAGGTAAAAAAGGGATTTCAATCCACCAGCGGCCTGTCTTATTGCTTTTGAGAAATTTCAATTCGCTCTCATCAGCGAGTACGGTGAATTTTTGATAATGGCGATCATCATCGAAGTCTTCATCCATAATTCTGCAATTGACGCCTTCAATAAAGTACCATATTATCTGAGCGATTAAAATAGCGGTCATATCATCGTCCTTCGAAGGTTTATATTCGAATATTCCAAAACTGGAAACTTTATTGCTTATCCCGGCATATCGTGATATGGCGCATATTTCCTTGCCATCGAAACCATTTGGAGAGAAGCGTTGTCTTAGGCTGAGTTCGGCAGAGCGGACACTCCGAAGATCCAAACTCATTATGTTGGCATCGCGCAACACGGGTTCAACATGTTTAATATTCCCACTAACATCGCCCAGGCGGTATGCCTCGAAATAGAGTTTTTCCATGAGATCGATTTCATCCTGAGCATTAAAATAGGTTTGATATCCCAGGGTAGCATAATTGAAGAGATTGTAAGGTTTCTCCATAATAATTTTACCAAGAAAACTTTTATTGGTAATCGGTTTTGATGAATCACCAAGGTCAAAATTACTATCTACATTAACAATATTAATCATTGGAATCAGGTCGTCATAAGCCCGATATACCGGATAGGTCAAATCCTGACTTCCTCCAAGTACAATTGGAATAATATTCCTCTTTAGCAGGTCATGGATAACTGAGCGAAGTGCGAAATAGGTGTCTTCAACCGTTTCACCAGCCTGAATATTGCCAAGATCGGCGATTAAAGAAGCCCAATTCCCCGGAAACAGCCCATAGAGTGCCGTCCGGATACCCTCAAAGCTGAGGTCTTCACCTATATAATCAACATCATTCCTGTTTTCAGGCACACCGATGAGAGCGATTTTAACCTCGTCAAGATCGGGCACCCCAAATTGAGAAGAATGCACTTTTATCTGCCTCCCCAGGGCCTGTGCAGATAATAATTCGTTATGAGCGACGACTCTATCTTCAACAGCTGAGAGGAAACTGAAATTCATTATTTAATTCTTTTTGGTGGTGGATTTTCTTTTGGCAGTTCGTTTTTTAGGGGCGTGCTTTTTAAGAAGTTCTTTCGCTTGATCAAGAGTCATATCGGTTACATCAACACTTTTATCAAGCTCTATCTTTTGCTTTCCCTTAATAATATGGTGTCGACCCCATCTGGCTTTCTCCACTCTTATGTTCTCTTCTTCCCAATTATGAATAAGTTTATCCCGATCCTTTTGAAGCTTGGTCTCGATAAGCTCTTCAATTTCAGCTCCGGTTAAATTATCCCAATCGTATTTCTTATTCACATTTATAAACATATTATTCCATTTTATAAATGGTCCGAATCGCCCTTTTCCTTTTACAACGGGTAATTCTTTATAGGTATAAATCGGTGCGTCGGCTTTTTGTTTTTCGATGATCAACTCAATGGCCTGATCAAGATCTAGACTCATGGGATTCATCCCACCAGGAATTGAAATAAAGGTTTTACCATGTCGAACATATGGTCCGTACCGACCATTATTTACCTCAACAGGACTGCCCTCATAATCACCCAGCTGCCGTGGCAATTTGAAAAGATCCATAGCTTCTTCATAGGTGATGGCATTTAACTGCTGATCTGGTGTTAAACTTGCAAATAGGGGTTTTTCTTCATCCTCCACGGTTCCGATCTGAACCATTGGTCCGAATTTACCTAATTTAACACTGACTTGTCTGCCTGTCTCAGGGTCGGTTCCGAGTACACGCTCACCTGATTCTCTTTCAGCGTTTTCCTGAACATGTTCTACCTGTGGGTGAAAGTCCTTATAAAAAGACCGCATCATTTCGGTCCAATTCTCCTTACCCTCGGCAATCTCATCAAAATCCTCCTCGACTTTAGCGGTAAAATTGTAATCAAGGATCGACTCAAAATGATTGACCAGGAAATCGGTCACAATGAAACCAATATCGGTTGGCACCAGCTTTCCTTTATCAGATCCCACTTTTTCGTTCAATGTCTTTGAGATTATCTTATCAGACTCTAGTGTGAGTTGTGTATAATCTCTTATAGTACCCTCTACCGTTCCTTTCTCTACATAACCTCTGTTTTGAATAGTCGATATTGTCGGTGCATATGTTGAGGGACGCCCGATGCCGAGTTCTTCTAATTTTTTAACCAAAGATGCTTCAGTATATCTATATGGCGGACGAGTATACCGTTCGGTTGCCGTAATATAATTTGAAAACAAATTTTGATCGACTTTAAGAGCGGGAAGCATGCCTTGCTGTTCGAAGTCCTCGTCATCTGTTCCTTCAAGATAAACCTTTAAAAACCCATCGAAAAGGATCATTTCTCCATTAGCTGTAAAACTTTCGCTCACTTTTGAAGAGCTTATCTGCACGTTAGTACGTTCTAATTTGGCAGCGCTCATTTGGGAGGCAATAGTCCGTTTCCAGATGAGTTCGTAAAGCCTGACTTGATCTGCTTCGGCACTGATCTGCTGTTTTGAGAAGTCGGTTGGCCGTATGGCCTCATGTGCCTCCTGGGCGCCCTTGGCTTTACTTTTATAATTTCTAGGTGCACTGTACTTGTCTCCGAATCGATTATTTATTTCTGCTTCGGCAGCTTTCCTGGCCTCGCCAGACAGGTTGGTACTATCTGTTCGCATATATGTAATCAATCCTGATTCGTACAACCGTTGCGCCATTGCCATTGTTTTGCTCACAGAGAAATATAATTTTCTTGAAGCTTCCTGTTGGAGGGTTGATGTTGTGAAAGGCGCTGCAGGAGATTTTGAAGCCGGTTTCTTATCCAAGCCTGAAACCACATATTCAGCTCCAATATTTTTTTGAAGGAATGACTCCGCTTCTTCTCGTGAATTAAAGTTTTGAGGCAGACGGGCTTTAAAGGTCTGCCCGTTTTCTGTCCTGAACTCTGCATCGACACGGTAGGTTGCGACAGCTTTAAATTTCTCGATGTCCCGCTCGCGTTCAACGATCAATCTTACCGACACCGACTGAACACGACCTGCAGATAATCCGCTTTTAATCTTTCGCCATAAAACCGGACTCAATTCATACCCTACGATCCGATCGAGCACGCGTCTTGCCTGCTGGGCATCAACCAGGTTATAGTCGATCCCTCTCGGATTTTCAATGGCTTTTTTTATAGCCGATTTGGTAATCTCATGAAAGACTATTCGTCTTATTTTGGATTTATCAAGTTTCAAGGTTTCGGCCAAATGCCATGCAATAGCTTCACCTTCCCGATCCTCATCACTGGCCAGCCAGACGGTATCTGCCTTTTTTGCCAATTCCTTCAGCTTTTTTACTACAGCCTTTTTATCGTTTGATACCTTATATTTTGGTTTAAAATCCCCGTCTACGTCTACACCTAATTCCTTTGAAGGTAGATCGGCGATATGTCCGAAGCTTGACTCAACCTTAAAGTCTTTTCCTAGAAATTTCTCGATTGTCCTTGCCTTTGCAGGCGACTCAACGATCACTAAATTCTTTGCCATCTGTACTTTTTAAAGAGGTACAAATGTAGAAGTTTTTTTTCATTTCCATTTTCAGGGAAGATTTAATAGTGGTCGTTTTCACCACTTTTTAGATATAAAAAACAAAATGTGTTGACTGATTTTTAGCCGTTCATATCCACTTCCCCTATCGATTCGATCGAGTCATTTTCGTCATCAAACCCGATGACGTCCTTATAAATAAAATACACCGGATGATAGTTAAAGGCGGCTGTAAATAGTGATCCTATACCACATAGAAGAAAACCGACGGTTGAAGCCAGAAGGGCAGATACCATTATCAAGCCGAAAGCTAAAAACCACTTCTTATTTCCTAATTTAAAACTGGTACTTACAATATCGCCAACCGATAGGTCCGGATTGAATCCCATTACGGGCGCAAGAAATGTAAAAGGCACGATAAGGTAGAATATCCCTAATATGCTCACAAAAAAAGTAGGCACAACCAAAAGGGTTACTACGCCATAAACCAAGGCGGTAATAAGGACAAGAATAAAGGCTTTGGATAAGTATTTCCCTTTTAAAAAAATGAAGAAATCATTGGTCACCACTTCCTGGTCATGGTCAAATTTAAAGAGTATGCGATAAAAGGCGGCATAAAGGCATAGTGACACTGAACTCATTACCATTATCCCGATCAGGAAAAATGAAATATACAGAATTGAAAACCCCGCCAGAAATTCTTCATAAACATGAGAATCAACATAACCGTTCTGGGACTCAGAGATTATTAAACCGATAAAGGGAATGTAAAAAATAATTAGAAATGGCAAGGCTAAGGCAAATATGAATAACTGTAAAATGAAACCCTGTAGCCATGATTTTTTAAAAAGATCGATGGATTGACTAAAGATTATTCCAAAATCAAGTGGTGAAGCTCTATTGATTCTGTCATACAGCTGAGATAATGTTTTCATTTGGCCGGAAGTCTTGAATACTCAAAGATAAGCCAATTAAAGCAGCATTCAAAGATGATTATAATAATATGACACTTTGTCATAAAACTGCAAATAAATCGTATCTTTGCAGCTGCCTAAATAGTACAGGCATGAAAATTGACTCTAAAGGATTTCATGACAGAACATGGAGAAAATTATTGACGAAAATAAGCAAGGCGAATCTCTTATCCTGGATGATAAAAAGACAAATTCCCGCAAACTTTATATAGAAAGCTACGGATGCCAAATGAATTTCAGCGACAGTGAAATCGTGGCTTCCATTCTCTCAGAGGCTGGTTTTAATACCACCAACAATATTGAAGATGCCGATCTCGTGCTTGTGAATACCTGTTCTATAAGGGAAAAAGCAGAGCAAACAGTACGGAAACGCCTTGAGAAATACAATGCGATTAAACGGATTAATCCCGGGATGAAAATCGGTGTTCTTGGTTGTATGGCTGAACGTTTGAAGAGCAAATTCCTGGAAGAGGAGAAAATGATCGATTTGGTGGTCGGGCCTGATGCCTACAAGGATTTACCCAATTTGATTGCGGAGGTCGATGAGGGCCGTAATGCGGTGAATGTCATTTTATCGAAGGAAGAAACCTATGGAGACATCGCTCCGGTTCGACTTAATAGTAATGGTGTAACAGCATTTGTATCAATAACTCGCGGATGTGACAACATGTGTACCTTTTGCGTCGTACCCTTCACAAGAGGTAGAGAACGCAGCCGGGATCCTCAGAGCATACTTAGTGAAATTCAGGATTTATGGGAAAAAGGATTTAAGGAAGTAACCCTGCTCGGTCAGAATGTTGATAGTTATTTGTGGTATGGTGGCGGACTTAAAAAAGATTTCGAAAAGGCTTCTGAAATTCAAAAAGCAACCGCTGTTAATTTTGCCGGCCTTTTGGAATTATGCGCCAAGTCCCAGCCTAAAATGAGGTTCCGGTTTTCAACGTCAAATCCCCAGGACATGACACTTGATGTGATTGAGACTATGGCAAAATACTCAAACATTTGCAAGTATATCCATCTACCGGTTCAAAGTGGAAGCGACAAAATTCTGAGGGCCATGAACAGGCAGCACACTCGTGAGGAATATTTCAATCTTATCAATAATATCCGTGAAATCATGCCAGATTGTTCTATAAGTCAGGACATGATAGCCGGCTTTCCAACCGAGACAGAAGACGATCATAAAGACACGTTGAGCCTAATGGAGTATGTTAAATATGATTTCGGATTTATGTTTGCTTATTCCGAGCGCCCCGGAACCCTTGCCGAACGAAAATTAAATGATGACGTGCCTGAAGATATCAAAAAACGTCGCTTGAATGAAATCATACAATTACAACAAAAGCACGGCCTTTACAGAACGCGGCAACATCTCGGTAAAATTGAAGAAGTATTGATCGAAAAACCATCAAAAAAATCAAACGAACACTGGTCTGGAAGAAACAGCCAGAACACAGTTGTCGTTTTCCCGAAGGAACATTATAAGGTTGGGGAATTTGTGGATGTAAAAATCACCGACTGTACCTCTGCTACCTTGATTGGTGAGGCTGTCAGCTACTCAAAAAATAATTAACCTATGGAATCTGTTCAAGCCATAAAACAACGTTTTGGGATTATAGGTAATGATCCCGGATTGAACCGGGCCATCGAAAAAGCCATCCAGGTGGCCGCCACCGACATATCGGTTTTAGTGACAGGAGAAAGCGGTGTTGGTAAAGAATCCATACCGAAGATCATTCACCAACTGTCTCATCGCAAACACGGTAAGTATATAGCGGTTAACTGTGGCGCTATACCAGAGGGTACGATTGACAGTGAGCTATTCGGTCATGAAAAAGGTGCATTTACCGGAGCAACCCAAACCCGTTCAGGTTATTTTGAAGTGGCCGATGGCGGAACTATATTCCTCGATGAGGTGGGTGAACTTCCTTTGACCACCCAGGTCAGATTATTGCGTGTTCTTGAGAATGGCGAATTCATTAAGGTAGGATCAAGCAAGGTTCAAAAAACCGATGTAAGGATTGTGGCCGCAACCAATCAAAACATGTTTGAAGCCATTAATAAGGAGCGATTTCGAGAGGATCTTTATTATAGATTAAGCACAGTTGACGTGCATTTACCGGCCTTAAGAGAACGCCTGGACGACATACATTTGCTCTTTCGGAAATTTGCCAGTGATTTTGCCCTAAAGTATAAAATGCCAACTATTCGTCTGGCTGATGATGCTTTAAACGTTTTGCTCAATTACCGGTGGAGCGGAAATATCCGTCAGCTGCGAAACGTAGCCGAACAGATCTCTGTACTTGAGAAAAACAGAACCATAACGGCAGCAACTCTGTCTGCCTATTTACCTGATGTCGGATCAAATTTGCCCGCTGTCATTGAGAAAACAAAAAAAGATGGCGATTTCAGCAACGAGCGTGAGATTCTTTATAAAGTTCTTTTCGACATGAAGAATGATCTCAACGATCTGAAAAAATTAACCATGGAACTCATGCAGAGCGGTAATGCTCAGGATGTTCAGCAAAAAAATCAGGGGCTTATCGAAAAGATTTATGGTGAAGCGGATTCCAAGGAACCTGAAATGGAGGTTTTACCGGTTCCCCAGCCAACTGAAACTGAACGCAGTGTTATTCCCACGACAAAAGACCGTTATGATTATGCCGAAGAAGTCGAGGAAGAAGAAACCCTTTCACTTCATGATAAAGAGCTGGAACTGATTAAAAAATCTTTGGAGCGTCATAAAGGAAAGCGCAAATTGGCAGCTGCAGAATTAGGCATTAGTGAAAGAACTCTATATCGAAAGATCAAGCAATATGATCTCTAATTAATTATTAGCTTTATGAAAGCCGTAGAAATTTTTATGATTCGCAAGTCTTTCGGGAGAAACAGCTCTGAAAAAATTCGAGCTGAAGCCGAGGCACTCGTTAACGAAAAACATTATCAGGGATATCGCGTCATCAATATCGATTTTGATGTAGCCGACAATGCGGGCTATATTTACGCGTTTATAACCATGAAACGTCCAAATACTTATTAGATGCGAGTACCAATTCGACTATTGATCATATTTTCAGGACTTATGCTGATTGGTTGCGGACCCTACTCTTTTACAGGAGCGTCTATACCAGAAGGTACACAAACCTTCCAGGTTAACTTCTTTCAGAATAATGCCCCGCTTGTCGAGCCTGGTTTAGACTTGCAATTCACACAAAACTTACAAGATCTTATCCTGAATCAAACCAATCTCGATCTGGTCCAGTCTGGAGGTGATCTCACATATGAAGGTGAAATAATTGAATACAGAATTTCACCAATGACTGCCACGGCATCTAACACAGCTGCCCAAAACCGCTTAACAATTGCCGTACGCGTTCGTTTTTTCGATCGTAACAACGATGAGAATGATTTTGAACAACGTTTTTCATTCTTTTTCGATTATGAGGGAAGTTCCCAGCTTATCGGCGCTCAAAAAGACGTTGCCGTTGAGGAGATATTTGAACGCCTAACACAAGATATTTTTAATGCATCACTGGCTAAATGGTAAATGAGAACTTCCGAATTCACATATTTACTTGAACATCCTGATACCATTAATCGTGAGCAGGTTAATGACTTTAAATCGATACTTGAAGAATTTCCATATTTTCAACCCGCAAGAGCATTATACCTGAAGGGCCTCAAGATCAATGATAGCTTTCTCTACAACCAGGAACTAAAAACCGCAGCGGCATATACGACCGATCGCAGTGTTCTGTTTGATTTTATTACTTCGGAAGAGTTCGCACAAAACGAGATTTCCGATCTGATCAAGTACAACCTCGAACACCTCAAGGAGATTGAATTGCAAGATTTTGAGGAGTTGTCATCAGACCTTCCGGCTGGAAGCCATGACCGGTCTTTTGAGAATATCGAAGAGAAATCATCTATAAGTATGGCTTCTGAAGAGATCCGAAGTGATGAGTCTGTATCGGTACAAGGAGTCGAAACCGAGAAGGCGGAAGAACGGCTGAGAATTGGGATGCCGCTCGAATTCGATAAATCTGAATTGCATTCTTTTTCAGAGTGGCTCAAAATAACAAGTTTTAAGCCAATCATTCGAGAGGATGAAGACCAGAGGGATGTTCAAGACGATCTTAAAACGAAACGACGAATCACGCAGGAGAAAACAATTGATAAATTTATCGAGACCAATCCTGTCATGCCAGCTCTGCGATCAGACATTCAGCAAGCTGACCTGGCAAAGGCCCAAATGTCGCAACCAGACTCCCTGATGACAGAAACCCTGGCGCGAATCTATCTGGAACAAAAAAACTACGAAAAGGCCAAACAAGCCTATAGGGTTTTAAGTTTGAAATATCCGGAAAAAAGTGGTTTCTTTGCAGACCAAATTCAAGCAATAGAAGAACTAGAAAATAATAAACCGAACTCATGAGTACGTTTTCAATATTCTTAATTTTAATCGTGATTGTTGCCTTTTTATTGGTGGTGGTCATTATGGTTCAAAACCCCAAGGGTGGAGGATTGTCCTCTTCATTTGGCGGAGGTGGCACCCAGCAATTAGGCGGTGTTAAAAAAACGACAGACTTTCTTGATAAGAGTACATGGACCTTAGCGACCTTGCTTATAATTTTGATTTTATTATCAAATGTCGCTATTCCGGGAGCCGGAGGCAATACAGAATCAAAAGCCCTGGACGAAAATTCAACGACGACTCAACCTTTGCCTGAAACCGATGCATTGGATGAGCCAGCGGAATTGAACACTCCGGCCAACGATTCTGCACAATAAGAATGAAATAACCCAATATAGAATGCCAACTCCAGCAGTTGGCATTTTTTTTAAATGAAATTTTGTCAGTGTTCCGTTAATGGCATAATTTCTGAATTAAGGGCAGCAACAATAAATTAACTATTTAACATTTTAAAAAATATGGGAGTGAATATAAAACCATTAGCCGATCGTGTTCTAATTGAACCGATGGAAGCAGAGACGACCACAGCGTCAGGGATAATTATTCCCGATACTGCCAAGGAAAAACCACAGAAAGGAAAAGTGATCGCTGTTGGGCCAGGTAAACCCGATGAACCCATGACAGTTAAAAAAGGCGAAACAGTTCTTTACGGAAAATACTCTGGGACTGAGCTTAAATTAGGCGCTAAAGATTATCTCATCATGCGGGAAAGTGATATTCTCGCTATTATCTAATCAATAACTAAATATTATGGCAAAAGATATAAAATTTGAAACCGAAGCCCGCGACGGTATTAAACGCGGGGTCGACGCATTAGCAAATGCGGTAAAGGTTACACTCGGTCCAAAGGGTCGTAACGTAATCATTAGTAAATCATTTGGTCCACCACAGGTCACGAAAGATGGTGTTACCGTAGCGAAGGAAGTCGAACTTGAAGATGAACTTGAGAACATGGGTGCACAGATGGTTAAAGAGGTCGCTTCTAAAACCAACGACCTCGCCGGTGACGGAACCACAACAGCGACAGTACTCGCTCAGGCCATCGTGAAAGAAGGACTGAAAAACGTTGCGGCAGGAGCAAACCCAATGGATCTTAAACGCGGTATTGATAAGGCCGTTGAAGCGATAAATAAAGATCTTGAAAAACAAGCTCAGAAAGTTGGTAGCTCTACCGAAAAAATCAAACAGGTTGCAACTATATCGTCAAATAACGACGAAACTATTGGCGAATTGATTGCCCAGGCTTTTACAAAAGTAGGTAAGGAAGGAGTCATTACAGTAGAGGAAGCAAAGGGAACCGACACTTATGTGGATGTTGTTGAAGGTATGCAATTCGATCGAGGTTATTTGTCTCCTTATTTCGTGACAGATGCCGACAAAATGATCGCCGATTTAGAGAATCCTTATATATTATTATTCGATAAGAAAATCTCTAACTTACAAGAAATTCTTCCTATTCTCGAGCCGGTTGCTCAATCGGGACGGCCTTTACTTATAATTGCCGAGGATGTTGAAGGACAGGCATTGGCAACCCTGGTTGTGAACAAATTACGTGGCGGATTGAAAATTGCAGCGGTTAAAGCTCCCGGATTCGGTGATCGGAGAAAAGCGATGCTGGAGGATATTGCCATCCTGACCGGTGGAACCGTTATCTCTGAAGAACGCGGCTTCTCTCTTGAGAATGCAGATTTGACCATGCTGGGAACGGCTGAAACCATTACGGTCGACAAAGATAATACGACTATTGTGAATGGATCTGGTAAGCCATCAGATATTAAAGCAAGGGTTAATCAAATCAAATCACAAATCGAAACAACTACTTCCGATTATGATCGTGAAAAACTACAGGAACGTCTGGCCAAGCTTGCGGGTGGTGTCGCGGTTCTCTATGTAGGTGCAGCAAGTGAAGTGGAAATGAAAGAAAAGAAAGATCGGGTCGATGATGCCCTTCATGCAACCCGTGCAGCGGTTGAGGAAGGTATCGTTGCCGGCGGTGGTGTGGCATTTGTTCGTGCCAAAAACGTGCTTGATAAACTCACTACCGATAATCTTGATGAAGTTACCGGTATTCAAATCGTTGCAAATGCGATTGAATCACCCCTCAGAACCATCGTTGAAAATGCTGGTGGCGAAGGATCGGTTGTGATCAATAAAGTCACTGAAGGCAAGAAATATTTTGGTTTTGATGCCAAATCTGAAAAATATGTTGACATGATGAAGGCCGGGATCATAGATCCGAAGAAGGTGACTCGGATCGCATTGGAAAATGCCGCATCGGTCGCAGGAATGATTCTTACAACCGAATGTGCCCTGGTAGATATCAAGGAAGATACTCCTCCGATGCCTCCAATGGGCGGCGGTGGCATGCCAGGCATGATGTAATAAAAATTAAATATCGATTGAAAAACGCTTCAGAATTAATCTGGAGCGTTTTTTTATTTATTTTTTCATAGCTTTATTTAAACCGTTTTTTTATCTGAATGAAAAAAATTAACTTCAGCTATGCCCTGGGCGAGATTTTGATCGTGATCGTTGGTATAACCATTGCCTTCAGCTTAAATAAATGCGCCGAAAATTCAAAAAATTACGCAGAAAAGATTCAATATCTAAACAATCTGAAACGCGATGTTCTTTCCGATAAAACAGTACTCGAAGAAAATGTTGATGCTCTCGCTGAAAAGATCGCCTTGTCGGGGACTATAGCCGCTGTACTTGGAACAGATTCTGAAGATAAGCTAAAATCTATGGGGAATCTTTTTCAAATCGCAGAACTGTCTGGTTTTGAGCCTAAAGATATTACTTACCAAACTTTAATCAATTCAGGTGATTTAAAACTACTCGACGATTTTGACCTTCGTGCTGCCATTGAAGAACATTATTCAAACTACAAAATCATGCTTAAAGCTTATGCACGGCAGGAGAATATCCATAAAGAATACCTTGGTCATTATCTTATAAATAATGTCGATTATGAGGCCTTTGGCCGAAACGAGTTCGGATTTAAAAAGGAAGCTCTTTTAAAAAACATTGTTCAAAGTATGCGTGGTTCCTTCGGAATAAAATTAAGAGCCACCCAAAAAGGCATCGAAAGTTGTGACCGTCTATTAGAAATTATCGATACGTCGCTTTAAAGTTGCGATAATAGTATTCAGCTCTTAAATAAGTTTTATTCCCATCTTCATCAAGCCGGTAACTTGTTCTGTGTGCATTGAATTTTATTCCCGTATAATCATCGAATGTGAGGTTTTCAATCCAACTCGTATGATCGGTCAATTCAACTTTATTAAATAAGAGGGTGAAGTCATTTTGATCAAAATAATAGGTCCATTTGTCAGAATCAGGGCCATCATCGGGATACCTGGCACGTACCGCATACAAGCTTTTACCATCTATTTCCAGGTCATCCACCCTAGTTAGTTCAACGGCGTCATCCAACAATGCAAATGGCTGGCTTATCACATAGAGGGCAGCCATTAAAGACGATTTGGCCGATTCTAATTGGGTAGAATCAGATTCCACAAACCCATTAACACGTTTATGGACATATCCGTTATCATATATCAGGCTTATTGTTGAGGTGTCTTGTTTAAAGGCAATTCGATAGTTTGGTTTTGAAGAAAAAGTGAATGACTGGCTTTGATTTACATCCGATTCAACCGATCCGTCGTCGAAGAATAATGCAGTCGATTTATTGAATTCAAGCGTTTTCAATTGTTGCCATTTATCTAACCCTCCATGTGCTTCACAGGCATTAGTGACAATCTCAGAAGCGGTTAACCGGCTCTGTTCACAATTCAACAAGAACAAAAAACCGAAGCAAGAAACTCCGGTTAGTAAAATTTTTTTAATCATGATCATGGCCGCTGTGATCCTCCTCATCCTCTTCCGAAGAATCATTTTGCTTATCGAGATCGTCCTTTTCAACCTTTTTTAAATCCATTTTGCATACAGGGCATTTACCCTCTTCATCATAGGTCTTTCCCTCTTCGCAATCCATCGGACACTGATATACATCATTCATAGCCAAATCGGCCTTTTCAGCGCCCAGACTTGATTCGGGTGAAGCTTCCCTGTCTTTATTCTTACAAGATCCCAATATCATGGCAAATCCCAATAGCAAAAGCAGGGTGTAAAATGCATTTTTTTTCATGATTAACTAGTTTTTGGTCTTCTTTTTTTTATGATCTTCCTTTACTTCAATATCCCTGTATTTGCAGCAGTCATGAACCTTTTCATATGCTTCATCAGGTGCCTTAAGAGCCTCGGTATCATGACCAACATTTGCAACATTTGTTTGAATCTTCAGAAGATCGGTTTTACGCTCATCGAAAATCAAATTCAACTTATGGGTATCGACATTCCACACGGCCGACTTTACGCCTTTGGTTCGAATTGCGGCCTTTTCAATGCGCTCTTTACACATCATACAAACGCCATCGACCTCAACAGTCGCTTTGGCATTTTTGTTTTGGGCATTTGCTAAAAATCCGAATAGCAGGAACGCCAGTAAAATATAATTCTTCATATCAATTTATTCTTAATCTTAATCCGGTATAAAACATGCTTCCAAAAATTGGGCCATAGACAAATGTACTATCAAAATTGGGTCCGAATGGATCGTTTGCTGCAAGTATTGGATTCATTTGTTTAACATTTGTGATGTTTTCGCCACCTAAATATAATTCAAATTTCGGAGAAAATACCTTGGTAATCTGTGCATTAAGCGTTGCATAAGTCGGCGTAGATGCGTCTAATCTATAGGCTTCTGGATTCCCGCTTGTATCAGGGAAACGCTGCTCACCGAGCCAATTAAAGGTCAAATCGAACTTCCATTGCTCTCCTTTTTCGGTTTTAAATGTTTCATAGCCTGCATTGGCAAAAAGCCGATGCTTAGGGGTTAGTGGCTGTGTTAATCGGCCCGAATCATAATCGGTCTCAACATCATAAAACTTATAGGCCATTCTCAGATCAAAACCTTCAAATGTGTTATGATTGAATTCAATTTGAAAACTGTTGGCAGAACTACTTCCATCCAAGTTGTAGAACTGCACCTGTTGGGGATTTTCCCAATCAACCACAACCTGGTTTTGAAATTCGGTACGATAAAAATCAACCATCAGATCACCCTTACGACCAAAAAGGTTAAATCCTTTTAAAAAAGACAGACCGTAATTCCATGCGATCTCAGGATCTAAACCATAGATCGATCCACCTTCGTTATCGATCATTATCATTCTTGAAGTTGCAAATAATTTTTGGTTTTCGGTAAAAATATTCGCGCTACGTTTTCCTCTTCCGAAAGAAATTCTAAAAGCCGATCGTTCCCATGGCGTATAACGAAGATGAAAGCGCGGTGTAACAAATTCTCCTAATAAATTATGGGTATCAAAACGAAGTCCGGCAGTTAGGATAAGATCTTCGAGATCATCATAAGAATATTCAAAAAACCCTCCGAAGGATCGTTCGTTTCGACCAAATGACAATTGATCGGCCAGTTCATCATAATGATCATAGGTGAAGCTTAGCCCTGTTTTTACCTTATGCCTCGAATCACCGATTATGGAATTATAAATAAAATTGGAATAGATGCTCGTATGTTTAATATCATAAGGCCTTAGACCAAAATATGAGTCTTGATCGTGACGACTGAATGAGAATTGTACACCCAGGCTTTGGAATGGCAACTCGGGGTTAACATAACCCAGTTTTGATGACAATTCAAATCGCTGTGTATTGATCTCACTACCCCAAATATCTGTAGAGAATTGATCGACATCGGGGTCAAATCCCAATTCACCCGACTGGGTGCGATCGTCGAGAAATCGCAGATTTAAAAAGTATACAAATCCTTTTTCAGGATCGGTATACTGCCATCGATTCATCAAATTTATTTGTTTTTTAAGAGGCACATCAAGAAAATTATCGTCATTCCTATCGAATTCACTATCGCGCAAATTCCCGTGAACATAGAGTCCGGTATGCCATTTCTCTCCCAATCGCGTGTTCAAATGGGTATTTAATTCCAGCCGGCCATTCGCGGCTGCATAAAAGTTAACAAACAGCTTATCGTCAAGTGAAGGTTTTCGTAATTCGGCGTTAATTTGTCCGGCGATACTCTCATAACCATTAATAACTGAACCGGCTCCTTTGGTAATTTGAATACTTTCAACCCAGGTTCCCGGAATAAAGGATAAGCCATAAGCTTGTGAAGCGCCCCTGATAGAAGGAATATTCTCGGTTGCGATCAAAATATAGGGACTTGTCAAGCCCAGCATTTTTATTTGCCGGGTTCCCGTGACCGCATCTGAGAAATTGACATCGATAGACGGATTTGTTTCGAAGCTTTCCGAAAGATTGCAACAGGCCGCTTTCAGAAGTTCCTCGCTGCTTACCGTTATGATATTTTGCGATTGCAAATAAGATTTAGCAGTACTTTGCTGTCGCCCGGTTAGCTTCACTTCTTCAAGATCGGTCGACGCCTCCAGGACATGCTCAACACGTTGTGCGGGGTTATTGACTTCAAGTGTGTCGGTTTTAAAACCAACAAAACTAATGACCAGTTTTTTATATTCCGAAGAATAAGGGACACTAAAGGTCCCATCATCCTCTGTTATTGTTCCAACTGTTGTATTTAACCAAATAACATTGGCCCCTGGAAGTGGCATGCGTTGGTTGTTTTCGGTCTGTTCATAAATGACCCCTTTTACCGATTCCTGAGCATTCATCATGATTGGAATTAGAAATATTACATAGATGAAACCCTTCATTATTTAACGTTTGATTTTGTAGTAATAGAACGCCGGCAATAAGATCAACAGAATTAAGGGCTGGATCAAAAACCTTCTGATGTTGAAGAACAAATAATAATCATCCTGCCGTGGATTAATTACAAAATATAAAAAGATTAAAATTAATATGATATAGGACAAAAAATACAGTAATGATGCAAACTTCAGTATGCCTTTGTCTTTGAAAACCAAAAATATTATTCCCAACGATATTAATGAATTCAGTAAATAACGCAAGGTTGTGAAGGCTGTCAGTTTAAAGGTTTCACGCCTGGGCGAGTCGATATACAGATAATCGCTTTTAAAAAATTGCAGGTAAGGGTCATAAAACAGGTCATTCTCGAAATACCGGATCATAGCCAGCACAACAATCAAAATCCCGATCAATATGTAACGACCCGAATTAGACATTTTGCAATTTTGATATAGTAAACCGTCTAACCCAAATCATCCATAACATGAAAACCAATCCGTAAATGATAAGTGGAAAAATAACGGTATGAAGAATCTCTCGCCGCCACGGATAATGATACAAACCAACCGATAAAATAACGATACGTATAAGGTTAACCGCATAAATAAGAACACTGCCGGCCAACAAATAAATGATCATGCGTTTCGCAGTATCTTTGAAAGCGACGATGAACGACATGAACAGGATTATAATACTCACCGAATTACAGCCCTCTACAACACGGGCGACAAATTTGTTATTAATGATCAGTTTCATGGAGGGTTCGGCCTCGTGGGGAATAACATCAGCCTCATAACCCAAAGCATCGATTAATACTTCGCTTTGCCGCGCTGTTAAATTGGTAATAAAATCAGGATAAAATCGATCCCCATCCGACAGATCCAAATATGTTTTATAGGCGAAGGTGAGCACAAAATAAACCGACAAGAATGTCAGTATAAATTGGATTACCGTTTTATATTTTTTAAATAGAGCCTTCAGACCGGGGTGTTTGAATTAATAATAAAAACAGGATTTTCGTAATAATCTGTTTTAGATAAAAACGATATTTTTACAAAAAAGTACGCCATGAGTTATAATGACCTCAGACCAAAAGTAACTGAAATAGTTGCAAATGACAATGAAACCATTGAAAATCGGCTCCATAAGATATGCACTCTACTGGCAGATCGTATTGCCTACTATGACTGGGTTGGGTTTTATTTCAGAAATGGGGATAAAGAAGAATTAAAACTGGGACCTTATGTTGGCGAACCAACCGATCACACCATTATTCCTTTTGGAAAAGGAATTTGCGGACAAGTTGCGGTAAGCAATCAGAATTTTGTCGTTCCCGATGTTAACGCCCAAGACAACTATATCGCTTGCAGCATTTCGGTAAAGGCAGAAATTGTTGTTCCGATTTTTGTCGACGGAAACAACATTGGTCAGATCGACATCGATTCAAAAACGGCCGATCCGTTTACCGAGGAGGATGAACGATTTCTCGAGTTTGTTTGTGAGGCCGTAAGCAAGATGTTTTAGTTGTTAATAACTCCTCGTTTTAGTGGAAAAATCCATGGGTCATCTAACCTAAAATCCTCTACTATATCGTTACTTTTGTTTGCCTAGAAACCCATTAGTGATGAGCAATTATAAATCAGTACAATCGGCCCTTATCTCTGTTTTCAGCAAGGAAGGCCTTGAACCATTAGTTCGCAAATTAGATGAACTCGGCGTGACCTTATATTCGACAGGAGGAACACAGAAATTTATCAGTCAACTCGGTATTAATGTAGTTCCCGTTGAGCATATTACCTCCTACCCTTCAATTTTGGGCGGCCGTGTTAAAACACTGCACCCTAAAGTTTTTGGCGGCATTCTTAATCGCCAGGAAAACACACAGGACGTCGCCGAATTAACCGAATATGACATCCCTCAAATCGATGCTGTTATCGTTGACTTGTATCCCTTTGAAAAAACGGTTGCCTCTGGCGCCAACCACCAGGAAATAATTGAAAAAATCGATATCGGGGGAATTTCTCTAATCCGTGCGGCCGCTAAAAATTATGCCGACGTTATTTGTGTTTCTTCAGTAGATGATTATAATGACTTTTTACAACTGATTTCCTCTGGCGATGGTCTTGTTTCTGAAAGCGATAGAAAACGATTTGCGGCAAAGGCGTTCGATATTTCATCACATTATGATACGGCCATTTACAATTATTTTAACGCAGATGAGGCCTCAGGATCCCTAAAATTAAGTGAAGCCAAGCATCAGGTATTGCGCTATGGGGAGAATCCGCATCAGAACGGATATTTCTACGGTAATTTCGACGCCCTTTTTACAAAATTACATGGAAAGGAACTCAGTTATAACAACCTGTTAGATGTTGATGCGGCTGTAAATTTAATGAATGAGTTCAAGGGCGATGCGCCTACATTTGCTATTATGAAGCATAATAACGCCTGTGGACTGGCACAGCGAGATACGGTTCATCAAGCCTATTTAGATGCACTGGCCGGTGATCCGGTTTCTGCCTTTGGTGGTATTCTCATCAGCAATACGCAGATCGACTCAAACACAGCCGAAGAGATCCATAAATTATTTTGCGAGGTCGTTATCGCACCATCCTATTCCGAAGCGGCTCTTGAGATTCTGAAGGGCAAGAAAAATAGAATCCTGCTTATTCAAAAAGAAGTGAAACTTCCGAAGCAAATCGTTCGGACTTGTCTTAATGGCATGCTGGTACAGGATCGCGACGCTATTACCGACACCATTGACCTGCTTTCATATCCAACAAAAAATCGTCCGACCGATAATGAATTAAACGATTTGCTCTTTGCTTCTAAAATCTGTAAGCATACAAAGTCTAATACCATTGTTTTAGCTAAAAACAATCAATTGTGCGCCAGCGGGACCGGGCAAACCAGTCGGGTCGACGCTTTGAATCAAGCTATACATAAAGCTAAATCGTTCGATTTCGATCTTAATGGAGCAGTTATGGCGAGTGATGCCTTCTTTCCATTTCCCGACTGTGTGGAAATTGCTCATAAAGCAGGTATCTCGGCGGTAATTCAACCAGGAGGATCGATAAAAGACCAGTTGAGCATCGACTACTGCGATACCCATGACATGGCTATGGTATTTACCGGAAAACGGCATTTCAAACATTAACCAATATTTCGTTTTTTTAGTCGTTTATTAAAAAATCCATAGTGACTTTTGTTACGTATATTTTCTTACATTTACACTTGTCCAAAACGAGTAAATAACAACCCTCAGATAATTTATTGAGCCCATGGGATTTTTTGATTTCTTGACCGAAGAAATTGCAATTGATTTAGGTACTGCAAATACCCTTATTATACACAATGACAAGGTGGTGGTTGACAGCCCGTCTATCGTTGCGCGAGACCGAATTACCGGTAAGATTATAGCTGTTGGAAAAGAAGCCAGCATGATGCAGGGGAAAACGCATGAAAACATCAAAACTATACGACCTTTAAAAGATGGGGTTATTGCCGATTTCGATGCGAGTGAACAAATGATCAGCATGTTCATTAAAAACATTCCTGCCTTGAAAAAGAAGTTGTTTGCTCCTGCCCTTCGAATGGTAATTTGCATTCCTTCAGGGATTACGGAGGTTGAAATGCGCGCGGTTAAGGAATCGGCTGAACGGGTGAATGGCAAAGAAGTTTACCTGATTCATGAACCTATGGCAGCAGCGATCGGTATTGGCGTAGACATTATGCAACCCAAGGGAAACATGATTGTGGACATCGGTGGCGGAACGACAGAAATTGCGGTTATCGCGCTCGGTGGCATTGTATGTGACAAGTCGGTAAAAGTTGCCGGTGATGTTTTTACCAATGACATCATTTATTACATGCGTACACAGCATAACCTGTATGTGGGTGACCGAACCGCCGAAAAGATTAAAATTCAGATTGGGGCAGCCACTGAAGATTTAGAGTTACCTCCTGAAGAAATGAGTGTTCAGGGGCGTGACTTGCTTACCGGAAAACCGAAACAAGTTCAGATTTCCTACCGAGAAATTGCAAAGGCATTAGACAAATCGATACTGCGTGTTGAAGATTCGGTCATGGAGACTCTTTCTCAAACCCCGCCTGAATTGGCAGCCGATATCTATAACACAGGTATATATCTTGCCGGTGGTGGATCAATGCTTCGCGGACTTGACAAGCGCTTGTCTCAAAAAACAGATCTTCCGGTTTATATCGCAGAAGATCCTCTGAGAGCCGTTGTGCGTGGAACAGGAATCGTTCTCAAAAACCTGACTAAATATAAAAGCGTATTGATCAAATAGCGCCTGAGGCATGCAACAGATAATTAATTTCTTCATAAGAAATAAGAATTTCTTGGTCTTCCTGTTGCTTTTTTTTATCGCTTTCTTCCTTACCGTTCAATCGCACAGCTATCATCGAAGCAAAGTAATTCATTCGGCCAATTTTTTAACCGGTGGTATTTATCAATCTATCAATTCAATCGATCGGTATTTTGATTTGAAATCAGAAAACTCCTTGCTTTTGGAGGAAAATAACCGACTTAAATCACAAATATTCAACGATTCCGACTCAACGGTTATCGACACCATATTCACCGGTAATTATCGACTAATCCCATCAAATGTCATTAAAAATAGCTTTAATGCCACTAACAATTACCTCACGCTCGATAAAGGTGCAAAAGATAGTGTTAAAGTAGACCTCGGGGTTATCACATCCAAGGGTATTGTTGGTATAATTGATAATACATCAAACGGATATGCGCGAGTTTTATCGATTTTGAATACCAACAGTCGTGTAAATGCACAATTAAAAAAGACCGATCATTTTGGTACATTAACGTGGGACGGCACTTCCCCGGAAGTCGTGCAGCTTATCGATATTCCGAAACAGGCACCTTTAACGGCCGGCGATACCATAATGACCGGAGGTCGATCGACAATTTTTCCCAAGGGTATTCCAATCGGAACCGTAAACAGTTTCCAACTGGATGAAACCGAAAATTATTATACTGTTCAGATTAAACTATTTAACGACATGACAAATGTGGGTCATGTTCATATCATCGAAAACATCGATTCAAAGGAGATACGAAATTTAGAAACACAGAATGAATAATACGGTTACCTTGAATATTATCCGGTTTGTAATTTTGGTTTTGATCCAGGCACTGATCTTAAACAATATTAATTTCCTCGGCTATATCAATCCGTATATATATATCCTTTTTATACTTCTTTATCCTATCCAAAACAATCGCTTACTATTCATTTTTCTGGGATTCCTCCTCGGATTGAGTGTAGACTTATTTCTTGATTCGGGTGGAGTTCACGCAGCCGCATGTGTATTTATTGCCTATATCAGACCCCTGGTATTAAAATTTGCCTATGGTATGACTTACGAGCACCAAACCGTTAAAATTAGCCAATCGGAAATGGGCCAGCGCATAACTTATTTCGGCATTTTGACCCTATTACATCATCTGATGTTGATCTCCTTAGAAGTTTTTAACAGTACAAAAGTACTTCTGATCTTGAAAAAGACGTTATTCTCAAGTATATTTACAATAATACTTTGTGTTTTGATCACGATACTATTTAGCCAAAAATCTAAATGAGACGATTTCTACTTTTCTTTACAGTAGTTTTTGTTGGAGTTGTGTTCATCGGTCGTCTGTTTTATCTGCAGATTTCGGAAGGGAAGTCATATTCTATCGATGAGGACAATGCCATCAGAAAGGTGTTTAATTATCCTAAACGCGGTTATGTTTATGACCGCAATGGCACCCTTTTGGTTGCAAATCAACCGTCTTACGATGTCATGGTGATTCCAAGGGAAGTCGAACAATTAGATACCCTTGAATTTTGTTCTCTACTTAAAATTTCGAAAGCAGATTTTATTAAGACCTATGAAAAGGCGTATCGCTACTCCCCGCGTTTACCCTCGGTTTTTCTCGCTCACCTTTCGAAGGAAGATTATGCAGTTCTATCTGAAAAGATGAGAAAATTTCAGGGATTTTACATCCAAAAACGATCGCTTCGCGATTATCAAACTTCGATCGGTGCGAATGTTCTGGGTTTTATCGCTGAAGTTAACCCTAAAAAGATAGAGGAAAATCCCTATTACAAGATGGGTGATTTAATAGGAAAACAAGGTGTTGAGTTGTCGTATGAAGAAGAATTGAAAGGGGTTAAGGGAGTCAAATACATTCAAAAAGACCGATTTAATCGTGACATAGGACCCTACAAGGATAAGAACTTTGATATTTCCCCCGAACCGGGTAAAGACATACACATCACCATTGATGCTCAATTACAGGAATACGGCGAACGTCTTATGCAAAACAAACGCGGAGGAATAGTTGCTATTGAACCTGCCACTGGTGAAATTCTCTCCCTGATTTCAGCACCGACCTATAATCCGAATCTCCTTGTTGGTCGGGAACGATCCCGTAATTACACTAAGCTTTATAATGATACGATTAGCCGTCCGTTGATCGACAGGGGTCTTCTGAGGATGCATGAGCCGGGTTCGCCCTTTAAAACGCTTATTGCGCTTACTGCTTTGCAGGAAGGTGCCATCGATGAAAACACTTCCATTACATGCCGACATGGGTATGTTTATGGACGAAACAACAGAAAAATGGCCTGTCACTGCGGTGGTGGCAAACGAAACCTGAATACCGGAATCGCCAAGTCATGTAATGCTTATTTTGCCAATGCCTTTCGTAAAACCATAGAGAAATATGAGGATGCCCATGAGGCCATGGATGTATGGAGTAATCATATGAAGAGTTTTGGGCTTGGCAACTTCCTTGGTTACGATCTGTCGATCGGTAAGAAAGGAAATATCCCTGATGGTGATTACTACGACAAATGGTATCCTGATTTTAAATGGGGTGCTACAACTATAATCTCAAATGCGATCGGACAAGGTGAAGTACTGGTAACGCCCATTCAATTGGCCAATATGACCGCGGCCATTGCCAATAAAGGACATTTTTACACACCGCATATCATCAAATCAATAGAGGGCATTGAAATCGATGAGAAGTATACTACCAAAAGGCAGACGAGTATCGATCCACAGCATTTTGAACCCGTGGTTCAGGGTATGCATGATGTTTACAACAGGGGTACGGCCAGTTTTTTACGCGTGCCTGGTATCGAGGTCTGCGGAAAAACCGGTACGGCTGAAAATTTCACAAAGATCGATGGTGTTCGAACCCAATTAACCGACCATTCAATTTTTATCGCATTCGCACCAAAGGAAAATCCGAAAATTGCCATGGCTATCTTTGTCGAAAACGGTTACTATGGTGCTCGATGGGCCGGCCGAATTGCGAGTTTAATGATCGAAAAGTATTTAAAAGGCGACGTGACATTGAAATATATGGAACAAATGGTTCTTGAAAAAAGCCTTGAAGATGAATACTTGAAGCCTTATAGTGGTGAACCTTTTTTAATTAATCAATAATGAGTTCGGGTAGATCCAAATCACTGCGGTTAGATTGGATCAGTATAATCCTGTTCTTTCTTCTCGTTGGTTTCGGCTATCTTAATATTTTATCCGCCTCAGCATCGGGATCGGTTGAAAGTTATTTCGACATGTCCCAACCTTACGGTAAACAAATGATTTTTATCATCTTTAGCCTTGTCCTAATCATTTTAATCCTGGCTATAGAAACCAAATTCTATGAACGTTTTGCAAGTCTGATTTATCTGATTTCAATTATCTCCCTGATCGGACTGTTTATTTTTGGGAAAAACGTAAACGGTGCTACCTCCTGGTATGCCTTTGGAGGAATGACCATACAGCCCAGTGAATTTGCCAAATTTGCCACAGCGCTGGCGGTAGCAAAGTACGTCAGTGATTTGCAAACTAATATTACTGAGATAAAACATCAACTGAGAACATTTCTGATTATTCTTGTGCCGGCATTTTTAATATTGTTGCAGAATGATGCAGGAAGTAGCGTCGTTTATGGTGCTTTTTTCTTTGTTTTTTTCAGAGAAGGCATCCCCAAATTATACCTCGCCATCGCGCTTGGCCTGACCGTTGTGGCTGTTTCCACATTAAAATTTGGCTTGCCCATGACCTCAATTGGCTCGGTGATTTTGATTTTTATTCTTTATTATTTGATCCAAAAGAAGCGTCGTCGCATCATGCAGCCTGTGTTAATCGCATTTATAAGTGTCGCCTTTGCCGTCGGAATTCAATTTTTTTACTCAGGTATTTTACAAGAACATCAGCAGGATCGTATAAGCGTTTGGTTGCGGCTGGAGCAAGACCCTGCTAAGCTAGAAGCTATGAAACGGGATATTTCATATAATCTTCATGAGTCGGAAAAGGCCATCTCCAGTGGCGGTTTAACCGGAAAAGGTTTTATGGAAGGCACCCGAACCATAGGCAAATTTGTCCCGGAACAACATACCGATTATATTTTCAGTACCATCGGTGAAGAATGGGGATTCCTGGGAAGCAGCCTTGTCGTCATAATTTTTGTTCTTCTTATTATCAGGATAATTTTCCGGGCTGAAAATCAAAGATCCCAATTCAGCCGGGTCTACGGATATGGTGTGGCATCCATTTTATTCATGCATTTCCTCATTAACATCGGCATGGTCATGGGACTATTACCAACAATCGGTATCCCACTGCCTTTTTTTAGTTATGGCGGATCGTCACTTTGGGGATTTACCATCCTTCTGTTCATCTTTATCAAGTTAGATGCCAACAGGTTGAATGAATGGTAGTCAGGAGGCCGCCAATTCCTTCAACGCACCAATAAAAACGTCTAATTCTCGTGTTAAGGTGAACACGTTAGGCGTTATGCGGCAACCCTGAACATTCTCATGATCGATCGCCACAGTAAAAATTTTGTAGTCTTCAAGTAAGCGTTTGGCCAGATCGTCAGGTTTAATATGAGCTATCCCAACATTTGCGATACCACAAGCGCGATTTTCATCATCAGGTGTATTCACTATAATTTTAGGATGATCACGAACTGCTGAAGTCCAATATTGCTGCAAATAACGCAACCTGGCCTCTTTTCGCTCAACGCCCAGCATGTTGAAATAATCGATCGCGTTTTCAATACTTAAATCATGGTAAACAGGATGCGTCCCGGTATGGTTTAAACGGGAAATATCTCCTGGTTCTCTATTTGATTCAGCAAAAATCGGCCAAATCGAATCGATATTATTATCATTCACATAAAGTAAACCTGTACCGAGCGGAACGGCCAACCATTTATGAAGACTGGAACCATAAAAATCGCAATTCAGGTCTTCAATTTTAAATTTAAAGTGACCAATGCAATGTGCACCATCTACCATAACCTTGACACCTTTTGCATGCGCCATATCACAAATTTTTCGGATGGGTAGAATCTGACCGGTAATATTTATCATATGGCAAACCATCAATAATTTGGTATTGGGGGTTATTGCATTCTCGTACAGGCTAACAATCTCATCATCTGATTCCGGATGATTTGGAATTGAGATGACTTTGTTTACAATCCCAAAGCGTCGGGCTACCTGTTTGAACATGTCACGCATGGCACCATAGTCTTGAATGGCCATTATAGCTTCATCTCCAGCCTTCCAGTCCATTCCTTTAATAACCATATCGAGCGATTCAGTAGTATTACGGGTAATCACTACATTTGATGGTGAACACCCCGCAACCTCAGCCAGTTTTCCAGTCATACGTTTTTTGTTCTCCCATTGTACAGTTCGCATATAATATGACCCTTCGTAATTCACCATTCGGGCATGGTCTATCATAGCATTAAGAGTCGGTTTTGGAATTATATTGTAATACCCACTCTCCAAATTGATATAATCCGGTTTAAGCCTGTAGTCTTGTCTTATCTTTTTCCAAAAATCCTCATTAGTTGATAATTCGCCTGTATTTATATCCGGGAATGATGCCAGAAGATTAGATAGAGCACTTGTATAAATCGGGGTTGACAGTGCCCCGAGTGAAAGTGTCTTAATGAAGTTGCGTTTATCCATGTGGGTCAGTTTTCCTTAAAGATAAATAATTTTAAGACAGTGAATTAACCTTCCCATCCAGAAGATTTTGTTCCCTTTATTTCGTATCTTTATTAGTTGGCCTTTATGGTATTTAGGTCGAGTCGCGACATCTTCACTACACTGCTTTCAATTTGAAAGTTATGAAAAAATCAACGTCGCCTATTCGGTTAATCGCCAGAATTCTGGCCTTAGCAGCAATAGGATTTATCAGTTTATTTGCCTTGGATGCATTCGGACATGGAGAACCTTTTTTAATTCAGATTCGGAATTTCTTCATGCATATGATACCATCGTTCATTCTTTTGATATTCTTCTACATCGCATATAAGAGAGAATTGATTGGTGGCGTCCTATTTATCCTTGTAGGGCTGGTGAATGCCCCGTGGATCTATAAACACAATTATGCCATGAATCAATCAATCGGGATGACTGTTATGATCGTTTGTGTTCTTTTATCCCCATTTGTAGTTTCGGGAATATTATTTATAATCAGTCATTATAAAACCAAAGGGAAATCTGCATCAAAGCATCTTAGCAGTTCATAATTAAGACTGTAAGATAAGGTCCTGACTTAATTAGATTCTAAATTGAGCTTTTCAGCAAAATAGTCACAGAAGTCTTTCATGGTCTCAGTCATTTTCTCATCTTGAGTGGCTCGATTAAAGGTATTGCTCATGGCGACCAGTGTTTGATGAAAAAAGATCTTCATATCGTCAACCGGCATGTCCTTTGTCCAAAGATCGATGCGCAAGGTTTCTTTATCCTTAGGATCCCAAACCGATAACATCATGGCTTTAGCTTCGGCCTTGCTAATCCCGCCATCTTCAGCCGACCAAGAAAGGCGTTCTGGAATTCGATTCTCGTCCAACTCAACAGTGAGTTCTATAGTTGATGTGTGTTTGGTATTCATTCTTTTCTGGGTTTAAAGCGGGCATTATTAAAAATCTCTTCTGCATTCTTGTTGAATAGTTGCTTGAATTCGACATCATTATTATCCATATATGAACGAACGATTTGCCAGCCCATATACTCTCCTAATCTTCCCGGTGATTCCCGATCGAGTTCAAGATTAAATTTACTGAAGGGTGCCGGATTGATAAACCGCGATGCCAATTTAGGATCGGTGTTAAACAATAATTCATTCTCAACAAAATAACGCCAGATGTTACTCTCGTTAGCCATGGCCCATTCCAATTGTTCACGGCTGTACCCTATTTTAATGGTATCATCAGCAAAGGGAATGATTCGATCTTTAAAATACAACAGTTTACCATGATAGATCATATCACCCAGAAATGTTCGTGAAACAGGTTCAGGGATCAATTTTTTGGCATAGCTGTCAGCCAAATCAGAAACGATCATCTTACGATCAAAATTTTGACGGAGATAATTCTGGATGCCGTCATAAAATCTATGGTCTGACCCCAAATAATTATCCAGGGCAATCAAGGTGATAGAATCGGTTACAATTACCTTATTCCTATAGTCAACATCCGAAGTCAGGGCTATCAACCTGGGTTCCCTGAATGTTTTGAAATAATATTTCATATGTTGAAAGAGGGATTCTATATCGGCCATCTCCGGGAATTCTTCAAAGGTTTTGCTGACTTCGTTTCTCAACTCGATTTGAAGGGTGTCTGTCATCCGGGACGCATAATCGGAATCTGTAAACTGGTTTGAAAACATGAATGGATAACGCAACCGCAAATCAGGCAAGTCTGATGGTACACTGTTTCCAAAGATCAGATCGAATCGTTCGAGGGAAACTTCCACCTCAACTGATGCGATTTCTTTATCCGCTTCGTCCTGCTTCTTACACGATAAAAGAACAAAACACAGTATTATGAATAAAAAGATATTTCGCATGACATATGGGACTGAAAAGGAAAAACGTCCTTAATTTTAAATAATTATCCTATTCTCTTACATTTGCGTGCAAAGGTACCATTCTTTATAAAATATCGGCTAAAAAGACTTATGATGAAAACAGAAAAAGTTGTAGACCATATTGTTACATGGTTAAAGGATTATGCGACTAAAGCCGGCTTGAAGGGTTATGTGGTTGGAGTATCAGGAGGCATAGATTCGGCTGTTACCTCGGCGCTCTGCGCACGAACCGGTCTTGAGGTTCTTTGCCTTGAAATGCCCATTCATCAGGCTCCATCGCAGGTGAATCGTGCATATCAGCATATCGAATGGCTTCAGGATAACTACGAGCACGTTAAAATGACACAGATCGAACTCACACCTGTATTTGATAGCCTTGTTGAATCCTTTCCCGAAGTAAAAGATGAAGAAAGCCGGTTTATGGCCCTGGCTAATACCCGTGCCCGACTCCGCATGACTGCACTCTATTATTTTGCCGCCTTCCATGGCTACCTTGTCGCCGGAACAGGTAACAAAGTGGAAGACTTTGGCGTAGGGTTTTATACCAAGTACGGTGATGGTGGCGTTGATTTAAGTCCGATCGCTGACCTCTTGAAATCTGAAGTTTATGACCTTGGTCGCTATCTCGGGGTGAATCGTGAAATTATGGAAGCTGCTCCAACCGACGGTTTATGGGGTGATGATCGTACAGATGAGGATCAAATCGGCGCGAATTACGACGAGCTCGAATGGGCCATGTCCATGGATGAATATGGTAAAAGCGCTGATGACTTTGAGGGACGTGAACGCGAGGTCTTTGAAATCTACAAACGTTATAACAACGCAAACAAACACAAAATGATTCCCATTCCAATTTGTGAAATTCCGGATAACCTGCGTTAATTGAAAAAAAATTCCTTCACAAAAAATAAGAATCACACGATAATTTTTACTAAATTTAATAACCCTCTTAAGAATTTAGTACGGAAAAACCGTACTTATGTTAGCGTACAAGTGTTAATTTAATCGCTCTAATATTATGATTAATGTCTTAGTGGCAGACAATCACCCTATTATTCGAACCGGATTAAAAATGTTGTTCGAAACGTCGCCCGATATTCAGGTAATTGGAAGTGTTACAACGGGAAGAGAATTGTTTGATTTTGTCGGTCGCACTCATGTTGATGTTGTGCTCTCAGAAATCGATCTTCCAGAACTAAATGGTATTACCGCTCTTCGCACACTGAAAAAAGAATATAATGATGTAAAGGTCATCATGTTCAGCTCACACCCTGAAGAAATTTATGCCGTTAGCACGATTAAAGCAGGTGCGTCAGGCTACTTAACCAAAACGGTAAGTACACAAACTATAAAAGATGCCATTCACAAGGTGTATAGCGGTGGCATCTACATAAGTAATGAGCTTGCGCAACGACTCGCGTTTGATGAACGGGGGAATAAGCCGAGCAAATTATACAAAAAGCTCTCCATGCGGGAAATTGAGGTTCTCAAATTATTGTCCTCGGGCCGTAAGAATAAGGAAATAGCGGCCGAACTGAATATCAACGAAAAAACGGTAAGCACCTATAAAGCCCGTTTAATGAAAAAGTTGAATGTTACAAATTTGGTTGATTTGATCAATCAAGCCAGGCATCTTGACCTTGGATAATCACAGAACCCGATTAAGCTTCCGACTTAAAAGCATCTTAAGATTCGAATAATTCAACACGTCTTCCAGGACGCCTTTATTCGTTTCACTTTCCAGAGTTTCCTGTTTAAAATCATTGACCTTCTGATCGATAAGAAAGCATCTTAAACTGAGTATGGTCTCATTAACTAACTGGGCAATGCTAAGATCCTTGCCTTTGGGGAAAATGCTTCTGCTTTCCCAGTCATGCAAGTTATATCGCTCATCATTCATCAAAATAGAGGTCACCTCTCCCGCCACTTCCGGAGAAACCTTGTTGACGAAATCACTCAATCTGAATTCCGGATCCTGATTTAAGGTATCAATGATCGTATAATATAAACTTCTGAAATTATCGTTAGAGAATTCCATTTCATCTTCCTGAAGATCAAGGTAGATCTTCTCAAAAACTTTGGCTTCATGGGTTACGGGTTCAAGAATCAATTCACCTTCCTCATTGTCTTTCAGCACGAGATCTTCAAATTGTTCGGTCTTATTTCCATACAAAAGAAGGATCTCAATAATATTTCTTTCGAGTTCATACTGAACATCGACCTTTTTAGTAGTCTCGGTTTCCTTGACTATCTGAAAGGATCGTCGTTCCTTCCTAAATTGCTCATCGGCCTTCTTAAGATCCTTGTTTTCGATTTGCGCAAGGGTGCTAAATAAAACCGCCTCACTGATATCCATGATCTTCGAACATTCCCGTATATAAATTTCCTTCTTGATTTGATCGGGAATTTTAGCGATACTATTTACAATATCCCTTATGGTCTCGGCCTTTTTAATAGGATCGTTCCTCGTTTCTTCAAAGAGCAATGAAGCCTTGAACTGGATAAAATCAACAGCCTGTTCCTCGAGGAACAAACTCAATTCTTCAAATGTATTTTTCCTCGCAAAACTATCGGGATCTTCGCCTTCCGGAAATGCGCAAACCTTGACGTTCATACCTTGTTCAAGGATAAGATCGATCCCCCTCAATGACGCTCTTGTACCTGCCGCATCGCTATCAAACAGAACTGTGATATTTTTTGTCAGCCTGTTAACCAGACGAATCTGATCGGCGGTCAAGGCCGTCCCAGACGATGCGACAACATTTTTAATTCCGGTCTGATAAAACTGAATAACATCAGTATAGCCTTCAACGAGATAACAGTTATCTTCTTTCGCTATACTTTGTTTCGCATAATAAATACCGTACAGGACCTTACTCTTATGGTAAATATCACTTTCGGGGGAGTTCAGGTATTTTGCAGCTTTTTTATCCTGGGTCAATATGCGCCCTCCAAAACCCAAAACGCGACCAGACATACTGTGTATTGGAAATATCACACGGCCTTTAAAACGGTCGAAACGGCGGTCTTCCTTTACGATAGTCAATCCGGTTTTCTCAAGAAATTCGAGGTTATATCCCTTGTCAATAGCTTCATCGGTAAAGGCCTGCCACTCGTTTAATGAATAACCCAGTTGAAATTTTTTGATGGTTTCAGGAGAAAATCCCCGTTCCTTGAAATAGCTAAGTCCGATGGCCTGGCCATGATCGGTTTCATGTAAGGTCTTTTGAAAATATTCGTTCGCGAAATCGGTGACCAGATAAAGGCTTTCCCGTTCATCGGCCTTTTCCTTTTCTTCGCTGCTCAATTGGGTTTCTTCAACCTCAATATTATATTTCTTCGCTAAATATTTAATAGCTTCAGGATAGGTAAAATGCTCGTGTTCCATTAAAAATGAAACTACAGTCCCTCCTTTTCCACTCGAAAAATCTTTCCAAATCTGCTTTACGGGAGACACCATAAAACTCGGCGTGCGTTCGTCGCTAAACGGACTCAGGCCTTTGAAATTACTGCCGGCCTTTTTGAGCTGAACAAAATCACCGATAACCTCCTCTACTCGGGCGGTCTCAAAAACCTTGTCTATGGTCGATTTTGAAATCAAAATATGGCGATGAAATAAAATCCCACCGAAGTGGGGAAACAAATGTAAAAGTAATTAAAATGAAAAACATAAAGGGCCTCTGTTGAAGCCCTTTTTTATTAGTCGACATCGAATCGAAGTCCGAGAGAGATGTTGTTTTGCTCAACAGCCTGATCTTTAAATATCGGTGACAGATCATATTTTACATAGAGCGCAATATCGTCGAAGGCGATATAACCGCTCAATCCATAAACAAACTCGGTGGTATTATAGCCACCTTTAAACTTGTCCTTTACATCTCTGCCATCCGATCTATACTTTAGTTTCTGAAGTGTTGCCATATTAAAACCTGCATAACCACCTAACCCGATCTTGAACTGGTCCCTTGTCGTATACCTGAAATAGTTGTCCCGCTCAATTCGCTTTGATGGCCCGAATTCAAAATGTACTGGAAAAACAAGATTGGTTGTTCTAAATTTTGCTTTCCTCAAATCCCCGGGGAATGGCTCTAAAAAGATTTCGTCTCTATCACGCACCAAATATTGGTTATCTTTTATATGCAGCTTATTCCACATCAGTGAGAAGCCATATTTCAGGCGGATGGCATTCGAATTATCCAGCACGCGCGTTTTCCAGGCCCAGCCAAGCTCTACAAAGCCTGATCCCCCAAGTTTATATGGCGAGTCATCGAGGTCCTGCCCGTCTATTAGCGCATTATTAAAGCCAATGGCGAACACAAGATCGCTAGTGGTGCGCCGGTCGTATTTTCTGGGTTTACTTTCCCGAGATCCTAAATGGATATAAGAATCATCACCATCATTTTTACCAACGCGAATGGAAAAACCGGGATCATCATCGTCACTGATTGTATCATTTTGGTTTCTTTTCAACAAAGCAATTTTATTATCAACGATGGCCAGGCGATTCTCTATGTTGGCGGCATGTTTTTCGGCGGCCATATTCTTTAATTTGTTAGCTTCTGCTTCATCGATCTCACCTCTGTCCAAGCGTCCCATGATTGCTTCAACCTCAGCCTTTAACTGGCTTCGTTCTTCCGCTTTTATTTGGTCTTTCTTCTTCTCGAGTTGCTCTATTTTATATGAATTATCCGAGCTGGTGGTGTCCTGGCTGTAAACACTATTCAAACTGAATAGGATTATAAAGACGGCTAATGATTTTGTAATGATTTGCATAACTGTTCGTTTTTTGACCCTACGGGTATTATTGATTTTTGATTTATTGATTGACATTTAATTATTTCGTTCTGCAACTGTAGTTTTAACACTCTCGTATCCTGAAACCAAAGTCCGGAATACGCGTTCCCTAAACGATTTGTCAAGATCATCTTCAATGTCAAGCAGCAACGCATTTGCATTGATAGATGGGTTTGTTTTCTGAATTGTTTCGCTTTTATTTAATCGTAACCTGGCCTCACGTAATAGTCCGTCGATTTCGTCATCAGATACCTGATATGCATCTGTATGTTGTTTTGTCCGATTGGCAATTTCGGCCTTGTCCCCGCCATTTAATTTTTCCCCAACCTGACTAATTATTGTCTCTTGATTACGGGTTTCCAACTCAGGGTTATTGTGCTTCTGATCTGCGATTAATGCGTCATTAGAAATCGCTTTTTGTTTGGTAAAAGGATTGGATTTCTGAATGACAGTCTTATTCAACTGATCCGGAGTATCAACAAATTGTTCTGATTTAACATCGGGCAGTTGAATTTGATCGTCTTTAACATCTTCATACGGCGTGTTCACTATTACCTCGCTATTCTCAGAAGGATCATTATTCGATTCGAATTCGGTTTCAACAACCGTTGGTTCTATTAGAGTTTTATCCCGCTGTATGATCACTGTCAGCATTAATAAAATTACCACAGATGCTGCAGCAATGCCGAGCCACCAGAACTTCCTGTTCGAACCCGTTTGATCTGTTTTTTCTAATCGCGCACTCAGTTTCTGCCATGCTTCAGAACTCGGCTCGATTCTTCGATTTTCAAGCCGTTGTTTCATTTCATCTTCCATTTTAAGTGGTGCCATTACGTATTTTATTTAATTGTTTTATTTGTTCCTGTAGCCTGCGCCTGGCTTTAAACAACTGAGATTTTGAAGTGCTTTCAGAAATTTTAAGCATCCCGGCTATTTCATGATGCTTGAAGCCTTCGATAACATGCATCACAAAAACGATTTTATACCCTTCCGGCAAGTCATCGATCAAACGTTGAATATCCTGAACTTCGAGATCGACATTTTCAACATATTCGGTTTGATAGGTCTCTATTTCTTCAGTATTGAATTCAACAGTTTGTTTATTCCTTAAGTAAGAAATGGCTTCCCTGACTACAATCCGTCGCATCCATCCTTCAAAACTGCCAGTCCCTTTAAAAGACTTGATATTTGTAAAAACTTTCAGAAAACCATTTAACATCGCTTCTTCAGCCTGTTGAATATCCCTTATATAATAGCGACATACACTCAACATTTTTGGCGCATGTGTTTCAAAGAGAAGATGCTGTGCCTCACGATCACTTCGCATAGCGCGTTTAATCAGCTCCGTTTCGTTTTTGTATAAGGGAATAACTTTCAAAGGCGCATTCATTGAGTCTTCTATTTATATAGACGCAAAAATTATGCAATTGGTTGCCCGGGGAATTTTATTTTTTCCTGTCGATGACATAATTCACCATCAATTTGAGGGAATTCTTATGATCAGACGGCGGGTATTTATCGAGAATTTCAAGGGCTTGCTGCTGAAACTCCTTCATTTTTGAAACCGCATAATCGAGTCCGCCGCGTTCTTTCACTAATTTGATAACCTCCTTGACACGTTTCGGATTCTTATTATGATTTTTAATAGAATTGATCAGCCAGTCGTGTTCCTTTTCCGAGACAGTATTCAACACATGAATTAATGGAAGGGTCATCTTCTGTTCTTTGATATCTATACCGGTTGGTTTGCCTATTCGTTCTTCCCCGTAATCGAAGAGATCATCCTTGATTTGAAAGGCGATACCGATGAGTTCTCCAAAATGCCGCATTTGGTCTACCTCGTTCGTGTTAGGTTTAACAGATGCAGCACCCAAGCTGCAGCAAGCTGCAATAAGGGTAGCTGTTTTTTTACGAATAATACTAAAATATACCGCTTCGTCAATATCGAGCAGACGGGCCTTTTCAATTTGAAGTAATTCACCTTCAGCCATTTCCCTAACCGCCACTGAAATGATCTTTAATAAGTCGAAATCATTATTGTCGATGCAAAGCAACATTCCTTTCGACAGGAGATAGTCACCGACTAAAACGGCAATTTTATTTTTCCATAGCGCATTAATCGAGAAGAATCCCCTTCGCCTGTTGCTGTCGTCGACAACATCATCATGAACCAGGGATGCCGTGTGGATCAGCTCAATGACAGAGGCCCCTCTGTAGGCGCGTTCACTCACCTCCCCATTATTGAGCATCTTAGCTACAAGGAAGACAAACATGGGACGCATTTGCTTTCCCTTGCGATTAACAAGATAATGGGTAATTCGATTGAGCAGGGATACATTCGTAGACATCGATAAACGAAACTTTTGTTCAAAAAGTTCCATTTCGAAAGCGATCGGCGCCTGTATTTCTTCTACTATTTTCAACGGACTAATTTGCCAGGTACAAAGGGCAAACAAAGTTAATATAAATCGGGAAAAGAACCGGACATTGTTAAATCATTAAAAAAGACATAAAATAATTATCAATATTACTCAAATAAAACACCATAGGTTAAAGCCCAAGATATAGTGAATACCTTTATGATTCAAGACTTTATTTTCATCATGTGAGATGATATTATCCTTTCCTAGGACTTGTTTGCCAGCTGTCCGCAAGCAGCATCGATATCCTTTCCCCTGCTACGACGTACGTTTACGACAATTCTATTTAATTCAAGAGCTGTTATATAAGCATTGATTGCCGAGGCATCAGCCTGGACAAAACGATCATCGTCTATAGAATTGTATTCTATAAGGTTAACCTTCGAAGGCAAATGTTTGCAGAAATCAATCAAGGCGTCGATATCAGCTTGCTTGTCATTAATGCCGGCCCATACAACATATTCAAAGGTTATCCGTTTTTTGGTTTTTGCATACCAGTAGTGAAGGCTTTCTTTAAGATCCTTTAAAGGAAAGGTTTCGTTAAACGGCATTATTCCTGTTCGGGTTGCATCAATAGCAGAATGGAGGGATACGGCCAAATTAAACTTCACCTCATCATCAGCCATTTTGCGGATCATCTTTGGAATGCCCGATGTTGATAATGTGATACGCCTGGGAGACATGCTTAATCCTTCCGGAGAGGTTATTTTATCGATTGCTTTAAGTACGTTGTTATAATTCATCAAGGGTTCTCCCATTCCCATGAATACAATATTCGATAATGGCCGATTGAAATACAGTCGACTTTGATGGTCGATCGCCGTCACCTGGTCAACGATCTCATCAGGGTTTAAATTCCGCATTTTTTTGAGGCGTGCAGTAGCACAAAAATGACAATCGAGCGAACAACCAACCTGTGATGAAACACAAGCTGTGGTTCGACTTTCAGTTGGTATGAGAACCGATTCAACGATCAATCCGTCATGCAGCCGAACAGCGTTCTTAATCGTACCATCACTGCTTCGCTGCATGGTGTCGACACTGATATGGTTTATAACAAAATGCTCTTCTAAAATCGATCGGGTCGCTTTCGAAATATTCGTCATCTCCTCAAAACCATGTGCTGCACGTTGCCATAACCATTCATATACCTGATTACCGCGGAAGGCCTGATCGCCTTGTTCAACAAAAAAATCACGGAGTTGATCCTTTGTAAGCGCACGTATATCTTTCTTTTTTGCAGTCAAAATAAAAGAGATGAAAAAGCCTCGTTTCCGAGGCCTTTAAAATGTTTTATATGATAAGCATGGCATCACCATAACTATAAAACCTATACTTTTCTTTAATCGCTTCATCGTAAGCCTTCTTGATAAATTCATGGCCGGCAAAGGCCGATGCCATCATAAGAAGTGTTGACTTTGGCGTATGAAAATTAGTGATCATGCAATTCGCAATACTGAATTCAAAGGGTGGAAAAATAAATTTATTGGTCCAGCCGTCATATTCATTCAATGTACCACTTGATGATACCGAACTTTCGATGGCACGCATGACAGTTGTTCCAACTGCGCAAATTCGTCTTTTTTTGACCAGTGCATCATTGATCGTCGCGGTCGCAAAGCGATCGATTACGATTTCCTCGCTATCCATTTTATGTTTCGACAAATCCTCAACCTCAACTGGATTGAAGGTGCCTAAGCCAACATGAAGGGTTACCTCAGCGAATTTTATACCTTTTATCTCGAGTCGCTTTAGCAGATGTCTCGAGAAATGCAATCCGGCCGTAGGAGCTGCAACCGCGCCTTCATTCTTCGCATAAATGGTTTGGTAGCGTTCTTCATCTTCGGGTTCAACATCTCGTTTTATATATTTCGGAAGCGGTGTTTGCCCAAGTTGCTTCAACTTCTTTCGGAAATCATGATACGAACCGTCATAGAGGAACCTAAGTGTTCGTCCTCTTGACGTTGTGTTGTCGATAACCTCAGCCACCAGCATATCATCATCTCCAAAATACAGCTTGTTTCCGATTCGTATTTTCCTGGCCGGGTCAACCAACACATCCCATAATCGCTGATCGGGGTTTAATTCTCGAAGCAAAAAAACCTCGATGCGAGCTCCCGTTTTTTCTTTATTCCCAAATAATCGCGCCGGAAAAACCTTAGTGTTATTCAGGATCATCACATCATTTTCATCAAAATAATCGATCAGATCTTTAAATTCTTTATGTTCGATCGTTTGATCGGCTCTATTTAATACCATTAACCTTGCTTCATCCCTGTGTTCAGAAGGGTACTCAGCTAATAGTTCCATTGGAAGATCGAAATTGAAGTGTGATAATTTCATATTGTAATACCTGTTTTTTTAAGAGCTGCAAATATACAACGCTGAAGAAGGGGATGTCAAGTAATTGACCGATTATTTTAAGCGCTCTTTAAATGAAATCCTAAGGCCTTAAGATCTGACCAAAAACCAGGGTAAGATTTAGACACTACATCGGCTTCCTCAATAGCGATTGATGTTTTCAATGCAAGTGGCGCGAATGCCATGGCCATGCGATGATCGTTATAGGTGCTGATCACGGCGTCAGCAATGAGTTTTGCTC
Source organism: Flavobacteriaceae bacterium (assembly GCA_013003555.1). Lineage (GTDB taxonomy): Bacteria > Bacteroidota > Bacteroidia > Flavobacteriales > Flavobacteriaceae > SHLJ01. The sequence goes on from JABDIV010000082.1 coordinate 101,899, forward strand.
CGGAAGGAAGATGCAGGGAGGCATTGGTTATGTTTACGGTTGCTCCACATTTTTCCATCTCATTTTTTAACGCAACCAGGCGGTCGGTTTCCTTGATTTTGAGAGTATGTAACCCTGTGAGATTACAGCCAATCCCAAGTCCCAAACAACTAACGGCAAGTGTTTGTGCAAGATCAGGGCACGATCGCATATCAACTTCGATACTATTTTCTTTAGGTTCGGATATTTTTGTCAATATAAGCTCATCCTGTTCAAAACGGGTTTCAACACCTAAAGGTTGATACAGTTCAGGAAGGATTGAATCACCTTGTAAACTATTGGTTTTATACGATCTCAACCTGACTTTTTTACCAATCGCACTCAATGCAACCATGCTGAAATAATAGGAAGCTGATGACCAATCTGATTCCACGGTCAGCTGAATCTTCTGATTGAGTTCTGGCATTGGCCGAACGTGTATATGATTATGATCGTGATTGCAATCAACACCAATCGACTTGAGCAGATCCAGAGTCATATTCACATAAGGCCTTGAGGTGAGCTCTCCTGTTAAATTTAAACACAGTCCATGCTTTAGTTTTGGCGCGATTAAAAGCAAGGCCGTTATATATTGACTACTTATGTTGGCTTTAATTTCAACTTTATCATCCGTTATCGTTTTTCCCGTTATTTTAAGTGGTGGAAAGCCGTTTTCATCCAGGTATTCTATTTCTGCCCCTATCTTCTGAAGCGTTTGTACCAGAATCGCAATCGGACGTTCTTTCATGCGGTCGGAACCGGTAAGAATGACCTCACGACCTTTTTGAGTCGCGAAATAAGCCGTTAGAAAACGCATGGCTGTACCAGCATGATGGATATCAATCAAGCTCTCTTCACTGCTTAGGGCCTTTACCATCACTGCAGTATCATCGGAATTTGAGAGATTTTTTATTTCCAGTTTTGGATAAAGTGCCTGAAGAATGAGCAGGCGATTTGATTCGCTTTTCGAACCTGTTATTTGTATGGAACCACCTGAAATTAGTTCAGACTTATTGAGAGAAACCCGCATATGTTTACTTCAGCTTTTCGTTGCCATGATGACGATCGTGGTCGCGTTTTGCTTTTTCATTTAATTTTTTTTCAAAGGCAGTTTGAAGATCAACACCGGTTTGATTCGCCAGGCAGAGCACAACAAAAAGCACATCGGCCAGTTCTTCGCCAAGATCTTTTCCTTTATCGCTCTCCTTTTCCGATTGTTCGCCATAGCGCCGCGCTATAATGCGGGCTACTTCGCCTACCTCCTCGGTGAGTTGCGCCATATTGGTCAGCTCGTTAAAATAGCGAACCCCGTGGTTTTTTATCCACTCATCTACAGCCAGTTGTGCATTTCCTATGTTCATTACTCTTTATTTTTTGTGTCTATTATTATTGTCACCGGACCGTCATTCACCAGGTTAACCTTCATATCGGCACCAAATTCTCCCGATTGAATGGGCCGCCTTAAAACGGCTTCAAGATAGGATTTAAATTCTTCGTAAATCGGGATGGCCACATCGGGTTTAGCAGCTTTGATATAACTTGGCCTGTTCCCTTTTTTTGTACTGGCATGCAGGGTAAACTGACTTACTACAACCACATCGCCGCCAACATCAAGAAGAGATCGGTTCATAACGCTATTCTCATCCGGAAAAATCCTGAGGTTGATGATCTTATTAACAAGCCATTTGATGTCTTCAAAGGTATCGTCATCAATAATGCCTAAAAGGACGAGCATGCCATTCCCAATATCGGCCACTTTGCTTCCCGCGATAGAAACGCTACAATCTGATACGCGTTGAACGACTGCTCGCATAATTAATCTATTCTATAGGTTTCGTCATCGCCCTCAAGGATCTGCAGGTAGCTCCTATATCTCGAAAAGGCGATCTCATCGTTATCGAGGGCTTCTTTAACTGCGCATTTCGGCTCCTGAATATGAAGGCAATTATTGAATTTACAATGTTCTTTAAGCTTAAAGAATTCCGGAAAATAATCCCCGACTTCGTCATCGTCCATGTCAAAAACCCCAAAACCCCTGATGCCTGGGGTATCGATGATCATGGCATCAAAGCTGAGATCGAACATTTCGGCAAAGGTGGTTGTATGTTGTCCCTGAGCATGCTGCTCTGAAATCTCACGCGTCTTCAGATTCAACCCAGGTTCGAGAGCGTTGATCAGGGTCGATTTTCCAACTCCTGAATTCCCTGTGAACATATTCACCTTACCTATCATCAGTTCCTTAACCTTATCGATATTTTTTCCGGTTTTGGCTGAAATTCCAATACATTCATAACCGATCTTTCGATAGACAGCAGCCAGATAGCGCGCCTCAATCATTTCGTCTTCATTATAGGTATCGATCTTATTGAATAACAAAATTGTTTTGATCGAATAGGCCTCGGCTGTTACCAGGAACCGGTCGATAAAACTGGTAAAGGTTTGGGGATTCTTTATGGTGATCAGTAAAAAGACCTGATCGATATTACTCGCGATAATGTGCGTTTGTTTTGATAGCTTGACCGACTTACGCACTATATAATTCTTTCTTTCCTCGATCCGTTTGATAATCCCGGTTTCCCTGTTGTTTTTGGTTTCCAATTCGAATTCAACAAAGTCACCAACAGCGATAGGATTGGTGCTTTTGATCCCTTCTATTCTGAATTTGCCTTTTATTCGGCATTCATAAACCTTACCGTTAAGCGTTTTAACGGTATACCAGCTTCCTGTCGATTTGTAAACTTGTCCGGTCATTCAAGTTCAAAAGTAATACAAATTGTCCTTTTATTATCTGGATTATCTATCTGATTCATTTAACATTAATATGACCGTTAATGCACATTTAATAAAAAGGATTTCCTTAATTTTAAGCTTGAAAAAATCATTCCATTAACCTAATAAAGACTATATAAAAATATTCTGCCAAATTTACACTGGATTTAATGGAACAAAGCCTGTCTAATTAATAAATAATAACGAATGAATAAGCGTCAAATACAGTCCATAACTCTTATATGCTTTTTGTTTTTTAGCACAATCGGTTTTTCCCAAAACGTTAAAGACCTGAAATGGCCCAGGGAGATCAAAAAAGAAAATTACATTATCACCCTTTATCAGCCTCAACTTGAAACCCTGGAAGGCAATACATTAACCGGCAGGCTGGCATTGTCGGTTAAGAACAAAAAGGAAAATAATGTCCGGTTTGGCGCGCTTTGGTTTGAGGCTCGGTTACTGACCGATAAATCGTCAAGAACAGCAGCTTTAGAAAGCTTAATAATTCCCAAGATAAAATTTGCCGATGTCGATGATCAAGCGAAGATCGAAAACCTAAAATTGGTTATAATCGCTGATATTGAGGCCGCCGAAATTGTTCTTTCATTAGATCATATCATTGCAGGTCTCGAAAATGTGGAAAACGATAATGCAACAGCGAAAGCCTTAAAAAATAATCCGCCTGACATCTATTTTAGGAAAACACCCACGGTGTTGGTGTTTATCGATGGCGAACCTAAATTGAAAGTCGTTGAGAATTCAAAATTGGAGTATGTGTTGAACACACCTTTCTTTATTGTTAAAGACGCTGGCTCCTATTATCTTAAAGGTGAAAACCACTGGTATAAGAACAACTCTATCACTTCAGGTTCTTGGCAATCAATAAGCAGTCCGCCTAAAGATGTCAGTAAACTGGCAAAACAACGCTTCTCAAAAGAACAAGAAAATTCAAAGGAGTTCTCAAAAACTCCACCAAATATTATTGTTACCACCTCGCCTTCAGAACTTGTTGTAACTAAAGGCGATCTGGCATATGAGCCTATTAAAGATTCGTCCTTGCTTTATGTTACCAACACCGAGAGCGATATTATTCTCGACATCGATTCACAAATGCACTATTTGCTTTTAAACGGACGATGGTATGGCTCGAGCACCTTAACTGATAAGGATTGGGCATTTATTGAGCCCGACAAATTACCCAAGGCCTTTGGTTCAATTCCTTCTGACGGCAGTTCCATTGCGGCAGTGCGTGTTAGTGTGCCTGGTACGGAGGAGGCAAAGGAAGCTGAGTATGACCAATATATACCCCAAACAGCAACTGTTGATCGAAAAAAAGCAACAACCGAAGTAACATATGATGGTGAGCCTAAATTTGAAAAGATCGAGGGTACAGATCTTTTACATGCTGTTAATACTCAAAGTACAGTTTTAAAATCAGCCAACAAATTTTATGTGGTTGATGACGGAGTTTGGTTTGAATCTGAAAGTTCGGAAGGACCATGGAAGGTTTCAGACTCAAGGCCTGCCGATGTGGATGATATTCCACCTGCTTCACCTGTTTATAATGTGAAATATGTGTATATCTATGACTCAACACCTGATGTTGTTTATGTGGGCTATACGCCTGGCTATTATCATTCCTATGTATATGGCGGTATGGTTGTATATGGAACTGGTTATTATTACCAACCCTGGTATGGTTCCTATTATTATCCGCGACCGGTCACCTATGGTTTTGGAGTGCATTACAATCCATATACCGGATGGGGATTTTCGGTAGGTATAAGTTACGGTTGGTTAACCCTTTCATTTTCTTCCCATAATAGTTATTGGGGGCCGGGTGGTTATGCTCATGGTTATCGTCACGGTTATCATCACGGATACCATCATGGTTACCATAACGGATATAATGCGGGATATGCCCGGGGACGTTATGATGCCCAAAACGCCTATGCTGGAAGGCGATCGGTTGAGGACCGCAATATTAATCGATCTGGTGTTACAACAAGAACCGGAAGTTTAAATAAGGAAAAATTAAGCTCTAGGCGGCAGTCTGTTAGCCAAAACCGAACAAAACCAAGCACCAAAAAAAACAATCTCTTTGCAGATAAGAATGGAAACGTTTATCAAAGAAATAAAAAAGGAAATTGGGAACAAAAACGGAATTCAAAGAGCAGACAATCCTTATTTTTGGGAAATGGGAATTCTTCCTGTTGCCATACTTTTTATTGCTATAGGCCGTTATTTCATAGGAAAGGGGCATCACAAGTCATGAATCTTTTCAAAATTTATCAATTTGAGAACTAAGCTTGTTGCATACTTTCTTTCAATTGCCTTACCATGTATTTCAATTGCCCAGGTCGACTCAACTCAGCTTAAGACGAGAGATGACAAACGAAATCAAGTTTATAATTATAACAATAAACTTGACATTCCTCTTACAAGTGTAACTGCTGCAGTAACCATTTTTAATTTTACTCAAATCTTTACGAAAGATCGAACGCCCGAAGAAGACATTCTTTCATTAGATATTGAGGAGGTAAATGGATTTGACAGGGGAGTCGCCGGTAATTATAATGAAAAAGCAAAGACAACCAGTGATTTTTTCTTTAGTGCATCCATTCCTCTGCCATTAATCGTTTATGCTTTTGATGATAAAATGCGAAAGGATTATTTGCGACTTACATTGCTATACCTTGAAGCCATGTCGATAACAGGGGTGACATATAGTACTTCCCAACAATTGAATAACAGGTTAAGGCCATTTACATATAATCAAGATCTCCCTCTTGTACAACGCACAAGTGGCGGTGCCAAAAATTCCTTTTTCTCGGGTCATACGGCACTGGTAGCAACATCTACATTCTTTTTGGCCAGCACCTGGGATGATTATCATCCTGATTCCGACATGAAGTGGGTGATATATGGCGGCGCGACCCTGGCTACCGTATTAACGGGACACTTCAGAATACGGGCAGGACAACATTTCCCTTCAGATGTGATTGTTGGAGGGCTTGTAGGGTCCCTTTCAGGTTTACTGGTTCCAAAATTGCATAAAAACAAAGAATTCGGTAAGAAAGGACTATCTGTCCTTCCGGTTAGTGGCGAATATCATGGATTGCGTTTAGCCTATAGATTCTAATAAATAAGGTAGAATTTTTATCAGTGATTAATTATTTCCTCCTGGTGATTTATAGACTCCTGGTGGATCGCCTTAAATACTCTTAAGACAAATTCTTCACTCAGTTTTCGCTCTTCGCCCTGAAGGATCATTTTACCCAGAATCTCATTCCAGCGTTTTGTCTGTAAGACAGCTACATTATGTTCCTTTTTAAGTCGACCAATATCATCAGCAACAATCATACGTTTTCCTAGCATTTCTATCAGCTGGTGGTCAATCACATCGATCTGCGTTCTTAGCGTATTGATTCTATTATTGAACTCAGCCGCTTGGCCCGATTCCAAACGCACCTTTAGATCGTCCATATATTTTATCAAATTGGCTGGTGTAATTTGCTGGGCAGCATCACTCCATGCATTATTCGGATCGTGATGGGTTTCCACCATTAAACCATCGTAATTCAAATCGAGGGCTGTCTGACAAAGATCAAAGATGATATCGCGTTTTCCGGCGATATGAGATGGATCGAGTATCAAAGGCAAATCAGGGAATCGATTCTGAAGATCGATGGCCAATTGCCATTCCGGATTGTTTCTGTATCGCGTTTTTTCATAAGTAGAGAATCCACGATGGATCACACCTATATTTTTGATATCGGACTTATGGAAACGTTCTACAGCACCCAACCAAAGTGAAAGATCAGGGTTTACCGGATTTTTGACTAAAACAGGCTTATCAGTTCCCTTAAGGGCATCGGCAATCTCCTGAACGATAAACGGGCTAACCGTTGTTCGGGCTCCGATCCATAATACATCAACGTCATGCTTCAAAGCGAGATCAACATGATTGGCATTTGCCACTTCGGTAGTGATCATCAATCCGGTTTCATCCTTTGCACGTTGCAGCCATTTCAAACCAAGAGCACCAACCCCTTCAAAGTTTCCGGGTCGCGTTCTGGGCTTCCATATACCGGCTCGAAGTATTGTTGCATCGCTGCCTTTTAACTGATGGGCTATGGTCAACACTTGTTCTTCGGTTTCTGCGCTGCATGGCCCGGCGATCACCAGTGGGTGATTCAATCCGTAATCATCTAACCATGTTCCTAACTCCTTCTTGTTCTCCATTTCAATTTTCTTTATTCAATTCCTTTTAAAATCTTTTTAATGTAATTCGTATTCTGCATTTC
>JABDIV010000090.1 GCA_013003555.1 Flavobacteriaceae bacterium
AATATCACCTATGGATGGGATAGGCCCTCACGATTTAACTATCAAGGCATTGGTTGACCGCATAAGCAAGGGCGAGGTCAAGGAACTGATCTTTGCATTGAGTTCGACTATGGAAGGCGATACAACAAATTTCTATATCTATAAGCAGTTGAAACCCTATGACGTCATTACCACCACCATCGCCAGAGGCATCGCCGTTGGTGATGAATTGGAATATGCCGATGAGGTAACCCTGGGGCGAAGTATCATGAATCGCATTCCGTTTGAATCATCCCTAAAGTCCTAAACCGTTTTGAAACTCTCGGTCATAATCCTCAATTATAACGTTCGTCATTTCCTGGAACTCTGCCTCGATAGTGTTTCGGCGGCTATTGGTGGACTTGACGCCGAGATCATCGTGGTCGATAACAACTCGACCGATGACAGTTGCAAAATGGTCACCGAAAAATTTCCGAAAGTCAAACTGATTTCCAATACAGACAATCTTGGTTTTGCCAAAGGGAATAACCAGGGTGCTCAGGCAGCTACTGGTGAGTATATCTGCATTCTCAATCCTGATACGGTGGTTGCCGAAGATTCCTTTTTAACCCTGCTTGAATTCGCTGATGGCCTTGATGATCTCGGTGCACTTGGCTGCCAGTTGATCGATGGCTCCGGACGGTTTCTGGGTGAAAGCAAACGGAACATACCGGGCTTAAAAGTGGCCGCCCTTAAACTTATGGGCCAAGATCGCGGTTATTATGCCAGGCATCTTAAGCCGGGTGAAATCGGACAAGTGGATATCCTGGTAGGTGCATACATGTTGATGAAACGCCATGTATTTGAAGCCGTCGGAGGCTTTGATGAGCGTTATTTTATGTATGGTGAAGATATCGACCTGTCCTATACCCTCTTAAAACAGGGCTATAAAAACTACTACCATGGTCAAACCGTTGCCCTTCATTTTAAAGGTGAAAGCACACGGAAAGATAAGGTCTATCGCGACCGGTTTTACGAGGCTATGCTCATCTTTTATAAAAAGCATTTCAACTCGGGTGGTCTGTTAATGTCGATCGTTAAAGCCGGATTGAACGTGGCATCTGTATTCAGAAGGCCACCGAAGGCAAAGCCGGTTCAACATAGTAGTTATGTTTATTTGGGAGAAAAACCGCCACACGGACTTAAAGCGCTTTGGGGTGATAAACTGGAGATTGTATCCGATATAAAAACAGTAAAGCCCGGCACTACCTTGGTTTTAAATCCTGAAGAAATGACCTTCAAAGACGTCATTACCATCATGCAGGTGGGTGGGAAACTCCCGGTTATCCGTTTTAAAATCATGCTGAAAACTTCGGCGTTTATCATCGGCAGTCACGACCCGAATACCAAAGGTGAGGTAATCGAGATTTCCTGATTTATTTAAATTAAGTTTAATCAATTCCTGCTTTTTTGATTAATTTTGCAGTCACAAACCTAATAATCGCAATTTCATTAATAATATGGCAAAGTTTGAGCTAAAGCTGCCGAAAATGGGAGAGAGTGTTGCCGAGGCAACTATTACATCCTGGTTGAAAGAGGTCGGCGACACCATTGAATTGGATGAACCCATATTGGAGATCGCTACCGATAAGGTAGATAGTGAAGTCCCCAGTGAAGTAGAAGGCGTTTTATTGGAAAAGCGGTTCGAGGTCGATGATGTGGTTCAGGTAGGGCAGGTCCTTGCCGTTATTGAGACCGAAGGTGACGTTGCTGCGACTGAAGAAGAACATGATGTTGCAGTTCAGGAGACCAAAGAGCAGGAAACCCCGGAGGTTGCTGCGGTTGAACAGACGGTAATCCAGGTAAGTGAACAGCTTTCCCAACCTGTGTCAAGTGGTGACCGCTTTTATTCACCCCTTGTTAGAAATATTGCGAAGAAAGAAGGCATTTCTCAGGATGAACTCGATGCCATTCCCGGCAGCGGTAAAGAAGGCCGCGTGACTAAGAACGATATACTGGCGTATCTAGGAAACCGCCAACCCGGTGCTCCCGGGGTCGCGAAGCAGGCCGATTCAATCCCGTCGAATGGTATGCCGGTCGTACCGTCAGCATCACCTGTTCAAACTAAACCAGTCACCGGTGAAGATGAGATCATCGAGATGACCCGCATGGGCAAGCTCATCGCCAAACACATGACCGATTCGCTTCAAACCTCGGCACATGTGCAATCTTTTATAGAAGCCGATGTGACCAGGATTTGGAACTGGCGCAATAGGGTAAAGGATGGCTTTAAACAGCGGGAAGGGGAGAACCTCACCTTTACACCCATCTTTATGGAGGCGGTAGCCAAAGCCTTGCGTGAATTTCCAATGTTGAATATTTCGGTTCAGGGTGATAACATCATCATCAAGAAAAACATCAACCTCGGTATGGCCACAGCCTTAGCCGATGGCAACCTGATCGTGCCGGTCATCAAAAATGCCGACCAGCTTAACCTGGTTGGGATGGCGAAAAAGGTGAATGATTTAGCCATGCGTGCACGAACGGGCCAACTCAATCCCGACGACATACAGGACGGCACCTATACAGTAACCAATGTGGGTACCTTTGGCAGTATTATGGGTACGCCCATCATCAACCAGCCGCAGGTGGGTATATTGGCCATGGGAGCGATACGTAAAGTCCCGGCGGTTATCGAGACAGAAGAAGGCGATTTTATTGGTATTCGCTATAAGATGTTTATGTCGCATTCCTACGACCACAGGGTTGTAAACGGCGCCATGGGCGGGCAATTTGTCAAGGCCGTTAAAGATTATCTCGAAGCCTGGGATTCAAATCGGGAAATCTGAGACTTATTTTCTAGTTTCTAGTTTCTAGTTCCTGGTTCCTGGTTCCTGGTTCCTAGTGCCGAGTTCGTGACAACTAACGATTCACGATTCACGACTCACGGTTCACGACTCACGACTCACGACTTGTTCCTAGTGGCTAAAAAATCTCTTTACCTTAATAAGTATGTAAAACACTGACTTTTGTCATTGATGATGTGCTTGCAACTGTTGTATTTTAGTAATCGCTTGTTATCTTTCAATAACTTATTAAAATGCCGTTTTATTTTCGTAGCTTTTCGTTTTTTTCTTTGGTCAGGGATGGGGCCTGTTAGATCCACTCACCTGCCGATCTGTGAAAAGGAGGGGCGCCAGACCTTTAGCCATAAATGAATGGCTGCTATGGCAAAGAAGAATTTTATTAGGATTTTTATTTTTTATTATGCAATCTGAGTATTTATATATCTTAATCTGGGTCGGCCCGTTTTTTTTTCTTTTTATTATTTTAGAATTTTTAATCACAAATTACCATCATCTTAAGATTTATAAATGGAAGGATCTCATGGCAAGTGGAACTTTTGGAATAGGTACCATTCTTCTTACTCCCTTGATTAAAGCTTTTATAACAACCTCATTGTTTTACTTAGCCTATGATATGTTCAATCCTATAAATGATGGAATACGACAAAATATATTGGGCTATTCCTCTTTTGGCTGGGAATGGTATATTTGGATATTTTGCATGTTAATTGATGATTTTGTTTATTATTGGTTTCATCGTCTTAATCATACTGTTAGGGTTTTGTGGGCAGCTCACATAGTTCATCACTCATCACAGCATTTTAATTTCGGAACAGGAGTTAGAAATGGATGGTTTACCTTATTCTATAAGCCTTTATTCTATATGTGGATAGCGGCCTTGGGATTTCGCCCAGAAATGGTCTTAATCTGCATGGGAATAGAATCTTTATGGCAATTTCAATTACACACTCAATTTATATCCAAGTTAGGAATTTTTGATAAATTCATTAACTCTCATACTATGCATCAGGTGCATCACGCAAAGAATGTTGAATACCTGGATAAAAATCATGGAGGTATTTTGAATTTATTCGATAGGTTGTTTGGGACATGGAAAGAATTTGATCATGAAATCGCCATTGAATACGGCGTCGTTCACGATCCAAAATCATATAATCCATGGGATATTCTAATGCATGAATACAAATGCATGTTTAACGACGTTAAACGCTCCAAAAATATTTATCAGGCCATGATGTACATCTTTGGTGAACCCGGTTGGAGCCCGGATAAATCAACCCTTACAGTCAAAGAACAGCAAAGGTTATTATTAAATTCCTGATTATTAACAAGTATTGAAATCAAGGAGAGTACTGGAGTTTTAAACGTTTATGATCCTTTCTGAATTCCAAATTCATTTTCAAAAAAATGAACGACAAAACATCAATTTTATTAAATGACCTTTTCCATACCTCCTTTAAAGTTGATAATCTTTTCGATAATCTCATAAAATTGTCCTCCAACTCCTTCCTGGTCATAAGTTTAGGCTCGAAATAAGTATGATTACATGGAATACTGTATAATGGATTCGTTTTTTTAAATGTTTCTGCGTCGGGCAGATCCAATCTTCCCTCTTGTTTCATTCTTTCAAAGACAGGTGTTCCAGGTACGGGAGTCAAAATATTTAATAATGGATAAGCAATTTTTGATTCTGAAACGAAATTAAAGACATCTTCAAATGATTTTTCAGTATCATAATCAAAACCAAACATGAAGTATCCTACAACTCGGATTCCACTCTTTTGAATATTCCTGACCATTGGTAAATACTCTTTTACCTTAAAGGGTTTATTTACATAATCCAGATTCTCTTGATTTAAAGTTTCAAATCCAATATATATAACACGGCATCCTGCCTTTCTCATTAGGTTAAGAACTTCCTCATCTTTACCGACATAGATCGGCATTTGAGCTCCCCATTTTATATCAAGTTTCTCATCTATAATCCTATTACATAAAGTGACTAAATGAGACCTCTTATTATAGAAATTCGGGTCTTTAAAGGCGACATATTTAGTTAACTTTTTCACAGATTTTAAATCCTCGATAATACAATCAATTTCCCGAAGCTTAAAGAACCCTCCGTTTGAAGATGAGGGGTGTCTGCAAAATTCACATTTAAATAAACATCCAGTACTTCCCTGTACATGAATATAGTTTACCTCTTTTCCATCATAAACAGAATAATCATAGGGGTAATTAAAATTATGACCAAAATCGTAATAATTCTGAAGATTATTATTCAGAGCATCATTCAACATTATAGTTACGTTTTCTTTATCTGGTATTCCACGGTAAAATGAGTCTGCTACTTCACCCAAAATATCTTCACTAAATCCGTCTTCATGAGCGCCAAATATCACCTTTTTCCCTTTCTTCTTAAATTTACAAATGACGTCTCTGGCATGAAGAATATCATTTGAAGGAGAGGTTATGAATATCACGCTGGCATCCGAATTATAATCGATATCCTCGAAATACTCATGACTGAATGTCTTTTGCCAATCCTCTGGAATAGCTCCAGCCATCTGTGGTAATTCTAAAGGACAACTTGCTAAAGAAAATCCCTTAACAAGTTTACCGTCCATTTTATGAAAGGTAGGTTGGATTATATATGCCTTTTTTAAAGTTGAATTTATAGCTTGAAAATCGTTGTTTGGGCAATTTTTTTCTGTTAAAGTATCTATATTTCCCATAGTTTAATCAATTTGTTTCAATTTGAAAGTAAAACAAGGAGTAAATAGTGATACTACGTATATTTATCTTCAAATAAAATGATTTTTATCATGAGGTGTATAAAGATATAATTACCGAGTTCTTTTGTCAACAGCTTAATTGTTAACCAAGATTTAAAGTAAAAGTTCAAGGCTTTGCTACGGCAAGCAAAGGCGACTTTATCGTCATACGCTACAGATGTTTAAATCGCATTCCTATGATCACCGCGCGGTGAACGTCTCTTTAAGCGGAAAGTTTGTCAAGACAGTTAATTATTACATCGAACCCCAAGTCTCAAAGCGGGAGATATTTCTTAAACAGTTTACGTTATAAAAACTTCTGAAAGAATCACGTTTGTTATTCTTCTACTGTTTTGCCTACTACTTTAATTTCTCAACACCGACTGTTAAAAACCTCTACCATTTCCATCCTCAAAACAGCTGATTCCAAATCCGTTTTCCTAAATTTGCAACACAATCAACCACAAAAGTGCATGCAGCTTAATTTAAACAAACCCATTTGCTTTTTCGATCTTGAAACTACAGGGGTAAACATTTCCAAAGATCGTATCGTTGAGATATCGATTTTAAAGGTCTTTCCCGATGGCAAAGAGGAAACCAAAACCTGGCTGGTCAATCCCGAAATGCCCATCCCGCCCGAAGTTATCGCCATTCACGGGATATCAGATGAGGATGTAAAAGATGCGCCCACCTTTAAGGAAATCGCAAGGGCGGTTAACAATATCATTAAAGACAGCGACCTGGGTGGATTTAATTCCAACCGCTTCGATATTCCACTGCTGGCCGAAGAGATGCTGCGGGCTGAAGTCGATTTTGATATGAAAAACCGCGTGGCCGTCGATGTGCAAACAATTTACCATAAATTGGAGCAGCGCACCCTGTCGGCTGCCTATAAATATTATTGCGATAAGAATCTCGAAGACGCACACAGTGCCGAAGCCGATACCAAGGCAACCTTCGAGGTGCTCAAGGCGCAACTGGGTATGTATGACGAACTGAAGAATGACATCAAATTCTTATCAGAGTTCAGCTCAAGACGCAAGTTTGCCGATTTTGCCGGCTTTATTATCTTCAATCAGAAGGGTGAGGAATGTTTTTCGTTCGGAAAACACAAAGGAAGGACCGTAACAGAAGTCCTCGAGCAGGAACCCGGGTATTTTGGCTGGCTGCTGAATGCCGATTTTCCGTTATACACCAAGAAGGTTCTAACCGCTGTTAAACTCCGTCAATTCAATAATAAGCTCCTGTAATGAAGATTATTTGTATCGGCCGCAATTATACAGAACACATCGCCGAATTAGCCAATGAGCGACCCAAAGACCCAGTGATCTTTATGAAGCCCGACACGGCTATCCTATTAAAAAAACAACCCTTCTTTATCCCTGAATTTTCATCGGAGGTCCATCATGAAGTCGAATTACTGGTGCGCATCAACCGCTTAGGCAGGCATATCAACAGAAAATTCGCGCATAAATATTATGATGAGATCAGCCTTGGCATCGATTTTACAGCCCGCGATGTGCAAAGCGAACTCAAACAAAAAGGGTTGCCCTGGGAAAAGGCTAAGGCCTTTGACGGCTCGGCCGTTATCGGCAAATGGATATCGAAATCGAAGTTTGACAATATCGATACGATTGATTTCCATCTCGAAAAGAATGGTAAAACCGTTCAGAAGGGCAACAGCAGCCTAATGCTTTGGAAAATAGATGAATTGATCGAATATATTTCAAAATATTTTACTTTGAAGATCGGAGACATTATCTTTACCGGAACGCCTTCAGGGGTTGGCAAGGTTCTTGCTGACGACAAACTAAAAGGATACGTTGAGAATGAGCAATTGTTCTCTATAACTGTAAAATAAATGGAACAACATTACAAATTAGACAAGATCAGGGTATTATCCGATAACGATACCGATTTTATTGAAACCCTGGTTAGTACCTTCCTCGAAGAGGTTCCCGAAGATGCCCGACAGCTAAAAATAGCTGTAGACAGCAGGGATTTTCTGGCCTCCTACAAGGCAGCTCACAAAATGAAGCCCACAATAGACCTGTTTGAACTCGGTGTTCTCGATGACTTGATCGAAGTGCAGGATTGGGGGAAACTAGAACAAAAAGATAAGGACATCACCGCCAAACTCGATCTTGTTATTGAGGCAATCAATCGAGCGGCTCAGGAAATAAAAGAAGATTTCAATTTATAATGCAGGCTGAAATTATTACAATCGGTGATGAAATACTCATCGGTCAGATAATTGATACAAACTCGGCCTATATCGCCAAACAATTAAATTCCATCGGTATATCGGTCTACCAGATCACCTCTGTGCAGGACGACAGAGACCATATTCTTAAGTCGCTCAAGGAAGCTGAACACAACGCTGATATTATCATTATTACCGGCGGATTGGGCCCCACCAAAGACGACATCACGAAAAACACCCTCGCCGAATATTTCGATGATCATCTCGTTCAGGATGAAGCCGTTCTGAGAAATATCGAATCCATCTGGCGAAAATATATCAAACGACCGCTGCAGCAAATGAATATCGACCAGGCGCTGGTGCCGTCAAAGGCCACAGCCCTGATGAACCTCTATGGCAGTGCACCTGGCATGTGGTTGGAAAAGGATTCGAAAGTCTTCATTTCTTTACCCGGCGTGCCTTATGAAATGAAGGCGCTGATGAATAATGAGATTTTACCCCGGCTACGGGATGCCTACCACTTGCCAATCATCTTTCACAAAACTGTTCTAACCTATGGATTGGGGGAAAGCATGATCGCCAGCCGCATTGAAGCCTGGGAAGACGACCTGCCTGAATTTATCAAACTGGCTTATTTGCCCAGTCTCGGCCGTGTCCGTTTAAGACTTTCGGCAAAGGGCCCTGATAAAGAGATCATACACAAAGCCGTGGAAGCTGAAATAGAGAAGCTCTTGCCCTTTATCGAAGATATTTTTGTAGGATTTGAGAAAGAAGGCTCTATCGAACAACAGATCGGCAAAATTCTCGTGGATAAGAATATGACCCTTTCGACGGCAGAAAGTTGTACCGGCGGTCAGATCGCACAGCAAATCACAGCGCATCCGGGCGCATCTGAATTTTTTAAGGGCAGTGTTGTCAGTTACAGTACCGAATCAAAAATAGCGGTTCTCGGGATTGATGAAAGCCTAATCGACACCCATTCAGTGGTAAGTGCAGAAGTGGCCAAAGCCATGGCTGCCAAGGCAAAGGAACGATTCAATACCGATTATGCCATAAGTACGACGGGAAATGCAGGTCCGACCAAGGGTGACTCACAAGCCGAGGTTGGTACGGTTTTTATCGGCTTTGCTACACCTGACGGGGTAATGGCCGAAGAGCACCATATGGGGAATCATCGCTTAAAGGTCATCCAGAAAACGGTAAACAAAGCCTTCGAAATTCTTCTAAAAGAAATTTCTAAAAATTGAAAATATAGTTTGCCTTCTTCTAAAGAATTTGTAAATTTGCACCTCGTTTAAAACGAAGCAGAATTTAAAGGAAGAAGTCATGTCAAGAGTTTGTGAACTTACAGGAAAGAAAGCGATGGTTGGGAATAACGTGTCGCATGCCATGAATAAAACAAAGCGTCGGTTCAATGCGAACTTGATCAAAAAGCGCTTTTATATTCCGGAAGAAGATCGTTGGGTCACCCTTAAGGTATCGACTTCGGCTTTAAAAACTATCAATAAGATTGGAATTTCTGCAGCCATGAAGGATGCAAGACAAAAGGGATTCTTAAAGTAATACTAACCGTAGAGATCATAAGCTATGGCAAAGAAAGGTAACAGAGTTCAGGTAATATTAGAATGCACAGAGCATAAAGCGTCTGGCAAGCCTGGTACGTCCAGATATATTACAACGAAGAATAAGAAGAATACGCCCGATCGATTGGAAGTCAAAAAATTCAATCCGATCCTTAAGCGTATGACTGTTCATAAAGAGATTAAATAATTTGAGATTTTTCCAATAGGAAGATCAGCAATACTATAAATCATGGCTAAGAAAGCAGTAGCATCATTACAAACAGGATCAAAACGATTGACCAAAGCGATAAAGATGGTAAAATCACCTAAAAGCGGTGCCTATACATTTGTAGAAACTATAATGGCCCCTGAACAGGTAAACGATTTCTTCAACAAAGGATAAGACATCATAACGTACGATATTTAAAAGCTGCTTTCATCATTGAAAGCAGCTTTTGTTTTATATTTAGGGCTGTGACAATTTTTCATGTATTGCGACTTGGGCAGACTATTTGCTGAATAAAAAATAAACCTGACAACATAAATGGGCTTGTTTAAAAATATATTCTCCTCCGAAAAAAAGGAGACCCTTGATAAAGGTCTTGAAAAATCGAAGACCACCTTCTTTAATAAGTTAAGTAAAGCCGTTGCCGGCAAATCAAAAGTCGATGATGAAGTTCTTGATGACCTGGAGGAAATCCTTGTCACCAGTGACGTTGGTGTTGATACGACCCTGAAAATCATCGAACGCATCGAAGAGCGGGTTTCTCGCGACAAATATTTGGGTACCGATGAACTCAACAAGATCCTGCGAGAGGAAATCGCCGGATTGCTTTCGGAAACCCACGTAGGTGAAGAAACCGAATTCAATCTTCCCAAGGTAGATGGTCCCTATGTGATCATGGTTGTTGGTGTTAACGGTGTTGGAAAAACAACAACAATCGGTAAACTCGCGCATCAATTCAAACAAAAAGGTCTTAATGTCGTATTAGGAGCAGCCGATACATTCAGGGCGGCCGCTATTGATCAGCTGGAGATATGGGCCGATAGGGTAGATGTGCCCATCGTCAAGCAGAGCATGGGTAGTGACCCGGCCTCTGTCGCATTCGATACACTGGAAAGCGCCGTTTCTACAAATGCCGATGTCGTGATTATCGATACGGCGGGACGCTTGCATAACAAGGTGAATCTGATGAACGAATTGACGAAGGTTAAGCGGGTCATGCAAAAAGTTATCCCTGAGGCTCCACATGATGTCTTGCTTATCTTAGACGGATCAACCGGCCAAAATGCCTTTGAACAAGCCAAGCAGTTTACGGCGGCTACCGAAGTTAGTTCGCTTGCTGTCACCAAGCTGGATGGCACAGCCAAAGGTGGCGTGGTTATCGGAATTTCCGATCAGTTTCAAATACCGGTAAAATATATCGGTGTTGGCGAGGGTATTGAAGACCTGCAGGTGTTCAATAAGTTTGAGTTCGTAGATTCTTTCTTTAGCTGATCAGTTAAAAACCGCATTCAGTTTTTCCCATAACGTATTGTCGAAGCCAGAAGGCCCCGCTTCGGAAGTGTCGGCTGCATTACCCAATCGAACCACAACCATATCCAGACTTGGAATGATATAGAGTTTCTGATCGCTAAACCCGAGTCCGGCGAAGAGGTCATCGGGAGCATTCGGTATTAATTTCCCGGTAAAGAAATTAGTTGTCCCCGGTAACCGGTAGCTATTCTTTCCATTTAACCACCACAGATAGCCATAGGCCTCATTTAAATTCTGTGAGGAACTTTGCATGTTGTTCAGATACCCAGAATCGGAAAGGATGGACTCACCATCCCATTGGCCATTATTCAAAACAAGAAGTCCGAACCGCGCCATACTCCTGGCAGAACTATTATAGATGACATTAAAATTATCCGGTTGCCAGAACCCGTTCATGCCTATTGGGTCCTTGATCTTGGCATTGAAATAGTTTTCAAAAAACGATCCGGTTGCCCCGGTTATAATCGACTGGTTTAAGGTATAGGGAGCATTGTGGTAATACCAGAAACTTCCTGCTTCATTCAAATAATTCAGGCATGCAGGCAAGGTGCAGAATTGAGTAAAAACATTAGTGTAATCCAGGCCGGTGGTCATGGTTAAATGATGCCAGATCGTAACCTCGTTCTCTTGTTCATCGGTTAAACTCGACCAGCCGTTGCCAAGATAATTTCGTGACGGATCGTCCAAATTTAAATAACCCTCTTCCTGCGCGATTCCCATCGTTAATGCAACAATTGTTTTGCCTGCTGAGTACCAGGGCCAATCAATATCCTGTGAACCACCGTTAAAATAGGCCTCGAGGGCGATTTTACCCTCTTTTAAAACGATAAAGGAGACCGTATTGTTTGTTTCTAGAAAGTCGTAAAGTTCGGTTATGCTGCTTTCATCCCATCCCAATTGAGCCGGATCGGTAGTTTCCCATTCATCCGATCCAACAACAGGAAAATAATTGTTCTCGTCTACCGGTACATTCGGATCGTCATCGGAAGTCCCGCCGCTATTCCCGGAATCGCAACCAACGATTGAAAAAATAAGAAATAATGATAAAAATCTAAAAAGAGCTGTCATGATTTGGTTTTAGGAATCCTAAATGTACAAAAGCTTTAATTAAGGTCTTATCTTTGCACCTCAATTTAACGTATGCGAACCAAGTCGATAAAGAAAAACCGTATCAATGTCATAACGCTCGGGTGTAGTAAAAACCTATACGACAGCGAGATTTTAATGGGACAGCTAAAGGCCAATGACAAAGATGTGGTGCATGAGGAAGACGGGAATATTGTCGTGATCAATACTTGTGGATTTATCAATAATGCCAAGGAGGAAAGCGTCAATACCATCCTTCATCAAGTCCGTCGGAAAGTAGAAGGCGAGATCGATAAGGTTTATGTCACGGGCTGCCTGAGTGAGCGCTATAAGCCGGACCTTCAAAAGGAGATCCCTGACGTTGATGAATATTTTGGAACTACCGAATTGCCAGGCCTGTTAAAGGTTTTGGGCGCCGATTACAAACATGAACTCATCGGTGAGCGCCTGACTACCACACCAAAGAATTATGCTTATCTGAAGATCGCTGAAGGCTGCGACCGACCATGCAGTTTCTGTGCTATCCCGTTAATGCGAGGTAAGCACCGCTCAACACCTATTGAAACTTTGGTTATTGAGGCTGAAAAATTAGCCGCCAATGGCGTGAAAGAACTTGTTTTGATCGCCCAGGATCTGACTTATTACGGACTCGACCTTTACAAGAAACGACGCCTGGCCGATTTGCTAAAAGCCCTGGTCAGGGTTGAGGGTATCGAATGGATACGATTGCATTATGCATTCCCGACAGGCTTTCCGTTAGATGTATTGGATGTGATGCGGGAGGAACCCAGGATCTGTAACTATATCGATATCCCGCTGCAGCATATTTCCGATAAGATTCTCAAAAGCATGCGTCGTGGAACGACCGAGGAAAGAACAACCCGCTTGCTGAACCAATTTCGTGAGTTAGTTCCCGGAATAGCCATCAGAACCACGCTGATTGTTGGTTATCCGGGTGAAACCGAAGCTGATTTCCAAATGCTAAAAGATTGGGTCAGCCGAATGAGATTTGAACGGCTTGGCTGCTTTACATACAGCCATGAGGAAAATACGCATGCCTTTAATTTAGAAGATGATGTGCCTGAAGATGTGAAGCAGCAAAGGGCGAATGAGATCATGGAACTGCAAGCGCAGATTTCATGGGAATTGAATCAAGAGAAGATCGGTGAGACGTTTAATGTAGTCATCGACCGCAAAGAAGGCGAATACTTTGTTGGAAGAACGGAATTTGATTCGCCCGATGTCGACAACGAAGTACTTATCGAAGCCCGGGACACCTATTTGAAAACAGGCGAGTTCTATACCGTAAAAATCACATCAGCATCCGATTTCGATCTATATGCAGAAAAGGTTTAAAACGACCATAATTTAAACTTCCAATTTTTAAGGAAATAATCCATAATGTACTGCTTTCTTAAATTGTGATCACCCATCAACTTAATTAAGAATTCAGGGTCTGTAAGCCTGGTTATTCACGAAGAAGATCGAATTAACCAAAAACAGTTTTCCATTTTCCCAAAAACTTCGGAACATCACATTATCTACCATATATATCATACTGCCTCTTCCTAGTCGCTCCTCGCCAAACACCAGTGAATTGGGCAATGACTTGATGGCCTCGCTGCCGGCAAATCCGGATACATTCTTAGGGTTTGAGCCGATATGAGCTACATTAAAACCATTCTTCAGCAGGCTGTATGATGAGCGTCCGAGTTTAAGTGAGTGGTAGGTTGTATCATAACCAAAAGCCATGGGATGCGAATTGTCAATTGCAGTTTCAAACACGGCCCCCGTTATCAGGTTTTTAGCAAATTCTCTCCGGCGATCGCCGTAAGGGATGAGATTAGCTTCGTCGTTCTGATTGTCACTGGCGTTAGATTTAAGTCCGAACCCTTCCTTTCCGGCAAAAGAACTTAAAGCCCTGTCAATGGCAATAATCTTACCGCCGGCTTTGACCCAATTGGTAAGCTTTTTCATGTTGTTTTCATTCAATAGTCTGCGATAATTCCCGCTTGGCATGATCAAAACGTCGTATTCAGCTAGGTCGATATTTCCAAAGTCATCGGTGTTCAGTGATGTTACCGGGTAATGGAGTTGCTGTTCGAAAAAGTGCCAGAGCGCACCATAGCTTAATGATGATGTGCCCTCTCCCGAAAGCATGGCCACGCGTTGCCGGTTGACCAATTTGATGTCTGGCGATCCAAAATCAGGTCCTTGCGTCGAATAACCCGACGCGATAGCATCTAATTTGCGGCTAAATCGATTGGCGATGGTGATAAGTTCCTGATCGAAATCTGACTTTGAAGGGTTATCGCCACGGGTCAGAATCAATGAACCCCTATCGAATGATTTCCCGTCAGTTTGAATCGGTTTTTCCGTAAAACGAACTTTGAATTCCTGTTTGAGTAATTCGGCAAGGAACTCGGCGTCCTTCAAACTATCCCAGTCAGTCATGTAGCCGGTGGCCTGTCGATTAACAGTATTGTTAGTCTGCTGAGGATTAGCATTTACCTGACCTACAATTGCAGTACTGGCAATGCATTCAAGACCATAGGCGTAAGGCATACTCCATGCGGTGATGTCATAGGTCAGCGAATCGCTGAGTTTTGCATTGGGTTCAAACAGAACTTTGACCATTTTTCCTTTGGGCTGATCGGTCCTTACCACCAGATCTTCATTTGTGGTGGTCATCGAACCTTGTAAGCCGGTATCGTATTTATAGCCTGAAACTTTTCCTCGGGAGGCATGTCCGTATTTTATTTCATGCATATCAAGTAAGGCCTTTAAAGCCTCTATCTTATCAGCATCTCCCTGCATTACATAGCTTTTATATTTTAAGCCAGAGCTGTTAAAAAAGCGCTGGAATTCGGTAGTAAGCTTATCGGCATTTTGTGATGATATTTCAACCGTAGACAATCCGGTGGTGGTGTGATGTGCAATCCTGTCAATAAGGGTTAAAACAATACCCTCATCATTTAAAACTCCCAATCCGCCGCGACTATGGCCTCCCTGCTCATAGGTCATTCCAATGGCACCCATATAGGTTGGGTAGGTATCCCCGTAACTCGGATAAAACAGATCGAATCGTTCTTTCGTAAAGAACAACCACCCATTGGCGTCGAAATATTTTGCATTGTTTTTTCCGATTTGCACCTGAAAATCCCTTTGCCATGTCGAGATGATCTCATGATAGGGCTGGGCAGCCGGCGCGAAATAATAGGGCTCGTTCATGCCTTGTTCATGAAAATCGACATGGATATGTGGCAACCATTTATTGTAAACCTTAATGCGTGATTGCGATTCGATTTGCGTAGCCCAAGCCCAATCTCTGTTCAGATCAAACAAATAGTGATTGGGGCGACCTCCCGGCCATGGTTCATTATGTTCGCTGGCCTGCTGATCGATATCGTAAGGCATACTGGCTGTTTTATTGAACCAGTTGGCGTAACGATCGCGGCCATCGGGATTGATGCAGGGATCGATAATAACAATGGTGTTTTTTAACCATTCCTCTTTCTCAGTCAGCAATTTATAAATGGTAAGCATAGACGCTTCGATACTGGATGCCTCATTCCCATGAACATTATAACTCAGCCAAACAATAGCGGTTTGGTCATTTTCCGTAGTTCCTTCAATCACCCCGGCTCGTCTCAGATTATTTTGTCTTATGGTTTCAATCTTTGCCATATTTTCCCTTGATGAGAGAAACGCTAAATACAAGGGCCGTCGTTCATAGGTTTCACCATACTTGACCAACTGAACCTGATCTGGAACCGAATTGGCAACATGCTTAAAATATTCTACCACCTGGTGATGTCTTGAAAAGGCTGTTCCCAGTTCATAACCTAGAAAATCACTCGGAGATTTTAAATTTTGTGAAAAGACCTGGGCGAAAAAACAGAGAAGGGCAAGGAGGGAAAAATATTTTTTATGCATTTGGAATTAGTTTGGTGAAAATTAAAAGCTAAAAGTAATACCCAAAAACGAATTAACTAAAATTTAGGAGTTAAAATGAACATTGGTATTATATTTACAAATGTTTTCAAGACTAACGATGCCGTCACATTCTATAGCATTCAGGCACACCAATTATTTTTCTTCCCTGATATGTGATTATCTCGATGAGAAGGAAGGGTTAGCCGACTTTTACAATCGTTTTCCAACCCTTTCACAGTTTGAAGATCAGATCAAGGAAAAAAGCATTCATTTTGCTTCGGTTAACCGGTCGATTCTTGAAACGGTTTTACTCAGGCAGTATGCTGAGGTCGATGCCTCACTCGAAACGCATAACAACATAATCAACCTTCGGAAATCAAACACCTTTACAGTCACAACGGGACATCAGCTTAACCTTTTCACCGGGCCACTTTATTTTCTGTATAAGATCATTTCAACCATTAATTTAACAAGGCAATTGAAACAGGCCTATCCCGATTATAATTTTGTACCTGTTTATTGGATGGCTACAGAAGATCACGACTTCGACGAAATAAATTACTTCAATTTCAAAGGAAAAAAGCTACGATGGAACCGAGACGCTTCGGGAGCCGTTGGCCGAATGGACAATGGTGACCTTGAATTGGTAGCTGAAGTATTTGCATCGCAGCTTCCAAAAAGTAAAAATGCAATAGAATTGAGAGATTTGTTCGAGCAAGCTTACCGGTTGGATAATAATTTAACCCAGGCGACACGGTTTTTGGCGAACGAACTCTTTGGCGATAACGGTTTAGTCATTATCGATGGTGACGATCCAGATCTTAAACGTTTGTTTCTACCCTATTTGCGCAATGAACTGTTTTCAAAAGGGGCTTTTGAGCATGTACGGAAAACAAATAAAAAACTCGAGCAGTTGGATTACAAAATCCAGGTGAACCCCCGTGAGATCAATTTGTTCTATCTGGTTGATAACCTGAGGGAACGGATCGTTGAAACCGATGGCATTTTCAAAGTCAATAATTCATCGATTCAATGGGATAAAACCACCTTGCTTGAGGAATTGGATCAACATCCGGAACGATTTTCCCCAAACGTTATTACACGACCGCTATACCAGGAGGTCATCCTGCCGAATTTATGTTATATCGGTGGTGGAGGCGAGCTGGCATACTGGATGCAACTCAAAACCTATTTCGAATCCCAAAAAATTGTTTTTCCAATTTTATTACTCAGAAACTCGGTTTTATTGATCAATTCGAAGCAGATGGAAAAGCTTGATCGGCTTGACCTTGCTGTTGCCGATTTATTTGAAGATCAGAACGCCATTTTGAACGCTCAAACCCATAAAAGATCATCATTCCCGATTGATTTGTCTGAGCAAAAAAAACATCTTAAGGCCCAATTTAAGGACATGTATTCCATCGCTAAAAAAACAGATAAGTCCTTTTTAGGGGCAGTTGGAGCGCAGGAACGCAAACAGATTAAAGGACTGGAGCATCTGGAAAAGCGTTTGCTGAAAGCCCAGAAAAGAAGATTGCATGATGAACTTAATCGCATTAAGAGCTTGCAGGATGAACTATTTCCGAATAAAAGTCTGCAGGAACGCCAGCTAAACTTTTCAGAATTCTACCTTGAACATGGTCGTCAGTTGATCAAGAAATTGACTGAAAATCTCGATCCATTAAGCCTGGAATTTCTCATTCTCGAATTATAGGAAAATTCACTTATCAAATAAAGCACAAAACTTATAAACATTAGGTTGTAGGAAATAGGCAATTTTTTAATTTTGCGCATGCAACACGATAAGGTACTTATCCTGGACTTCGGATCGCAATATACTCAGTTGATTGCGCGACGTGTTCGAGAACTGAACATTTATTCCGAAATACATCCATACAACAAAATTCCAGATCAAATCGGCAGTTTTAAAGCCGTAATTCTCTCAGGCAGTCCGTACTCGGTAAAAGGGGAGGAAGCTTTACATCCCGACCTCTCAAAAATACGTGGTCATATCCCACTTATGGGCGTTTGTTATGGGGCTCAATATTTGTCTCATTTTTCCGGCGGGCATGTTGCGCCTTCAAACACCCGTGAATATGGCAGGGCAAGGCTCACCGGAATTGTGAATCATGAAATTTTTTTCAAGGGAATAAGCGATGGCAGCCAGGTTTGGATGAGCCATGGGGATACCATTCAAAAATTGCCGGATAATGGTGTGCGTCTGGCAAGCACTCATGATGTAGAGAATGCCGCTTTTAAAATAACCGGGGAGAAAACCTATGGCATTCAGTTTCATCCTGAAGTGTACCATACAACAGATGGAAAGCAACTCCTTCACAACTTCCTGATTGATATTGCCGGGATACATCCTGACTGGACGCCCGATTCATTCGTTGAGGAAACCGTTGATGACCTCAAAGAAAAACTTAAAAACGATCGCGTGGTTCTCGGATTGTCGGGTGGTGTCGATTCGACCGTAGCCGGCGTGCTGCTTAATAAAGCTATCGGTAAAAACCTGTATTGCATATTTGTGAATAATGGTCTTCTGCGAAAAAATGAGTTCGAAACCGTATTAGAGCAATATGAAGGCATGGGCTTGAACGTAAAAGGCGTTGACGCTTCGGCACGCTTTTTGGATGCATTGAAGGGAATTAGTGATCCTGAGGAAAAACGAAAGGTCATTGGTCGCGCGTTCATTGAAGTGTTTGATGATGAGGCCCATCATATTGAAAATGTACAATGGTTGGCCCAGGGAACGATATATCCCGACGTCATCGAAAGTGTGTCAGCAACCGGAGGTCCATCGGCAACGATTAAAAGCCATCATAATGTTGGAGGTTTACCTGATTTTATGAAATTGACGATCGTTGAACCATTGAAGTCCTTATTCAAAGATGAGGTGAGACGCGTGGGTAATTCCCTGGGTATCGATCCGCAGCTTTTAGGCAGGCACCCTTTTCCGGGTCCCGGATTGGGCATACGGATTCTTGGAGATCTAACAGCCGAGAAGGTTCGTATATTACAAGAGGTCGATGCGATTTTTATTAACGGACTTCGTGAATGGAATCTATACGATAAGATTTGGCAGGCAGGAGCGATGTTACTTCCGGTGAACAGTGTTGGTGTTATGGGTGATGAGCGAACTTATGAGAAGTGTGTTGCATTGCGGGCCGTTGAAAGTACAGATGGAATGACGGCCGATTGGGTAGATTTACCACATGAGTTCCTTCAAAAGATCTCGAACGATATAATAAATAAAGTAAAAGGCGTTAATAGAGTAGTATATGACATCAGCTCTAAACCGCCAGCAACCATAGAATGGGAATAAATACAACAAAAAAATTAGTTTTAGGAATCGCCTTATTCATGATTTCTTTTAATCCGGTTTTTGGCCAGGATTATAAGACTCATAAGGTTCAGGTTGGCGAAACGATCGAGAGCATTGCTAAACAGTATATGGTGACGCCATATGATATTTATGCTCTCAATCCGGATGCTAAAACGAGCCTTCAGCCGAATATGGTGATTATAATTCCGAAGTCGCGGGTATCTGATAAACCAACGGTTACAGAATCCCGGGAGGTTTATTCGTTTAAGAAACACAAAGTGAAACGACGGGAGACGCTTTTCAGCATATCCAAACGTTACAACATTTCGGTAGATGATATAAAAAAATACAATAAACGCCTTTATTCAGAGACCCTTCGAAAAGGCGATCGCATCGAAATTCCACAGTATAAAACGATCCGTGTGACCAATACCCTCGAAAACACTATAAAATCGTATACCGTATTACCTAAAGAAGGTAAATGGCGCGTGGCCTATAAGTATGGAATAACAGTTGATGAACTCGAACGCATCAATCCAAAATTAGGAGATACGCTTCGGGTTGGAGAAATTATCAATGTTCCTAATATCGCGGATAATGAGATTCAAACTGTCGACGATAGCTATGGGTATTACACGGTTCTTCCCAAGGAAGGCTATTATCGACTCAAGTTGAAATTAGGGATGGACCAGCAAGAACTGGAAGCTTTGAATCCACAGCTTAAAGAAGGCGGATTAAAGGCCGGCATGGTCTTGAAGGTTCCTAAAGATGTGGGCGAAAACAATCCCTTAGGAAATATTGAGCGTACCGCCCTGTCATCACGACTTAAAAATTTTGAACGGAAACGAATAGCGGTCATGTTACCCTTTCGCCTGCATCGCATCGATTTTGATTCGATACAAGAAGCCAGAGATATATTGGAAAACGATGCGTATATGAATATTTCGGTCGATTTTCACTCCGGGGTGCTAATGGCGTTGGATTCAGCGAGTAAACTAGGTATTTCCACAAAATTAGACGTCTTTGATACGCGTGCGAGGTTAAATGAAGTGAGTAAAATAATAAACTCCAATAATTTTTCAGAATATGATGCGGTGATCGGTCCATTTACCTCTGCTAGTTTCGATCGCGCTGCCGAAGCGCTTAAGCGTGATAATATTCCAATTTTTGCAGCCGTCACCAAACCAAAAAACCTTTACAGCAATGTTTACCAGACGGTTCCTTCAGACGAATTTCTTAGAAAGAAATTGATAGAGTTTGTAAAGGCCGATACATCTGAAAAAAATATCCTGATCATTTCCGATGCGAAAAACAAGGGATTAAGCAACAAGCTAAGCCAGGAATTAACAGGCACGGGACAAATCTTTTCAAGAACGAATAAAGAAGGAAGGGATGCCTATTATATCCTTGCTGATGACATACGAAATGTTTTAAAGAAAGGGAAAACATTTGTCTTCCTCGAAACAGATAATGAAGGTTTCGTCTCTAATGTAACAAGTATTCTTAGTGCCTTGAACGGAACCGTGATCGATGAGGATGGCGTGATTCAACGTGAAATTATTTTAATGACAACCAATAGGAATAGAGCTTTTGAAGGAAATAATATTTCAAACCTTGATCTGTCTAGTTTACAATTTCATTTTCCTTCGGTGAACCGGTCTCTTGATGAAAATGGCCCAAGCAGTTTTTCTGAAAAGTATAAGAGAGAATTCAGGGCAGAGCCTAATAAATATGTCTTGAGAGGTTTTGATCTGACCATGGATATCTTACTTCGCCTGGCCAGTGAAGATGATTTGTATGATGCGTCTAACAGCGACATTGAAACCGAGTATGTGGCCAATAAATTTCGATATTCAAAGAAATTATTCGGGGGCTATTACAATGAATCAGCATATATTGTAAAATACGAAGATCTTAGACTAGTAGAAGTAAAACAATGACCTCTAAAGTAACTTATCTCGGTCAATTAAGGACCAAAAATCAACATTTGAAATCGGGTAATACTTACACAACCGATGCGCCCTTAGACAATAATGGAAAGGGCGAGGCGTTTTCACCTACAGACACGGTCGCAACCGGTTTGGCTAATTGTATGCTCACCGTTATGGGGATAAAAGCTCAGAATATGGAACTGGATATGTCGGGAACCACGGCTGAAGTAACCAAGATCATGGCTTCAGATCCGAGGCGAATTTCGAAGATCATTATTAAAATAGATCTTCCGTTTCAGGCAGAGGATAAAACCAGGAAAATCCTGGAACACACAGCACGTACATGTCCGGTGATATATAGCTTGCATCCCGATATCGAAAAGGATGTGACCTTCAACTGGCAATAATGATTCGAATATTTTTACTGATTCTGCTGGGCTTCTTCGTTGTTCAGGATGAACCCACTTTGACGTGGTCATCAGATTATCGTCTTCATTGGCATGATTTTAAAGCAGTACCGAAAAATCAGTCCGATGTGATTGCAGTAACGGCTTCCGGTTTATCTTTCGGCTTTGCAACTACCCGATATTCCACCGGGGAAATTGAATATGATTTTGATGTAAAAGCACATTTTTATCCTGAAAAATCCTGGTATTTAAAAGACCTGGTCAATGATGTAACCCTCTCACACGAGCGTCTGCATTTTGATATAACCGAATTGCACGCAAGGAAATTTCGTCGGCGCGTGCAGAACACCCGATTTTCATCAAATATCGATACCGAAATGGAATCGATACATCTGGCGATTGAAAAAGAGCTCCGGGAAATGCAAAAACAGTACGATCAGGAAACCAGCCACTCCAGGCTTGTCGAGAAGCAGCAAAAATGGAATAATCATATAAAAACCGAACTGGAAAAACTTAACGCTTATCGTTAATTTGATTATTTCTCCCTGAATTCGAGTATTTTTCCCGAACCTTCACACATAAATGAGTTGCCGGATGACTTTTTAACCGCAGCGCCCTGAAGGATATCATATTCAGTTCCCGGTAAATCGAATTGAATTGTCCAGTCGTCCATTTTCTGTTCAATTCTGAAGGATCGTTTGCCATCTTCTTTTTTGTAGAAAACAGATATCATATTGTCTCCTATTTTGACATTTTCAAGGCTGCCATGATCCCATTTTTCTGGCATTCTTGGCCTGATGGTAACCTGTTTTTCAGATGTCATCGGGTTTATTCCGAAAAACTGTTGCACTATAGGAACGGCGTAACTATAAATGTTCCAGGCCTGGCACATCATACCATAATCTGGGGAGACCTCATAAATGCTTCCCGGCAGGGCATAATTAAATGTTCGAGTCATGCGCTCTAAATAGTTCAGCGCCTTATCTGGCCGGCCGTAGTTATTTTCTGCCACCACCTGAACACCTGTTGGAAGTGTCATGACCGCGCCGGTATAGGAAAATACCTTACTGCCCTGGAACGATCCGTCATCAGACCCGGCACTTTCATCCCTGTCGATACCAGTTACGAAGACTCCGAACGGATTGACAAATTTTTCTGCGGTATTTAATGCCCGGATCGCTTTCTCCTGGTCGGCAATTTGCATTTCCAAAGGTGTATTCACAACCCAGTTGTGATGTAAAACAAATGGTCTGGGTTTATCTGAAGGGTTATTCTGTATGGTTTGCCTTGTTTGATTTAGTTCCTCAATTGCCCAGGGCTTGTTTAAGGTGTCTGCCCTGACAATGGCATCGTCAATCAAATGGAGGGTCTGTTCATCGGTTCCGATGAAATCGGCATAAGAATTAAAGTCTTCTGACCAGAATTCGGAATTGATCTTGTTTTTGAGTTCGAGGGCCAGGGCATTAAATTTTTTAGCATCTGAAGTCTCACCAAGAATCAGGGCCATTTTTGCTGCATCGTCAAATGCCCGCTGGGTGTATGAAGCCACATCGATCATTTCACTGTCGAGTCCGTGAATTTCCATCATTCCAAAACCATCAGGGAAAAGATTTTGATTGTCATCATTCGTCTCCATCAACCATTGGAGTCCCGATTTTATTGTCGGATAATATTTGACTAGAAATGATTTATCACCATTCCATTTAAAGATCTCCCAGATCAGGGATGCGAACTGTGGGGTCTCATTGATATTTCCTTCATTAAACACAGCTCCATTACTAGACATCTCATGTATGATTCGCCCGTTTCCATTCACCGCGGCCGATACACTATCCAGGAGTTTGATGGTTTCATAAACAGCACGTTCTTGGCCGATTGCCATATAACCCTTTAATGCGTACTCACTGTCAACACCAAACCACCAGGGGTAATCGGGTATGCCTGCCGTTATTCCTGTGCCCACTTCCGGGACCTCACGAATCAACCAATCGCAATTATATTTCAACCATTCGAAAGCCTGCTGCATGCTTGAATCGGGAATGGTAAGTTTCGATTGTTTCGCTAATTGTGCATAGCGTTCCTTTTTGTCTTTTATCAAGGTGGTCCAGTTGCTTTTTAAGGAATCAAATGTTGATTTCATATCATCCTGTGAAATATATGAACCGGCTATGAATACATTCAATAGTTTTGATTTTTGGGGAGCGATCTCTAAGGAATAGGATATCGCCCCTGAAGCACCCACCCCGGTTTGCTCATTGCGCTTCGGCGACTGACTCACACTTTTCATATCACTTCCAAACATCACCGACCACGGATTATTTTGGTCTTTAATTTGCCAGGCGTCTTCATCTGCATTGTAGGTGGCATTATCTTCAGAATCAACCATATCAGTACGTTCGCCGAGCCAAGTGGGACGGAGATCGGAGTGACCGTTAAACTCAAAATCCAGGATCTTGGATTCCTCGTTATTATTTCTAATAACGAATTGAATCATAAGCCCCTGCACGTCATCCGGAACGAATTGCCAACGTTCAATCTGGAGTCCGAATTCATCAAGATCATAACTATGCATATTGGCCATAGGGTAATTGACGAAGCGATTTGCTTTATCAAGGCTTATGTTGCGGTTAGCCATATTGATCGAAACATCAAAGCCATCCATAAGCTTTATCGGGTGGTTCCAAATACCTCCCATTTCGCCTTTAATATGCCATCCCAAATCAGGAAAACCACCATTTTGGTGGCCTACCATATAAACCCGGTTTCCGGCGGTGACATACGGTGAATTCAAATAATTGGATTTTCCAGTGATATTCGGAGAATCGGATAGATAATTTGCGATAGAATCCGGAGGCGTTGAATCGCAGGAAAAATTCAATAAACTAACAAGTGATAACAGGAAAATAAACGTTCGCATGAGAATTGAAATGAAAAACGATTTATCAAACTACACCTACGAAAATAACGCAATAATTAACGTTTATCAACAAAAATAGATTTGATTGTTCAAATGTAAACCGAAAATTAGCCCGCTTAATAATCGACTGGTTCGATTCAAATTTGTAAATTTGTTCGCGTTTAAAAGCGCAATATGACTGATAATACAAAATATGTTTTTGTTACCGGTGGCGTAAGCTCTTCCCTCGGAAAAGGAATAATCGCCGCATCGCTTGCCAAGTTACTTCAGGCGCAGGGTTACAAAACGACGATTCAGAAACTTGATCCGTATATAAATGTCGATCCCGGGACCCTGAACCCTTATGAACATGGTGAATGTTATGTGACGGATGACGGTGCAGAGACCGATCTCGATCTTGGTCATTATGAACGCTTTTTAAATGTTCCTACTTCGCAAGCCAATAATGTAACCACAGGACGGATTTATCAAAGCGTAATTGAGAAAGAACGGCGTGGCGAATTCCTCGGGAAGACCGTTCAGGTTATTCCTCATATTACCGACGAAATAAAATACCGGATACAACTGCTCGGTAAA
Source organism: Flavobacteriaceae bacterium (assembly GCA_013003555.1). Classification (GTDB taxonomy): domain Bacteria; phylum Bacteroidota; class Bacteroidia; order Flavobacteriales; family Flavobacteriaceae; genus SHLJ01. The sequence continues at coordinate 25,083 of JABDIV010000090.1, forward strand.
TCGGGCGAGTATGATATTGTGATAACTGAAATCGGCGGTACGGTAGGTGATATAGAGTCACTTCCATATATCGAGGCGGTACGTCAGCTCAAATGGGAATTGGGTGAGCATAACGCACTGGTGGTGCATCTTACGTTAATACCATTTCTATCTGCTGCCCAGGAATTAAAAACCAAACCAACCCAGCATAGTGTTAAGACTTTGATGGAGAGTGGGGTTCAGGCTGATGTTTTGGTTTGCCGGACTGAGCATGAATTGAACGAAAAGATCAAGAACAAGTTGGCACGGTTTTGCAATGTTCAAAAGGAATCAGTTATTCAATCGATTGATGCTTCTACAATTTATGATGTCCCTAATATGATGTTGGAAGAAGGCCTGGATAGTGTTGTTCTTGATAAATTAAGGATGAGCAGTTCAAAGCCAGATCTGTCGAGTTGGAACGAGTTTTTAACTCGGCATAAAAACCCGAAAAATGAAGTGACTATTGGGTTGATAGGTAAATATGTTGAACTTCAGGATTCTTATAAATCTATTTTGGAGTCTTTTATTCATGCCGGTGCAGTCAATGAGGTCAGAGTTAACGTTGAGGCCATTCACTCTGAGTATCTTGACAGGAATAATGTAAAACTTAAACTTTCACATCTCGATGGTGTCCTTGTCGCGCCGGGATTTGGTGAAAGGGGTATAGAAGGAAAAATCGATGCGGTTAAATATGTGCGTGAAAACAATATTCCTTTTTTCGGAATTTGCCTTGGGATGCAAATGGCGGTTATTGAATATGCAAGAAACGTTTTGAGACTGCCCGGTGCCAATTCTACGGAAATGGAGAACAATGTCAAACACCCGGTAATCGATTTGATGGAAGAGCAAAAATCAGTGACCCATAAAGGCGGTACCATGAGATTGGGTTCCTGGAAATGTGTATTGAAAGAAGGAAGCAAGGCTCATGAAATTTATGGTGAGTTAAAAATTGCTGAGCGTCATCGCCACCGATATGAATATAATGATGCCTATAAAGACCAAATCGAAGCTGCTGGGATGAAAGCCTCCGGTGTTAATCCTGATACCGGACTTGTAGAAATAGTTGAACTACCCGATCATCCATGGTTTATAGGTGTGCAATACCATCCCGAATATAGGAGTACTGTATCGAATCCCCACCCGCTATTTGTAGCATTTGTTAAGGCTGCCTATGAATATTCCAAATCAAAGAAGAATGTCACTATGGCATAAATTTTAATGTGGTTGACTTTTTGATCAGGGAATCATGACCGAGCTGGTAAAAAGAAATCCAGTCAGCACAAATTGATAACACTTACATGGAAGAAAAGAAATTAGATATTAATTCAATCATAGGTTTTGTTTTGATTTTTCTCATCCTGATTTGGATGCTATATCAAAACCAACCCACGCCGGAAGAACTTGAGGCTCAGGAAAAGGCTAGAGAAGAGCAGGTTGAAGAGCCGGAGGTTCAGGAAGCAAAAACCGATACAAAGCTAACCGAACCTCAGGATTATGCCACCGATGTCGAATTGGATTCGGTGCAGCAGGTTCAACTTCAGAGTCAGCTTGGTGCGTTTGCTTATTCGGCTACATTACCTTCAGCAAAAGAAGATCAGACCGTACTTGAGAATGAAGTCCTTCGATTAACGATCGACAATAAGGGCGGTTTTATTTCGGAGGTGAAATTAAAAGAATTCGTTAATCACGATTCAGTCCCCATATTTATTGTTAAAGAGAACAATAACAGTTTCAATATAAATTTCGGAACATCTGATAATCGGATCATGAATACTCAAGATCTGTTTTTTGATCCGCAATTAAGCAAAAATGGTGAAAACCAGGTGCTTTCCATGCGTTTGAAGGTGTCTGACGATCGTTATTTGGAGTATCGCTATGAAATGAGCGCTGATGATTATATGTTAGGCTTTACCGTAAGATCGCAGGGACTAAATAATGTTATAAACAGTTCGCGGGAGATTCAAATGGACTGGGCTTTAAAGGGCTATCGTCACGCGAAAAGTATTTCATATGAGAACCGGTATACACGGCTGACATATATGCATGATGATGGCAAGGTTAGCAAATTGGCACAAATGTCAGATGATGATGAGATCGAGGAAGGGGTAGAGTGGATCTCTTTCAGGCAGCACTTCTTTAGCTCAATTCTTGTCCCGGATCAAAAATTTTCAACGGCTGAATTGAAATCTTTCGATCTGGTTGAAGATGAAGATATTGATACCTTATATACTAAAAATTATTCAGCCCGAATGCCGCTTGCCCTGAGTGGGGGTGAGTTGAACTCGAATATGAAGATGTATTATGGGCCGACCGATCACAGGGTCTTAAAAAAATATGAAAAGAAACTGGAAGAAAGTATACCCTTTGGCTGGGGTATTTTCGGGTGGATCAATAAATCGGTATTCATTCCTTTGTTTGCTTTTTTAAGTTCGATTTTTCCTTATGGTATCGCAATCATTATCATGACGATCGTAGTACGTTTGGTTCTATCACCGGTTCTATATAAGTCGTATTTATCCCAGGCGAAAATGAAAATATTAAAGCCTGAGATTACTGAGATCAATGAAAAATATAAGGACAATGCTTTGAAACGCCAACAAGAGACCATGGCGCTTTACAGCAAGGCAGGAGCAAGCCCGATGAGCGGTTGTTTGCCGGCCTTACTTCAATTGCCGGTATTCTATGCCTTATTTATGTTCTTCCCAACAGCATTTGACCTTCGTCAGAAGAGCTTTTTATGGGCTGAAGACCTGTCTTCTTATGATACTATTGCTGAGTTGCCGTTTCGTATTCCCTTTTACGGCGATCATGTTAGCCTGTTCCCCATTCTGGCTGCAGTAGCCATTTTCTTTTACATGAAAATGACCACTGGACAGCAGATGACTGCACAACCAACCCAGGAAGGTATGCCAGATATGGGAAAAATGATGAAATATATGATCTATTTTTCTCCCCTTCTTATGTTGGTCTTCTTTAACAACTATGCGAGTGGACTGAGTTTGTATTACTTTATTTCAAACTTGATTACCATTGGTATTATGCTTGTTATTAAACGGTATATCCTTGATGAGGATAAAATTCATGCCACCATACAGGAGAAGAAAAAGCGACCGCGTAAACAGAATAAATTTCAAAAGCGGATGCAGGATATGATGGCTCAGGCCGAGCAGCAACGCGAAATGCAAAAAAAAGGTAAGAAATAGAAAAAGCCTTCCAATCGGAAGGCTTTTTCATGCTATTAATCAAAATTATCTCACTCTATAGTGGAGGAAGAATTACTTTATCTACGGCATGAATTACACCGTTGATTGCTTGTACATTAGTTGCGATTATGTTGATCGTTCGCTCATTTGCATCTATAATTTGTGCTCCTGAGTCGAGGGAAATTGTGATTGGTCCTCCAAGTGTTCCAACTTCCATATCTTGTGAAAGATCTTCTGCTCTCACATTGGCATTGGCAACTGCGTGATGATCAAGTGTGGCTTTTAAAACAGGCTCTGAAATATCACCCAATTCACTTAACTCCAATTCTGTCAACAAATCGGCAAATGCCTGGTTAGTTGGCGCAAATACTGTAAATGGAGCTGGCGACATTGTTGATGATAAAGTACCAACATAGTCGAAGGTCAAATCCTCACGGGTTAAAGCAACAACGAGAGTTTCAAAGGTTGGATCGGCTGTCGCGAAAGTAACCACAGTCGGTAAACCGATTACGGTATTCACGATGTGTACCACGCCGTTTGAAGCATCAACATCGGGTGTGCTAACCGCTGAAATACCGTTAAAGATGACGCCATTAGACGTATCGAAGTATAAGCTTAAGTTATCTCCATCGGCATTTGTCGCATTGGTTTCGGTGTAACCGGCGCCATTTGCTATTAAATCTCCTGAATCAACAGTGCCTGTAATCACGTGATTAAGGAGAATGTTGCTTAAAACATCTGTTGGAACTTCATCAAGGCTTGCAAATCCGTTGGCTGCTAGAAATGCGTCGAATGCAGTATTAGTCGGCGCAAGCACGGTGAAATTTCCACCACTTAATACATTTACTAGGTCGCCATCGGCAGCTTGTAAAGCAGCTACTAAAGTGCTTAATTCTGGAGTGTCTACAGCCAATTCAACTATAGTTTGTTGTTGTGGCTGATTATTGTTATTGTCATCATCGCTACATGAAACGGTGAATATGGAAACAAATAACAATATTGGAATGATCTTTGGAATGTTTAAAATAAATTTCATTTTTAAGAGTTTTTATGTTACGTTGCTAAAACTATATCAATAGAAATCAATATTGTTTAACTTTATGTTAAAATGATTAAACAAAAATTAATATTTATTATTCTTTTAACATTTGTGGGTAATATTCTGTTCGCTCAGGAACCTTTAAATCAGTTTGATGATGAGGGACAACGGCACGGCAAATGGTCAAAAAACTTTAAAAAAACCGATCAGCTTCGCTACCAGGGGCAATTCAATCACGGCAAGGAAATAGGTGAGTTTAAATACTATCAGTTGATAGGTAAGGTGAGTAAGCTAGCTGCAATAAAGCAATTCGATCCCGATTCGGATGAGGCTTTCGTAAAATTTCTTTCCTTAAAGGGAAAAACCATCAGTGAAGGGAAAATGCGGGCAAAGACGTATATCGGGACATGGCGTTATTATCATAAGAATTCCGATCAGTTAATGACTCTTGAAAATTATGATGACGACGGTAAACTAAATGGAAAGCGAATAGTTTACTATGTGAACGGACAAGTTGCCGAAGAGTTAAATTATAACGCAGGATTGTTAGTTGGTGAATCAAACTATTATGCCATGAATGGTACATTGGTAAAACACTATAATTATGAAAATGATGTTCTTCATGGCCCATCGAAACACTGGGATGAAAACGGACAATTATTAATCGAAGGCCAATACAAGCGCGGAAAGAAAAACGGGATATGGACCTACTATAAAAATGGAGAAGTGCTGGAAGAAAAAGACTTCTCATATGTTCCAAAGTATAAAAAGAAGAATTGAAACCATTTTGAAAAGCATTTCAGACCAGGCAAGATTTAAAGATTTTGCCTTTTTTTATTTGTAAATTTGCCGATAATTCGATGGTTTAGAAGTTGCCTAAACGGGATTGAATGATCAATATTAAGTGCCAAAACTTTGTAAAGGAATGAAACGAGTAATCGTGGGACTTTCAGGAGGTGTAGATTCAAGTGTTGCAGCTTATTTGCTAAAGCGGCAAGGCTATGAGGTTATTGGCTTGTTTATGAAAAACTGGCATGATGATTCCGTTACGATCTCAAAAGAATGCCCCTGGTTAGAGGATAGCAACGACGCCATGTTAGTTGCCGAAAAGCTGGGAATACCGTTTCAAACGGTCGATTTAAGCGCTGAGTATAAGGAACGCATCGTCGATTATATGTTTCGTGAATATGAGCAAGGTCGTACGCCGAATCCGGATGTGTTGTGTAACCGGGAAATCAAATTCGATGTTTTTTTAAAAATCGCTTTGAAGCTGGGCGCCGATTATGTTGCGACAGGTCATTATTGCCGAAAAGAAGCTATAGAAATGGAAGGTAAAACCATTTATCGCCTTCTGGCAGGCAAAGACAAGAATAAAGACCAGTCCTATTTCCTCTGTCAATTGTCGCAGGACCAATTGGCCAAAACCCTGTTTCCATTGGGCGATCTGACTAAGCCTGAGGTACGTGAATTAGCTAATACACTTAACCTGATAACAGCGGGTAAAAAAGATTCCCAAGGATTATGCTTTATCGGGAAAGTCAGATTACCTGAATTTCTCCAGCAAAAGTTAAAACCCAAAGAAGGAGTTATCGTCGAGGTTCCGGAGGATTATGAAGTGTATTCTGAATATCAGCCTGATTTCACGACTCATGAAGAAAAATTAAAATATATGGCCCGCAGGATCGATTATGATAAAACCGACGGGAAAATAGTTGGGACACATTCGGGCGCGCATTATTTTACCATAGGTCAACGAAAGGGCCTGGCCGTAGGAGGAACCCCTGAACCCTTGTTCGTCATCGACACTGATGTGGATGAAAATGTAATTTATACGGGGCAGGGTCATAAGCACCCTGGATTATTCAGGCAAGCCTTATTTGTCAATAAGGACGACATACATTGGGTGCGTCCCGATCTGAAACTTGAAATCGATCAATCCATGGCGGTTTTAGCACGAATCAGATATCGACAGCCCTTGCAGCAAGCGACTTTATTTCAAGTTGATAGCGGACTCTATGTAGAGTTTAAAGAGCCGCAATCGGCAATTACACAAGGACAGTTTGTAGCCTGGTACCTTGACGATGAATTAGTTGGTTCTGGAGTTATTTCTTAAATTGCAGTTGCACAAGCGACAATTATGAAAAAGAAATTACTTTTAATGAGCGTTTTATTCGTTCAAGCCTTGACTTTTGCTCAAGTTGAAGATGCTTGGGTATTCTTTAATGATAAGGATAATGTCGATGCTTCACTCGCTGATCCCATCAGCATTTTAACTCAAAAAGCCCTAGATCGCAAATCCAATCATGGAGTAGCCGTCGATTTCAGAGATGTACCGGTGAATGAGACTTATATCACCCAGGTCAAGAACGCCACCGGGATTTCGGTTTGGGCCAAATCGAAATGGTTTAATGCGGTTCATGTAAGAGGAAGCCAGGCCGATATCAATGCGTTGTTGAGTCTTGGTTTTGTTGATCATGTAGAATTCGCAAATAGTGATCTGAACGCAGGAAGAACTCTTCAACCGATCGGAAACAAATTTGCCGTTGAGGATTCACGCGTTTCCTTCAATTATGGTCAAACTCAAAATCAAGTTGAAATGCTCAATCTTCATTTGTTACATGAATTAGATCATACCGGAGACGGTATTACCATAGCTGTGCTTGATTCGGGTTTTCCTGGAGTAAATACCAATGCCGGATTCCAGCGTTTAAGAGATGCCGGTGATCTTTTGGATGGCTACGATTTTGTGGATCGGACTGTGAATGTGTATGCGTTTTCATCTAGTGATCATGGAACCAAGGTATTGAGTACAATAGGAGGTTTTCTCCAGGATCAGTTCGTTGGAACCGCTCCGGATGCCAGTTATTATGTTTTCAGAACAGAAGATGTGCTCAGCGAGAATCCTGTAGAGGAGAGTTATTGGGTTGAAGCCGCCGAACGAGCGGATAGTCTTGGAGTTGATATTATTAACACCTCTTTGGGATATAAAGGATACGATAATCCAAATTACTCGTATACTTCTGCTGACATGGATGGGCAAACCGCATTTATTAGCCGGGGAGCCAATATCGCCGCCGAGAAAGGTGTTCTATTGATAAATTCAGCTGGAAATTCAGGTGCCAGTGGAGTAAATGCCCCTGCCGATGCGCCGGGCGTGTTTAGTATCGGTGCTGTCGATGCCAACGGGGATTATGCCGCGTTCAGTTCACAGGGTAGTATTGTTCAACCAACTCAAAAGCCTGATGTGATGGCACGTGGTTCGGGGAGTTCAGTAATAAATTTTTCTGCAAGCATTCTTCAGAATAACGGGACATCATTCAGTTCACCAATACTTGCCGGTGCAGCGGCCTGTCTTATGCAGGCGCTTCCAGATCTAACTCCAGATCAGCTAAAATCTATTATCCGGCAATCGGCCTCTCAATACGATAGTCCGGATTTCTTTTTGGGCTATGGCATTCCCGATTTCAATCAAGCTTTAACCATAGGACTTGACTTAGTAGAACCCGATAGGTTTACATTTGATGTTTATCCAAATCCGGTTAGAAACCGATTAAATTTTAGATTCCCTTCGGAGGTAGAAACTGCGGAAGTTTTTGTTTTTGATGTACTGGGGAAATTAACGATGCAGGTTAGCATAAGTAAGGGTCAACCCTTTACAGATATGTCATCGCTTTCATCAGGGATTTATCTGGCGCGAATTGTATCTGGCGACCAATCTTCAACCTTTAAACTGATAAAAGAGTGAATGGGTAATCGAATCACCGAATTATTTGGGATTGAGTACCCGATCGTTCAAGCCGGTATGATATGGAATAGCGGGTGGCGTTTGGCCTCTGCTGCGAGTAATTCAGGAATACTCGGCCTTTTGGGAGCAGGATCGATGTATCCTGATGTATTACGTGAACATATTCGGAAATGTAAGGCGGCGACCGATAAGCCATTTGGTGTGAATGTTCCGATGCTTTACCCGGATATTGAATCGATCATGAATATTATTTCCGAAGAAGAAATCAAAATAGTTTTTACTTCGGCCGGAAATCCAAAAACATGGACAAGCTGGCTTAAAGAACGCGATATTATTGTTGTACATGTTGTGAGCAGCCTGAAGTTCGCCATGAAAGCTCAGGATGCAGGCGTCGATGCCATTGTTGCAGAGGGATTTGAAGCCGGTGGCCATAATGGCCGTGATGAAACGACGACCTTTACCCTCATTCCGATAGTTAAAGAACATATAAATATTCCGTTGATGGCCGCTGGGGGTGTGGCTACAGGACGTGCTATGCTTGCAGCCATGGTGCTTGGTGCTGACGGGGTTCAAATCGGAAGCAGATTTGTTGCAAGTGAAGAATCCTCAGCCCATCAGGCGTTTAAAAGAGCTGTGGTAGATGCCAAAGAGGGGGATACACAACTTACGTTAAAAGAATTAGCCCCTGTCAGGCTTATCAAGAATAAGTTTTATAATGATATTATAGAGCTGTATAAAAAAGGACCCACAACCGATGAATTAAAAACACTACTGGGACGTGCGAGAGCCAAGCGAGGCATGTTTGAAGGCGATCTTGAAGAAGGTGAGCTGGAGATCGGGCAGATTTCCGGATTGATTCATGACATAAAACCGGTAACTGAGATCGTTCATGAAATAATGGCCGAATTTAACCAGGCAAAAACAGATTTAAAATCACTTTAGCATATGGCGAGCAGAGCCGAACAATTGAAAGCCTTTGACAGGCTATTAACCATCATGGACGAACTGAGGGCACAATGTCCCTGGGATAAAAAACAAACGATGCAGACGTTGCGTCATCTCACGATTGAAGAGACCTATGAATTGGGTGATGCTATTTTAAACAATGATCTTCGGGAGGTTAAAGGGGAATTGGGTGATCTTTTGCTTCATATTGTGTTTTATGCAAAGATTGGAAGTGAGACTGGTGATTTTGATGTGGCCGATGTTTGCCATTCTATTTGTGATAAGCTTATAGAAAGGCATCCACACATTTATGGAGATGTTGATGTAGCCGACGAAGAAGAGGTCAAGAAGAATTGGGAAAAAATAAAACTTAAGGAAGGTAAAAAAAGTGTTCTGGAAGGCGTTCCCGCCGGGTTACCTGCTTTAGTTAAAGCGAACAGGATACAGGATAAAGTAGCCGGTGTCGGATTTGACTGGGAAGAACCGCATCAGGTTCTTGAAAAGGTTAAGGAAGAGTTGAATGAATTTGAAAGTGAAATTGCCGCGGGTGATTCTGATGCTATTGAAAGTGAATTCGGCGATGTTCTATTTTCGTTGGTTAATTATGCCCGATTTTTGAAAATCAATCCTGAGAATGCTCTTGAGCGAACAAACAAAAAGTTTATAACACGCTTTAAATATTTAGAAAGTAAGGCCCGGGAATCAAATAAATCACTGCACGATATGACCCTTATTGAAATGGATGCTTATTGGGAAGAAGCAAAAAAAATATAATGTTTGATCATCAACATCCAAAACAGACTTATACTACGTATATAAAATACAATCTTAGTCTTATTAAGCGGTTAAGGATTAAGAAGGTAGTTTTATTTAGTTTAGTTAGGGATCATGTCCTACTCGTTTCTGGGTAGGATTTGATTTTTAATAGAGTTTCTTAATTATTTTAAGTTTTTCCTCCCAGACGTGCAGATCATCTCGCTGTTTATCTATTTTTTTATGAACTTCCATCACAACAGGATTATCTGACTCGACATTAGAAAAGAATTGCAAATTATTCTCTAATTGATTGATCTCACCACTGATTTCATCGATGCGTTTTCTTATATAATTTCGTTCGCTATCAAGCTGGTATTTATCTTCCGTTTGCACAATCGATTCCAGTTTACTTTCAAACTTTAACAGCTCAACCTTCGATTTGTCGGCATCTAATTTATTATATAAAGCGTTGATCGCCTTGTTGAATTTCCCTTCAACATACCTTTTATTATGTGGTACTTTACCCAATGCTTTCCATTCATCTACCTTAGATTTGATCAAATCAATATCGGTATTGATATCTCCCGAAAGGGTCAGGCCTTTTAAACTACCGAGCAGTTCATTCTTTTGGTCATAGGCTTCATTTTCCTCTTTGTTATCTTCATTCCTGCGTTCGTGTAATCGATTAAAATAATGATTACAAGCACCTTTAAACTGGTTCCAGATCTTATCACTATCCCGTCTTGGCACATGGCCAATAGCTTTCCAGTCGCTTTGAATTTTTTTCATCAAAGGTGTTGTTTTTTCAAAATCAGGATTGTCTTTATTAGCCTCGGCTATCCCTATCAATTCAAGCTTCTTATTCAAATTCTCATATTGTTCCTTTTTTAAACTTTTATAGAATTGATTTTTCTTTCGATTGAATGCCCTGACTGCCTCTTTAAATTTTGACCAGGTAGCCTCGTTAACTTTTATCGGGACCTTTCCGGCATTAAAAAATTGTTGACGGAGATCTTCTACTGAGTTGATTTTCTTCTGCCATGAAGAATGATTATTCGATTCGTCCTCACTCAGATTCAAGATTTGTTCGATGATCTCGTGTTTTTTCTCAAGATTTTTTTCGTAGGCCTTATCCAATTCCTGATAATAGGCTTGTCGTTTCTCATGAATAACCTTAGTAGCCGTTCTGAATCGCTCCCATAATTCTTCCCGGTGTTCTTTTGCGACAGGCCCTAATTCTTCCTTCCACATTTTATGTAAAGCCTGGAGTTCACGAAAGGCCCGGTTGTTATCCTCATCTTGTGCCAGCTCCTCGGCACGCTCTATGATTTTTGTTTTTTTCTCCAGGTTGTGCTTGAAATCGAGATCACGGAGATCGCGATTCAGGTGAAGGAAATCATAAAAATTCTCAACATGATGGTGGTAGTTGTTCCAAACATTGTTGTATTTATCTCTTGGAATTGGTCCTGCATTTCGCCATCGTTCCTGAAGCGCCTTAAAATGCTTATAGGTGGTATTAATGTTCTCTTCAACATTCAACAGTCCCTTGATTTCCTCAATGATCTCAAGCCGATTCTCCAAATTGAGTTTAAAGGACTTCTGAAGGTTTTTATAGTGAGTCTGGCGCTGTTCACGATAAGATTTAAACAAGGCATTAAACTTCGATTTTAAAGGAAAGTCAAATCGAAAATCTATAGAATTTCCGCCGGCCTCTAAAAACTCAGCTTTTTTTGATTCGAGTAAAGTCCCGAATTGCTTGTTAAAGGCAGACTTGATCTGCTCAATAGTATGTTTAAGGGTATGAATTTTATCACTTTTGAGAAGGGTTTCCATTTCATCAACAAGATCCGCCATGCTTAGGGTCGAATAGTCCTTTTCCTCAGTGACTTCGTTTGCCTTGGAATCTTTTTCAGCCTCCTTGGCATTCGTGCTCTCGATTTCCGTCAATATCTCATCGGATTCTTCAGTGCTGTCTCCCGACTCTTTAGTGCTGTCAACAGATTCTTCAGTGTTATCTTCAGATTCTTCAGTGTTATCTCCAGATTCTTCAGTGCTGTCATCGGTTTCTTTACTTTTAGGAGAATCTATTTTCGCATCCTCTTTTTCCGATTCAAGTTCTGGCTTAGGTTCTTGAATATCAGCAACTTCATTTTCTTTTATTCCATCTGCTTCTTGCAGGTTTTCTTTCTCAGACATTTTTAAAATGTTTTATTACATCATAGCTTTACTCCATTAAATATACTAAAAACAAATGGAAACAATTAAGGTGAACAGCCGGAATCTGATGACTTTCAAGTCATCCATATAGACCAGGCTTTTTCAGCCTGGAGCTCAAGCATTTTTTTTCCATTACTGACTTGTGCACCCTGAGATGCCCCGCGTTTCATGAATTCGGTCATGCTTGGATTATAAATCAAGTCAAAAAGAAGATGACGTGTATCAAGATGTTCATATGGAAGATTCGGACACTCATCAACATTCGGGAAGGTTCCCAAAGGCGTACAATTGATTATAATTTGATGAGTTTTAATGATTTCAGCAGTTAACTCATCATATGTAAAACCATTGTCGCGCTTCGATCTGGAAACGTAGTTAAACGATAAGCCGAGCTTAATTAAGACGTAAACTATCGCTTTAGATGCTCCTCCTGTACCGAGAATTAAGGCGCTTTGATGATGTTTGGAGAGTAATGGCTTTAGACTGTTCTTAAATCCGAATGCATCTGTATTGTAGCCTTTAAGATTGCCCTTTTTTGTAAACTTTATGGTGTTAACCGCTCCAATGCGTTTTGCCGTTTTGCTAAGTCGATCCATATAGGGAATAATACTTTCCTTATACGGGATCGTTACATTTAAGCCTTTGAGGTCAGAATTTTGTTCAAGAACAGCTCGAAAACCGGAAAGGTCTTCCAAATCAAAGTTTTGGTAGTAGTATGGCAACCCTTCATTTTTGAACTTTTCGTTAAAAAAATGCCTTGAAAAAGAATATTCGATATGCCTGCCGACGAGTCCGAATTTATACACGATATTTCCTTGTTTTTTGGCCATACCACTCCAATGCCAGCACGATTAGTATTCCAAATATAATATAACCAATGGCGATAAAGGTATTCTGTGACCAGTCGGGCAGATAACGCTGATAATTCTCAATGATCAAGTTTCCCTTCGAGTCGAGGAGCATGCCACCGGCCTCATCAAGCTTATAAATGGTTTGCTTCCAGGGCCAGAGCACACCGAGAGATCCAATAATAAAACCCATAAGAACAGAGAGGGTAAGATTTCGATAGTACTTTAAAACATAGTTTAAGATGTGGGAAAAGGTGATCAGACCAGCCATTGAACCTAAGGTGAAAACTGCTAATACCTTCAACATTCTCACACGTTCCGGATTGCTCATAAAGCTAAAGTCACCACCAAATAGATCGAAGATGGTATCATATAACGCATTTACAGAATCGACAAGCAAGAGCACATAATTGCCGAGCAAAATCAGGATAAAGGAGCCTGAGAATCCCGGAAGCGTCATGCCAGAAACGCTTATCATTCCGCAAAAAAACACAAATAACAAATTGTCATTTTCTTTAGCAGGATCTAAAAAACTTATTCCTATCCCGATTAAAACTCCGGCAGCCAAACCGATAAATGTTTTTGAATTCCAGTATTTGAAGTCCTTACTTATATAATAGATCGAACCGATCATCATACCGAAGAAGACACTCCAAACATACAGTTCAAAGTGCCTGATTAAATAATCAAGTAATTGAGAAACGCTGAAATAACTTACGATCATGCCCAAGAACAGCAACACCAGAAACTGACCGTTTATATATTGATAGAAGCTTTTATAGCGACCATTGAATAACAATTTAAGCGCTTTGCCATTGAGTTTCTGAAGAGAATAAATAAATTCCTCATAAAAGCCTGCCACAAATGCCACGACACCTCCTGAAACACCTGGAACTTTATTCGCTGCGCCCATACCCAGCCCTTTAATAACCAGGAAAATCTTGTCTTTAAACTTACGTGCGCTTCTCATGGGGTCATTCAGGTTTTTGCTTACCCAATCGCTCCAATATCGCGATAGTCAGATATCCTACCACGACAAGTAAAATTGCCATAACCATTTGATTATCTCCTTCAAAATTAAATGGGGAAATGCTTTCTTCCAATAAGGGAACGCGTTCATCATGCGAATTTAATCGCCAACTTATAACCTGCTTCCAGGGCCAGATCTTATTGAGTGAACCAATCATAAATCCGGTTAGTATGGCCAACGTCAGATCCTTATAGTGCTTAAACATCCAGTTCAGCAATTTTGAGAACGTTTTAAGCCCCATAACCGCACCAATGGCAAGCATTAGAAAACGCAGCAAGGCTTCCTTTAATAAGCCCGTATTCATGGTTGAAAGGCCTTCGAACAAGTCATTAACAGTATCGATGGCCGTTTGATATGCACCGAGGATAAGCAATATAAAGGCACCGGAAACACCGGGTAAAATCATAGCTATTATAGCCACAAATCCACAGAACAATAAATATAATTTACTCTCAGGTGACGCGAAAGGTTCCGCAATGGTGATAAAATAGGATAGGACCGCCGCCAGAATCATAGCTAAAACCGTCGCCATATGCCATCGTTTGATCTGCTTTCCAATAAAAAATATCGATGCCAAAACCAGTCCGAAAAAGAATGACCAAAGCAAGATAGGTTCGTTCATCAGAAGCCATTTTATCGCCTTGGCAAGCGAGGCGATACTGAGCGCGATTCCCAATAAGAGGGAGAGGAGAAAATTGCCGTTGATCGATCGCCATGCCGACTTGAATCCATTCTCCTTCCATACTTTGAAAAACCCAAGGTTTACACCATCGATACTCTCAAGTAACTCCTCATAAATACCTGATATAAAAGCAATTGTACCACCAGAGACACCGGGAACTACATCGGCGGCACCCATAGCAATACCCTTTAAAGAAACAATTAAATAATCGATGAAACGGCGCTCCATAGTTGATTTTTAAGCGCCCTAAAGGTATGGATTTTTATGGTTAGGAATTTTTAAAATTGATGATAATTTCCTTGATAGATTCACGGTTGAAAACACCAGGAAATAATTCCTCAATAATAAAATGATATTCATGATCGATCTTCAGAGCCTTGTCAAGATGCACATAGCCTTCATCCGGCTGATTCGAACTGAAGTAAAGTCCGCTAAGTCGGTACTCGATTTCAGCATGTTTCGGATAAAATTCACCGGCTTGGGTCAAATTAAAAATAGCCGCTTCATATTCGCCTAACTGTGTGAGGATATCACCACGTTTAAGCCAGGTATCGAGTTCATAGTTCCCCAGTTCAAGTGATTTTTTATAGCCGCGTTCAGCCTCTTCAAGAAAATTCAATCGTTCATTAATCGTTGCATATAACTTCCAATAAACCACATTATCACTATCGATATTAATGGCCTTGTTGATATAATAAAGTCCTTTTTGAAAATCTTTATTTTTGCAATAAAATTTGGTAATGGCAATCCAGCCTTTATCGAGAAGCGGATCCTCTTCAACTGTTTTATAATAATGTTGAACAGCCATGTCATTTTCGTCCAGTTGCTCGTGACATTTTCCGATACGCAATAAGGCATAGGAGGTGGGATTATCAATAGCCAGTGTAATCTTATAATTCTCGATGGCATGTTCATACAGGCCCAATCGTTCGAGTACCTTTCCTTTCTCGAGGTAGGCACCAACAAACATGTCATCTGAAATGATAGCAAAATCGAATGCAGCAAGTGCTTTCTTATTTTGATCAACAGCCATGTATTGCTTTCCTAATTGGTGCCAGGCTACCTCACAGTATGGGTTCTTATCAAGATAATCATTGAGATAATCGATAGCGTCTTCGTTCTGATCTAAATAATCAAAGCAATAGATCACATTATATAAGGCCGAATAATCTTCTGAGTCGGTTTCAAGGCATTTTATAAAATAGGTTTTCGCATTTTCGAATTCATCAAGGAATAAATACTCCATTCCGATCAAGGAGAAAATATCTGCAACTTCATCGGTTAAGTTCAAGGCCTGAATGAGAAGTTTAATGGCTTCATGATGCTTATCCTGTTTCGAAAAAATATTCGCTTTTTGAATAAAGATCTCTTCGTTAAGAGGTTCGAGTTCAAAAAGAAGGTCTAGCCTTTCCTGGGCCAGGACTAATTTATTTTCAAAAATCAGGACCTCAATGTGGAAGAGTTTAAGATTGGTTGAATCCGGATGTTGCTCCAGGCCAAGTTTAATAGCCTTTTTTGCCAAAGGCATCTTGCCGTTCTCGAGATAATGATGGATGATGGATTCGAATTCGTTGGAATCAAAAAATAAAACGCTATTCGTTTTAAGCATTGACTCGAACTTGGTGAGGGAATAATTGTTGGCGTCGTCGTATTGACTGAACTCCATAGGCGGTAGTAAATGGTTTGCAGAAATAAATTTAACATACTATTCTGCTTTTAGGCGTTGAACGGATCAATGTTTTCAACAAATTAATTAACACGAATTTACCGCCTGGTAATTATGGGATATGGCGATCGAGAATCTTTATTAAAATTTCGCAGCCTGATGTAAGTTCCTCATTTGTAATGTTTAAGGGAGGTGTGATACGAATGGCACGCGGTTCAAAAAGGAGCCAAAATAAGATAAGTCCGGCCTCCTGACATTCAAGAATGACCTTATTAACAAGTTCGGCAGAAGGTAAGATAAGGGCCAACATCAGTCCCTTTCCGCGAATTTCCTGGATTAGAGGATGCTGAAGTGAAGCTTTAATAAGCTTTTCTTTTTCACCAATGTCTGGCATAATGTCCGAATGACAGATCACATTCAGGGTTGCCAAGGCGGCAGCGGCTATAACGGGATGACCTCCGAATGTTGTTATATGACCTAGAATAGGATTCTCCTTTAAAGAGGCCATCATATCATGACTTGAACAAAATGCACCTATTGGCATTCCGCCTCCAAGACCTTTCCCAAGCACGACAATATCTGGGGTGCAATCGTAATGTTCGAAGCCGAAAAAACGCCCTGTACGGCCAATCCCTGGTTGAATTTCATCGAGAATTAGTAATGTGCCGGACGCATCACATGCCTTGCGAACCTCAGCGAGGTAACCATTTTTCGGTTCGATAAATCCTGCTCCGCCCTGTATGGTTTCCAACACAACAGCAGCCGTTTTATTGCTGATCCTTTCAAGATCAGCCATCTTGTTGAATTCAATAAAACGCACATCTGGAATCAATGGTCGGAAGGCTCGTTTTCGTTCTTCAAACCCCATAATACTCATAGCACCCATGGTATTGCCATGATAGGCCAGTTCAGCGGAAATGATCTCTGAGCGACCTGTAAATCGTCTTGCCAGTTTTATTGCACCTTCTATGGCTTCGGTTCCCGAGTTGGTGAGATAGGTAGTTTCGAGTGGATCGGGGAGCTGATCAGCAAGACGCCTACAGAGTTCAACTGCCGGTTCCTGAACGTATTCACCATAAACCATTACATGCATATACCGATCAAGTTGATCTTTAACGGCTTGCACAACTTTTGGATGACGGTGCCCAAGGCTGTTTGCAGAAACGCCTGCGACAAAATCAAGATAAGCCTTACCATCGCTGTCATATATATAGGATCCTTCTGCCCGGCTGATGGTCATCGCCAGTGGATGGGGTGTGGTTTGAGCCTGGTATTTAAAAAAATCGGACCTAATTGTTCTTTTTCTTTAAGGTAGTAGGCTTGATCTGGTTTTTTTCGATCTTTTCAGTTTTTGGCTTGGGAATATTTCGAGAAGCTTTATTCGGTTTTATCACTTGCATAGCCTTAGCTTCTTTATTTGCTTTTTCGGCGCGTTCAAGCAAGCTTGAATCAAAGAAAGGTGCTTCAGGGTCGGGTTCTGTTAGACCCTCGATCAACGGTAGTTCAAGTGGGGGATCATCGACAAAAAGATCTTCTACACGTTGTGGGCGTTCTTTTTCTCGCCAATCAAAACCACTAAGTAATGCTTCCTGTTTGGGGAATTCTGATTCGGGATAGGTCGTTCCATCAATCTGTTTTAATTTCCGAACTTCATCGATGGTATTATCTGTAATCCAGATTTTCATATTTCCCGATTTCGACTTGTCGATACCAACTAATTCATTCTTTTCATTACGCAAATAATAGATCGACTCGGCATTGTTGAGTATGTCGATCAAATAGAGGTCGTTATCTTTAAACTGCCCGAAAAGTTTCTGCCCTTTTATCTGGTTATAACCTGTACCCAAGGTATCTCTGCTAATAACGAAGGCATTGTTGAAAACCTTGAGCGAATCGAGTTCATCAGTCTCTGTATCGTTGATTAGATGGATCGAATCACCCGTCATTTGATTATCGATATTCCATAAAATTGGATTCCGCCTAATGCTGAAGGCATCCCTTGAATCGCCTTCCGGCAAATTGATCAATTGCGTCAATCCTTTCTGATGATCAACATGAATAGAGTCACATTTTCCGCTGAGATCTGTTTTAAAGATCTTCACATTGTAATAGCCCCGTGTTATTCGATTCTCTGGCTTACCGGTTACCATCAGGGTGTCGCCATGAATATAAATCGAATCTTGTTCCTGAACCGTTATGGCAAGGGCACGTTTGGTAATAAATACGGAATCACGATCGCGAAAGACCTCGGCATAATGTCCCGTAACCACTGTGTTATTGGTTGTGTCGGTTACCTTGATGTTATTGGTGGCAGAGGCAAAACTCCGGTTTCTATCAAAGTACATGCTATCTCCTTCAAAAATCCGATTGTCATAATCGATCCGACTTCGTTTCACAAAATACCCGGTGTCATTATCGGTATCATAAAACCCGCGTTCACAATAAATCTTACTGGCCTCACTTGTTATGGTGGTCGGTCCAAACATATAGGCATTTCCCGTTTCACTATAAAAATCCAATTGATTCGATTCGATGACATATTCCTCATTTACCAGTTTAACATCCTGAAGGAATTGGTATTTCTGAGCCGCCATATAATAGCGTCCGATCTGGCTTGTTATGGTGCCTGATGAATCCCTTTGTACTGAGCCTCGTGACCTATAAAATGCCTGCTGTTTTACCCGGTCAAAATACAAGGTGTCGGTTGTGAGAACTGAGCTGGGTTCAGTTAAAACTACCTCTCCACTGGCAAAGGCTAATTTTGTTTTGCCACTATACTCGACGTATTTGGCCGTAAGATTAACGGTATCACCCTGCATGACACGTACATTACCATAGGCTTCGATAAAATCTTCATTCCCATAATGTATGGCCTGATCACACCACAAGATGGCACCCTCATGGGAGATCTTTACCTGGTTCATATCGTCACGGGTAAGTATCGTGGCGCCCGGAAATTTAGTTTCATCGCGATCGAGAAAGCCCGCAGTATCAATCTGAATACGTCTGCGCTCTTGTGCATGAGCCAGCATCGTGCTAAGAAGCATTAAAGCGGTAATGATATATATGAGATGATTCCTGAGCAAGCTTTTTCGTTTTCAGTAAAATTAACTATTAATCAAAAGCAATATTGCGCATTAAGAATTATTTAATACCCGGATAAATGCAAGTCATTAGCGGAAGATGGTCTGTGCCCTGTCTGGCCCTACAGAAACGATCTTTATCGGTATTTTTAATTCCGATTCAAGAAACGCGATATAGGCCATTAACTCATCAGGTAACTGATCGGCTGATGTCATGCCGGTGAGATCTTCCGCCCAACCCTTAAATTCAGAATAAATGGGTTTTACATTGTGCGATTCTATATTGAATGGGAGATGCGTTATGGTTTCACCCCTGTAATTGTAAGCCGTACACACCTTAATCATTTTGAATCCTGATAGAACATCAGCCTTCATCATCATAAGCTGGGTCACACCGTTGATTTGACAGGCATATTTTAAAGCAACCAGATCAAGCCAGCCACAGCGTCTCGGGCGTCCTGTCGTTGCTCCAAATTCATGACCTACACGTCCCATAGTCTCACCGTCTTTATCGAAAAGTTCAGATGGGAAAGGGCCTGAACCAACACGTGTGGTATAAGCCTTAAAAATTCCAAATACATCCCCGATTTTTCCGGGCGCCACACCGAGTCCGATACATGCACCCGCGGCGGTAGTATTCGAAGAGGTTACGTACGGGTAGGTCCCGAAATCGATGTCGAGTAAAGAACCTTGTGCACCTTCCGCAAGAATCGATTTCTCAGCTTTCAGGGCATTAAAAATATAGTCTTCAGAATCGATGAACGGGATGGTTTTAAGTACATCGATAGCATTAAAAAATTCATTCTCAAGTTCTTTGAGATTATATTGAATATCCACATTATGAAACCCGATCATGGCTTCATGTTTATTGGCCAGGTTGCGATAGCGTTTTTTCCAATCATCCATCTCCAGGTCGCCAACACGAATCCCGTTTCGTCCGGTTTTATCCATGTACGTCGGACCAATACCCTTAAGTGTTGAACCTATTTTTGCCTTCCCTTTGGCGGCTTCACTTGCGGCATCCAGCAATCGGTGTGTTGGCAATATGAGGTGGGCTTTTCGACTTATCTTAAGTTTGCTTTTATAATCTACGCCCTGATCTTCCAGTTTATCAAGTTCCTTTTTGAAAATTACCGGATCGATAACTACGCCGTTTCCAACCAGGTTGATGGCTTCGTCATGAAAAATGCCGGAAGGAATGGTGTGAAGCACGTGTTTCATACCATTAAAAACCAGGGTATGACCTGCATTTGGTCCGCCCTGGAAACGGGCGATAATATCATAATTCGAGGTGAGTACATCGACTATTTTTCCTTTTCCTTCATCACCCCATTGTAATCCAAGTAGTAAGTCTACTGCCATTATTTGATAGCTTATTTTTTAGTTGTTTTTTTGGTTCCGTAAAAGTAAAGAGAGTGGGCATGTATATCGATATCGAAAACATCTTCAATGGTTTTTTTTATCGATTGGATCCGAGGATCACAAAATTCGATCACCTTACCCGAGTCGGTCAGAATCACATGATCATGTTGCCTGTCGAAATAGGATTTTTCATAATGTGCTTGATTTTTCCCAAACTGGTGTTTTCTCACAAGACCACATTCTAAAAGCAAATCGATGGTATTATATAGAGTTGCCCGGGATACCCTGTAATTTTTATCCTTCATATTAATATAGAGAGACTCGATATCGAAATGATCATCACTATTATAAATTTCCTGAAGGATAGCGTAGCGTTCGGGTGTTTTTCGATGACCGTTATTCTCGAGGAATTCAGTAAAAACGGTTTTAACGATCTCTTGATTTTTTGCTTCGGTGGCTGCGCTCATATACAGCTGCAAATTTAAGTATTTTTATTCTCTGCTAACCTTTTCAATACCATTTATTTTCTTGAGTCTTTCCATTAATTTTCTCACTACAGTATTGTTTTTAACCACTACAGTGACCCGACCCTTGAAGGTTCCGCCATCTGTGTCGAAACTGACACTTTTCATATTTACATGCATGTTTTCTGAAATGATGCGTGTGATGTCATTCACCAGACCCATATTATCGATTCCGGTCATTTTAAGCTTAGCTGTAAATTCTTGTTCGGTCGAATCAATCCATTTGGCCGGCATGATCCGATAGGCATAATTCGATTGTAAACTCAGGGCATTCGGACAGGTTGCCTTATGCACTTTGATCCCTTCATTTATAGTTACAAAACCAAAAACATTATCACCCGGAATGGGATTACAGCAATTGGAAAGCTTATAGTCCAGCTTGTCTTCTTCCTTTCCGAAAACCAGCATATCGTACTTGGATACGATCTCATCCCTGTCAATATCTTGAACCTTAGATGGTTTTCGAATACGATTCTTAATAAAACTCATGAAGGCGTTGCTGCGCTGTGCCGCGAAATCCTTCAACATTTTATTATCGATGCTGCCGATGGCTATGCGATAAAAAAGGTCTAAGCTGGTGCTCAATTTAAAATAGTTCACCAATTCATTAATGACCTTTTCATCAACATTGATCTTCAACTGCTTGAGTTTCCGTCTTAAGATCTCCTTACCATCTTGCGCAATGGTCTTCTTTTCTTCCTTTAAAGACGATTTGATCTTACTGCGAGCTCGAGCTGTTTTCGCATAATCTAACCAATTCGTATTGGGTTTAGCGCTTTCTGAGGTCATGATCTCGACCTGGTCACCACTACGCAAAGGGTGACTCAATGGAACCAATTTACCATTAACCTTGGCACCACGGGTTTTCATCCCGACCTCGGTATGAATACTAAAGGCAAAATCTAATGGAGTTGCTCCCTTCGGAAGTGATTTAAGATCACCTTTTGGCGTAAACACAAAAATTTCCTTCGAATATAGATTGAGCTTGAATTCCTCAACGAAATCCACTGCATTCAAATCCGGATTCTCAAGGGCTTCCTGCAATCTACTGATCCATATATCCAGGCTATCTTCTTCGTTTTTTCCTGCCTTGTATTTAAAATGTGCCGCATATCCTTTTTCGGCAATCTCATTCATACGCGCACTTCGTATCTGAACTTCTACCCATCGCCCCTGGGGCCCCATAACGGTAATATGCAAAGCTTCATAGCCCGTTGATTTCGGAGAAGAGATCCAATCCCTTAATCTCGTAGGATTGGGTCTGAAGTGATCGGTTACGATAGAATAGATTTTCCAGGCCAGAAATTTTTCGTTGGCGATATCGGATTTGTAAATGATCCGAACCGCAAATTTATCATATACCTCATCGAAAACCACGCCTTGTTTGATCATCTTATTCCGGATGGAAAATATAGATTTAGGCCGGCCTTTAATTTCGTAATTCAGGCCTTCTTTGTCAAACGTAGATTTTAATACATTGCTGAATTCAGCGATATACGCATCCTGCTCTTCCTTGCTGTCTTTGATCTTAGTGAGAATGTCATTATAAACCTCAGGCTCGGTAAATTTAAGTCCGAGATCCTCCAAATCGGTCTTGATATTATACAGACCAATTCGATGTGCCAGTGGTGCATAGATGTAAAGGGTTTCGGAAGCTATTTTTACCTGTTTGTCTTCGCGCATATGTTGCAGGGTTTGCATGTTATGCAAGCGGTCGGCAATTTTAATTATGATCACCCTGACATCGTCGTTCAGGGTCAGCAACATCTTCCTGAAATTCTCGGCTTGTAAAGAGATATCCATATCCTTTTTAAGGGAAGAGATCTTTGTTAAACCATCAACAATCCGGGCAACGACTTCACCGAACATCTGTTCGATATCATCAAGAGAATAATTGGTGTCCTCTACCACATCATGCAGAAGTGCAGCTGCAATGGAGGTGGCGTCCAACCCAATCTCTGATGCGACGATTTTGGCCACGGCAATAGGGTGGAAAATATAAGCTTCTCCAGATTTCCGTCGCTGGTCCTTATGGGCATCCACAGCAATATCGAAAGCCTTTCGGATCAACTTTTTGTCATCATCCGTCAGGGTACGATAGCTTATCTTAAGGAGTTCCTTATAGGCTTTGGCGATTGCGGCATTCTCTCTTTCTATCTCCACTTCAGTCATAGATTAAAAATACAGTAAAGAATATTAACCGCCAACAGTTTTTTAGAAATTTAAAAGCTTAAAAATCAGTCGGAGAGCCTGACAAATAAGTTGAATTTGACTTTATCATGAAAAGTTGCTTGAGCTAAGTTCTTTTATTAACCTATGAAGAAAGGCAACACCCTTGTGTAATTGATCTATTGCAATGAATTCATCGGCTCTATGCGCCTGGGCAATCGATCCCGGGCCGCAAATCACCGATTGAAATCCGGCTTCAGCAAACTGTCCCGCCTCAGCCGCAAAGGCCACAGTATTCAATTTTGAATTACCCGAAAGACGTTTGATCAGCTCAACCACGTCTGTATCTTCCCTTGTATCTAAAGGTGGAACCGGTGGGTGATTTTCAACAGTCTCAATTTTGAATTGAGGAAATATTGAACGCAATTCAGTTTCTCTCTGTCGGCAATGGGCCTCAAATTCATCGCGAATCTCACTCACATCATCCATCGGGATAGCCCTGACATCCCAGTAAAAGGAAGCTTTGTTCGCGATTACGTTTGGAGCGATTCCTCCATTAAAAAGACCGATATGTAAGGAGGTATGCGGTGGATGGAATCGATCGTCTAGCCGACCGGCTTCAATCAATCGGTTCATCTTTTCTTCAAGCCAAAGTACCAGTCGGGCAGCTTCGTGAATGGCACTCACTTCCTGCCTTATCCGACTGCTATGACCAGCGGTACCGTTAACATAAGTTTCAAGGATATAAATGCCTTTCTGACCTATAATGGGTTCAAGGGAGGAGGGCTCGCCAATAATAGCGTATTTAGGTGTTTCGGTATAATGTGATAGAATGCATTGTGCCAATTCGGGTGCTGCAAGACAACCGATTTCCTCATCATAAGAGAAAGCAAAATAGATGGGTTTTATCAATTCAGCCTTTACCATTTCAGGCAATGCAGCCAGGCAAGTGGCAAGGAACCCTTTCATATCGCATGCGCCTCTGCCGTAGAGTTTCCCATCTCCTTTTTCGGTAAGGATAAAAGGATCTGACGTCCATTCTTGTCCGTCGACCGGCACCACATCGGTATGACCTGATAAGATTACACCACCATCAGAAGCCGGACCGATGCGACAATGTAATGAGGCCTTATTGCCATCAGCATTTGGAACAAGGGTTGTTTTAATATCATAAGAGTTGATATAAGACTGTATCCAATGGATGATTTCTAAATTACTTTCACCCCCTAAAACGGGGAAGGAAACAAGTTTTTCAAGTATCTGTTCGACTGTCATGTTCGTAAATTTAATTGTATCCGGTCGCCACTGCAACGATTAAACCTATAAAGGCTAGTAAGAGGGTCATTAAAGCCATCGGAAGTATAAAACGCAACCACCTGTCTAAGGTAACCCGGCACATACTTAACATGGCGATTAGGCCACCTAAGGTAGGATTGATCAAATTTGAAACACCATCACCGATTTGAAAAGCCAGTATAGTGGTTTGCCTGGTAAGGCCGAGAGTTTCACCCAATGGCAACATAACTGGCAAGGTTGCCAATGCTTGCCCGCTTCCCGAAGGAATAAAAAAGTTGATGATGGTCTGAGAGAACGACATACTTATGGCCGAGGCATATAAAGGCAGTTCATTTAGCATTTGAGAAAGGTTAAAAGAAATGGTATCACCGATATTACCCATTTCCATAAGGACTTTGATGGAGGTCGCATAGCCAACCATAAAGGCGCCCGGTGCTGCCTTTGAAACAGCATCTAAGACGGTTTCACTCATCGTGGTAGCATCCATTCGGGAAACCAAACCGCATAGTACGGCGATCATTAAAAACACAGCCGACAGTTCATTGATGTACCAGCCTTGAAAGAAAACACCATATAGAATGAGCATTAAACCGGCAACAAATATCGATATGACTAGCCAGTTGTTCATTGTAACTGAATACTCTCTTATCGGCCTTGATAATGAGATGCCGCTTTCATCTAGGCCTTTTCCAAGGCCTTTTGATGGGTCTCTGCTAATTTTTTTAAAATACCGAACATTATAGTAGGCCATAACTGAAAGAGCGGCAAAGCAAAGCACAGATCGCAAGATGGCACCTGAGAACATGGGCAATTCAGCGAGTTTATGCCCGGTACCCACCGTATATGGATTAATTGGTGAAAGACCAAAGCCAACGGTCATAGCGCCAACCGATATCCCAGCGGCTAAGATCAGGTCGCCCCCAAGTGCCAGACTAAGTACGGCGGCAATTGGTACCATGGCTATATTGTTTTCATAACCAACGGCTACACCAAGAAATCCATAAATAAACGTCATGATAACAATGATGAGGTATTTTCGTTCCAGGCCTAGTTTTTTGACCAGAGTACCCACAGCATTTTCAACAGCGTGCGAGCGTTCCATAAATCCGAACATGATGGCACCTGCCAACACGATAAAGATGATTTCAGACGCTGCTTTAAAACCTAAGGGCACAGATTTGAACATGTCGAGAATTCCGATAGGTGTCGAAGTAATGGTCGTATATGAGCCGGGAACTACCGTCATCCGCCCATCAACCATTATGCGTTCATAAGTACCTGCGGGAAGCAGATAGGAAAGGATAGCGACCAGGATTATTATGCCGAAAAGCATGGTCACCGCATGGGGAATGCGTGAGAATAGAGATTTTGATTTATTAAATTCCGGTTGATTAGGTTCGGTCATGTTCCGCTACTCAAGAGCCCTAAAATAGTATTTAGTTTTTACATAGGTAAATTATTTCCATCAGCCTCGTAAATTCCGAACGCGATCGAGCAAGGTGGGGTGGGAGTAATGGACAAAGACATAGGCCGGATGCGGTGTGAGATTACTCAGACTGTTTTTAGATAGTTTTTTCAGGGAACTTACCAATGGCTCTGGTTTGTAAGTCGTTTTTGCATAATTGTCGGCCTGGTATTCAAAACGGCGGGAGAGTTGATTCATGATCAGACCGGTAATGGAGCTAATCGGACTATATAAAAGACTAAACCCGATCAAACCGATATGAAAGCTGGGTTGTTCAACACCAAGGGCCTGCGATAACAGCGGATTTGAGATAAACAATGAAAGAATAAACAGGGTTAGTCCGGTCATAAGAATGGAGATCAAGACATTAAAAATGATGTGTTTACGCTTGTAATGACCTACTTCATGGGCCAGTACAGCCACGATTTCTTCATGTTCCAGATCGTTGATAAGGGTGTCATACAACGTCACACGCTTTTCCCGCCCAAAACCGGAAAAATAAGCATTGGCTTTTGTGCTGCGTTTTGATCCGTCAATGACAAATATCTTGTTCAGTTTAAAACCCACGGATTTGGCATAATCGGCAATTTTTTCCCTAAGGTCTCCAGGCTCCAGCGGACTCTGTTTATTGAAAAGGGGTACAATCAAACGCGAATAAAAAAGATTCATGATTAAAGTGAATAGAGTCACTAATCCCCATGCATACAGCCAGAAATTCGTACCGGTTTCCTGGAAAAACCAGATAATAGCCGATAATATCGAACCACCTATCAGAGCCGAAATGATCCAGCCCTTGATCTTATCGAGTATAAAGGTCTTTTTTGTGGTTTTATTAAAGCCAAACTTCTCTTCGATCTCGAAGGTCCTGTAGTACGCAAAGGGCGTCGATAAGATATCACTGGCGAACATGATAATGCCAAAGAAAATCAAAGCAACGATAATAGGATGCGTCGAATACGATCGGGCGATATTATCGACGAATTCAAAACCATCAAGAAAAAAGAATGCAAGTGTAATTATTAGAGAAAAGGTTGAGGTAGTCAGGCCAAATCGGTAATTGGTCAATTTGTATTCCTGTGAATTGTGATATTCAGCAGCATCGTAAACGTCTTCGATTTCCTTCGGAATAGCATCGCGATAATGTCTGGCATTTAAAGCGCCAAGTATTTTATCAACAATAAAATTGATTATGATTATCCCGATAATGATATAAAAAAGAGTCGTCGCTGTCATGATTTAAAGTGTCGTTGTCTGCTCGCTTCAAAAATAAGAATTCCTGCCGCAACCGAAACGTTTAAGGAATCGATAGCGCCCTGCATGGGGATGACGATATTTGAATCGGCCTGATGCAACCATTCATCGCTTAATCCGTCAGCCTCTGTTCCAACAACAATTGCCGACGGTTGTGTAAAGTTGATAGTACTGTATTCAACAGAAGAAGAATGCAATGCCGCACAGAAAATAGAAATGCCATTTTTCCTTAAAAATTGGATCACCTCGGCTGTTGTACCCGTGGCGATCTGGTTGGTAAATAAACACCCCACACTCGACCGCACTA
Source organism: Flavobacteriaceae bacterium (assembly GCA_013003555.1). Lineage (GTDB taxonomy): Bacteria > Bacteroidota > Bacteroidia > Flavobacteriales > Flavobacteriaceae > SHLJ01. The sequence continues at coordinate 52,692 of JABDIV010000090.1, forward strand.
TATTGGGATTGAACATGTCGGTTTTAGGGTTGGCAATGATTACTGCATCAAGACGAGCAGCATCGGCTGTGCGCAACAAGGCACCAATATTACCTGGTTTTTCGGGGGCCTCAGCCACTAAGACCAAGGGATTTTTACGTTGAAAGGTCAATTCATCCAATCTGAAATCTTTGAATTTAGCTACTGCCAGGATACCTTCAGTTCCGTCGCGATAGGCAAGTCGCTGGTAGACGTCTTCAGAAACTTCGACACATTCATCAACATCCGGAACTAGTGCTCTACAATCATCCTCAGACCTGATAACCGGATTATAAAGAAGGTGTACAATAGTGTATCCACCCTTGACTGCCAGGCCAATTTCTCGTTTACCTTCAATAAGAAACAGCCCGGCACGACGGCGTGCTCTGGATTTTTCCTTATAAAGAATAAGATCTTTGATCAATGAATTTTGAGTACTGCTTATCTTTTTTGTCATCCCTTACAAAAATAAGGCGAAATGTTATTAATTTTGGGCTCTTCCGAAGAAGAAGAAAATAAAAACAAATTATAATGAAAAAAATAGCGATAGGTATTTTAATGGTTACACTTGTTTGGGGGTGTAAGCAAGACACGAAAACAACCGAAGAACCTGCTGAAATAACAGAGGAGGTAGTAACAGATTCAGAAACTAATTATCCTGAAACCTTAAGCAAGATCTTCGATGCACATGGCGGACTCGAAACTTGGAAGAAATACAAAGGGATGTACTTCGAGATCGAACGCAGTGATTACCAGGAAAAATATGACGTGGATCTCCAAAATCGAACATCGAGAATTCAATACAAGGATCATATTCTCGGTTACGACGGCAACCAGGTTTGGGTTAAAAATGTAATTGACGAAGAATTTAAAGGGCGCCCTTGGTTTCTATATAATTTAATGTATTACTTCTATGCCATGCCCTTTATTATTGGGGATGAAGGCATTAACTATGCTGAAGCTCCCAATTTAAAGTATGGTGATATCGAATATCCGGGCATTTCAATCACCTTTGATGAGGGAGTAGGGGAATCATCAGAAGACGAATATATCATTTTTTATAACCCAGACACGTACCAGATGGAATGGCTGGCTTATACCGTCACCTTCTTTACAAAGAGCGAAAGCAAACAATACAGCCTGATCAAATACCATGATTGGACTGAGGTAAACGGACTCCAGATGCCATCGGTTGTGCAATGGCATATCTTTGATAAAGGAGAAGTCGGCGATCAGATCAATGAAATGTTTTATATGAATGCAAAATTTTCAGAGGAGAATCCAGACCCGAAGATTTTTGCGGTGCCAGAAGGTGCTGATACACCGGCTAAAGAAGAACAAACAAACTAATTAAAAAAGCGAGCCAACCGGCTCGCTTTTGTTTGATCTAACATTCTTCGCGTTGTTCAGAATATCAATGGGTTAATCCATTTGACCGTATTTTTTAGCATAACGCTTATACAATTTGGTGTGGTGGCTTTCCAAACTCAGTTCACGTCCGTTAATAAAAGCGTGAGTCACGATGTTTGTGCGCATATCAAGGGCATCGCCTTCGCTTACAAATAATGTAGCATCTTTGCCTTGTTCAAGGGTGCCTAATCGGTCATCGATGCCTAATATCTTTGCTGTATTCGAGGTGATCAGCTTTAACGCTTCTTCCTTATCCAAACCATGGGCGGCAACAGTTCCTGCTTGGAATGGCAGGTTTCTGGCATTGGCACGTTCCATCCCGCCACTGTTTTCAAGTCCGACCAGCACACCGGCATCAACCAACAGTTTTGCCATTTTATACGGATAGTCGTAATCATGATCGTCACTATTCGGCGTACGGTGCACACGTTGTGCCAAAACACCAATATTATGTTTCTTCAACAAATCAGTAACCTTAACGGCCTGATATCCTCCAACAATCGCCATATGTTCAATGCCATGTTTGCCTTTAAATTCTATCGCATCGCGAATGCCTTTTTCATCATTTACATGTACATATAGTTTCTGACTGCCGTTGAACAAACCGGCCATAGCCTCATATTTCAGGTTTTTGGTCTTGCGATCTCCTGACAGATAAGCTTTGCTTTCCGCTACAAACATATCGGCCGCTGCAACATTTTTTCCGTAGTTGTTATTCGGTTTTAATCCCGGGTCTTCTCCCAGCCACCATCGGCCGCGGGTAAAGGTGTTTGGCCAGTTCATATGCATGCCGTCATCGACCTTAAGCGCGGCATCTTCCCAGTTCCATGCATCGAATTGAACAATAGACGAAGTGCCTGATACAGTCCCACCGCGAGGTGTTACTTGTCCGATTAACACCCCATTGGGTCTCATACTCTCCACGATTTTAGATTCGGCATTGTAAGCGATCAGGGATCGAATATTGGGATTGATATCACCGATTTCCCGTGTATCATTCGTCGCTCTTACAGCCCCGATCTCTTGCAGCCCCAGGGTGGTGTTGGGCGCGATTATACCCGGATAAACGTGTTTACCTTCCGCCTTTATGATCTTTCCCTGATAGGCGATCTTAGAGGTGAGTTGATCAACACAAGCTATAATCTTCCCCTCCTTCATTATAATGACACTTTTGTCGATAACCTGTCCGTTACCGATATGAGCAGTTGCACCTACAATGGTAATGGCCTCTGTTTGCGCGGGAGCAGGTGTTTGCTGGGCAAAACCGATTGTTGAGCCCAGGGTTATTAATGCTAAAATATATTTTAATGTTCTCATCTTTCTAGTTATTAAAGTCCATGGAATCACAATGCAAATGTTGCTTGTCACGTTTTTTTACCGGCTGTGTTTTCATGCCTTTGTTCTTTTCTTCAAGCATCATGGCGATAAGTTTGCTTTTATCACGTTTGATGGTTTCCCTTAATCGTTTGTCCTCTTGGAGTTCGAAATAAGTGACTCCTTCAATTATGGTCCTTTCAGCTTTGGTGTAAATCGACATCGGGTGGCCACTCCACAGGACGACATCGGCATCTTTACCAACCTTAAGGCTACCTACACGATCATCGATATGCAATAACTTCGCTGGATTTAAGGTCACAAATTTCCAGGCATCCTCTTCACTAACTCCACCATATTTCACCGATTTCGCAGCTTCCTGGTTAAGTCGTCTCGACATCTCACCGTCGTCACTGTTAATAGCTGTAACCACACCGGCATTATGCATAATTGCTGCATTATATGGGATGGCATCGTTTACTTCAAATTTATAGGCCCACCAGTCAGAGAAGGTCGATCCGCCAACACCATGTTCAGCCATTTTGTCGGCTACCTTGTATCCTTCTAAAATATGAGTAAAGGTGTTGATGTTAAAGTTGAATTGTTCGGCTACCTTCATCAGCATGTTAATCTCACTCTGTACATATGAATGGCAGCTTATAAAGCGTTCCTTATTGAGGATTTCAGCTAACACATCCATTTCGATATCCTTTCGGTATGGCTTGCCGCTTTTCTTCATAGCATCATATTCCTTGGCTCTGGTGAAGTAGTCGACATACAACTGCTCAACACCCATACGTGATTGTGGGAAGCGTCCAAAGCTTTGCCAGTTCGATTGCTTAACATTTTCACCGAGTGCAAATTTGATGAACTTTGGTGCGTTCTTATTGATCAGGTTATCGGCCGATTCACCCCATTTCAATTTTATAATGGCCGAACGCCCACCAATTGGGTTGGCTGATCCATGGAGTATTTGCATGGAGGTCACGCCTCCGGCAAGGTTACGATAAATGTCGACATCTTCGGGATCGATTGCATCTTCGATAGTCACTTCCGCAGAAGAATTATGCCCGCCTTCATTGATACTGGAAGCGGCAATATGAGAATGCTCATCGATGATTCCTGATGTAAGGTGTTTTCCTGTAGCATCAATCACTTTAGCGCCCGATCGACTCAGGTTTTTGCCAATAGCGGTGATCTTTCCATTCTTGATCAACACATCGGTATTCTCAAGAATACCGTCGGCTTCATTAGTCCAAATCGTAGCGTTGGTAAATAATATCGTTTCTTGTTTTGGCCGTTCATAGAATCCATAGGCACCGTTAGGGTAGGACACCGGTAACATATTGATGTCTTTATTGCCATTAGTACCACGATTACCACCACCATTTCCATTGCCTTTACCATCATCGGTCTTAGGCTTTTTTCGCGCCATAAAAAAGACTTCATTTCCGTTGGGCATTATAGCTCTGCCCTCCAGGTTATCGGTATTTCCAACCCGGGAAACCAGACGGATGAATTCTTTTTTGGTGCTATCGGCTGAGGTCATGGTTAATTGCACCCAGTCATCCTTGTATGAGACTTTACTTCCGAGCTCTTGTCCGGCACTGGTGATTTTTGCCTTAACTTTTGAAACGGTTCCTGAAAGGGTCATATCGTAGGACTGATTTCCAATAGACATGGAATAATCGCCTCTGATATCCTTGATATTCATCGACTCGATAATATGTCGGTTTCCTTTCACCCAATTCTCATATAAGGTGGTGCCTTTCACGAATATATCACCTGATGTGATCAGGAAATTCGCGTAAGTATCATTCTTCAATGACCCTAAGGATTCGGATTTACCGAGGATACTTGCGGGAACGGTTGTCAATGCCTCCAGTGCCTTGGTTTTATCGAGTCCGTAAGTAATCGCTTTCATCAAATTCCCCTGAAGATCAGCTGGTTTTTTTAATTTATGTGTGGTTAGGGCAAACCTTACATTGTTTTCGGCAAGAGTCTTCGGATTAGAAGGTCTTTGATTCCATTCAAGCATGTCTTCCAGTTCCAAGGCTCCAGCTAAGAAGGGGTCTTCAACATCATAAGCCTTGGGGAAATCTAATGGTAAAATGAAGGACGCACCAGTCTTTTTAACATCATCAATGCGTTCGTACTCATCGCCGCCACCAAGGATTACATAATTAACACCAATGTCATCCCCGACCTTGTCTGCTCGAAGAGCATTAGCCCGACTACCGGCTTCGATAATTTGAACTTCATTCTTATTTTTGTTATATGCCTCGAGTGATCGGTCTGTGACACTCGACTGTCCTTTTGCATACCATCCGGCATCCATACTAACTTGTCGAAGTAAGGCCATCGCCCCCATAATACTACCCGGATAAGACTGTCTCGATTTTACGCTTTTGCTAAATGACGAATACTGGCCTGATTTGGCATCAATAACACGCATCGCATCACCACCTGAATCGGTTAAGGCGATAAGCGCCCCGGTTCCGCGGATGATACCGTCCTGCATATGCGTATTAACCACACCAAATCCAGCTTTTCGCAAGGCTTCAGCCGACTTACTGCTATACTTGAAGTGGTCTACCGCGTTTTGTTCAGGCATGATATGGTCGTTCCAATAGAAGCCTTCGCGGCTCGCATCATATTGAGGTGATCGCCCACCGCCACCTTGCCGCTTCGGTTTTTCAACACCAAAGTTAGAATACACATCGATGAATGATGGGTATATACTTTTTCCGGATAGATCGATAATTACAGCATTCTTGGGAATACTTACCGATGTGCCGGTTGACACTACTTTTCCATCTTTGATAAGAAGGGTGCCTTGCTCTATAACTTGCGAAGGGGTAACATAAATTTTGGCATTTGTAAATGCTGTATAATTTGTGTTTTCTGTTTTAACCCCATCATTTTTTGGAAAATGCTCTTGCGCTATTAGAAAAGAGGAACACGCGAGCATCGACAAAAGAAGATACTTTTTTAACATATTATGTGGTTAGAAAATTTGAAGTCTAAAGATAATTCAATAGGACTTCCAAAAGAGGTCATTAAGATTAATTTAACGTTTCGGAACGCCTTCCTTTTTAATGTAGTTCACCAGCAAGGCAACCACATAACTGTAACTCTTAATGCCATCGGTTTGGCTGTTGGCTTTGAGAAAGGTATTAAAAGTTTCTTTGAAAATCGGCTCCAAAGGATTTTGATATCCCATCCAGAAGAGCCGCTCTTCTTCATAATTTTTTAGGATCCCGAGATTTAACGCATCACGCTTTATTTCAAATAACTCCTGGTCGCGTCTGGCCAATTCAAATAAACAATGCTTAATTGCGAAGATATTAGCGGAATATTGGAAATAAAGGTCTTGATTGTGAACAGCCGCCAGGTACCCGATAAAATTAGCTTCATTTTCTGCTGCATAACCAATTTGATGAGCCTGCTCATGGCAGGCGGTAACCGGATATTTGTGTAATGGGATGAGGCCATCGATCTGGGCTTCATGTGTAAACGGGTTCAGGTAACCGCTAAAACCCATATAGGTAAGTGGCAGACTGTAAAGCGATCGTTTGACACTGGGTGGGGCTGGATTCAAATGTGGGTACATCTGCTGTAATTCGCCGTATCCTTTAGTGCTTTTGTTTAAAAGCTCTACTTTGGAATATGGCATGGAAATCTTGATCGTATCGCTGCCTGCTAAATTATTATGAAAGGCGTTGGTATAGATGGTCAGTGTATCGAGAACCTCCAGAAGCTGCTCCGTTGAATAATCTGTCTCTAAATCAAGAACCTCATGCAATGGCTTACGATAATAATTAAAGCCCCAAAGCAAATGGAAACTAAAATAAACCAATGATATGGCCATCATAACATCCCGGAGTAACTGTTTCGGATATTTCCGGATACGCCAGGCATTTTTAACTACCCATCGAATTATATAAACACCTGCCAGCGTGTAAATAATATCACCAAACGAGAACGGCAACCAGCCAAAGGTATAACGCATCACTTTTGAGACCAGAAGATAAAATCCGTTGCTGTAAACCGACTCTATAAATCCCGGGAAAAAAGACAGACCTTTTACGATTAAAATTTGCGGGATAATACTCCAGGCCAGGATGGTTTTTGTGCGTTCAGACATCATTCAAAAATACACATTTGTTTTTACTTCAATCCGGGATTAACTACCTTTGTAAGACTAAAAGGTAAAGCTAATGACAACTGTAATTAAAGAACTGCAACCTGTTGAGGTTTGGACCAATTTTGCCGATTTGAATGCGGTGCCAAGAGCATCTAAAAAAGAAGAACGCATCATCGCTTTTATGATTGATTTCGGTAAGCGCCTTGGATTGGAAACCATAACCGATAAAGTTGGGAATGTTATCATAAGAAAACCGGCTTCCCCGGGAATGGAAGATCGTAAAGGTGTTGTTCTCCAGTCGCATTTAGACATGGTTCATCAAAAGAATTCCGATACAGAATTCGATTTCAACACCCAGGGGATCGATATGTATGTTGATGGGGATTGGGTGAAGGCAAAGGGCACAACCCTTGGAGCGGATAACGGGTTAGGTGTTTCGACCATTATGGCCATTTTAGAGAGCGACAGCATCGTTCATCCGGCCATTGAAGCCCTTTTTACCATTGATGAAGAAACTGGCATGACTGGGGCAATGGGACTTGAAGGAGGTATTTTAAAAGGTGAGATCTTATTGAACCTCGACACCGAAGAAGACAACGAGATTGGTGTTGGCTGTGCAGGCGGTATCGATGTGACTGCAAGACGATTTTACATTGAAGATGATACGCCTGAATATTCTGTTGGGTTTAAGGTTGAAGTGAAAGGCTTACAAGGCGGACATTCGGGGATGGATATTCATAAAGGACTCGGTAATGCAAACAAGATCATGAACCGATTGCTTTATCATTGCCATTCGAAGTATGGCTTGCGGATAGCTGAGATTGATGGTGGAGGTTTGCGTAATGCTATTCCACGTGAAAGTAAGGCCCTGATTGTCGTAGAAGACGATCATGTCGATGCGTTCCGCGCAGATTTTGATCAGCGTGTTGTGGAAATCAATCGCGAACTTAAGACCATGGAGCCCGATTTGGATATTCACCTCTTACGGATCGTTCCTCCCGAACGCGTCATGGTTGTATCTACTCAAGAAGGGTTGATCAAGGCTCTGTATGCGGCCCATAATGGGGTTTACCGGATGAGTGCCGATATACCAGACCTGGTTGAAACCTCTAATAACATTGCGAAAGTGAGCGTTCAGCATGGTCAGATAAAAATCAGCTGCCTGACCAGGTCTTCGGTAGAGTCTTCTAAAATGGATCTGGCCAATCAGCTTAAAGCGACCTTCGAATTAGCAGGATGCGATGTTGAATTTACCCATAATTATCCGGGCTGGACACCTAATATGGATTCGGCAATCTTGAAGGTTATGGTCGATCTCTATAAAAAATTGCACGGTGAGGAGCCACATGTGGCTGCCTGCCATGCCGGACTCGAATGCGGTATTTTAGGCACCAACTATCCTGAAATGGATATGATTAGTTTCGGACCTAATATTCTCGGAGCACATTCCCCTGACGAGCGTGCTCAAATCTCATCGGTTCAGAAATTCTGGTCCTTTGTACTTGAAATATTAAAGAACATTCCTAAGGCATAAAAAAAGCAGCCATTCGGCTGCTTTTCTTTTTATTCGGCTTTCGATATCATTTTAATGATATAAACAATATCTGTATTCGGTGGAATAACCGGTGGAGAACCCTGTTCGCCATAGGCTAAATGTGATGGCAGATAGAAGAAATGCTTATCTCCGATCCGCATTTGGCTTACGCCTTCCTTAAAACCGGTAATCATTCTTGCATCCGGGCTTATGGTCATTGTTAATTCTCCATAAAAACCGCGTTGTTCCTTATTTTGACTATAGATACCAAAAAGCTGCTCCAGTTCTTTTGAGCTTGAACCGAATAATCGGCCATCGGTGAAATAGCCATCATAGTTTATTTTAACCTGCTCGCCTTGCCTTGGTTTTTCACCGTCTCCTTTTTCAATTTGGTAGGCGATGAGTCCGGAATTTGACGTCGTTCCTTTCGATTTATATTCGTTTAATAATCCAACGACTTCCTCAGCCGCTTTGGTCGCTTTTTCTTGAGCGATTTTGCGTGCCTCTTCTTCTTTCTTGCGCTTCTCCTCTTCATATTTCTTACGGCGTTCTTCCAATTTAGGCAATTCTGTTTCCCATGTTTTAACAGCATCGAATTTCCGGGCATCAAATCCCTGGCGAATAATATTGAGTTCTTTGAGGACTACATCTTCAACAGGTTTATTCTTCCCACCAACTTCAACATTCGAAATGGAATCCTGTACATCAAGTCCCAAAACAACTTCACCAAAAACGGTGTGCACACCATCGAGCCATGGTGTCGGTTTTTCGGTGATAAAGAATTGGCTCCCGTTTGAATCAGGTCCTGGATTGGCCATCGACAGGATTCCCGGTTTATCGTGTTTGAGGTTTTCATTAAACTCATCACCAAACCGGTATCCCGGTGTCCCGGTACCTAAACCATCGGGACATCCGCCCTGAATCATAAAATCATTCATAACCCGATGAAAAATCAAGCCATTATAGAATTTTTTTCCTTTAAATTTCTCTTCTACCATCGGGTGAGTACCTTCGGCAAGCGCCACAAAATTGGCTACGGTAACCGGAGTCTCGGCGGAGGTAAGCTTAGCGACGATGGTTCCTTTGTTTGTGACAAATTCGGCATATAAGCCATCGCCCAGATCGGGGTACTTCTCCTTCTCACAGGACGAAGCACTTATTAATAACATAGCAACCAGAACGGTTAAAGATGTTCTTAGAATTTTCATAGTATTTTTAATATTTAATTGGATTGTTTTTTAGTTATCGAATTAACTGTGACACGACACATCAAAGGCACATTTGTCCCTATACGATCTTCATCACCATAATAACCGTAAGCTTTTTGAGATGGAAACAAAAATGTTACCGTTTCACCTACTTTCATCAATTTCAAACCTTCACGCAAACCGCTGAATAATTCTTCCTGATCCATGGCATAGGATTGCGGTCCCAAATCATCTTTTGAATAGATCAGCTCTCCGCTCAGGTCCTTGATATCGTAGTCATAATTAACGATATCTCCAAATTTGGGAACAATAGAATCAAGTTCAGCAACTTGGTTGTAAGTATACCAAAAACCGTTTTCAGAGGCGATATATACAGCATCGGATTGGGTCTTAATAATGCGTTCGATTTCGGCCTGTTCGGCATTGAAGAGTTTGATATTTCTGTCAGCCGATTTCATTATAAATGATCCGGATTTATGAGAGACCGGACGTCTGGCTTCAGGGGTTTTGCAACCCAATGCCAATAGCAACAATAGGCATAGGATAATTGGTTTCATGATTCGAGGTCTTGTTTATAATCGGGCAAGATAGCAATAAATTTTTCAATCGTCTGGTGTAGATTAAGCGTACTTCTTCCACCGGCTGCGTTGATGTGACCGCCACCATTGAAATGCTCGCGCGCAAAAGAATTAACATCAAAACCACCTTTAGATCGAAGAGAGATCTTAACGATGTCCTCTTGTTTATGCTCTATAAATATCAAAGCCAAATTTACCCCTTCAACAGAAAGCGCATAGTTAACGACACCTTCAGTATCACCTTTTTTGAAATCAAATTGATTAAGATCGTTTTGCGATAATACAATATAGGCCGTGTGTAATTCAGGCAATACCTTTAAATTGTTCAATGCCCGACCTAACAGTTGCAAACGATTATACGACTGGTTATCATATACCAAACTATGGATGTCGCTGTTCTTCGCCCCATGGTCGATTAGATCGGCTACAACCCGATGTGTTGTGCTGGTGGTCGATGCGAAACGAAAAGACCCGGTATCAGTCATGATACCTACATACAAGCAGGTAGCAATCTGTGTGGTGAGTTTATTCAATGCGTTCATCTTTTTCATGAAATGATAGACCATTTCACTGGTTGAGCACATGTCGGGGTCAGAATATACAAATCTGGCATAATCCTCAGGTTGCCGATGGTGATCGATCAACACCATTGGTGTATCAACTGATTTTAGTTTATTTTCCATATCCCCGGTTCGGGATAACGCATTAAAATCCAATGTAAAAATAAGATCGGCTGCCTCGATTAGAGCATCGGCTTCCGACCGTTTGTGCTCATATATAATCACATTTTCGTTGCCTGGGATCCACTTCAGGAATTTCGGATAATCATTTGGAGCGATAACATGCACATCATGCCCCATATCTGACAAATAGGACCATAATCCCAGTGAGGAACCAATGGCATCTCCATCAGGATTTTTATGAGGTACAATTACGATTTTATTCGGGCGGGATAACTGCTCTTTTAATTCAGAAATATGAGTCTGATTCATAGAGAGCGAAGATACAATTTTTTAAAGAGGAGCAGCCTTGTTTTTAACAACTAATTGGTTATTTTTGCATCCAATTTAAAACATACAAATGGCTACTAACAGAACATTTACCATGCTTAAGCCCGATGCTATTGAGAAAGGACATATCGGTGCAATTTTAGAGAAAATCACCGCTTCAGGGTTTCGAATAGTTGCGATGAAATTAACCCAAATGACAAGGAATGATGCCGAGCAATTTTATGCAGTTCATAAGGAGCGCCCATTCTTTGGTGAATTGGTTGAATATATGACACGCGGGCCAATTGTTGCCGCCATTCTTGAAAAGGAAAATGCCGTGGAAGACTTCAGAACATTAATCGGAACTACTAACCCTGCAGAAGCTGCTGAGGGGACTATCCGCAGGTTGTATGCAGAATCTATTGGTGAAAATGCTGTTCATGGCAGCGATAGTGATGAAAATGCCGCTATTGAAGGAGCATTCCATTTTGCTGGCAGAGAAATGTTTTAACACGTCAGATTAAAATTATAAATAAAATAGCGCGGCCAAATAAGGTCGCGTTTTTTGTTTCTAATGTTTATAACAAGGGAATTGGACATAAAAAAACCACCGTTGGGCGGCCGGTGGTTTTTTTGATTACCTAACAATATTTAAAATTCAAGGAAAATAATAACTAACTAAACTTAAAGATTCCGTCTTAACAAATATTGATTGAGATAAATTTAGCGAATTGAAGTCTGTCGATCAATACGTGACTACACGTATTTATTTCAGAATAATCGACTTGATTTGGAGTTCGAATGCCTCTGCCTTTTTATTTCCGAAGAGAATTCCGATTTCCTCGAGTAATTTCCCATCAAAATTGGCCATTCTCATACGATAGCCTCTAAATACAGGATACAAATCGGCAAGATTAATGCTTATGGTTTGCCATTCACCATTAGTCTCGACATAACTCACATAGCTTTGGCGATCATAACGACTGGTTTTGGCCCTGAACTGATAGGTCTTTCCATCGCCCTTGAGTTCGATAACAACTGTCGAATATGAGCTGATGTCCCTGGCTTTGAAGTCAGAACGTATCGAACTGAAACCACCATTATTGTCTAAAGAAATTTCGCCCTTAAATATCATATAATTATCCTGCTGTTTTAGAGTTGCATCAGAACGTCCGCCCATTACGTCATCATTAACCACATACCAGGTGTTGATGGCTGACTCATCAGAAAAATCTGCTAATATCATTTTTTCCTGCTCCTGTGAATGAAAAAGAAAAAGTAGTAAGAGGCCGTATTTTAAAATCATCGCAAAACAATTTTATGGATTATTTGTTTTCCCAAAGCCTCGTTCATCATATGGATAATTTTTTCTTTGCCATAACTTAATTCCTCGCGTAATACCGAAGAGCTGAGGTTCACATATAGTGTTTCCCCTTTAAATTCTATACGGGTTGTATATTGGTTTACACCCTGGCCCATAAGTTCTTCCCATGCATGCCTGACATTTACAACATCCAATCCGCCCTGTAGCTTATTCGACTTTACAAATGCCTTAATAACATCTTTCAGTTTCATATTGTCATGCTTACGCTCACTCATTTATCCAACGTTATAGGTTCATATGATTTATAGCTGTAAATAAATCCCGCATCGTTTTTTATCCTCAGTTTTTTATCGTTAGCCTCAATGATTCGTTCTTTATATTCAACACCATTATCGGAATAATTTACCCATAAATCACCTTCCTCAATATTTATCGTAAAAGGTGTCTGGTGTTGTGATACAATATAGGTGCCATCAAGGGTAGGATTTACTTTTTTACGGAAACCTTCGTTTTCATCGATGAGTTCAAAATAATCGACCGTTGCACTCATGGTAAACGCTTTGATCAATTTACCATCTTTTTTTACTTCGGTAACCTCCCAATAACCGGGCAAATGCGCCTTCAGATCCTCCGGGTCGGCTTTACAGGAAGCCAGAACGAGAACGCAACAAAGAATTCCGATGAATCTGAGATTAATCAGCTTGGAGATCGAAAAATTTATAGGTTTGATGGACATGTTTTACCGCGTTCTCTGTGCGTTCGGGATGGGTGTCACTGATAAAGATCTGCCCGAAATTTTCTTCATCTACTAAGGTAATGATTTGTGACACACGTTGCTCATCTAATTTGTCGAAAATGTCATCAAGCAATAAAATGGGACTCACTTGATTTTGTTCTTTAATAAAATCGAATTGTGCTAGTTTTAAGGCGATGAGAAACGATTTCTGTTGACCCTGACTGCCATATTTCTTTATGGGAAAACCGGACATTTGAAAACTCAGATCGTCTTTATGAATACCAACACTTGAGTATTGAAGGGTTCTGTCTCTTTTCAGGTTTTGATCTAACAGCTCTCTGAATTCTCCTGATGTCAAATCGCTTTTATAAACCAAGTCAACCAATTCGTTACCGCTGCTTATAGCCTTGTAACGAGAATTAAAAATTGGCGTAAACCGTTTGATGAACTGCTCCCTTTTTTCAAAAATGGGTTTACCAAGTCTGATAAGTTGTTCATCATAGGTCTCAAGCTGATCGGCATTAAATGTCGAATTAAGGGCAAAATATTTCAATAATGCATTTCGTTGGGCAATGAGCTTGTTATATTTGATTAAGTTGGTCAAATAACTTTTGTCCCCCTGTGATATTACACTATCGATGAAGCGACGTCTCACATCGCTGCCTTCGAGGATAAGGTCCCTGTCGGAAGGTGAGATAATGACCAGCGGAATAAATCCAATATGATCACTTAATCGTTCATAATCCTTTCCGTTACGCTTCATAATTTTCTTTTGACCGCGCCTCAGTGAAATCAGGATCTGCTCTTCACGCCCTTCTTTTAGATAGGTTCCATCTATCATGAAGAAGTTAGAATCATGTTTGATGTTTTGTGATGAAATCGGGTTGAAATAACTCTTGCCAAATGACAAATGATAAATAGCATCAAGGATGTTCGTCTTTCCGATTCCATTGGGTCCCACAAAGCAGTTGATCTTCTCATCAAACTCAAAGGTCTGATTTTCAAAGTTTTTGTAATTGATCAATATCAACTTTTTTAAAACCATAGGAATGTACGGATGGCGGGAAAAAATAACTGTAAATCCCTTGAAATGCGCTGCAAATTATTGAAAAATAACAAATATTTTACCTTTTTTTTACCAATAAAAATTTTATTTTTGCGGCGCAATAAAACCGAAGATATGGCCACCTATAAGAAACGCGGACACAAACCTAAAACAAAGGCTGAACGCCGCGATGCTATTGAAGAACAATCGAAAACTGCCGAGGTGTTTAACACCCTTGACGAAGGGGCATCGAAGACCGAGGAGTGGGTAATCCGCAACCAAAAATATATTTTCATGGTTATTGGAGCTGTAGCCGTAGTTGTCCTTGGTTACCTCGGTTATACGAAATTTATCCAGGAGCCAAAAGAAGTTGAAGCCAAAAATGACATGTTCCTGGCTCAGCAGTATTTTGATCAGGCAGTTAATAGCACGGAAAAAGATTCATTATTCACACTTGCCCTAAATGGTAGTGAAGGTCAGTTCGGGATGTTAGACATCATTTCAAATCATGGCAGCACAAAAGCTGGCAATATGGCCAACTATTATGCAGGTATGGCATACCTGAATCTGAAGGATTATCAGAATGCTATTAAATATTTAAGTGATTTTGGCAGTGATGATGATGCATTAGGTCCGCTTGCTCAAGGTGGAATTGGTGATGCGTTTGTTCAGCTTAACCAGCCTGAAGATGCGCTCGATTATTACATCAAAGCCGCAAAGCTTAAAACGAACAATTTTACCACGCCTATGTTTTTAATGAAGGCCGGAATAATTGCCATTCAGCTTGAAAAAAATGCGGATGCTTTGAAATACTTCAAGCGTATAAAAGAAGAATTCCCAAACAGCACCGAAGCTGCTAATGTTGACTTATTCATCGGTCAGGCCGAATCCAAAACAAAAAATTAATTTATCATGGCAACCGCAGCTACTAATTTGTCGGAATTCGACAAAACTGCTCTGCCAGATGCCTCTTCTTTGAATTTCGGTATTGTGGTTTCTGAATGGAATGCCGACATCACCGAAGCCCTTTGTCAGGGTGCGATAGATACCTTAAGAGCGTGCGGGGTTCCATCGGACCAGATCAAGCGCATTAATGTACCGGGAAGTTTCGAACTTGTATATGGCAGCAAATTGATGCAAGGTCAAAATGTTGATGCGGTCATTGCCATAGGGAGCGTTATACAAGGGGAAACCCGGCATTTTGAATTTGTTTGTCAGGCTGTTGCTGCCGGAATAAAAGATTTGAATGTGAGAGCCGAAATTCCTGTGATCTTTTGTGTGTTAACCGATAATAATCATCAGCAAGCGGTCGATCGATCGGGCGGAAAACATGGAAACAAAGGTGTTGAAGCGGCCGTCGCAGCCATTAAAATGGCAAGTCTGAAGTAAATCCTAATCGCAATTCCCTAATTATTAGCTAAATCACACTTGTTAACAAGTTTTAAGACATGCCTTTCGGCATTGTTTTTGTTTTTAAGTAATTTTGAAACGTTAAGCAATTATGGGAATATTTAAATTACGCAAAAACAAAAGGTTTGATTATACACCTCGGTATTATAAGAAAGAAGGTGATGGCAGTCCTTTTGAGATCAAACGAAAGTTTGATGAGTATAGAACGACCGCCGGCGGACAAGGCGGGTTAAAAACGCGCTTTAATAATGCCATGGATGATCTTAAGGGAAATCCGGATCGGGCTGTAAACAGGCGTGTTTTATTTATCGTTTTAATTTTAATTTTAATTTTCCTTTTTATTATTGATTTTGATTTATCTATTTTCTTTAGATAAAAATTAATGGCGGATATCATTCAATTATTACCCGACCATGTAGCGAACCAAATCGCCGCAGGAGAAGTCGTTCAACGGCCATCATCGGTGGTTAAGGAATTGCTTGAAAATGCGATCGATTCGGGTGCTGCATTTATTCAACTCATTGTTAAGGACGCTGGTAAAACCCTCATCCAGGTCATTGATGATGGTATGGGTATGAGTGTAACCGATGCTCGCCTGAGCCTGGAGCGACATGCTACCTCAAAGATCAGGACGGCCGATGATCTTTTTAATATTCATACCAAAGGATTTCGCGGAGAGGCCTTAGCCAGTATTGCTGCGATTGCCCATATGGAAATGAAAACGAAACGGGATGTAGATGATATTGGCACGTCGATAAAAATTGAGGGAAGTGAAGTGCTTTCACAGGAACCTGATGTTGTTCCAACCGGGACTTCGGTTGCTGTAAAAAACCTTTTTTATAATGTTCCGGCAAGGCGAAATTTTCTAAAGTCTGAGAAGGTGGAATTGCGGCACATCATTGACGAATTCCATCGCGTTGCTCTGGCACATCCAAATATTGAATTCAAATTTCATCATAACGATTCCGAATTATTCGGTCTACCGGAGACCAACATGCGTCAACGTATTGTAAATGCTTTTGGACCTAAGACCAACGAGAAACTGGTTCCGGTTGATGAAGACACCGAAATTGTAAAGATCACCGGATTCGTAGGAAAACCTCGGTTTGCAAAAAAAACAAGAGGTGAGCAGTTTTTCTTTGTTAACGACCGATATATAAAAAGTCCTTATTTAAATCATGCCGTAAATTCAGCCTTCGAAGGATTGATCAAAGATGGGGTTCATGCCAGTTATTTTCTTTTTCTCACCGTTGATCCACATTCCATAGATATCAATATCCATCCAACCAAGACCGAGATTAAATTTGAAGATGATCATAGTATATATGCCATTTTAAGAGCAACAGTTCGCCATAGCCTCGGTCAGTTTAACGTGGCTCCTGTTCTCGACTTTGAGCGCGATTCATCCATGGATACGCCCTATTCCTTTAAAGACAAAGCAGGCGCTCAACCCAATGTTGATGTTGATCGTAATTTCAACCCATTCTCATCTAAATCGCCAGCATTTGGCCGTGGATTTGGTCGTAAGAAGCAACAGGATTGGGAGAGTCTGTACATCGGACTTGAATCAAAAGGCAATGATAATCGGATTGAAATGGCCGATATGCAGTTTGAAAGCGATGAGATCAGCTCTACAATGTTTGATGATCAGGATACTAAGCCCGTTATAAAAACGTTTCAAATTCAGAATAAATATATTGTTAAGGCAATTAAATCAGGATTCGTGGTCATCAATCAAAATCGAGCACACCAGCGTATTTTATATGAATCATACCTGGAACAGTTCACCATTAAAGACGCGATAAGCCAGCAATTATTGTTTCCTAAACCGATGAATTTTTCGAGATCAGAAGCCAAGATATTATCGGGGATTCAATCCTATTTGGAGCAGGCCGGTTTTGTGTTCGATGCCTTGGAAAAAGATAATGTCAGCCTTGCAGGAATTCCGGTTGGAATGGAAGATGATCAAATTGAAACCGTTCTTAATCAGTTGATTTCTGATGTTGAAAAACAGATTCCGGAATCGCACTTCAGCCAAAGCGATCTCATTGCAAAGAGTCTGGCCGGGAGTATGGGGATTAAAACCGGCAAACGTCTTACCGATGAGGAACAGGAGTATTTAGTCGATAAATTGTTTGCATGCAAGGAACCTGCAATTTCACCCTTTAATACACCTACTTATATCACCATGCGGGTCGAAGACCTGGATAAAAAATTTAACGTATAAATGATTCGATTAACCGATACAGTTAAACACTTACTTATTATTAATGCCTTGATGTTCGTCGGAACTTTGGCTTTTGGAAACGGTCAGTTATTCTTTCAGTATTTTGCGCTTTATTTTCCTAAAAATGACCTTTTTCAGCCCTGGCAAATCCTGACGCATATGTTTATGCATGGCGGTTTTATGCATATATTCTTTAATATGTTTGCCCTTTGGATGTTTGGAACGGCGGTCGAACAAGTCTTTGGGAGTAAGAAATTTATTTTATTCTACATATTAGCCGGTCTTGGGGCTGCAATTCTCCAGATAGCATTCATGTATTTTCAGTTCAATTCGAATTTAGGCGATCTCGTTGCTGAAGGATATCGGGCAGATGAAGTCATAAGTATTTTGAAACAAGGGCGTTACAATACGGGCTGGCAAGCTGTCTTGGGTGATGATAAATTAGCTCAATTTGTTCAATCTTTTAATACCACCATGGTAGGCGCATCCGGGGCGATTATGGGTGTTTTAGTGGCATTTGGCATGCTATTTCCAAATAGTAAATTGATGTTGATATTCCTCCCAATTCCGATAAAAGCGAAATATTTTATCCCTGCAATCATACTGCTTGATCTGATCTCAGCTTTGACCGGACAATCTTTTTTCAGTCCGAGTAATACAGCCTATGTGGCTCACGTTGGCGGGGCATTAACGGGATTCCTGATGATGTACTTCTGGAAAAAGGATCAATTCGATAAATTTCGCTGGAATTAAATGGCCTCTCTAACCCAAGATATTCAGGATAAGTTAAGGCGATTAACAGCTTTTGAAAAGATCATAGCAGTCAATGTTTTGATCTATATTGTCGGTTGGCTGATCTGGCGTATCGAACGTATTCCGAGACCTGAAAGTTTAAGCTGGCTGGCCTTGCCGAAAGAATTGAGTGAATTTATTGTTAAACCATGGTCGATACTCAGCTATGGCTTTGCGCATTTCGGATTCTGGCATCTGGCATTCAATATGTTGGTTCTTTATTTTATTGGGCGCTCGTTTTCAAATCTGTTTAATATCAAGTTATCACTCAATATTTATTTCTTAGGCATCTTATCTGGCGGTCTTTTATTCATGTTGGTTTATGCGTTAATGCCCGGCGGGTTATTGGTATCTGTAGGGCCCTTGGTTGGGGCTTCAGCTGGAGTTCATGCCTCTCTGATTTTTTTAAGCACCTATATTCCAGATTATGAAGTAAGGATTTTCACCTTTAATATCAAATTAAAATATATCGCTTTTGTCCTTGTAGGCCTGGATGTTTTAGGCTTGTTTGGTAGTAATCCCGGTGGAAATGTCGCACATTTGGGAGGTGATGCATTGGGATTTTTCTATGCTTATCAACTGCAACGTGGAAAGGATATCGGGAAAGGATTTGAACGGATAGCTGATGCTTGTGCAAATATATTTAAAGGATCAAAACGCTCGCCGATGAAAACCGTTCATAAGAAAAAAGGAACTTTTGCCGGTAAAAGCAAGAAGGAATTTGACCAATATAACAACCAAAAACAGATCGATCTCATTCTTGATAAAATCGGTAAAAGCGGTTATGAAAGTTTGACCAAAGAGGAAAAGGAGATTTTATTTAAGGCAGGAAAAGACTAAGTTATGAAAGGATTGCATTTCTTTGATAGAGTCGTATTTCTGATCAATTCCATAGCCGCAGCCTTGTTATTGTTTTCGTACATACTTCCGTATGTTTCCCCAAGAAATTTTGCGGCTTTATCTGTTCTTAGTCTCACGGTACCACTATTATTAATCCTGAATGTATTATTTCTTGTTTACTGGCTTCTCAAAGTTAAAAAGCAGGTATTACTTTCGCTATTTGTGCTTCTTGTTGGGTTTAGTTATTTGGGATCGTTATACAAGTTCAGCTCTTCAAAAAAAGAATCCAATTCTGAACAACTTGCTGTCATGAGCTATAATGTGAGGCTGTTTAATGTTTATAATTGGATTGAAGAAGAAGCAATAGGAGACAAGATCATGAGATTTATTCAGAAGGAGAATCCTGATGTTATAAGCTTTCAGGAATATCATCCGGATAAGGATGTTAATTCAGATGCATATCCATTCAAATATGAAAAGTTATCGGGACAACGCATGCAGCACGGGCAAGCCATTTGGTCGAAATATCCTTTTAGTGCCACGGGCTCTATTGAATTTCGAGATACGGCCAATAACGCGATCTATGCCGATATAGTGAGAGATGGGGACACCATTCGAATTTATAATGTTCATCTGCAATCGTCGGGTATTAATCCGGGATTAGAACCTTTGAAAGATACTGATTCGAAACGGTTATTGAAGCGTGCATCCGAAACATTCAGGATGCAGCAAGAGCAGGCAGAACAGGTAGTGATACACATGCAGGCGTCACCGCATAAAGTCATTGTATGTGGGGATTTTAACAATACCGCTTATTCCTATGTTTACAATGTGTTGAAAGGTGAACGAACCGATAATTGGGAGTCGGCCGGGAATGGATTCGGACGAACATTCTTATTTAAATATTTTCCAGTAAGAATCGATTTTATATTAAGCGACCCGGAGTTTACCGTTGATTCATTTCGCACTTATGACGTCAAATTGTCAGATCATTTCCCTGTTTTGAGCAAGTTGTCCTTAACCGACAAGTAGATCGACATCCTGGCTCAACAAATAGTTTTTTGCAGCGGGTCCTTCGTTAAAAAGCAAGTCAAGCGTACTCAGGTTATTTATAAACCCATGCTTTGCCGAAAAAACCTGGATATAAGGTTTAAGGTCAGGAATGCGCTCCTGTCTTGATTTTATTAGAAACCTGAAATCGCGAGGTTCAGGAGAGGATTCGAAATTTGAACTATAGGTCCAATTTAATTCTATCCCAAGCAAGGTGTTCAAAAGCTCCATACTGGCAATGCTCAAATCTTGCATATATGAAAAAGAATTCTGAAAAAAAGGTTCGATCATATCTTCATAATACTCAAAGAAAGGAGAAGAGCTGTATGCTGATTTTATGGATTTCCAATGATTGGCTTGCCAGTTTTCTGACTGTGAGATCTTGATATCGCGGTAAAGTTGTCTGTTATGATGAGTAAAATGTACAGGAACGGTTAAATTTATACGACCGTTGGCTCCGTATATGGCTGTACGGTTTCTATAGGTTTGCTTTTGATAGTTCCCATGAATTTCCAAGCAAACATCCGAGGCCTGAAGCATGGAAGCATAGGTCCAAATATTAGGGAAATAAGCCGGGTAAACGATTAGTTTCATGCTTTTTAACCCACTGATCAGCTTAAGATTTTAATGCTTTCCTGCGCTTTCTATATTTACTATATCCCCATCCTGCAAACAGGAAAACAAGGAATGGAATAAGATAAGAAACACGTTCTCCGCTTCCGTGAACCGTAGTAAAGAATCTACTCCATCTCGGATTTTTAATGCCGTTCCAGCTCATCCAGATAAAAACTGGTTTTCCTACAACATGATCGAAAGGAACAAATCCCCAGACGCGGGCATCGAGTGAATTGTGCCTGTTATCTCCCATCATCCAATAATAATCATGATTAAAAGTATAGGAGGTAACAACATTACCATTTATCAGGATTTGATTGCCTTCAATTTTGAGGTCATTTTTCTCATACTCGGTAATAATGCGTTTGTATAACGGTAATACTTCCAAATTCAGATCAATTGTTTTGCCTTTTTCGGGGATGTAAAGCGGTCCGAACCAATCATTATTCCAATTGTAATCGGGATGATCGGGGAAAATACCTGTAGCGCGTTCACCTTTTGGTTCTTTTATCGGTTCAATTGATACCACATTGGGATGATTCTTGAATTTACTCAAGGCTTTATCGCTTATGGCCACAAACTTATAGGTATTCTGCGTATTGATAATCCCGAACGGATCAGTAATATCATAGCGTTCGGCCATTACTTTAGGATTGAATTGACGGGTCTTGGGTTGCACGAAATAGGAGAACTCCAGTTGAGTCCGATCAGGCAACTGATTTTTCTCACCATTTATATACACAAACCCGTTCCGTACTTCCAAAGAATCACCCGGTAATCCTACACAGCGTTTAACGAGGTTTGTCTTTTTGTCTACCGGCTTATAATAATAACGATCGGCGGGTTTGTACATATGGAACATCGTATCTGCCGGCTGATTAAAGACGACAATCTCGTTGCGCTTTATTTTTTGAAACCCCGGTAATCTAAAATATGGGAATTGTAATTTATTCTTCCATGACGAGGCATTTTCACGCTTATCATCAGCTATGTATGATTTGGTCTTAAGCAACGGAATGGTATCATGAACCATAGGCGCGGCAACAGCGGTCATCGGAGCCCTTGCTCCATAGTGGAATTTACTGACAAAAAGGAAATCACCGACAAGAAGTGACTTTTCAAGTGAGGAGGTCGGTATTACATAGGGTTGCATGAAGTAAGTATGGACCAGTGTGGCAGCTACCACTGCGAATAAAATAGAACTTACCCATTCACCCGACGAAGA
Source organism: Flavobacteriaceae bacterium (assembly GCA_013003555.1). Classification (GTDB taxonomy): domain Bacteria; phylum Bacteroidota; class Bacteroidia; order Flavobacteriales; family Flavobacteriaceae; genus SHLJ01. The sequence goes on from JABDIV010000090.1 coordinate 75,154, forward strand.
CTTCGGATTGATATCCCGATCTTCGATATATTTAACATCTGCCACATAGTTCAAATAATAATTATAAAAACCTAGGGTAATAACCGCTAAGGCCGTATCTGTCATGGTTTTCTTGCCAAAACTGCGGGCCGTTTCCACCCAGACAACCGGCATCATAATCAGGTTGATTATCGGTAAGAACATCAAAATAATCCACCACCAGGGCCTGTTGATGATCTTCATAAGGACGACACCGTTATAAATAGGAACGAAAGCCTCCCAGGCTTGTCGTCCAGCAATTTTGTATAATTTCCAGGTGCCCAGACCGTGAACGATCTGAATTATTAGTCCGGCAATAAACCATTCGGTCCACGTCATGATTGTGCAATTATGTTTATTTGTTCAATTATCGGTAGCATAGTTACAAATATGAGACTTCTTAACCAATATTTAACACGTCTTTCATCGTAAAAATACCGGATTTATCGCGCAACCATTCGGCTGCGATGACCGCTCCCAGGGCAAATCCCTGCCTGTTAAAGGCTTCATGATATATTTTAATGGAATCCATCTCAGATGAATAATCGATAATATGTGTCCCTGTAACATCTTTAACCCGATCGGCTTGAATGGGGATACTATTTTCGGATGTTGATCGATTGAGTTCCCAGGACGAATATTGTGAATTTGCGATAATATCTTCAGCCAGGGTGATCGCTGTTCCGCTTGGAGCATCTAATTTTTCCTGGTGATGTATTTCGCTAAGCCTGACCTTATAATCATTTTGGCCTGACATAATAGAGGCCAGTTTTTTGTTCATTTCGAAGAGGATGTTCACTCCGAGGCTAAAATTTGAAGCATAGATGAAAGCACCGTCACGTTCACGACATAATGAAGTGATATTGTCATAATCCTTAAGCCACCCCGTTGTACCTGAAACAACTGGAACACCATTATTCAGGCAATTTGAAATGTTATCGTAAGCTGCAGAAGGTATGCTAAAATCAACTGCGACATCAGCATCTCGAATATTATAATCCTTTACATCCTTTGTCAAACGCAGAACAACTTTATGACCCCTGTTTTCGGCTATCTTTTCGACAGCCTTACCCATTTTACCATAACCGAGCAACGCGATTTTCATGCTTAAAATTTAAAATCCAATGTTAACCCCAAATTGGTGGTAGCATCCAATTCATTAAATTTAAAATGAGGCTTAACAGCAAGGTTCTCATCAACATTATACTGCAACAAATGCGCATCAACATTGGCATCGATAATGTTTAACGCATAAATACCCAAAGTCACTAAAATGGAAATTTCCCGGTTACGCCTCAACGTCTGTTGGGCTCGTATTAAGCCATCGTTTGATACTCGCGGTGAACTCAATGGGTTGCCTTCTCCATCAACACCCCAGAATTCATCGGAATCGAAACCAGCTAATCGACTTTTAAAGGCATCGCGATATCGGTTATACTCATTGGTATTATCGACATAGAAATAGATGCCTGTTCCCAGGGCGGCATAAACGATGGGGATTTTCCAATACTTTTTATTGTAGGCTTGTCCCAGTCCCGGTAATAGTGCAGAATAAAAAGCCGCTCTTGAAGGTGAAAGCGGATCGATAGGCTTGCTCCTAATCGTATCCTGGATAACCATCCGTTCTACTTTCTGGTCATCCTGACTGGATGTTGTTGGTTCTTGTGCAACGGAAAGGCTTGAAACCATTAAAGCCACAAGAACATATACCAACTTACTTTGCACTCCTAATCAATTTTAGAATTCTCTTAAAGTCTTCTTCGGAATGGAACGGAATGGTGATCTTTCCACTCTTATCTTTCGCTACTTTAACGGTAATTTTATGTCCAAAGTATTCCGCAAAAGCTTTCGTTCCGTCTTTGACAAAATCAGGAAGTGGCTTTTTCTCTTTTGATGGTTTTGTTTTTTGTCCCCTGAATTGCCTGACCAACTGCTCGGTTTCTCTAACCGACAGCTTCTTCTTCAGAATGATCTCATAGATATCGAGTTGCGATTGCTGATCCTGCAGATTAATCAGGGCACGACCGTGGCCCATGGTAATAAAACCGTCTCGCATACCTGTTTGAATAATGGGATCGAGTTTAAGTAACCTTAAATAATTAGCGATGGTTGAGCGATTTTTTCCAACACGCTCACTGAGTTGTTCCTGGGTAAGATCTATATCGTTAATTAGGCGCTGGTACGACAAGGCTATCTCAATGGGATCGAGGTCTTGTCTCTGAATATTTTCAACAAGGGCCATTTCAAGGGTTTCCTGATCATTGGCAATACGTACATAAGCCGGAATCGAGGTAAGACCAATCATTTTAGAAGCGCGGAAACGTCGCTCACCGGAAACCAGTTGAAATTTATTAAAACCGATTTTCCGGACCGTTATGGGTTGAATAACCCCAAGTTCCTTTATCGAGGAAGCTAACTCTCTTAATGTTTCTTCATTGAATTGTGTACGGGGCTGAAAGGGATTCACCTCAATACGATCAATTTCAAGTTCAATGATGTTGCCAATAACCTGGTCAGCATTTTTATCGCTCACCGAACTGATATCGTTTTTTGGATCATTGAGCAAGGCAGACAATCCTCTTCCCAGGGCCTGTTTCTTTGTAGCCTTCGCCATTATGCTTCAATTTCGTTTTTTGTGATAATTTCCTTTGCAAGGCTTAAATAGTTATTTGCGCCTTTGCTGCTGATGTCGTAGTTGATGATGCTCTCCCCAAAACTAGGTGCTTCACCAAGTCGAACATTGCGTTGAATTATGGTTTTAAAAACCATATCATTAAAGTGTTTCTGCACCTCTTCAACCACTTGATTCGACAATCGGAGTCTCGAATCGTACATGGTTAATAGCAATCCTTCAATATCCAGTTCCTGGTTATGTATCTTTTGAACACTTTTGATCGTATTCAGCAGCTTTCCTAATCCTTCAAGGGCGAAATACTCACACTGAATCGGTATAATCACGGCGTCGGAGGCTGTTAAGGCATTCAAGGTTAACAAACCAAGAGATGGTGCGCAATCAATAAGAATATAGTCATAGGCCGATTTTAAATGAGAGATAGCCTTTTTCAACATATACTCACGCTCTTCTTTGTCGACGAGTTCGATTTCAATTGCGACCAGGTCGATATGGGATGGTATAATATCGACATTGGGTGTATTAGCATCGAGGATGCAAGCCTCTGCGGAGGCCGAATGCAAGAGTAATTGATAGGTGCCCACTTCGACCTGCCCTACATCAATGCCAAGGCCTGACGTAGCATTGGCCTGAGGGTCGGCGTCAATCAGGAGTACTTTCTTTTCGAGTACACCTAAGGAAGCCGCCAAATTTACTGAGGTTGTGGTCTTTCCTACGCCACCTTTCTGATTAGCGATGGCTATGATTTTACCCATGAATCGATCTGGTTTTATTACGGGTAAAAATACAATTAATTGTGGGGATAAAAAACGGAACTTGTTAACAAATGGCGTGGGTTTTCCACCAAAATCAAAAGCTAAAGGCTCATAGTCAGCCCATTAAAATTTCCAGCACTTTTATTGCTGCATCGCTAATTTTTGTTCCTGGCCCAAAAACGGCAACTGCGCCGGCATCAAAAAGAAATTGATAATCCTGTTTGGGTATAACACCGCCTACGACCACCATTATATCGTCGCGACCATATTTTTTTAACGCATCGATCACCTGGGGCACTAATGTTTTATGCCCGGCGGCCAATGAGGAAACTCCTAAAATATGCACATCGTTTTCAACAGCTTGTTTTGCCGCCTCCTGGGGTGTTTGAAATAATGGTCCGATATCAACATCGAAGCCAACATCGGCATACGCCGTCGCAACTACCTTTGCTCCACGATCATGCCCGTCCTGTCCCATTTTGACAATCATGATCCGTGGTCGGCGGCCTTCTTGCTCGGCAAATTCATCAGCTAATTGCTGTGCCCGTGAAAAGGAATCGTCTTTTTGGATCTCTCTGCTATACACGCCTGAGAATGATTTTATTTGAGCTTTAAAACGTCCGTAAACATCTTCGAGTGCTGAACTGATTTCTCCCAAAGTTGCACGAACCCTTGCAGCTTCTATGGCTAAAGCTAATAAATTTTCCTCACCGGAGTCTGCGGCTCTCCTTAAATTTTCAAGTGCCTTATTTACTTCATCCTGGTTTCTATTCGATTTTAACTCCTTAAGACGATTGATCTGCTCTTGCCTAACAACTTGATTATCCACCTCAAGAATATGCAATGGTTCTTCTTCATTCAGGCGATATCGATTTACACCGACAATAATTTCCTGTCCGGAGTCGATTCGTGCTTGTTTGCGCGCTGCAGCTTCCTCAATTCTGATTTTCGGAATTCCGGCTTCAATAGCTTTAGTCATGCCTCCAAGGTCTTCAATTTCTTCTATATGTTTCCATGCTTTTTGTGCGATCTCAGCGGTTAAGCTCTCAACAAAATAACTACCTGCCCAGGGATCAACGGTACGGGTAATTTCAGTTTCCTGCTGTAAAAAGATCTGGGTATTCCTCGCGATTCGCGCAGAAAAATCGGTTGGTAAGGCAATGGCCTCATCCAGGGCATTGGTATGCAGACTTTGGGTCCCTCCAAAAGCAGCAGCAGCAGCTTCAACGCATGTTCTCGCCACATTATTAAACGGATCTTGCTCAGTCAGGCTCCACCCGCTGGTCTGACAATGCGTTCTGAGCGCCAATGATTTCGGATTTTCCGGATTAAAACGATTCACTATCTTGGCCCAAAGCATTCGTCCCGCTCTGAGCTTTGCAATTTCCATAAAGTGATTCATTCCAATGGCCCAAAAAAATGATAATCGGGGCGCGAATGCATCGATATCTAAGCCGGCATCCAATCCTTTTTTAATGTATTCCAATCCATCTGCAAGGGTATAGGCCAGTTCGATATCACAAGTTGCACCGGCCTCTTGCATATGATAACCGGAGATACTTATGCTATTGAATTTCGGCATGTGCTTACTGGTGTATTTAAAAATATCAGAGATGAGTGTCATCGAGGGTTCTGGTGGATAGATATATGTATTTCTAACCATGAATTCCTTTAGGATATCGTTCTGAATCGTACCCTTTAATTGATGGGGTTTAACCCCTTGCTCTTCTGCGGTGACAATATAGAAGGCCATAATTGGAATTACGGCACCGTTCATGGTCATGGAAACTGACATTTGGTCTAAGGGAATTTGATCGAAAAGGATCTTCATATCCTCAACCGAATCAATAGCTACTCCGGCTTTTCCGACATCCCCGACAACTCGCTCGTGATCGGAATCGTAACCTCGATGTGTAGGCAAATCAAAAGCAACCGACAGTCCTTTCTGCCCTGCAGCCAGGTTTCGTCGGTAAAATGCGTTGCTTTCTTCAGCCGTTGAGAAACCCGCATATTGCCGTATTGTCCAAGGGCGTTTTACATACATGGTGCTATAAGGCCCCCTGAGATAAGGCGGAATACCAGCACCAAAATTTAAATGCTCCAATTGGTCAAGATCAGACGGACGATATTGAGATTTTATGGGAATACCTTCGGCAGTATGAAAGGTTCCCCTTTTATCCAGATCAGGAAACTCACCATTAGACTGCAGTTTGATATGTTGAAGGTCTTTACGCAATTTGAATTATTTTCTTATAGTCTAATTGATTAAGACAAGACTATTGTTTTATTTTTTTAGCATCATCTTTCTTGATTGTCTCCTTCATTTTCAATTTTTCGGCATTACCGACGAATTCCGGAGAATCCATGTAGAACAGTTTCGGGAAGAAGGTTTCAAAAACCACATAAGTAGCGAGGGCCCTATCAGAAATCATTGACTCTTTGTTTCGGAATAAGATCGGCCCCAGCAACTCATTGCTTGCGGTGTTTGATCGGACCAGTGCATCAATGGTATTTTTTAGCTCCTCATTTTGAATGTTATTGATAATGCAGGTCACCAGCTCATGATCATTATTTAATCTTAACTGTCCGTTTGATACAATCCAGAGTTCGTCCTGCGATTTTAAATAGTCTTTAAATTCGATAAGGTAATCGCTAAAAAATTCACCTGCAGGAGAGCGGTCATCCAATAGCAATTTCAGGTAATTATGATATCCTTCAGCCGGTTGATGTGACAAGAACGCATAATGTTCTGAGATATAATCTTCAAACACATAAACGGCCTCTTTGGTCAGTTCCATATCAACTGAAGAGCAAGAGAAAAGATCGGGTTGATCTTGAAATTTAAAATCAGGTTTTTTTACCTGTTTACAGCTTGTAACAGTTAAAATAACAAATATTATAAAAAGTGTGTGTTTCATTTTATTCATTGTTTAATCGTTCTTTTTCAAGAGTTTCGGCCAATCGTTTCGCAATAATTGGTTCAATCAATGTTTTTCGTTTTTTGATTTGAACAAAGGGGTAAAGTTCAAGATCGTTCTTCATTTTATCCTTGGTGTTTGGAAACTTATTAATTCCCAGAAGAATCAACTCATCGTTATTGAACTTATTCTGTTGTTGCTCAGCACTTTCTTTAATCTTACGTTGAATGGTTCCTGATTTAAGCTGTTGCAGGAATCCGCCGTTTGCTTCCATATCTTTAAAGACCTTTAAGGCTTCTGAAGCGAGGGCATCTGTAAGAGCTTCGATATAATAGGAGCCGTCGGCAGGGTTGTTCGCAGCGTTGAAATAACTTTCGTGTTTTAAAATAAGCGGTTGATTTCGGGCGATGCGATTACCAAACTCGTTCGATTTATGATATATGCCATCGTAAGGGAAATTGCTGATTATATCTGCACCTCCATTTATGGCGCTCATGCATTCGGTGGTCGTTCGAAGCATATTATTGTTATAATCATAAATGGTTTTATTGCGTTTCGTAGGTGTAGCCACTATGTTGCAATACCTATTCGCATCGAATTCTTTGGCCAGGGTAAACCACAATGCACGCAGAGCTCTTAATTTGGCGATTTCGAAAAAATAATTTGTTCCGACAGAGACATTAAAGATCGGAACTGATTTTCCAAGATCACCATAGTGATTAAGGTATTCATTGATATGCCCCAGGCCATAGGCTAATTGCTGAACCATGTTAGCACCGGCATTCTGATAGATATCCATGCCAACGGCAACAATCGATCGTTTAGATTCATTGGCTTCAAGGAAATCATTCAGCAATTTATGATCCGTTTTAAGATCATAATACCAATTACCTGATTTTGCCAGATGGCCTATTATGTCTATTTCAAAATCTGATTTGGAAAAATCGAATTCTGTCCGTAGTTCATGTGAAGCATGATTCGGTAACTTTTCAAATTCGATCAGGACGTTGTCAATTCGATCAGTTAAGGCGTTCAGTATTTCTTTTAAGCCCGTTTCCTGGCCTTCCGGCATATAAAGTTTAACATGATCCAGCCCGTTCTCAATACCATTAAGAACAGATTCGATGGTTTTCACCACATTCTGAGCATAGAATACCTGACTTATTTTAAACGGAGCTTTTCTTTGAGGAATAAACAAGCTGTCATTTCTATCCTCTTCTGTATAGAACGGCTTAATATGGATGCCTTCGGCAGATGTCCATACCAATTCCTGGTTGTAGTCGCCGCCTTTCAGGTCGAACTGAATTTTCTGTTTCCAGGCTTGCGGGGAAACAGGCGTAAATTCATTAAACAGCTTATTCTTCATCCTTGGATTTGTTGGCTAAACTGTCTTCATATTCAATGATGTAGATGTCTTCATTCTCTTTCTTCATCTTATAGTGTTCCCTGCCATATTTTTCAAGTCCCTGTTCGGTACTTAATGTTTCAATCTCTGTTTTATCTTTTTCGATCTCACCCTCATAATATTTTTTTTCTTCCTCGAGTTTTTTAATGTCCTGATTTAATTCGTTGTGTATAAACCAGGAATTGCTGTCAAAAAAGAGCATCCAGATGGCAAAAACGATCAGGCTCAGAACGAAAATGTTCCGGAAGGGTTTAAAAAAGCGTTCGTATCGGTTTGGTGCTTCAGACATTTAAAGACGATCGTTTATAATGGTTTTAACGATATCGATGGCAACTGTGTTGTATTTATTATTCGGAATAATGATATCGGCATATTCCTTCACGGGTTCGATAAATTGTTCATGCATAGGCTTAAGTGTAGATTGATATCTGGTAAGCACTTCATTGATATCGCGCCCGCGTTCGGCTATGTCGCGTTTTAGGCGCCGTATGAGTCGCTCATCACTATCGGCATGCACAAATATTTTTATATCGAACATGTCTCTCAATTTCGGATTGGTAAGAATGAGGATGCCTTCAACGATCATAACTTTTCTGGGCATGGTCGTAATTGTATCACCCGTTCGGTTATGTTCGACAAATGAATAAACCGGCTGTTGAATGGATCGGCCTTCTTTAAGGATTTTAAGGTGCTCAGCAAGGAGGTCGAAATCGATCGATCTCGGATGATCAAAATTTATATTAACGCGCTCCTCATAGCTAAGGTGAGAGGTTTCCTTATAATAAGAATCTTGCGAAATCACGCCGACTTCACCTTTAGGGAGTTCGTTGAGTATTTGATCGACAACGGTCGTTTTACCACATCCGGTTCCACCAGCAAGTCCGATGATCAGCATACATAAAAAGTTAAGTTATTAGCAAATTTAATATTATTTCTTCGGAATAATTTTTACAATTCCAAGATTTTCAACACCAAGATATAAATAACCATCCGGGCCCTCTTTAACACTTCTCAACCGACCGATACCGTCAAGGAGTTTTTCCTCTTTGATAATCTTTCCATCGTTGATCACACATCGGTTCAAATATTGAAATTTTAAGGATCCAACCATTAGATCACCTTGCCATCCCGGGTATTTATCGCTGGTTACAAAGGCCATCCCGCTTGGCGCGATAGACGGTGTCCAGTAATGCAGCGGTTGTTCCATTCCGGGCAATGCTGTGTGATCTGTGAATTTCGTACCGCTGTAATTGATACCATAACTGATTTCAGGCCATCCATAATTCTTTCCAGCTTCAACGATATTTATTTCATCACCGCCACGAGGCCCATGTTCATGAGTCCACATAGCTCCAGTTTCAGGATGTTTTATCATCCCTTGAATATTTCGATGGCCATAACTAAAAATGGCTTTTTTTGCGTTTCGATCACGAACGAACGGATTGTCGGGAGGTATACGCCCGTCGTCATAAAGCCGGTAAACCTTGCCGCCATCACGCTCTATACTTTGAGGATTTATATCCCGGTTTCCGCGATCACCAATACTGAAATAGAGGTAACCGGCATTATCAAATTCGATTCTTGAGCCAAAATGCTGACCCCGACGGCTGTTGGGTTCTGCTTTATAGAGAACTTTGACGTCTTTTAAGGTTTGTCCGCTGAGTTTACAACGCATGAGGGCAGTATTAGCTCCGTTTCCTTCTCCTGCCGGTGATGCATAAGTCATATATATCCAGCCGTTTTCCTCGAAATCGGGATGTAATTCAATATCCATAAGTCCGCCTTGCCCCTGGACTTTAACCTCCGGGAGCCCGGTGATGGTTGTCTTGATTCCATTTTTAAAATGAATCAACTCACCGGCTTTTTCAGTTATGAGCATGGAGCCATCGGGAAGAAATACAAATCCCCATGGAATATCCAGGTCATCAACAATGAGCTCATGTGTGTAATTTGTATTTGAAGAAGCCACAATGGCCTGTGCCTCTGACCTGCCGTTCTTACAACACCAAAGGATTAAAGGAATCCAAAATAAAAGATATAATTGTACTCGTTTCATTCTTCTTTTTAAGGCTTAAAATACAAAATAAAATGCGTATCAATTAGAAAAGAAAACCATATATTTGCCATCGTTTTTCGGGGTGTAGCCCTGAACCAGCAAAGGAGCTGTTCAGGACAGGCTCCGCCCGGTTCCCGGTCTACAGATATTATAATATATGTAGAATTTGAGAATCAAAATAAATAGTCTGAAAAGAACTAATCTTCGGGGTGTAGCGTAGCCCGGTTATCGCGCCTGCTTTGGGAGCAGGAGGTCGCAGGTTCGAATCCTGCCACCCCGACCATAAAAGCTGAACTTAGGTTCAGCTTTTTTTATTTCTGCGTAGGTCAAGCTTGCTTGAAACCGAAGGAGAAATAAAAAAAGATGTTGGTGCATAGCACTCAGCTTTTATGAGCACCGGTCAAGATTACAGGATCAGCGGAGCTAATCCTGAGAAATAAAAAAAGATGTTGGTGCATAGCACTCAGCTTTTATGAGCACCGGTCAATATTTCAGGATCAGCGGAGCTAATCCTGAGAAATAAAAAAAGATGTTGGTGCATAGCACTCAGCTTTTATAAGCACCGGTCAAGATTTCAGGATCAGCGGAGCTAATCCTGAGAAAATAAAAAAAGATGTTGGTGCATAGCACTCAGTTTTTATAAGCACCGGTCAAGATTACAGGATCAGCGAAGCTAATCCTTGCGGCTCCGATCATTAAAAGCTTATATTAAAGTCTACTCTAAGTCTGTTTCCAGATTCTAGCTGGTCGTCACCTGGCCTCCTTCTTTCAAGTGCTTCAAGTGTATAGAAGCGGGTCACTACATTAAAATTCTTCGCTATGGTATAGACCAGACGGAATTCATGCCCGCTGTAATTAGTATTCCTGTTAGCATGAATATTTCCCCACCTGACCCAATCGTCTTCTGTAAAGTAACTCACCACAGAAAACATTTCTTTATGCGCATAGTAATACGTGAATTGCCAATCGCCCTTTTGCCCTGATCGTCCTACTGATATAGATGCAGTGTGGCTAGTCGTCTCCTTTCTCAATTGGTCCCTTAAACCAAGATCATCGAATGTTTCATCATATTTCTCGTCTTCATAATCTTCCATATTGGTCACAAAATCGTATCCTAATGTGATTGGCCATTTGTCCCAAATAACAAAGGACTTAAACTGCAAAGAGGCCATAAGGAACTTATAGTTCAAAACGAGATAAGGGCCTGTTTCATCGGCTGCATCAAATGAAAGCTCAGGTGTGGTGAAAATATCATTCATGTCATAGTATCCGAATGAGGCAACACCCTGGTAGTTATCATTCTTGTGTGACAATTTGATCTGTGCTCCGATGATATCGCCATAATTGTCGCCATTTCCAAATCCTTTCCCACTGCCATTGAACGGGAATGCCGAGTTGCCATCAACCGGTATGTTATTTGCCATGAAGTAAGCTGCCGTTGGAGAAACATCAACAGATCCAGCCTTATATTTTGCTCCAAAGACCAAACCTTCAGGAAGTACGTCATCGTCCCAGAATAATTCATTCTGCTTCCAAAATGGGAAGCTGTTCTTACCTACCCATCCCCAATATTCACCTTTTTCATACCTGAAGAAAATTTTATCTAAATTAAAAGGGACCATACCGAGTCCCTTATATCCTAGGTTAACATGAGGAGATTGAATACTTGTGGGTACACCGGTTCTAAATCTTAAACCAATCTTTATGTTCTCGTTCCAATTGTAAACTGCGGCAAGGCGCATACGATATCGCAACCTGAACCGGTTATCGCGCTTGCCGGTACCTTCGTTACTGGTAGAGGAGCCATTGTTTGAATTCCAATCGTATTCCGGTCTAAAACGGAAATCACCATTGAACTGGATTTTCTTTTCCTCCTTCTCCTCAGGTGCCTCTTGCGCCATAAGAAAATTGCTCGGACCGACAAAAATGAGTGCAAATAAACATCTCGTGAAGATTGATTTCATAAGTGAGTTAGATGAAATTTTAATTTATCTCTATATTTTTTGTTAAAACATGACAAAAATCATTGTATTGGAATCTGCAAATCAATTTTAGTTAGAAGAGGTTTTATTGAATTGTTTATACCAAATTAATTTCCCTATTGTGCTGTACTTTTGATGTAGAAAGAAGAGAGTATACGACCGGTTTGCAAACGGGGAATGCTATCGTTACTTTCCTTTTTGAATATGGTAGGTCAGCAAGAACCTTTACAACAACTGGCCAAATATTATGATGGGGCAAAAATTGAAATTGTACAGGTATTTTTGGGATCTTCTTATAATGACTTGCAGGACTATACAAATAAAAACAGTTTAAAAGGCATCCAGTTTTTTACAGATTTAAAAGGTACATTTAAAGACCTGTAGCATGTAGGCAATAAGGACAGTTATGTGCTTATCAATCCAGAAGGCCTGATTACCACAGCAAATGCACCTTCACCCCATGAGAGTGAAATTGAATTGATTTTTGAAAGGATTTACAATTATTATAGAGAAGCTGCACAATAATTACAAGGTTTAAGAAACATGATTTTTATCTTACTTTTTAAATAAGGATAAAGCCCAGCTTTAGCTTTTTTATTTTCATTTTATGAAACCTTTTTACAAATGATTTAATGAGATTTCAAAATCAAACTAAAGGTTAAATTATAAATCAGTACTAGACGGAAATAGTTCGTCAAGTTCGTCCATTTGTTTTAACAGATCAAATGCTCGTTTCGCTTCGATTTCATCAATAATGCTTATCGCGGCTCCAACATGTACCAAAACATAGTTGTCGATTGTAGCTTCAGGAACCAGGGCCAAACTCACTACTTTCACGACACCATCAAATGAGACCTTGCCAGTTCGCAGCATTTCATCTTCGTTTGGGAGTATTTCAATCAGCCTTCCGGGAATCGATAAACACATAACTTTATTTTATCGGTTTTGAATTTCTGTTAGCCACTGATACCATTCATTCATGCCGTCGCCTTTCGTGGCAGAAACATCGAATATCAGCATGTCGGGTTTAACCTTCTTGATATTTTCCTTTAATAGATTTAGATCCATCTCAAGATATGGCAAAAGGTCAACTTTATTTATTAGGCATACATCAGAAGTATGAAACATATCGGGATATTTTATGGGTTTATCCTCACCTTCTGTCACGCTGATTATTACGACACGCTTTTGTTCTCCTAAATCGAACATGGACGGACAAACAAGATTGCCTACATTTTCAATCATCAAAAATGAATTAGGGACTGTAATGTCAAGAGACTTGACGGCTTCATAAACCATATCACTTTCAAGGTGGCATCCTTTACCGGTATTGATTTGAACAACCGGAACTTGTAATGCTGCAATTCTGGCCGCATCATTTTGAGACTGCTGGTCCCCTTCTATAACGTTAAACCTTGATTCGTCCATGTCTTTAATGGTGCGTTCAAGAATCGTCGTTTTTCCTGAACCTGGTGAACTAACCAGATTGAGAGCTGTTATGGTTCTTGCGTTAAAATATTCTCTGTTTCTCGCTGCAAGCGAGTTGTTTTGATGTAAGATATCCTGTTCAACATCAATAACAGATCTTTTTAATGAAGAGTGAGTATGAGGATGAATATGATGCTCATTATGATCATGATCATGATCATGATGATGGTGATGATCCTGCTCATGAATTAAGCGATCATCATATTTTGTCAGTGTAATTCCGGTCGTACTGTCATTGCAGCCACAGGTTCCGCACATGGTTCTATTTTTTAATAATTAAATATACTGATTTCGAATGTTAATTTTTTGACGGCTTTCCTTTCCGATGCTAAATTTCTAAATTGGAAGAACCGTTCGATTATATACTTCATTAAGCACTTGAGCCAATCCCGTATAAATTGCTGAAAAACCACAAAATACACCTATTATTGCTGCCACTAATTTAACCGCTGTATTACCTGAGAAATCTGCAGCGGCCAGTAAAAAGAACAGAATTGTCAATGACAAAAACACAACCTGAAGAGAACGATTAAGTTTAAGTGTTCCGATAAAGAGTACTGCGGTAAATAAACCCCACATGACGAGATACCATCCCATTGCTACTGCTCCGGGGGCAATACCCAGTCCGGTTTTAGGTAGTAGTAATAGAATGACCAATGACAGCCAGAAAAAACCATAGGAGGTAAATGCCGTAGTCCCGAAGGTGTTCCCTTTTTTCCATTCCATAATCCCGGCTATAACCTGGGCGAGTCCACCGTAGGCTATACCCATGGCGAGGATCATAGAGCCAAGTTCAAATACACCTAAATTATGAATATTCAGAAGGACGGTGGTCATACCGAATCCCATTAATCCAAGAGGTGCCGGATTTGCTGTTTTATCTTCGTAGGTGATAATGTTCGTTTTGTTATCCATGGTTCAAAATTTAGTAAAATATTATTGTTGATTTAATTAAAAATTAATTTAAAGATTCGTTTTTTTATCAAGATTGGCAATGTCATTTTGATTTTCGATAAAATAATTAATAGCTTTTAGATAGTTGGTGTAAGCTTGTTTGGATACCCCCATTTCTAAATCCCATCGATAACCCTGAATCCCGATTATAAAGGCCTTGGGTTTATGATGATAAAGTTTTTGGGTCAAGTAAATCACAGTTTCAGGATCAAGGGCGTGGGTACTGAAATTATGATTTTCACGGGCCTTACAAGGTTTCACAAAAAACCCATTATCGATGTTCTCTTTGCAGGCATCGATAAATATTACATTATTATATTTTGAGATCAATTCAGCATCCTCAATCTGAAGCTGATATCGGTATTCGATATCGAGGCCTTTTAAGTTTTCATTCTGAATATATTCGAGAAATATCCAGCCAAGTGCATCGTCCTGTCTTCCAACATTACCGATGCCAAACAAAATGGTGCTGTTGTTAGGTTCTTCGCTCATCGATTAATTCTCCAAAGTGATTATACAAACTGACTTCCAGCGGCATTTGACCCAGAGCATGTGTGGCACAGCTTAGGCAAGGATCATAGGCCCTGATTGCTACTTCAATTTTGTTTAACATGGCCTCAGTAACTTTCGCCTGACCACTAATCTCGTTATTAGCCACCCATCGTACAGCCTGATTCATCGCCTCGTTGTTATGAGTTGTTGATACAATGAGGTTACATCGTGTTATTCGGTCTTTATCATCAACTTCATAATGGTGAATAAGGGTTCCTCGCGGTGCTTCAATGATTCCAATACCCTCTTTACGGCGATCGCCTTTACGTTGAAGGTCATTGCTTAAAATGTCATCATCTTCAAGCAGTGATTTCATCATTTCGGCACAATAAAGGATTTCGATAAGGCGCGCCCAATGTGTATGCATGGTCATGTTGTTAATACGTCCCTGAGTTATTGCCTTGAAGTCCTGCCGTTCTTTTTCTGCAAGAGGAGTTTCAATACCATCACAAATGTTGATTCTGGCTAATGGCCCAACACGGTTCCATCCGGTTTCTTTTCCTATATGCTTTAAATATGGGAATTTCAAATAAGACCATTTTTCCACACCCTCATAAAAGTATTGGTTATAGTCGCAATCGGGTATATCGTCAAGCGTAATGTTTCCTTCAGAATCGGTTGCTCTTAAGTTACCGTCATATAATTCGAGAAATCCGTTTTCTTTATTTACCAGTCCGAGATGTCCAGACGGATAGGCAGCGAAGGAATCGAGGAAAAATCGATTCTTATCATGATAGGATTTTATAAAGTCGATTATTTCAACCGACCATTCTATCATAGTATCAATAGATGGGATGTGCTCTCCATTTAAGAAATAATTCCGGTCTTCAACATTTATTTTACGATGCACACCCCCTGGTGTTGCCGAAATTCCATGGATTCGTTTTCCGGCTACCATTTTTATTATCTCTTGTCCGAATTTGCGCATCAATATGCCTTTTTTAGCCAGAGCAGGATACTCCATGGCTACACCTACAACATTTCGTTTAACGGGATCGGCATCGTATCCAAACAGCAAGTCAGGAGAGGCAAGATAAAAGAAGTGAAGAGCATGCGATTGAAAGACCTGACCAAAATGCAACAGTTTTCTTATTTTTTGAGCGGGTAGTGATAAGTCATTCGGATCAATCCCAACTATTTGGTCTATTGCTTTTGCTGCAGCCAAGTGGTGACTGACCGGGCAAATACCACAGAGACGCTGTACCATAACGGGAGCTTCCCAATAAGGATGTCCTTGAATAAACCGTTCAAATCCTCTAAATTCAACAACGTGAAAAAAAGCGTCTCTTACTTGATTTTGATCATCAAGATAAACGGTTACTTTACCATGGCCTTCAACGCGGGTGACAGGATCAATGACTAATTTTTGTGATGTTTGCATGTTCATTGTGTGCAGTTTCTTTAATCGTATTTAAATTCATCATAGGCAATCGAGTAGTCCTCGCAAAGCAACAGCCCTTTTACAACTTTCCATATATGCTGAGCATTCGGGGGACAGCCCGGAATGTAGTAATCGATCTTAACAACTTCATTACATGGATAAACATTGTCGAGCAGTTTAGGAATGTCTTCATGACTAGGAATGACATTGGCTCCGATTTCAGTAGTCACACCATTTAAATAGGCTTCTTCAAGGCATTCTTCAAGTGGAACAAAATTTCGCATAGCCGGGATACCACCCATTATGGCGCATTCGCCGAAGGCAACAAGGATATCACATTTCTTTCTGAACTCCCGTAAGACTTCTACATTTTCAGAATTAGCGCAGCCACCTTCAATTAGCCCGATATGACATCGTTTTGAAAACTTCTTTATATCGGTAAGTGGTGATTTATTGAATTCGGCAATCTCTATGATGTCAAGTATTTCGGTATCAATATCTAAAAGTGACATATGACATCCGAAGCAACCAGCTAAAGATGTCGTCGCAACGATGAATTTCTCATCTTCATCCTTTAGGAAACAACTCTTTGCTGATGCTTTGATATCTTTTCCGAGCAAATCATATTTTCGCTCTCCAAACGGTTGTTCGTGTATCATTCCTTTTACAAGGATAGCACCGACGGGACATAAATTCATGGCCCTCAAAGCCTCAGCTTGAGATAATTTTTCTTCCTGTTCATAATCGATTTGAACACGCGTTTTTACGCCACGTTGAACAAAGGAAAAGACATTTTTACCATCCTTGGTCTGAACTTCTTCCACACAGCGCATGCATAAAATGCAGCGGTTACTTTCCATTATCATGCGTTCCGGAGTGAAATCGACAATTTTATCACTGAACACATGTGGATAGCGCGATACAGTCAATCCCATATCATAAGCATGATTTTGCATATCGCAGTTGCCGCTTTTTTCACAGGATGGACAAAAATGATTGCCTTCAGCATAAAGCATTTCTATAATGGCCTTACGATTATCAAGCAATTCGGGTGTATTAACCTCGATTTCCATACCCTCCTGAACTTTCACTGTGCAACCTGTGGTGTGTTTTCCATTTAATTTGACTGTGCATATTCTGCATGTTCCTAACGGATTGATATTCCTAAAATAACACAGGGTCGGGATGTATACACCGTTTTTTTTCGCAACATCAACCAGGTTCTGACCTTTTTCAGCCTGAACTGATTTGCCATCTATTGTAACCGTTACAGTATTATTCATAATCTGACATCATTTCGTTAATAATCGAGTCATAATCCTGGGTTGCTGTTTCAAGATTGAAAGCTTTATTGAAATCAGTATTATCTGAAATGCTCTTTTTAAAGACCTCCGGGAATTTTCTTATAATATCTTCAAGAGAATTTGATGACATTGTACCAAGTCCGCATCGGCTGGTAGTTTTGATGATATGGCTCCACTCCTTAATATCTTCAAGATCTTTTTTCTCGCCATGTCCTAAAATAAGTTTGTCGATTTTCTTATTCAATAAGAAATTTCCTGTACGACAGGGAACACAAATGCCACAGGATTCTTCAACGAAGAAATTTGAATAGGATTTTAAGATTTGAAGCAGGTTTCGAGTCTTGTTAAACACCATTACTGAACCGCCACAAACCAGATCTTCACGGCATATATCACGATCGAAATCAGCCTCTGAAAGACTTGTTCCCGACGGACCGCTGAATTGAATCATATAAGGCTGCTCGGCACCCATCAAATCAATAAGAGTCCGCATATTCATACCCCACTCAATTTCGTATATACCTGGCTTAGCACAATCTCCGGAAACACTTAAGAGTTTTGTGCCAGGTGATTTCTCTGTGCCTAATTCCAGCCATTGGTCGACGCCCATATTCAATATTCGGGGTACAGCACATAGAGTTTCAACGTTATTTACTACGGTTGGTTTTCCCAAATATCCGCGTTCAACAGGAAAATATTCTTTAGTTCCGGGTTCACCGCGCTTGCCTTCCATGGAATGGAGGAGGGCAGTTTCTTCACCACAAACGTAGGCACCAGCTCCAAGTTGAATGCGAATATCAAATTCAAAATCTTCTCTGGCATCAATTCGACCACCAAGATATCCGTGATCTCTATAATTCTTAAGGGCAGCCTTAATTTTTTTAGCCAGATAGCGATACTCGGCACGAAGGTAAATTATACCTTGTTTGGCACCGATGGCGTAGCCAGCGATGATCATTCCTTCAATCAGTAATTCTGGATAGGCTTCAAGAAGAACCCGGTCTTTAAAAGTACCTGGCTCCCCTTCGTCGGCGTTACATACAACGAATCGTTCATCAGCCTTGTTCTGTCGACAAAATTGCCATTTTAGTCCGGTTGGGAAAAAAGCGCCACCACATCCTCCAAGTTTTGAGGATTTAATAAGTTCGATAAGTTCCTCTGGACTCTGGGATTTTATCTGATGTAATGATGAAAAGACATTAAACGGTTTAAGGAATACCGTCCGGTTATCTGGTGGTAAATACTGAACTGTACTTTTGGGGATATCACATATTTCAGATGGCTTTGAGCCATTTCTCAGCATATCGATTATTTGATTGACTTTTTCGGAAGTAAGATTTACAAAAGGTTTAAAATTGATAAGACATGACGGTTCCTGATCGCTTAAACCGATGCAGGGCGTCCTGAAGAGACCGAACATTTCATCTGAGGTGACATGGCCTACTGATATACCAAGTTTCTTTTCAAAAGCCTTCAGGATTTCGGCATGTTCCGATTGTTTAGCGATAATGGAATCATTCAAATAAATTGTGAATTTTCCGGCGGGTTTTCTATGGAAGAAATGATAAAATGTCAGAACACCCTCAACTTCCGTTCTCGACATATTTAACTCCTGAGCGATCTTGGTGAGATCATCACGTCCGATGTGCCGTTTTTTGCGCTGTACATCCCAAGCCATGTCCAGCAAATTGCTGCGGTTGAAAGTATCTTTTGAAAGCATAAAAATTAGATTATAGACTTATGACAAATGTATTATCACCCCTTAAAATGAACTATGATTTAAATCATAAATCAGCAACAAAATATTTTATAAAAAAGGATAAAAATGAGTTAAGGGATCGAGGGGAATTATAAGTCAACTGGCAGGATCAGGCAGTGATAAGGTTTTTATTCGAAGTTCCTGTCCGCGGCTTATGTGCTTTTGAAAACTGCCGCATTCCGGACAAACGTCGTAAAGGAAATCGATGCGAAATTCATGAGAACAATCCCGGCAAATTGCAATGGCAGGAACCGAGCGAATGAGGCGTTCAGCATTTTCAAGAACGCTGCTTTTAACTGCTGCTTTCCAAACAGAATGAAACACATCCAATTCGATTCCAGCGAGAGTACCAATCTCAAGTTCAATGGCTGAAAAATATTGAATATTTGCCTTTTTAGCTTCCTCTTCGGCTATTTTCACAATGTTCATAGCCACTGATAATTCATGCATAAACCTCCTGATAATTATGACTAATGTACGATTCTTTCGATATTCGAGGAAATATATAATCAAGTGATATAAAATCCGATAATTTTCTATTCGTATCATATAATCATGCGATTCAAATTACTATTTTAGTCGCTGAATGACTTCCTCCTTCAAGATCATTATAAGCGGACAAGTTCAAGGCGTTGGTTTCAGACCCTTCGTCTTTAATCTGGCTTTAAAATATGGAATTAAAGGAACTGTGTCTAACAATGAAGAAGGCGTCATTATTTATGCTACTGGAGCCATAAAAAAAGTTCAGGCATTTTATAATGAAATCATATCAAATCCACCGCCGGTATCTCGAATTATTAACCATCTTTTGGAAGAGATCGAGGATAAGAGTTATGTGGAGTTTAATATAATTTCAACAGAAAAAAATACACGGTTAAACCTTCAATTAACACCTGATTTTGCTATTTGCTCCGAATGCGTCAGAGACCTTGATAATCCTGAAAACAGACGATTCAATTATCCATTCACGACCTGTGTTAACTGCGGACCGAGATGGGCAATTACTGAAACATTTCCTTTCGAACGGTTTAATACCAGTATAGATGTTTTTAAAATGTGTAAAGCCTGTCTGAAGGAATATAAGGATCCTTTAAACCGCCGATTTCATTCTCAAACCAACACATGTCTAGAATGTGGTATTTTACCCATACTAACCGATAATAAAGGCAGGCCTCTTACATCTTCCTATGATGATATTTTTAAAAAAACCGCACAACTGATCGAATCGGGTTCTATTGTTGCTATAAAAAATTCAAGTGGCTACCTTTTATGTTGTAGTGCCACAGATAAACAGGTAATTAAAAAACTTCGAGAGAAAAAAAATCGGCCTAAAAAACCATTTGCCATTCTTTATAAATCCATTGAAGACATTGAACTCGATATAGATCTTAATCAGAAACAAAAGCAGGCACTCATATCTCCAGAGCGACCAATCATTATTGTAAACGCCTCGAAATCCATAAACAATCTTTCAGTCAATGACTTGGCGCCTGGTTTGAACCAACTCGGTATTATGTTGCCTTATTCCGGGATTTTGCAAATGCTTGCTGATTGTATTAGCGAGCCCATTGTCGCTACAAGCGGTAATTTACATGGCTCACCAATATTAAGTGAAGAAGCCAGTGCTATAAAAATACTTGGATCGGTAGCTGATTACTTTGTTCATCACAATCTTGAAATCCTCAATCCGCAGGATGATTCGGTAATAAAATTTAGCTCATCGCATGACGTGCCTGTTTTGTTCAGGCGTTCTCGAGGTTTCGCGCCAAATTATTATGGTGAAACATTTACAATTGATCGATGCATTCTGGCCATGGGAGGAGAATTGAAAAGTACCTTGTCTATATTGCCAAATGACTTCTTATACGTTAGCCAATATTTGGGAAGCCTTAATCATTTTGATGTTTATGAACGATTTGAGAACACGGCAAATTACATGATCGGTTTATTTGAACGCAACCCCGAGGTTATATTAGTCGATTCTCACCCGTTATATTTAAGTACGCAACTCGGAAAATCCATATCTCAAACTTATAGCTGCGAACTTGTTACGATACAGCATCACAAGGCTCACTTTGCTGCTGTGCTAGCCGAACATGCTTTACTCGATACGGATGAGGAGATTCTCGGCGTGATATGGGATGGGACCGGTTATGGTGAGGATAGCGAAATTTGGGGCGGTGAGTTTTTTAAATATCAAGCAAAACGTATTGATAGACTGGGTCATTTTCGATATTTTGATTGGATTGCAGGCGATAAGATGGCTAATGAACCAAGACTGTCTCTTTTTTCAATAGCCGACGATGAATTTAACAAAATACTGGATCAAAAATTTAGTAAACAGGAACAGTTCATCTATAAGGCACTTAAACAAAAAGCTCGGTTAAAAACCTCGTCGGTGGGTCGGTTATTTGATGCTGCAGCGTCCTTACTCGGAATTTGTGATTTTAATACATATGAAGGAGAGGCTGCTATCTTACTTGAAAATGCCATCGATGAATATGATGTCAAAAATTGCAGATCGTATTTAATAAGCACAACCGATGCAAATCCCGATCCAGGGCGAATAATTAAAGGAATGTTGAGAGATAAGGAAGAAGGGCATTCCATTCAGGAGATAATTGCCAACTTTCTTTACACTTTAGCAAAACTGATTCTCGATTATGCACGTCAGCGGCAGATTAAAAAAATAGCTTTGAGCGGCGGTGTTTTTCAAAATACGACCTTAATCGATATGCTTATGGAATTAGTAGATAATGATATGGAATTATTATTTAATCTTAACTTAGCTCCAAATGATGAGAACATTTCATTTGGCCAAATGATGTACTATATAAATGGCATTAATTAAGAGTCATGAAGTATCTGAGTGAATATCGTGATTACGATGAAACCCGACGGGTTTTAGATTTGATTGATAAGACGGTAACCAAAACATGGAATATCATGGAGGTTTGTGGCGGGCAGACTCATGGATTGGTAAGAAATGGTATTATCGACCTACTTCCAGATAAGGTGAGGATGATTCATGGCCCGGGTTGTCCTGTTTGTGTAACACCTGTAAATCTGATCGATAAGGCTATTGAACTACTCGAAAATGGGGTAATCGTTTGTTCCTTTGGCGATATGATTCGTGTACCCGGGAGCAAGAAAAGCTTGCTTGAAGCCAAGGCACTGGGTGGTGATTTACGAATTCTGTACTCACCCCTTGAAGCGGTTAACATTGCCAAACAAAACCTTGATCGTGAAGTTGTTTTTTTTGCGGTTGGTTTCGAAACAACAGCTCCGGCAAATGCCCTTTCTGTTCTTCATGCAAGTCGAAACGGATTGAAGAATTATTCCATTCTGGTGTCACATGTTTTAGTTCCTCCTGCAATGGAGGCGATTTTAGATGATGGATTCTGCAACATCGATGCATTTCTTGGTGCTGGCCATGTATCCGCTATTATGGGTTATACAGATTATCATCCCCTCGCTGAAAAATATAGAATTCCGATAGTAATTACAGGATTTGAACCTTTGGATCTTGTGCAAGGTATACTTATGGCTGTAAAGCAATTGGAAGAAGGAATACATGTTGTAGAAAATCAATATTCAAGGGTTGTAAAGAAAGAAGGAAATATCAAGGCAAGGGAAGTTATTGAAACAGTTTTTGAGATTGGAGACCGTGAATGGCGTGGTATTGGTAACATCCCAAATAGTGGATATTGCTTAAAGCAAGGATTTCAAGAATATGATGCCGAATTGAAATTTGGAATTGATCATATCAAAATACCAGAAGATCCGGCTTGCATTGCGGGCCTGGTATTGAAAGGGATTAAGAAACCTAAAGAATGCTCTGAATTCGGCAAGCGATGTACCCCGAATAATCCGTTGGGTGCTCCAATGGTATCTTCGGAAGGAGCTTGTGCAGCCTATTATCATTTTGCGGGTGCAACTATTTAATTTGAAAAAGTAAATGAGTTCAAACAAAGGCAAGTATGATTGCATAAGTCTGGGTCATGGCAGTGGTGGAATAATGACACGCGATCTGCTTGATCAAATTATTTTTAAAACCTTCAGCAATCCCTATCTGGATAAGAAGCATGATGGGTCGATTGTACCGTTTGAAGGCGAATTGGCTATCTCTACAGACAGTTTTGTGGTGTCACCTATATTTTTTAAAGGTGGGAATATTGGGTCATTAGCCGTTCATGGTACTGTAAATGACGTTGCGATGTGTGGCGCAATTCCAAAATATCTCTCCTTATCCTTTATTGTTGAAGAAGGTCTTTCCATGAATGATTTCCAGCGTATAGTTAATAGTATTAAAACAGCTTCGGAAACCAGTGGAACAATCATTATAACCGGCGATACGAAGGTTGTTGAACGCGGCAAGGGAGATAAGATCTTTATTAATACCACAGGGTTCGGACTGAAGCATCCAAAAGCAAGGATTTCATCAGAGCATATCGAAACAGGTGATAAAATTCTCGTTAGCGGCAATATTGCCCAACATGGGATGGCCATTATGTCTGAGCGGGAGGGACTGCAGTTTGAATCGGATATTTATAGTGATAGTACTAATGTGAATTTTTTAGTGAGTTCTCTTCTGGATTCCTTCGGTGATGCCATAAAACTTATGCGGGATCCAACGCGTGGTGGTTTGGCGAGCGTCCTTTGTGAGATAGCAGAAACCGATCAACTCGGTGTCCAGATTCATGAGAGGGCTCTTCCAATTGATATCCAGGTTTCGGCAGCATGTGAGATTCTCGGCCTTGATCCTCTTTTTGTAGCTGGTGAAGGTATTTTTCTTGCTTTTGTCAAGGGAAATCAAAGTGATGCTGTATTAGAAGCGATGATGAATGATGAGAAAGGAAAATTTGCTGCCTGCATTGGAGAGATCACGAATGATCATCCAGGGAAGGTGGTGATGAACAGCAGCATAGGAGGGAAGCGTTTGGTAACACCGCTTATAGGAGAGCAGTTACCACGAATTTGTTAGTTGATCAGGATCCAATAAAGACCAATAATGATGGCAAATAACCCAGCACTGAGTCGTATACCAGAAAAGAAAATATTTTGATGACTGTCACCTGCAATGGTACTCACACGGCCAATAATAATCGAATATAGTACCATGGCCGCGATAATTCCAGTGGTGAACCCAATGACATAATTTATCCCTTCGGCCTCTGATTGAAATCCCAGAACCGGAAGAAATAAGAATAAATGACCTATCCCTGCAATACCATGTAAAACACCTATTGAAAATGAAGGTATCAAACCATGGCGGTTGTTTGGATCATGGTAATGATGATGATCTGGTTGATCTTTATGATCATGACTGTGTGAATGAATAATCGGTGGTTTATCGCTGTGCACGTGCAGGTGCCGGTGCTTTTTATCCCTTTTGAGTAAGTTGTAGAGAACAGAAATTCCTATTCCAAGGATTACAATTCCAACGAGGCGCTCGGCGTATATTGATATTTCTTCAACAGGTAAAGCCTCTCTGAGCCAGTAAAACAACAAACCTAAAACGAGCATACCAAAAAGATGCCCAACAGACCATAGCAATCCAACCTTCCAAGCAGAACGTTTAGCTCGAACAACAAAGGGTGTAACAGCGGCAAGGTGATCTGGACCTGTTATAACGTGAAGCATTGATGCCAACAGGGCTGCCATGAAAGGAAATGATTCATTCATGTGCCAAAGTACTCATAAGATATCCAGAGACTTGTTTAATGAGCTAGTACGTTGTTGTGTTAAAGCGGAATATTAGTGTTCCAGCCTCTTATAATTCTCAGCAAAGAAGGGACGCCCTTGATCATCAACCGTGATTTGACTATAGAGGTCCTCATTGATAATCAATTTGAAATCAAATACATTTTGTTCTTCTTCGATGACCCGATTCATAGATTTCGAACCATACTCCAGGGTTTCAGTTAATGAGGAATCTGTAGTTACATAACTGCCATAACCAAACCAGTCAATTGTATCATTGATGTTGAAGCGACTCCACATTATACGGGTCTCCGTGTAAATTTTAATCTGCTTATTGGTTTCACTTGCTTTAAGTGTATCTGTGACAATACCATTGTCATCATAATTATAAAATGAAACAAGTTCCCAAACACCTTGAATGTTTGATTCTGCAGGTTTTATTTCCTCGTTAACAGTTGATTCTTTGGAATTTTCTTGTTTACAGGACATGATTATAAGTAAACAAAAACAAAGAGTGTAAAATGTGCTTTTCATTGTTGTTGGTGTTAATGGATGAAACCAAGTTACAAAAAAAAACTTATATAAATTTTACATATAACATCATTAGAACTGTTAATAACTTCTATGTAAGGATTTAACCAAAAATCCTACTTTTGTTCATGAATAAAATCATTAAAATATGTCAGATTCCATAGAACATGTAAAGTGTTTGATTATCGGTTCAGGCCCGGCAGGATATACTGCGGCCATTTATGCGTCACGGGCCAATATGCATCCCGTTTTATATCAGGGAACGCAACCCGGAGGTCAATTGACAACCACCAATGATGTTGAGAACTATCCCGGATATCCAGACGGAATAACGGGACCCGAAATGATGATGGAATTTCAAAAGCAGGCAGAACGTTTCGGTACCGACGTGCGTCATGGTTGGATAACAAAAGTCGACTTTAATGGTCCTGTTCATAAGGTTTGGGTTAATGATGAAACTGAGATTCATTGCGATACGGTCATAATATCTACTGGAGCTTCAGCGAAATATCTCGGCTTACCTTCTGAACAGAAGTATCTCAAACTTGGAGGCGGCGTATCAGCCTGTGCTGTATGCGACGGATTCTTTTACAGGGGTCAGGAAGTTGTAATCGTAGGTGCCGGAGATTCGGCATGTGAAGAGGCACATTATTTATCAAACCTATGCAAAAAAGTGACCATGCTTGTGCGTCGAGATGTGTTTCGGGCATCCAAAATTATGGAAGCACGAGTCCGCAATGCTGAAAATATTGAAATCTTGCATAATACGGAAACGGTTGAGGTTTTGGGAGATGGTCAGGTTGTTACCGGGGTTAAAGCCAGAAATAAGGTCAGCGGTGAAGAAATTGAGATCCCGGCCACAGGATTTTTTGTAGCCATAGGACATAAACCCAATACCGATATTTTTAAAGATTTTCTTAAAATGGATGAAACGGGATATATCATTAATAAGCCGGGTACTTCAAAAACGGAGATAGAAGGCGTATTTGTTAGTGGTGATGCTGCCGATCATGTTTACCGTCAGGCTGTTACCGCTGCAGGAACAGGCTGTATGGCCGCGTTAGACGCAGAGCGTTATCTAGCAGCGAAGGAAAATCCCGTAGAGGCCTGATACTCTTATTTTTTCTTTTTGAGTTCCTTTTTATGAAGTTTCGAACTGCCCTCAAAGTTTCTTAGGGTAATTTCTGGATTATTATAAACGTAAACTTCGCTTTTGCCTTTGGCATCAATTGTAAGGGTTTCGGTAACGTTGATGTAAACACTACTATTGAGGTCGCTTTCCACTAATGCTTTGATACTTGTTAGATTTCGTCCGTTGAATGACGAGGTATTATCCGCACGCAGCATCAAGGCGCTTAAATCCCCTTCAAGCTTTGCAGTTGCTCGTTGATAGAGATCGACCTGAAGGCTATCGGCCGTTATAAGGGCCTCGGTTTTTGAATTGTCAATTAATTCTAAAGATGCCTGATTGGTTGTGACATTTAATTTCACCCTTGAACGACCACCGTTCGTAAGTTTAAAGGTTGATGCCTTAACATTCAGGTAAGCTTTACTCGAACCGGAATGAGTAAGCGATACATCATCCAGATCTATCGATGTAAGGGAGCTAACCTGTCCATTTTCAATGGTTTCTATTCGTTTCAATGTTTTGGTATAGGTCACCTTGATACTCATTTTTTTAAAGGTGGTGATCTGTTTAGAGGTATTGAAAGTAAGGGTGCTGTCGGCTACACTAAAACGAATGACATCCTGAAGGTTGTCATCGGCTTCAACAAAAACACTTGCTTCATCGCCTTCAATCAAGTCTACTTCAAAATCTTCGCCTACCACGAGTCGATTAAAACTATTGATCTTTGTTTCGATTATGGAAATGCTTCGGTTCCCTTTTATTTTCTCCTTCTTCTGAGCGTAAGACACTGAAAATAAAAGACATAGGATAATTGTGATCAGGGCTTTATTCATCATCATTCTTAATTTGTGATAAACAAATATAATTAAAAACCATTCCAAAATAACTTTTGGAATGGTTTATTAAGGTTGATTAGTATACCTTACAACAGGTTTTTTGATTGGTTGATTTATTGTTTTCTTACACTTCCTGATACGCCATCACGCTTCGATACTTTGTCAGGATTGCCATAATATTTTATATCGCCTCCACTTGATGCTTTGGCAATTAACTCAGAGGAAGCATGAACAGTTATGTCTGCTCCACTATTGGCATTGGCCGTACACGTTCGTGTTTTAAGTCCACCAGCTTTTATATCACTACCGCTATTGGCTTCAGCATACATAGTATTGGCTGTGCCCGATAGACGAAGGTCACTCCCGCTTGATGACTGGCATTCAACAACATCAACCTCAATTGCCAATTCCATGTCGCTACCGCTAGTAGTGGTCAGATCTAAATTGTCAGCTTTAATTACATTCGTCGAATACACGTCGCAGCCGCTTGTCGCTGTGATCTTGTTGACATTTTTAAAGGTCACATATACTTTTTGAGATCGAGATGAAGCGATATTCTCGTCGGCATAAATATATAGGGTGTTGTTTTCTACTTCAGTTATGATTATATCGATTAAATTTTCATCAGCCTCAACTGCAAGGTCAAGGATATCGCCCTGGGTTAGATAAACATCTAATCCGCGACTGATTTCAATTTCATCAAAATCATTTGATAGCTCACGGTTATCGGTTTGCACGTTACCGTTTCCACGAACGCCAAATCCCCAATCTCCGTTTATATTGCATGAGAGCATTAAAAGGCTCAATATGGTTCCTACGATAAATTTTGTGATAGTTGTCATGATTTATAAGTATTTGATTGATTGAATTTTTATTTCACAAATCTATTTGTCTTTCTTTTTATTCCAAATCATTAGATACTCAACCGTAGGAATAAAGAGACCAACTGTTTATATTTAATTATTCGATTTTATATTAATTCCTGATGAATCGATCTTAACCTGTACGTCTTCATCCTTTATTTCAAGGCTTTTGTCATCTAATTTGAATTTGGAATCGTCGTCTTTGATATCCACCTTGAACCGCTCGTCATCATCAGGACAATCCGTGCAAATCACGTCGTCATTGATAACTTTGAGATAGTGTTCTTCAAATCCATTGTCAAGGATATCTCTGTAATATGATGTATTTCGGTGGAATGAATAGGTGTTGCCATCAGCATACAGCATGGTTCCTTCCGGCAGATATACCATTACTTCAACCTCCTGATCTCTGAATTTATTTTCTGAATCAGTGGTAAAGTATCCATCCAGTTGCAACTCGTTACCAACAAGCGCATAATTATATTGGATATCTCCGGCCCGCTCCTTCGCATTTTGGTAGCTCGAGCCACGGGCATTTTTCTCGATGTTCACATATCCGATCGAATCTTTTGTAGATCGGAATATGAGCCGCACATTAGAGGAATAAATAATGGTTCGATCGCTTTCATCTTGAATAATATCGAAATCATAATCCCGGTAAAGGCCTCGAGAATACTCGTCATTACCCACCATTTTGACCATGAGGGTATCATTGGCCGCGACATTTAATGTGGTTTTATCGGTTACACTGGCCTCTCTTGAGAATTCCTGAACTTCCCGAGCGGCAAAAACGGCCAGGGTAATGATTGATGCCAGCCAGATACCAAGTAAGGCGATGTTTACACCTTTATTCAGTGGCTTTATATTGTTGATCAAAATCTTCAATCCCAGAATAAAGATGTAGAAGAATGGGATGCCTACGGCAAACAAGACCAACAGCGAAATCAACCAAATGGGGAGGGTAGACGAATAAAAAATATCCGCAAAATCGACTCCCGGGAAATGGAAAATATCGGCTACACCGGCTGTGAGCAGCCCAATGATCAATGCAATAAGAGTTGTAGCACCGCAAATAATCAGGATTATACCAATAAATTTAGCAATGACTTTAAAGAAAAACAGTATTACGTTCCCAAGGGCTTCAAAAAATGAACGCGATGTTGATTTGACCCTTTCACCGCTAGGCAGGCGACCAGCCACATCATCAAAACTGTCTTTAACATTACCAAACCCTTCTTTTACCTTTTCTTCTATATTAGTAATGTTAATAGGCTTTCCCGTCATGGCCAGTTTGTCTGAGGTCGATTCGGCCACAGGCATTAGTATCCATAACAATATATAAAGCAATATTCCGGTTCCCGCACCAAAGAATAAGACGATCCATGCCAATCGTATCCAAAGGGCATCGATGCCAAAATAATGAGCCAAGCCAGCCGAAACACCGCCTATATATGCGTTGTCTTTATCCCGGAATAGCTTGCGTCCGCTGCCAGATGATTTTTTGTATTGGGCCTGAGGTTCATCCTCAAAAATTTCCTCATCGACCATATAATCTTCGGGTTGTCCCATAATGGTGATAACCTCTTCAACTTCTTTTACCGAAACAACCTGTTTCTCATTTTGCACACGCTCACTAAAGAGTTCAGCTATACGAGCCTCGATATCTGAAATGATCTCATTACGGCCCTGAGAATCTGTAAATGAACGTTTTATAGCGTCAAGATAGCGTTGTAACTTTAAGTATGCATCTTCATCAATATGGAAGAATATACCTGCTAGATTTATGTTGACTGTTTTATTCATTTCTTTGTTGTTTTTTGACGGGTTACTAGGTTAACTGCGTTTTGTAGTTCGCTCCAAGTGGTATTCAATTCGTTTAAAAATAGTTTTCCGGTTTCAGTTAACCCATAATATTTTCGTGGAGGCCCTGATGTGGATTCTTCCCAACGGTAATTGAGTAATCCAGCATTTTTCAAGCGCGTAAGCAACGGATAAATCGTGCCTTCAACGACCAGCATCTTAGCATCTTTCAATGTGCCTAATATTTCTGCAACATAGGCATCATCATCTTTTAGGACAGAAAGTATGCAATACTCCAGTACGCCTTTACGCATTTGTGCTTTTGTATTTTCAATTTTCATGTGTTCGAGTTTGTTTTATTTCTAAAGGTCACATGCAATATTTAATGTCATATGGATTAGAATTTTGTTTGAAATAACTGTTCGTTTTTTGATTGATATAATTGATTGATGATTGATGATTATCTAATAAACTTTATGGTTATCGGGTATTTATAGAGTTCTCCTTGATTGGCTTTTGTTGTAGCAATAATTATAAATACAATTTCCAAAATGATTGCCGCTAGTGCCAACATTCCAATTAGTATGGTGAAAAGGATCACGTTAAAACTATCATTTCTTGAAAGGTGAAAATCAAAGTCATACCCAAACCAAAAATCGGGAAAATCAAAACTATGAAAGACACCAAAAAGGAATAAAGGAATAGACAGGCATGAGATTACCACTAAATAAAGAAAAATACTGAGTTGAAAATTCAGGCATGCTTTTCCATGTTCATCTATAAACTCTGATTTATCCTTATTCATCGTCCAGAATATTAATGGCATAATAAAATTTCCAAAGGGAAAAATATATTTTGATAAGGCCGACAAATGAATGACGGAAGCGATATTTTTTTGGTGTGTTGTAAGCGTCATTTTTAAAACGTATAATAGTTTCTTATGCAAATATATATCTAAAAACAGGTATTATGCAAAACATAGTAGTATATTTTAACATATATTTAACAATTAGACATTTTAAAATTTTGGCTACTTTTATAAAAAATGCCATCGTATGAAACTCACCGCCAGGCAGGTCAACCGATTTAATATGTTCAAGCTTCCCGCGGCTTATTTAACCGGAGTGCGCGCCAAGTCTCTCAATGATTCCCAATGTACCGTTACTGTTAAACATCGTTGGATTAATCAAAATCCGTTTCGCAGCATGTTCTGGGCTGTTCAGGGCATGGCCGCCGAATTGACTACGGGGGCATTAGTCATGGGAAAAATAGTCGAATCGGGAAAATCTGTTTCTATGCTGGTAGCCAACAACAAAGCTGAATTCACTAAAAAAGCAACAGGTCGAATCACCTTCGAATGCAGGGAAGGTGAAAAGGTCGATATCGCCCTTGCTGAAGCTATTAAAACCGGTGAAGGGCAAACGGTTTGGTTAAACGCCAAGGGCAGAAATAAAGATGGTATAACAGTCTCAACCTTTAGTTTTGAGTGGAGTTTGAAGGTCAAGAACTAAAAGCTGTAACAAAGACGTCCCGTTATCAACTAATAATCGAATCAATTTAAATCTTAAATATGACAGCACACGAAATAGACTATCGCATTTATGGCGAAGAAATGCAATTCGTAGAAATTGAACTAGATCCGCAGGAAGGGGTGGTAGCCGAATCAGGAAGTTTTATGATGATGGACGATGGGATTAAAATGGAAACCATCTTTGGTGATGGGTCCGAAAAAGACCAGGGTTTCCTCGGAAAAATTTTAGGAGCCGGGAAGCGTATTCTTACAGGTGAAAGTTTATTTATGACGGCCTTTTATAATGTTCAGAGCGGTAAGCGAAATGTAAGTTTTGCATCACCATATCCGGGAAAAATTGTACCTATAGATCTCACCGAGTTCGGGGGAAAGTTTATTTGTCAGAAGGACGCTTTTCTGTGCGCTGCGAAAGGCGTTAGTGTTGGGATTGAATTTAGTAAAAAATTAGGTCGAGGGCTTTTCGGCGGGGAAGGATTTATCATGCAGAAGCTCGAAGGCGATGGGATGACCTTTGTTCATGCAGGGGGTACCATGGCAAAGCGAGAATTAAAGCCAGGAGAAGTGTTACGCGTAGATACTGGCTGTATAGTCGGCTTTACAAAAGATGTCGATTACGATATTGAATTTGTTGGCGGGATTAAGAATACGGTTTTCGGTGGCGAAGGATTGTTCTTCGCAAAATTAACAGGACCGGGTACAGTTTATATTCAATCTCTGCCTTTCAGTCGATTGGCCGGTCGTGTCCTGGCCAGTGCCCCGCAGCGCGGGGGGCGAGACAAGGGCGAGGGCAGTATTCTCGGCGGAATCGGAGATATACTCGATGGAGATAACCGATTTTAAATTTCGTGTCAAATAAAATTTAAAAGCCTGTAAATCAAAATTATAGGCTTTTTTTATGTGTTAAACTTTACTCAAAATACATTTGAAACTCAATTTTTTTTTAATTTTAGGGTTATTAACTTAAACACCGATTCAGCCTATAAAAAAAATTCTACTCCTATTAATTTGTTCAACTAAAAACTAATTTCTTATGGCGAGAGCAATGTTTGAGTACACCAAAACTGTACTTCATAAGGTCAGTTTTGATGTCCACTTGTTCTGTAAGGAAGTTGAAAAAGCAATGCAGCGCTTACTGCCTTACGAGATTGAGGAATTAAGGATTTTTATCCTTGCCTTAATCAGACAAAACCCAGATCTTCAGCAATCATTAATTTATTTGAAATCTTAGATAAAAGCGGCTCAGGCCGCTTTTTTATTTAGGTAGCGGACTTATAATATCAACATTCTGAAAGGCTATTGCGCCTCGAATGACGCCGGAGATTACTTGTTTTAGTGCTTCAATGATCTGCATTTTGAGTTCACTTTTATGATAGATTAAACTCACTTCTCTTGCCGGGGTTGGCTCATTAAAATAATGTAGTTTCGATTTTTCACCATCAACCATATCCAAGGTGTGCAGATAAGGCAGCATGGTCATCCCCAATCCTTCATTTGAAAGTTTAACAAGCATTTCGATACTACCGCTTTCCAACTGAAATGAATCATCCTCATGATTTTTAAATGCCTTGCACAGATTTATAACCCCGTCACGAAAACAATGGCCATCTTCCAGAAGCAACATATCATTGATGTCGAGATCGGAAATGTCGATTTTCTTACTTGAATGTAACCGATGTGATGGCGGTATATAAGCCACGAAAGGTTCGTAGTATAAGGGTCGCTCAACGATGGTGCTGTTCTCGAGTGGTGTGGCGGCAATCGCTGCATCAAGATGACCATCAGTGATCCGTTCAACGATCTCCTCGGTTGTTAATTCTTCAATTTTTAGTTTTACCTTAGGATAACGTTTTATAAAGTTCTTGAGAAACATGGGTAGTAAAGTCGGCATGATGGTCGGTATGATCCCCAACCTGAATTCACCACCGATAAATCCCTTTTGCTGATCGACAATATCCTGTATCCTATCAGCCTCATTAACTATATTCTTGGCCTGTTGCACAATTTTTTTGCCGATTTCAGTCAATTCAATGGGTTTCTTGCTTCGGTCAAAAATCTGTATGTCTAGCTGATCTTCCAGTTTCTGAATTTGCATGCTCAGAGTTGGCTGGGTGACAAAACATTTTTCAGCAGCCTTTGTAAAATTTTGATGTTCGGCAACCGCAAGAACATAATAAAGTTGGGTGATGGTCATATAAAATTGAATTAGGCTATAAAAGTATAAAAACTATCAATAAAATTTATCAAAAAGTCACCTTATGATAGATTAAATTTGTAGCAAATAAAATTAATATATATGCTTCAGACATTAAATAGTATAGGATTAGAAGTTAAACAGGCTGGAAAACTGGCTGAGGATTTAAATATATTACTCGCTAATTTCCAGGTATATTACCAGAATCTTCGCGGTATTCATTGGAATATCAAAGGGAAGCGCTTTTTCGATTTGCATGCCAAATTTGAGGAGTTGTATACAGATGCTAACATCAAGGTAGATGAAATAGCTGAAAGAATATTAACCCTCGGAGCAACTCCCATGCATACATTTGAAGATTATTCGACCATGGCTCAAGTCCCGGTCGGAAAAAATATCAGTATGGATGAAGAGGCCGTTCGACTAATCGTTGATTCATTAACCGAACTTTTAAAAATAGAACGAATTATTTTGAATAGGTCAGATGAAGCCCAGGATGAAGGAACCAATTCGATGATGAGTGATCTCATTACAGAACAGGAAAAAACAGTTTGGATGATGAAAGCCTGGTTGAATGAAACAGTTTAAATTGATTGAAAGAAAAAAAATCCCGCTACTCAGCGGGATTTTTTGTTAGAACCTAATTTTGATTTCCTTGTTTTCTTTTTTTAGTTCAAACTTGGCTTCGGAGAATTGAGGCGGACCAAAACTCATCGAATTATTTGAGGCCCCATAGGCTTCTTTAGGCATGCCACTGAGTTCATAATCCATACGGTTGTTTTCGTTTTCATCATGTAAAACCATAATTGCATAGATGCCTGGCTCGACATCTTCAAACGTTACAGTAACGACCTTGCCATCGATGGCAGCTTCGATATTTTTAATTCCGGGACCCTTCATAAAGGTTTCTTCGGTATGAAGCGAGAAAAGGACTTTTCCGTTCTCATTTAATACATTTTCTACAGTTACAGTAAGTGTTTGTGCGGGTAGTAAGAAGGTGGATACTAATACCGCGATAATAAAGGATAGTGTTTTCATAAGGTTTGTTTTTTGATTTACAATTTAAAGATCAGGAGTGCAGTCCTATTTTTGTAAGAAGCTTTACCGAACTGTTGAAAACAGATGATGAAACGATTAAAGCAGTCCCCTTGCCTTTATCTCAAGATAGGTATTTATTGTATCTAGGGTGAGATCTTCAGGAGTAGTAAGTATTGAAAAAATACCATATTTCTTCAATTCATTAACGATTAAACGCTTTTCAAATGCGAATTTCTCGGCAATGACCTTGTCATAAACCTGTTGAATGGTTTCTGCCCGCTGATCAATGAGGGTATTCAATTCGGTATTCTTAAAGAATATTACCACCAGGAGATGGTTCTTGGCTATGCCCTTCAGATACGGCAGTTGTCGTTTAAGGCCGTCCATGGTTTCGAAGTTGGTATATAGTAAAATGAGGCTCCTGTTGGTGATCTGACGCTTTATATCAGCGTACAATCTGCTGTAATCACTTTCAAAAAAATCGGTATTTATATTGTAAAGCGTTTCCATGATGAGATTCATCTGGGATGTTCGTCGTTCGGCTGCCACAATATTTTCAACCCGTTTTGAAAATGAAAAAATCCCGGCCTTATCATGTTTTTTAAGAACCACATTCGAAATTACCAAGGCAGCGTTAATCGCATAATCCAATAAGGTTAATCCGTCGAATGGCATTTTCATAACCCGGCCCTTATCGATAACGGAATAAACCGGTTGAGATTTTTCATCCTGAAACTGGTTAACCATCAATTGCCGTTTTTTGGCCGTCGCCTTCCAGTTGATGGTCCGAAGATCATCACCGAGTACATAGTCTTTTATTTGCTCAAATTCCATGGTATGACCAATTCGCCTGATTTTTTTAATACCGTATTGGTATAAATTATTACTTATGGCCAGTAGATCGTACTTTCTCAATTGTATGAAACTAGGGTAGGTGGGTACCATCGCATGATCATCAATCTTGAAACGTCTCGAGATCAGGCCTAAAGCTGAAGACACATAAATATTTAAACTTCCGAAGTGGTATTCACCGCGGGTTACGGGGCGCAACTCATATTCAAGTTGACTGATACTCGTCGGTTGTAGTTTTCGTCGAATTTCGAAATCTCTTACCTGAAACTGCTCCGGGATTTCATCAATAATCCGAACAAAAACCGGAAAGGTATAAAAGTTTTCAAGGTTCAGTTGAACCGCATTCTGATCGCCGTTCGAAAATTTCTCCGGCAGTTGACGGCTCGCCTTTAAACCGCGTTTGGTAGTAAAAAGAATAAGCGCATCTAGCATTGTGAAGGTAAATACAACCAGCAACAGCAGTTTTACGATATTAAAAAGCCTAGGGAAAACAAAACTCATCACAAACAGAATAATCACTACCAGGCAAGCATAAAAAAATCGATTTCTGATATAAAGCGGACCCAGACGTTTAAACATTACCTTGGAATTTCTACAGCTTCGATGATCTGGTTGATGATCTGTTTTGTGGTAACGCCTTCCATCTCCCGTTCGGGAGTTACAATTACACGATGTTGAAGGACCGGAATCGCGGCCTTTTTAATGTCTTCAGGGGTAACGAAATCCCGGCCTTCCATGGCAGCAAATGCCTTGCTGGCCTTTAATATGGCGATTGATGCACGTGGTGATGCACCCAAATACAAGAATGGATTTTTCCTGGTACTCACGATGATGTCGGCAATGTATTTAACGAGGTGTGACTCAATCCGGATTTCATTTACAAGATTCTGAAATGACACGATCTGATCATGATTTAAGTGGGAGGTAATCTGATTCGTTTTCTCTTGGCCCTTTAAGGCTTGTTCGCGGTTAATGATTTCAACCTCCTCTTCAACATTCGGATAATCGATATCAATTTTGAATAAGAAGCGGTCCAATTGCGCCTCTGGAAGGCGATAAGTCCCTTCTTGCTCGATCGGATTTTGAGTCGCCAGCACGATGAAAGGAAGCTCCATATTATATTTCTTTCCATCAATGGTAATCTGACGTTCTTCCATAACCTCAAACAAAGCTGCCTGGGTTTTAGCTGGAGCCCTGTTAATCTCATCGATTAAAATCATATTTGAGAAAATAGGGCCTTCTTTAAACTCGAACTCATTGGTTTTCAAATTAAAAACAGAAGTCCCCAGAATATCGCTGGGCATCAGGTCGGGTGTAAATTGAATCCGGCTAAAACCGATGTCAAGCGATTTGGCTAGCAATTTAGCCGAAATGGTTTTAGCAACCCCCGGAACACCTTCAATAAGGGCATGACCATTAGCCAGGATAGAAGCTACAAGCATATCGATCATGCTACGCTGGCCCACAATCACCTTGCTGATCTCACTTTTTATCAAATCAATGCCTTGCTGAAGTGGCAATAAATCGATTCGATTCTCGAAATGAATGTTCTTATTGATATCGGAGGTTATCTCCTCATTCGGAACATTTTCTTCCTGCTTATCCATTGATTTCTTGTCCTTGTTATTTGTGTCTTCTTGATGTTCCATAGTTAGGTGTTGTGAAAATGCTCCATCGCGCGATTTAATCCCAGTAAATCGCTTTCATCGCGATTTGGTTTTGCTTTCAGATGTGCGATAAGATTTATTAATTTTTTAATTATGCTTTCCTTTCTGCCGGATTTTAATGTCAGATGTTTGATAAATTTCTCATCCAAAACCTGAGTGTCAAGATAATACACCCGTCTGATGTATTCGAGAAAATAGGTGATCTTTTTGTCGATAACATTATCGTGATCTTTGGTCTCGTAATAAAGATTACCGATGGTTTTAGTAAATGCGACAGTCGTATTCTCATTGGGCTTAATGATTTTTACAATGCGTTGTTTACGCTTGGCATTAAAGATTATAAATACGATTAGACTGAATAAACCGACCAACCAAGCCCATTTTAAGGCCGGGCGGCTCAAAATGAACCGTAAGAAATTCTGGCTCATGAGGTTTCGTTTTTTATTTCTGCTGTCAAAAAATATTGGATCATCTTCCAGATAGGCCATAACACCTTCTGTGTAATGTTTATGATTCGCCTTTAGCAGGCTGTAATTTGTAAAAACAACCGGCTGAAGATGAATGAAAAATCGACCCGAACCATAATCGACTGCCACATAATTTATTTGTTTCTCTTTGTTGAATCGCTGGTAACCCAATACCGTTGTATAAACCGAATCGAGTTCAGAGAAATAAATATTTGTCAGCCCTCTGTCAATGTTGATCGAATCGGATGCGAATCGTGAATTGGCAAGTAAAAGATCAGCATTTCCTGTAAAACTGTAATCATTACGTGTTTCAATACCCAATGAATCTTTAATGGGCTCAGGGAGGTAGCTGCTCGAAATAAAAATATCGTTACCATAAGCTGCATAATCGAGTAATTCCTGTGCTGAGACATCATCAATCGTCATCGATTCGTCTATATACATATAGGTGCCATAAACGTCATAATCTTCACGCTCCCAATCATAGTTTTGTGTGAAATATTCATATGGGGTTTGGCCGATATTCTCGACAGTACTGTTGGGAAAGAGGGCCTCTAATTCATTAAAGAAAATAAAGGTTCCGAAGGGTGATCTGTGAGTTTCATTGTAGGTTTTAGTCCAGTCAATCGGTTTCGGTTTAGAGAATTCAATAAGAGTTGCCCCGGCAAATAGCAGGATAAGGAATACAATATATGTCCATAAGGTCCTATTCATGAATCGATTTCTTTTATAAATGCATCAAATGCCAGTTTAGCTTGTTTAAACTGCCCTTCATTGACATCAAATTCGCCATACCAGATATAATTGTATAAATAGGACGCATAAGAAAAGGATGAACGTATAGATTCAGCATTGATTTCATCCCGATAATCGCTGTTGGTCTTTTCCACATCGTAGGCTATGATCTCCTTAAAACTTAAGGTTTTGAGCAACCACAAATAATAATATCGAATCGCTAACCTGAAATTGCCGGCATTTTCTGCCTGACGGATCAATTTTTTAAAATCGATGGCTTGAATATTTGCCTCAATGTCACTTACCGGGATGATGGTCTTATCGGATGATTTTCCGAAAACCCAGCGACCCTCTTTGTTAAGGATGGCTTTTACAATAAAAAATACAACAGCTAAAAACAGCAGCACAGCAGCCACACGGAGGGCAACTTCAGTAGCCCGCTCTGCATCCCTTCGATTTTCGAAATTAAAAAGATCCTTAATAAAATCACTGAGCCATTGTTTAAATCGGGTCCACCAGCCCGAGGTATTTACAGGGCGTTCATAAATGAAGGCCTCGTCATCATATTTAGACTTCAGGTCCTCAAAACTGCGTTTATCAACTTCAGAATTATCGATACTGAGCGAATCTTGTGATGAAATTAAGACCTCATATTCGAGTGCATAAACCGGGCTGATAATTAAACCAAGCAAGAATAAAAGTTTGATATGCCAATTATTATGTTTATTCAACAGAGCCAATTTGATCGATGATGTCCTTGGTATTAATTTTTTCAGCCTCTTCCTTCAGGCTATAAAAGATGATGCCCTGGTTAAGCAGAACCAGGTTGTTCAAAATTGTTCCTAACAAAAAAGTCGCGATAAAACTTATTATCATGACCATAGACATCATTCCACCAATCGCTTCAGAATTGGAACCATCATCACCAACTGTTGTGAACATACGTACCATCCCAAATATATATGCAATTACAGTGATCACATTCTGAATAACATAACTCATCAGGTAAAACAATCCTACACTGGCAACAGCGGCCAGAAACTTCGAAGAAAGAAGCTTCCATGAGTATCCGAACGCATCCCAAATGCTCATACGTCCTTCCATATATTCGAGCAAAGCCATGAAGTAAAATAGTGAAAGTGCCCCGATAGCGAAAGGGATGGCCAGGATGCCGATAATGGTGATGAACATAACAAAGATCACGGCACCAAATACGAGGATTAACGGAATGCCAATCAGGATGGAACAAATTATGTAAACAAATAATCGCCCCAGGTTAACTTTATAAGCCTGGATCAATTCCGAAGTGCCGAAGTTGATATCAGAATTTTTCTGGTAAAGTTTTAAATAAAAAACAGGATAGGCATACATAAAAACCCCGAAAACAATGGAGATTATGACAAACAAAATAAACAGGATCAGGAAAAGCACGGAATTCTCATTCATGAAGTCATCGATAGCATTTGGGTTGTTTTGCATGAGGCCGCTAAAAACAATGTCGGTATAAAAGGACATAAAGAAATAACCAAAAACCATGAGAATTAGAACAAAGATTCCATTAACGATAAAAAAGTGCTTAAAGAAATGTCGGCCATATTGTTTTATGAAGGCGAAGGTATCCTGAAAAAATGCACTAAAATCTCTTGATTTATATAATTCCATGGTTTGATTTGAGTTTTTTATGGAGCACAAAAGGATAAACCAGATAATAATAGCCGATCAATCCAAGAGTAATTAAAATTATACCGACCGATAGTTGGTTTGGCATTGCATTGCTATATCGTGTGACGAAGCCTTCAAGGAATCCGGCGCAAAAGGTGAAGGGGAAGGTGCTAATCAATATTTTGACACCATCTTTCACCCCGATTTTAAATGATGTTAACCTCGAATAGGTTTTTGGGAACAGAATGCTCGCTCCGAGGATCAAACCGGCTGCACCTTCAATAACAATGGCGAAGATTTCCATAGACCCATGGATCCAAATGCCACGAACGCTTTCCCACAGCACACCCTGTTCATAAAAAAAATATTGGAAGGAACCGAGCATGATCCCGTTTCTTAAAAGAATATAAGCCGTTCCAAACCCTCCAAAGACGCCATATATAAAAGATAATATCCCAACATACAAATTATTCAGGGTGATCGCTATAAAACCTCCCCAATTGCTTCCGCTCTTGTAAACCGCAACAGGATCCCCTTTTTCTATGTTTTCAAGGGTCATGTTTACGTAATTATCGCCGAGAATTAGTCTTACAAATGCGTCATCATAGGCTGCTGACAGCGCTCCCATTGCTACGAATGTGCCAAACAATAAAAATGCATACAAGATATACCGGCGATACTGGTAAACGATAAGCGGCACTTCAATCTTCCAGAAATGAACGAAGCGATTTGAATCTTCCCGCTTGGTCTTATATATTTTCTGAAATGCCTTTGCAGCAAGGTTGTTTAAATATAGAATTGTTTTACTTTTGGGATAATAGGTCTGTGCGTAAGACAGGTCGTTTATCAAATGCACATAAAGAGAAGCCAGTTCGTCAGGTTTCTTTAGGGTTTTTCCAAAAATGGCTTGTTCAAAATTCAGCCATTTTTCCTTGTTCTGCTTGATAAAGGCGACTTCTCTCATCAGGCCTAAATTAACATAATTAATGGTAGAGTTACAAATAAACACCACCCAAAATGTAAACATCAATTTCACCGCTGCGAGTGTCGGTGAACGCATTTTGGCATATGCGATTGACTGGCTGATCAAGATAGCCTACATGATCGCGATATTTCAGGTGTTATTTAATGTAATCGGTATTGAAAAGTGGTTTATGGATCTCGATAATTGGAGTATTATAGCCATTTTATTGTTGTTCTATATGCCCGTCATTTTTTACAGTCTTCTTTTTGAGACATTGCTTGACGGACAGACCCTTGGTAAGCGAATCATGAAAATTAAAGTGGTTAAGATCGATGGTTACCAGGCAGCACTATCCGATTTCGTAATTCGATGGTTCTTTCGAATAGTTGACATGAACATTTTAAGTGGAGTTGTTGCCCTTATCGCTATTGTAACAAGTCCGAAGAATCAACGACTGGGAGACATTACAGCAGGAACGGCCGTCATCACCCTGAAGAATAACATTACGATAAATCATACAATTCTTGAGGAGATAAGGGACGATTATCAGCCGACCTACCCGAACGTTATCCGCCTGTCTGATAATGATGCGCGCATTATAAAGGATACCTTTCTCATGGCACGCCGAACCAGGGATTATAAGACGATGATAAGGCTTCGGGAAAAAGTTGTTGAGGTCGTAGGTATCAAAACGGTTAAACAAAACAATGATGCCGAATTTATCGATACCATTTTAAAGGACTATAATTACTTTACCCAGAACATGTGATGTTTTATATCGTCGATATTTTGGGAACCGTTGCTTTTGATAATTCGGGTGTTCTCGCTATCGACAGCCGGTTGCTCGCTGTTCGATAGAGAATTACTTTACCCAGCATTTATAAAAAATAAAAGCCATGTATTGAACATGGCTTTTATTCAGTTGTTCTTTTATTCCGGAACCGGAAAACCACGGTCTCGCATCAATGCTTCAATTTTTGCTTCCCGTCCTCTGAACTGTTTATAAGCTTCAGCAGGATCCATAGAATTTCGGGGTGCAAATAAATAGGTCACCAGTTTCTCTGCGAGTGCCTCATCATAAAATCCACCAGGAGCTTCTTTGAAAGCTTCTGATGCATCGCTCGTTAAAACATCGGCCCACATATAGCCGTAGTACGCCGTTGCGTAGCCTTCGCCTGAGAATACATGGCCAAAATGGGGTGTGCGGTGACGCATTGGTAATTCCTTCGGCATATTCAATTCGGCCAGCGCATCTTTTTCAAATTTATCGACATCGATATCTGTGGGGTCGGCCAAGTGAATTTTCATATCGATCAATGCCGAAGCCAGGTATTCTGTTGTTCCGAAACCTTGGTTAAAGGTTGCAGCTTTTTTGATCTTAGCCACGAGATCAGCAGGAATAGGCTCACCGGTTTCGTGATGCACGAGAAACTGATTGATCACCTCGTCAGTTGACAACCAGCGCTCCAGCAACTGCGATTGGAACTCGGTATAGTCGCGAACGCCACCATTGAGGGTAGGGTATTTTACATTAGACGAAAAGAAATGCAACGCATGCCCAAATTCGTGGAAAAATGTGGTGGCATCATCCCATGAAACCAACACAGGTTCACCGGGTGCAGGTTTCACAAAATTGGAATTATTTGAAGCTAAAACCGTTTCCTTGCCATCAAAAGTCGTATGGCTTCTGTAGGTGGTTGCCCAGGCGCCCGATCGTTTTCCAACTCGGGCATAAGGATCGAGATACCAAAGTCCGATATGCTCACCGCTGTCTTTGTCGGTTACTTCCCATACTTTAACATCTTCCTGAAAGACCGGAACACTGCCGGCCGGAACAGGCTTAAAGTCATAATTAAATAAACGGCCGGCCACATAAAACATAGCTTCACGTAACTTATCTAACTGCAAGTATTGTTTTACCTCATCGGAATCGAGGTCGTATTTAGCCTGACGAACCTTTTCTGCATAATAGCGATAATCCCATGGCTCTATTGTTATGTTGTCTCCGCGTTTATCGGAAACAGCTTGCATATCAGCTACTTCCTCAGCAACACGTGCGATTGCCGCCGGCCAAACCGCTTCCATGAGGTTCATCGCGTTTTCCGGAGTTTTCGCCATACGATCCT
Source organism: Flavobacteriaceae bacterium (assembly GCA_013003555.1). Lineage (GTDB taxonomy): Bacteria > Bacteroidota > Bacteroidia > Flavobacteriales > Flavobacteriaceae > SHLJ01. The sequence continues at coordinate 118,453 of JABDIV010000090.1, forward strand.
GAAGACGCCATTCGGCATAATTCTTATGACCCAGTAACTCGACACGTTCACGTCTTAATTTCAGGATTTGTGCAATCATTTCATTATTGTCGTATTCATCGCCATTGTCACCTCGAGAGTAATAGTTTGTCCATACTTGTTTGCGCAAATCGCGTTCATCGGAGTAGGTGAGAAACGGATCCATGGAGGATCTGGTATTGGTAATTGCATATTCGCCTTCATGACCATTATCCTTAGCGATCTGAGCAGCCGACTTTATATACGCTTCGCTCAATCCACTTAATTGATCGTCCTTCAAATAGGTGATGTAGTTCTCTTCATCATGTAAGACATTATTCGAAAAATCGGTATATAAAGACGATAATTCTTTATTGATCTCGGCGTAGCGCTTTTTCTTGTCGGCGTCAAGTTCGGCTCCATTCATGGCAAAGCCGGTATAGGTTAAATCAACCACGCGTTGTTGGTCGGCTTCAAGCGGATTCGTTCTAGACGCGTCATAAACCGACTTTATCCGGGCAAAGAGTTTTTCGTTTTGATTGATCTTTGATCCGTATTCTGATAATTTGGGTGCCAACTCTGCCTGAATCTCTCTAAATTCCGGCGAAGAGACATTGCTTCTCATTATACCATAATATGAAAAGACGCGACCCAAATCTTCCCCGGACCGCTCCATGGCTACTATTGTATTTTCAAAAGTTGGGGGTTCTTCATTATTGGCGATTTCGTCGATTTCCGCCAGGCTCAATTCCATGCCTTTCTCAACGGCATATTTAACGTCTTCCACCCGCATTTTATCAAAGGCCGGAACCCCGCCATACGGACCAGTCCATTCCTGTAAAAGTACATTTTCGGTCATGGCAACATCTGATTTGGTTTCACTCTCGGTCGAATCTTTTTTACATCCATAAATTGCTATGAACATAATAAGACCAACCAGTTTAAACTGCTTGAAAATTTTATGTGATATCATAATAGTTTGATTTATTCTACTTGAAGAATTTAAGGTCCTACAAGGTACTAAAAATCCGGTTTTTATTGCATCTTAAGATCCATTTTATTCAATGATCTCAACCTTTTGAATATAAACATTCTTAAGTGGCCAATCGGCCTTGTCGGTTTCTACAGCCGCGATCTTATCGACTACGTTCATCCCTCTGATTACTTTTCCAAAAATGGTGTAATCGGTATCAAGCCGGTATTCACCTCGTGGATTTTGTATAATAAAAAATTCATAAGGTGAAGCGAGCTTATGCGGATTATCGATATCACTACTCGGCATGGATATGGTCCCCCGATCATGACGGTATCCCCGTTTGGTGTCTTTGGGTAAAAGATATTTACCTATGAAGCGTCGTTTTCGTTTAACCTTCGGATCGTCAGTATTTCCACCCTGTATCATGAAGTTATTAATCACCCTGTAAAACTGGGTGTTATCAAAATAGTTGCGTTTGGTAAGATAGATAAAATTGGCCCTGTGAAATTTGGTTTTGGGATAAAGCAGAATATCGATTTCACCAAAATCTGTAGTGATGCGCACCTTGTTCTCCGCGTTTTCTCTTTCATATTCCAGGAAGAAATCCATTGCATTTTTCTCGGTAAGTAATGGAAATTCCTGTTCTATTGTATCCTTTTCTTTTGTGACCTTGTCTTCTGCAATCGTATCGATCTTGACATCGGTTTCTTCGGTAGGTTTTGCAAGCGAATTCGATTCAGTTTTTTTATCTTCACAACTTAAAGTAAACAGGATAATAAAGAATAACAGGAGCCTCATAGATGGATTTTAATGATTTAATCAATTCAATTTCAAAATTAAAAAATATTGAACTTCCGGCCGAAGCTTCTCAATTTAAAATGTCACCTCCCTTCCGAAGGGAATTAATCGCGCGTAATAAATCGAAAATTAAAACAGCAAAACAAGCTGCCGTACTGGCTTTGCTTTACCCCGATTTGAATCAAATAGTGCACATAGCACTCATCTTAAGAAAAACCTATCATGGGGTGCATAGTGCTCAAATTGGATTTCCCGGAGGTAAAGTTGAAGTGGGCGATGAGGACCTTGTTGCAACGGCTTTACGTGAAACCAATGAGGAGATCGGTGTGCATGCCGAAATGGTTGAGGTTATTAAACCTCTCACGCCCGTTTATATTCCCCCGAGTAATTTTTTTGTCAAGCCGTTTTTTGGGATCAGTCGCTCTACACCAACATTTGTGAGGCAAGATGATGAGGTAGAAGACATTGTTGAAGTTCCTTTAACCCAATTACTTGATGACCAACTTGTTATCTCAACCACTGTGCCTACTTCCTACAATATTAGTGTTAAAGTACCTGCCTTCGATCTCAATGGCCATATCGTCTGGGGAGCCACTGCTATGATGCTTAGCGAAATAAAAGACTTGTTAAAAGAAGTTCGCTAGTTATCATGTTTTGTTACATTTGTCGGAACTAACTAATTTACGTATCACTACTTCCCATGGGGTTATTCAAAAAAAATCCTTTCGGCCATTATTTGTTTTTAAAAAAATGGTTAATCCGCATTGCCGGAGCAATTACGCACAGGCGTTATAGAGGATTTAATGAACTCCAGATTGAGGGATCGGAGATCATTAAGGAGCTCCCGCCTACGAATGTGCTCTTTATATCAAATCATCAGACCTATTTTGCAGATGTTGTTGGCATGTTCCATGTCTTTAATGCCAGTTTAAGTGGTCGTGTTGATTCGATAAAAAACATTGGTTATTTATGGCGGCCAAAGCTCAACATTTATTACGTCGCAGCACGTGAAACCATGAAATCGGGTTTGTTGCCAAAGATCATGGCCTATGCCGGTTCAATAAGTATCGACAGAACCTGGCGTGAAGCAGGCCAGGAGGTAAACCGCCAGGTGAAAATGAGTGATATTTCAAATATCAAAAAAGCACTGGATGACGGCTGGGTAATTACCTTTCCGCAGGGTACAACCACGCCTTTTAAACCTATTCGAAAGGGTACGGCCCATATCATTAAACAATACAAGCCTATCGTCATCCCTATTGTGATTGATGGCTTCAGACGATCTTTTGATAAAAAAGGTTTGCGAATAAAAAAGAAGAATATCCTTCAAACAATGGAGATAAAACCGGCGCTTGACATCGATTATGAAAATGAAAGCATCGATTCTATCGTGGAAAAGATCGAATTCGCGATTGAGCAGCATCAGTCCTTTATGAAAGTAATTCCTCAGGAAGAATTAATGGCCAAAGAGGAATTGAATAAAAAACGAGGGTGGTAATTTGTTTACCATTTATTTTTGTTCTCCCTCGCCCTGTGTAATGCGATAGCCAAATAAGGCATCGAACACAAGAAAAAGTCCGATAAAAAGAAAGACATTTGGAAGGCTTAAAATCTTAAATACGGTAAGGATCAGCAGGCCGATAATAAATTGATTTCTTTTTGTGTCTACATTCATGTTTCCAGTTTTTTTAATTCCCTGTAGTTGCGGTTAAGTCGTTTTAATAACAATCCATATATAAGGTAATAAAAGGCCAATATCAAACCAATTGCGACCGCTAATGCGAATAAGGTCACCAAAATAGTTACGGCATACACCTTGAATAATTCGCCATCTGCAGCCGCTTCTTCGAGTCGGGATCCAAATTCGGAATCGCTTTTCATTAAAATTCCAAGAGCTACGAATGTGCTAATAAAAAGATAAATGAGGTTAAAGGCAACGTATTGCTTAACTGTACGCCGAGTCTTCAGTATTTTTTCCATGAGTTTCTTCGCATTATCGGTTACCGATATGGTCCGATAATTCCGAAAGAATAAATAAAAGAAATAGGCTAAGATGACATAACCAACAATTGTCATGGGAATCAGGACGTGTCGTGCATCGGAGGTTTCAAATCGGGTCATGGCCTCAGAGTCCTTAAAAATAACAGAGATCAAAGTCCAAAAACCAAATTCGAGCAGACTGATAATAAAGATCCATTTAACGATCGATGATGACCGCTTCAGAATCATTTTGTAGATTTCATCATACGATAATCTTGGGAGCTGAGCTTCCTGCCTTTTCCAATCCTTTTTTAATAACTCTAATTCATCCATAGGCTTACGGATTTAAAATGGTTTTTAGCTTAGTCTTAATTCTATTCATTTTCACCCTGGCATTGACTTCGCTAATACCCATTGTTTCACTGATTTCCCTATAATTCTTATCCTCCAAATACAGAAATACAAGTGCTTTATCAATATCATTCAATTGTTGAACGGCTTTATATAATAATTTAAGTTGCTGTTCTTCAGTATCGTCAAAGGCTTCGGCCTTAATTCTAAATTGAACCTCACCAAACTCCTGTGTCGCAACGCGTCGTTTATTTTTCCGATATAAGGTTATGGCTGTATTTAAACCAACACGATACATCCATGTACTGAATTTCGCATCCCCACGAAACTTTGGATAGGCTTTCCAGAGCTGTATGGTGATTTCCTGAAACAGATCATTATGCGCATCCTGATTATTGGTATACAATCGACATACCTTATGCACAATGTTCTGATGCTTTTCCAGTAGCTCAACAAAATTATGTTCAAGTTCTTTGTTCAATCCTGTTGGTTAGTTGTTACTATTTGTATCGTATTTAAGGGATTTGTTACACCCTCCTTACCGCAAGAAAATCAAAAGTATGCATTTCATCCTGTTCTTCTGACATTTCGGTTTTATAAAATTTTAAGGAAGATCAATTGTGATCAATTTTGAATATCAATTAAAACAATGATTAGTTGAAAACGATTTTATCCCATCTTCTTATTATTCTCAGCTTTATCTCAATTTCATTTGTCTGTGGCCAAACCGTTGTCAATGGTCGGGTAACGGACACTCAAAGTAATCCACTGATGGGAGCAAATATTTTTTTGAAGGGCACCTACGACGGTTCGAGTAGCAATGAGGAGGGTTTATTCTCGTTTGAAACAACTGAAGAAGGAATGCACACCCTGGTCGTGTCCTTCTTAACTTTTGAGACTTATAGCCTTGAGTTGAATGTTAGTCAAATGGTCGATTTGCGTATTCGATTAAAGGAAGATGTTAATACATTAGATGCAGTAATCTTGTCGGCGGGGTCATTTGCGGCCGGTGACAACAGTAAGATCAACGCGTTGAAACCTCTTGATGTGGTAACGACGGCAAGTGCACTCGGTGATTTTGTCGGAGCGTTACAGACCTTACCAGGAACCACGACGATTGCTGAGGACGGACGCTTATTTATTCGCGGTGGACAGGCGGAAGAAACACAGATCTTTATCGATGGCATCCGAGTATTTAATCCATTTAGCCCAACAACCAATAATATTCCAACACGAGGGCGTTATTCGCCATTTCTTTTCGATGGCATAACCTTTTCAACCGGTGGATATTCTGCCGAATTCGGACAAGCCCTTTCAGGTGTATTATTGCTAAATACGATTGATGAACCCGATCAGGAAAAAACCGAGATCGGCCTGATGAGTGTTGGCGGCAACTTGGGAAACACGCAAAAATGGTCGAATTCCAGTTTGTCGTTAAACGGATCCTATATCAATTTAGCTCCCTATATCGCTTTGTTTCCTGATCGAAACGAATGGGCAAAGCCCTTCGTAAGCGGATCAGGAGAATTGGTGTTCAGGCGTCGGTTTGAAAATGGATTATTCAAGTTCTATTCTGCCTTTGATAGCACTGGTTTTGAGTTGACCCAGGAAGACATAAATTATCCTGATGGATTTTCGGTTAAATTAAATAACGACAACTTTTATTTGAATACAAGTTATAAAGGTACACTTGAGAACAATTGGTCAATTATGCTGGGATCAAGCTTAACTTTCGGAAAGAATAAAATTGATGTAACAGAAGACAAAATCAAGGATAATGAACGGTCCTTTCATTCTAAATTAAGATTTAAAAAAAGATTCACCAGCCGCTTGAAATTGACACTTGGTGCCGAATATTTAAGTACAAATTTTAATGAAAAATTTCAAAATGAATTCATGTCTCCAATTGAATTGGGATTTAAAAATAATTTCACATCCATCTTTACCGAAACCGATATATTCTTTTCAAAACGTGCTGCATTAAAGGCCGGTCTACGACTCGAATATGGAAATCTTTTCAGGGAAACAACCTTATCTCCACGCTTGTCCTTTGCGCTTAAATCGGGTGATAAAGGTCAATTCTCCCTGGCCTATGGGCATTTTTACCAGAGTCCGATTAATGAAGCCCTAAAGTTTAACGATGATTTAAAATCCCAACGCGTTGACCAGTACATCCTGAATTACCAATTCAATAAGGCTGGGCAAATATTCAGAGCAGAAGCTTATTATAAAGATTACAGTCAATTGATTCGATATAATTCGCCTGCAATATCTTTTTATTCAGAATTCAATAATACCGGTTATGGAGATGCGGCAGGAGTTGATGTATTTTGGCGTGATGGAAAAAGCATTAATAACCTGGATTATTGGATCAGTTATTCCTATTTGGATGCGCAACGTCTTTTTAATAATTATCCAGTTGAATCACAACCAGAATTCACAATTAAACATAATCTGGCAGTTGTTGGGAAATATTGGGTTGATAGTTGGAAAAGTCAGTTGGGGTTCAGTTATGTCTTTGCATCAGGAAGACCGTACACCGATAAAAATACCGATGGTTTTCTTACTGAAAAAACAAAATCTTACAACAGTTTGAGTATTAATTGGGCCTACTTAATCGATCAACAAAAGATCCTGTATTTATCGGTAAACAACGTTTTAAATTTTAAAAATATCAACAGCTATCAATTTGCTGATACACCTGATCTAAGTGGATTTTATGATAGCAGGGCCCTTAAACCGGCTGCCGACCAATTCTTTTTTGTTGGGTTTTTCTGGACGATCAGTGCCGATAGATCAAGCAACCAACTAGACAATCTCTAAGCTGCAATCAGTTGATTTTAACATTTATGTCACTGATACCGCGCCAATAATATGATAAATGTCATAGTGTTTAGCTTTAAAAGCTGTTAACTTAATGGCAGTAAAACTCATATCATGGAAGCCAAGAAGAATCCGAAATTAGACATTGGGGCTAATAGCAGTCTGTATTTTGCTATTGGGCTCAACATAATGCTGTTTTTTACTTACAGCGCTTTAGAAATGAAAACATACGAGCGCGATCAGGCCTTGTTAGACATTATCCAGGTTGAAGAAGAATTGGAAGAAGATATTCCTATCACCGAGCAGATTAAAACGCCGCCGCCGCCGCCGCCAATGGCTGCACCCGAAATCATAACGGTGGTTGAAGATATTGAAGAAATTGAAGAGACGGTTATTGAAAGTACCGAGATCACCCAAGATGAACGCATTGCTGACGTCATTGAAGTTGATGATGTAGATGTTGAAGAAATGGACGAAGATGTTGCCGTGCCGTTTGCCGTTGTTGAAAACGTACCGGTGTTCCCAGGTTGCAAAGGCCAGAATAATACGGAGTTAAAGGCATGCTTCCAGGAGAAAATCCAACAGCATTTGCTCAAGCATTTTCGTTATCCCGAAACAGCGCTTGAAATGGGAATTCACGGAAAAGTATTCGTAATGTTTGAAATTAACAAGCAAGGTTTAGTTTCAGGAATAAGAACACGAGGACCGGATAAATTATTAGAGAAAGAAGCAGCGAGAATTATGAGTTTGCTACCAAAAATGATCCCCGGAAAACAAAGGGGTAAAGCTGTAAGGGTACCATATGCATTGCCGATAAACTTCCAGCTTTTAGATTAGATCATACCTGAAAAGTCTATGATATGAGTTTTTATCTCCTGTCGCCACTGGCGGCAGGGGATATTTTTTTCGACTGAGGTTATCGGTTCTGCATAAAATCAACTCTATTTATCATTATAAGGGCTACCACACGCCGCTGTTACGGCCAGAAACCGTTACACAGCTATTTTTATCAGAACTTTTCGATTGGAAACTAAAGTCGTTTTATGGTCTCTCCGGCTATTATATCGAATGGAAGTTGATTTTGCTGTGGAGGATATAGGCATGTTGTGAATTGGGAGAACGAACATGGCGGATTATAAAGTTTATTAAAATCTAGTGTAACCGGGCCATTATCTTCTGGTAGGTCAAGATAAATATAACGACCGCCACCGTAAGAGTCACTGCCCGAAGTATCATCTGAAACCATGGTAAAGCCATTCTGCCCAACATGCAGGGTATACGATTTACCATTATAATCGAATTCAACGGTACCGATAAAAGTTGTAGTGGCATTAACACCGAGTTGCGATTTGACTTCCTCTTCTTTTTTATCCTTGAAATAGGTGAATTCAGCATTGAAGATAAAATCTGGATTCAATGGAAACCATTCATAGCCATTGAATCGTGAAACCATAGGATGTTGCTTGTCCCATACCCTTAAATAGTGACTGCCTGACCTGGTGATAACCTGCCATTTCAAATCCTTAAAGAATAATGGCGCTGATGTTCCGGATTCATCCAGTGCCAAGGACGTTTGGTCAATGCTGTAATCGTCCTCTGTATTTATGGGAACACCTTCAAATGCTTTAAAAATGATCACAGGATTTCCGCTATCGGTTAATCTGTATTCAAATTGCCCAATGCTGTCAATAGCAGTGGGGCTATCGATACTGAAACCGTCGGAGGAACTTTTTCCAAATAAATGAACCGCATTATCAAATTTGAACAGTCCGGCAAGTTGTAAATATTTTACCCGTCCTTCCTGAAGGGACTTTTCATAAGATCCCATGTCCGATTTATAATTGGAATCTATTATAAACGAAGGTTTGGTTTCACATGCTATAAATCCTGAAGCGATCAGGAGAATGAAGATCCTAGATAAAAAACGATACATAATTAATAATTTTCCTTCCCCAAGTTACTATTTTTTTGATCAAAGTTTAGCAATTACAATTCGTCTTTGATTTTTAACATTTCAGATATTTCCTTTTCATTTATAAAGGCGTTATAAAGACATTTGTGTAATAATCAAATGACCAAAATTATGCAAAAAATAGCACTGATTATAGCAACATTAATATCGGGTCTACTTACTGCTCAATCAGATTACGAAAGTGGAATGAGTAAAGCCAACGAACTTTGGCGATCAGATCAACCTGAAAAGGCTGTTCAAATGTATGAACGTATAGCTGCAGCAGAGGATGATAAATGGCTTCCAAATTATTATGCGGCCTATATTCATGTCGTCACCAGTTTTAATAAAACCGATGTAAATGTGATCAAATCAAAATTGGAGAAAGCACAGTCATTTTTAGATAAAGGCATAGCACTTGCACCTCAAAACCCAGAGTTGATGGTTATACAAGCTTTGCTCTATACGGTTTGGATAGACTATGATGGCGCGTCTTATGGCATGATGTATTCTGGAAAGGTATCTTCCATTTATAATCAGGCCAGTGGCATGGCCCCTGATAACCCCAGAGTTGTTCTTTCTAAAGCCGAGTGGGATATGGGAAGTGCTCGCTATTTTGGGAAAGATATAAAACCATACTGTGATGATGTGGAAAGGGCTCGCGAACTTTTTGCTACCTTTAAACCAGAATCGGAATTCCATCCCAATTGGGGTGTGGACCGAGTGGATCAGATATTAAAAAATTGCCAGGAATAATTCATGAAAAACATTATTAAAACCATATGGATTGGATTTATAATCGGATTAATTATCCTGGTAGTTGACCAAACTCTTCGATTCCTGAGCGGTGCCTCAATCGCTTTCAACGATCGGTTTTGGACACTCTTTGGATATTATATGCTTTACTCTATTCCATTAAGCCTAGTGAATTCCTATTTCTTCGGTTACATCCACGGAATGATGAAGTGGAGTGGTCAACCCAAAAACAGGGTTATTTTTGGTTTTGTCGGTTCGGTAATTCTAACATTGTTCACCATATTTTTGATAAGAATATTCATAAATATGGTCCTTGAAGGGGAGACCTATGCGGAATTTATAAATTCGGAGCAACTTGGATTTTATGCTATTGCCACCTTGATCACCCTGGTGATCTCGTTGTTCTTTCATGCCTTATATTATTACCGCCAGGTCCAAAAAAGTAAAATAGCCGAACAAAAGGTAATAGCGGGCACAGCTTCGGCAAAGTTCGATGCGCTGAAAAACCAATTAGATCCGCATTTCCTGTTCAATAGTCTTAATGTTCTAACGAGTCTAATCGATGAAAACCCCGAAGGTGCTCAAGAATTTACAACCGCATTATCGAAGGTTTATCGCTATGTTTTAGAACAAAAAAATAAAGAACTGGTTACCGTAGACGAGGAGCTGGCCTTTGCACGTACATATGTATCCTTATTAAAAAAACGTTTTGAAGACAGTATCGTTTTTACCTTACCCGACCGCGCCTCAAATCCGGATAGTAAGGTTGTTCCCATGTCGCTACAGTTGCTTCTTGAGAATGCTGTAAAACATAATATGGTTACCAGTAATAAGCCATTGAAAATCAAGATCTATGAACAAAACGGACATCTAGTCGTAGAAAACAACATACAACTGAAACAAATCGTAAAAAAAGGAAGCGGCGTCGGATTGAGTAATATCATGCAACGTTATGAAATGCTCAGCGATCGCAAGGTTTTAATAAATAAAACATCAGATAAGTTTCAAGTTTCCTTACCGATGTTGACAAAACAAATAAAAGTCATGAGAACAGAATCACAACCTCAATTTGAGGACCGTTATTTGCGGGCACGTAAACATGTTGATGAACTAAAGGAGTTTTATTATAGTTTGATCTCTTATATGGTCGTCATCCCTATTTTATTTTTTATCTGGTACCAGTTTACTCCGTTCACAATACAATGGTTCTGGTTCCCATTGGTTTTTTGGGGTCTCGGACTCATTTTTCACGCCTATAAAGTATTTGTGAACGACGGGGTTTTCGGAAGAAATTGGGAGCGAAAGAAAATTGAAGAATATATGCGCGAAGAAGACAAGAACGAACGTTGGAATTAAAAAATTTCAAAATGAAAAACACAAATAATAATACGGCCTATAAACGCGCCATGAACCGGGTTGAAAAACTCCGTGGTTTTTACATTCACGCTTTGGTTTATGTCGTGGTCAACCTTTTTGTTTCGATCTTCAAGGTTTTAAGGAATATAAATAATGGTGAATCCTTTGATCAGGCCTTTTTCGATTTTAATACCTTTATTTTATGGTTATTCTGGGGAATTGGTTTGACGTTACATGCTTTCTCGGTATTTGGCTTACCCTTGTTTCTAGGTCAGGATTGGGAAGAAAGAAAAATTGAAGAATTTATGAATGACGATCGGTCATCAGATCGGACTTAAATACAATATTATGTCAAAATACGAAATACAACCTTATAGAGATCCGGAAGAACCGCGAAGTTATGAGCGCGAAGAAGCCTATTTAAGAGCGAAGAAGCGATTGGATAAACTGATTGGCTTCTATTGGCATCTCGCAGCTTATGTGGTGGTCAATATCTTCCTTATAATATTAATTGGCTTCAATCGGGACGACGGTGAAAGTTTCTGGAGTTTTGGAACTTTTGCCACGGCCTTTTTCTGGGGGATTGGATTAGCATTCCATTTTTTAGGTGTTTTCGGCCCTGATTATCTGTTCGGAAAAAACTGGGAGGAGCGGAAAATCAAAAAATTTATGGATCGCGATAAAAATGATATTCAACGCTATAGATAATCGGGAACTTATGGATAACAGGCTTACAAAATATATTGATGCTAAAGAGAGAATTGCAGCTCTTAGACGATTTTATTTCCATCTTATGGTTTTTATCCCAGGAGTATTGGGTATAGCCGCATTAATCTTTTTAATTGAAGAGGGACCAGATAAACAATTTTGGGTATGGCTCATTTTAAGTACCATCATTACATGGATTGTTATTATGGTGATTCATGTGTTTTCGGTGTACGGTAATCGATTATTATTTTCAAAGAATTGGGAGAACCGAAAGATTTCTAAATATTTAAAACGAGAAGATCAAACTAATCCCAAACAATGAGAACAATTATAATTGAGGACGAAAAACCGTCGGCGAGGCGCTTGCAACGAATGCTCGATGCATTGCATGTTGAGGTTGAAACTATGCTTCATTCTGTGGAAGAGGCGCTCGAATGGTTTCAATTAAATGAACAGCCCGATTTAATCTTTCTTGATATTCAACTAAGTGATGGATTATCATTCGAAATTTTTGAGACCATTGAAATAAGCTCGGCTGTGATCTTTACGACAGCTTACGATGCATATGCCTTACAGGCTTTTAAACTCAATAGTATTGATTATTTGCTGAAACCCATCGATACTGAGGAGTTGAAGAGTGCTGTAAACAAATTTAAACAACGCATGCCTGGAGCCGATAGCCAAATTCTCGATTTGAACGAAATAAAAAAGCTTTTGATCAGTCCTGCTGAGGAGGATTTCAAGAAGCGATTTTCCATAAAAGTGGGTCAGCATATCAAATTGATCCATACCGCAGACATCGAATGCTTTTACAGTGAGAATAAAGGCACTTACCTATTTACTAAAGATGGTCGGAATTATTTGCTCGATACAACCCTTGATGCTCTGGATAATGAGTTAGACCCGAAGATATTCTATCGGGTTAACCGAAAATATTTTATCAATATCAATGCAATTCAGGACATGATAAGCTATACCAATTCACGAATACAAATCAAATTAAAACGTTATAACGAACAAGATGTTATTGTTGCCAGAGAGCGCGTTAAGGATTTTAAAAATTGGTTAGAATAGATTAAAAGGCTATCAGAGGTATCGTTAGCTGAAATTTTACTAAAATCTGTTAATCCTCGAGGCGGTTATCATCGAAAGAGGAAGGGAGTAATTTTGGAATAATCTTTACAACAAGTGGCAGTAGCAAGGCACCTCCCGGAAGCATAAATATGGCTAAGCTTGGAATGGTTTTGAAAATATCAAGTAGCTGATCTTGCAACTGTTTTTGTTCCTCAGGGCTGAGATCCTGAATGGTCGATTTTCCAATTAAACGCACAACTTCTTTGCTTTCACGCAACTCGCGCTGAAGTCGTTTGCTGTTGCGAGAGAGTAGTTTAGAAACGAGTCGACTGGAATTATCATAAAAATTTTTAACTGCGTTCTTAGAGCTTAAAAACGATATATTCTGAAGGTTTTGACTATAAAATCGATTAATTTCTTCAATAGCTTTTTGCCTGTCCCGATCGCTTAAATTCAAATCGGAAGCGAGTTCATGGAGAACGATTTCTTCTTTCGAGTCCAATTTATGATCGGTCCAACTGGTCATACAGGCAATATCGTAAAGGTATTTTCTTTCTGCTGCATTTTTAACCTGTTTAATCGCCTTATCGTAGTTAATTCGGCGATAATTTTGATACCGCAATGATGCTTCGATAAGATCGATCAAATTTTTATCATAAACCGTTTTGTTTTCCTTTGATTGCAACACCTTATATGTGATAGCTTCGACCGTTGCTTCTAAATTCTTCAGGTAATCTTCACTTATCGCATTATTTTTTAAAAATTGGATGTAGGCCAGGACATCGAGGAATAAAAACGCATTGGTAACGAAATAATTGAAACTTTTTGTCAAAATATTCGGGTCGATCTGGACACGTCGATGTATGATTCGCTCTAAGGTTTGAGCCGTCATTCGTTCCCCAAAAAGATCGTTGAAAAGGGTTGTTTTATGCTGGTTTATTGCCTTATAGAATTCGATCAAGCTTTTAACAAATGGCTTTTCCTCTTTAGAATTTTTGTACGCGCAATTAAGCGCGATAACAAGGTTTAACTTGCTCCTTTCCTCAAGGGTAAAGTCGTCTGAATAAACATAATTGTTAACGATACTCAGGCTACTACCATATAAGAATCCCGTAGTTCTAAGTTCATGATAAAGCCCTGAAACTGTCTTACGCGCGTAATTCTTATTTTTAAATAAGGTTCGCAACAATTTGTTAATCCATCCGCTTGCCGAAGGGTTCATTCTGCTATATAAGGCGAAAAAAAGCTACTGCAACAGTAGCTTGGGTTATATTTTAAGATGTAAATTTATTCTATGATTCCTCCACAACTAATTCGACCACCGGCGGCACCTGTTGGTTGGGTTTTGAAATCATCCTCACCTTGATGTACGATAATCGCTTTTCCTAAGATGTCTTTTGCCGGATCGCCACACCCAACACACCATTCGCTCGTAATAAAGGTAATGGTTCCATTGCCATTGGCATCGGCTGTAAAATTACCGATATCTCCTTTATGGTAGCCTTCTGCAGCCCCCCATTTACCATGCGGCTGTGCGGTAGGATTCCAGTGTCCACCTGTTGAAGTTCCATCATCAGATGAACAATCGGCTTTTTCATGAAGATGAATGGCATGAACACCTTCAGATAGTCCGCCAACTACAGCCACCATATTAACAACGCCATTTTTTTCTTTTATAATGACATTTCCTGATGCGTTACTACCACTTTTCGATTCAAGACTTACCAATATCTTTTTTTCCTCGGTAGAAGTCGTTTCTGTATTTTGATCTGTTTCAGTGATTGTTTCGATCTGAACGTCTTCGGTTGAATCAGATTCCTTCTTATCTTTTTTACAGGAGATGGTTGTAATCAGGAAAACGACCATCGATATGCTAAGTAATTTCTTCATGTTATTTAATTTGATATTGGTTGAAAGTTAAGCGATTATTTCTCGAATTGCAAATTCAGTTTAATTGGTTTTACAGTATTGTTATGGTTGTTATTCAGCGTTAAAAGTCATCATAAATAACACTTTCCGTTATACAAGGAGATTTGTAATGACCTGAACTTCGCTATGTAATGTTTTGTGTACGGGACATTTATTGGCGATTTTCAGAATACGCTTTTTTTGATCATCATTTAATTGACCGGTGAGTTTGATACTTCGTTCAAAGGTATCGATGCGAGCATTTTTATTATCACAGTCAACACAATCTTCCATATGCGTTTTTGAATGGCTGATATGAACTTCAACGTTCTGCAGATCCCATCCCTTGTGCTTCACGTACATACGGATGGTCATAGCTGTGCAGGCAGCTAATCCTGCCGACACCAACTCATATGGGGAGGGGCCAAAATCATTTCCGCCATAGGAAGTAGGTTCATCGGCCGTCATGGAATGGTTTCCAACCTTCATTTGGGTTGTAAAGCCATCAACTGTTTCAAGACTAGCCACAACCTGGTCATTCGATTTCAGATCATCGGTATTGGGTATCTCGATATATCGCATAGCCCATTCTGCAATGACATGTCCGGCATAAATGGCATCCTTCTTATTTGAGAGAAGGTGATCTGCCCCGTCAAGTGAAATGAAGCTTTTTGGGTGTCTGGCTGATTTGTATATCGCTTCAGCATTTTTAATCCCTACAATTCTGTCTTGCGGTGAATGCAAAACCAGTAGAGCTTTTTCTAAATCTGAACTAATTTGTGATTCAGCCTGACCCTGAAGGTCGTTGATGAATTGTTTTGTAATGACAAAATCACGCCCACCGATATTCACCCGGGCATTACCTGTGGTTTCAATTTCATCAAGACTGCTTTTAAAGATATGTTGAACATGATCGGGAGTAGAGGGCGCTCCTATTGTTGCAATGGCTTGAATATTTGGTAATTTTTTAGAAGCATAAATTACTGCGGCTCCACCGAGTGAATGCCCTATCAATAAAGCAGGCTCTTTATAAAATTCCTTTAAATATTCTGAAGCGCTTATCAAATCGTCGATATTCATGGAGAAGTTTGATTCTGAAAAATCACCCTCACTTTCACCTAATCCGGTAAAATCGAAACGCAACACGCCAAAACCGGAATTGGTTAGTGCACGACTGATTGATCGTACTGCTGATAAATTCTTAGTGCAGGTAAAGCAGTGAGCGAAAATCGCAAAGTTATGCGGGTGTTGGTCAACCGGTAATTCGATTCGACCGGCAAGCGTAAGGCCTTCTTTATTGACAAAATTTATTTTTTGGGTCATTATTAATAGGTCTTTAAAAGTCTGTCGCAGCGAGGTGAATTACCTTTCGATAGGTTTCCGGGTGACAATTATCATATTTTTAGCCGATAATTCGTGATATTTTTGATTATAGATGATTGTGTTAATTGCGACATCCAAATAGAATTAGTTTTAAAATTACCATGAAAATACACAAATCTTCATTGGTATACTAAATGCAAAACTCATGAAAAAAATTATTGTACCTATTGATTTTTCAGAGCATTCTGAATATGCATTGGAAGCCGCCGCCATTATTGCTCAAAAACACGAAGCTGAGATTCTGGCTTTGCATATGCTGGAAATCTCCGATGCAATTTTAACAAAGAATACTGGTGAACAGCAATCGAAAGCGTTTTTTCTTTTAAAACTTGCAGAAAAACGATTTGATCAATTTCTTGAACGCGATTTTTTAAAAGGCCTTAAAGTTACGCCCATTGTCAAGCACTTTAAAGTATTTAGTGAAGTTAACGATGTGGCACAGGAAAAAAATGCTGATTTAATAGTCATGGGTTCGCATGGAGCCAGTGGTGTAAAGGAGTTTTTTGTAGGTTCGAATACGGAAAAAGTCGTCAGACATAGTGAAATTCCGGTTCTTGTTGTAAAACATAATCCAATTTTAATGGATTTTGAAAATGTGGTATTTGCCTGTGATTTTTCTGAAGAATCGGTAAAACCCTATCTCAAAGCAAGAGAAATGTTCGATATTATGGAATCTAAATTGCACTTAGTCTATGTGAATTTACCGAACATTGGCTTCCGCAGCACGCCGGAAATGGAAAAACGTGTGGCTGAGTTTATGAAGAAGGCTAACGGTAATTTAGAAAAGATGAATGAAGTGAACTATGTTAGTGATTACTCGGTTGAACAAGGTATCATTACCCTTGCCAATGTGGTAGGTGCCGATTTGATTGCGATTGCAACACATGGTCGGACAGGATTAGCACATTTCTTTGAAGGAAGTATAACTGAAGACCTGGCAAATCATTCGACTTTGCCGGTCATGACATTTAAGATTTAATTAATTGTTTTGTTTATGGGGCGTGAGAACCACGTTCCAGTGAAGAAAAAGGCCGCATTTTATTGCGGTCTTTCTTTTAATGACAATTTATCGATCCTCCGGCTGCCGTCATATCCATCATCGGGCTGGGAGATATATATGGAATACCCAATCCCAAGCCTCTTAAAATGAAAAGAATACCGATTATTACGATAAAAACGGGAATTACTCGTCGTATGTTATTTCGTGTTCTTTGACCGATTAATTTGCTGAAATATATTGCACCAGTCATCATGGGTACGGTTCCAAGGCCAAAGAGTAACATGTAAAGACCACCTTTCCAAACCTCGCCACTGGCCACAGAACCAATAGCTGCCATATAGACGAGTCCACACGGCAAAAAACCATTTAAAAACCCGATTGTGAGTAGCGTGTCTGGTGATTTCTTTTTTAAAGCCGATCCCATCGCTGATTTTATTTTCGAAATAATACGATATAAGGGTTTTGTTAATGAAATCCTTGAAAGCACCTTAATCGGCAAAATCACAATTAAAATCATGATCAGCCCGATTATGATCGACAGTTGTTGTTGGATTCCAAAAAGGAATAATCCTTGTCCGAGCCAACCAAATAAAAGACCGATAGCCGAATAGCTTATCAGCCGCCCGATATGATAGACGCTTACCTGACTGACACGCCTGATATTGTTACTTCTGTCGACGGGAAGCATAAAGGCGATCGGGCCACACATACCAATACAGTGTAAGCTTCCGAGTAATCCCAATATGAAGGCCGACCACATCATTTAATAGACGATCTCTGCTTTATAATAATATTCGGTTTGATTATATTGCCAGTCGATAAAAATGTTCCACCGACCATCCAATAAACGTTTGTCAGGTATGAGCAAATAATGATTAGACAATGAAATCTGTACTTCCATGTCTAATTGTTTATTAGATGGTCTGTATAGGAACACTTTTCCTGTTATCTTTTTGTAATCCAGGTCAGACGGGAATTCAATGAGCAACCCGTCATTTGATTTTTCCCATTTAACATTGATTTTTAAAGCTTTGGCGTTGGCCTCTTTATCGATTGTCTTTTGATATTGTAATTCTTCCTTGTAATATTCTTCAGTTACCAGATCATGATCATATTTTTCATCGGTATTCATTTTGATAACGAAAAACATTATAAAGCTGATGAAAAGCACAAAAGCAATCACAATTCCAAATCCCCAATTCAGTTTCATAGCACGTTTAATTATAGCTGCGAGGCCCTAAGAAATTAACCGAGGTTGTTTCAATCAGTTCATCATAACTGTATACCTCAATGGTTAGTTTATTCTTATCGCCCTTAAGCTGGTTTTTTTGAATTTCAATAAATAAGGTACCCTCTGCCAGTCCTTGTTCGGGAACGCTAAAGGTTTTATCGGCCGACACCAGTTTGATGTTTCCGTCGTAGTTTCTTAATTTAAAGGAAATATTATCCACCTCATTCGTTGTTTTATTTACGAGTTTATAGGTGAAAACATTGCTAATAATGTTATTGTCCTTTTTCTCATACAAGGTTCCGGGTAATCGTAAAATCCTCGCTTCAATATCATTTCGCAGTGCAAGCATTCCTCCTAAAACACCAACCAGGATAACAAGTACGGCGATATATCCTTTCAAGCGTGCAGATAGCTGAAACTTGATTTTGTTCTCGATGTTCGCCTCGCTGGCATAGCGTATTAAACCTCGTGGTTTGTTGATTTTATCCATGATGGTATCGCACTCATCAATACAGGCAGTGCAATTAACACATTCGAGTTGGGTTCCGTTTCTGATGTCGATCCCGGTCGGACATACATGAACACATTGAAGACAATCGATACAATCCCCGAAGCCTAAGGCGTCGCGGTCTTCATTCTTTCTAAACTTTTTTCTGCCGTTTTCGGCCTCACCTCGCTTATGATCATATGCAACAACGATCGATTTATTATCGAGAAGGACACCTTGTAATCGTCCGTACGGACAAGCGATGATACAAACCTGCTCACGAAACCAGGCAAAAACAAAATAAAATACAGCGGTGAAAATTAGCAACGGAAGAAAGGTTCCCAAATGCTTTGCCGGGCTTTCAACGATATATTTAAAAAGCTTATCACTTCCGATTAAATACGCCAAAAAGATATTGGCTATAAGAAATGAAATAACCAGGAAAATGAACCATTTAATCAGACGTTTTCTAATCTTTTCAGCATCCCATGCTTGTCTAGCCAGTTTTCTCTGCTTATTCCTATCTCCATCGATCCAAAACTCGATGCGACGAAAAACCATTTCCATAAAAATGGTTTGCGGACATATCCAACCACAAAATATACGCCCGAAGCCAACCGTGAACAGGGTGATAAAAATGACACCAATGATCATTGAAATAACGAAAAGATGAAAATCCTGTGGCCAGAATGGAAATCCGAAGATATTGAAACGCCGTTCCAAAACATTGAACAGCAGGAATTGGTTGCCTCCTATTTTTACAAAAGGGGCAGCAAATAAAAAAGCGAGAAGGAAATAGCTGACGATTTTGCGCCATTCATAATAGCGACCACTTGGTATCTTTGGAAAGATCCAGGCGCGATCACCTTCTTCGGTTACCGTAGCAATGGAATCGCGAAAAATCTCTTTATCCTTTGTCTCCACTTTCTTTTCCAGTTTAATTTCTCGCTTAACAACCAGATTATTGAGGCATAATAACGGTTGATTTAATTATTCTCATTAACAGTCGAATCGACCGCCATTTCGGTGGATTCTAATGTTGGTACTTCAGCTGGAGTTTCAGGTGTAGTTTCAACTGTCGGATCGATCCATATTTCTCCTTCAGGAGCTTTAGGTTTAGCCGGTGTAGTTCCCACGAACTGCAACAAATAACTGGAAACCTGGGCAATTTCTGATGGTTTTAAGCTTTGTTTCCATGCTATCATACCTTTAGCATCCCTGCCGCCCTCAGAGACCGTTTTAAACACATTTTTAATGCCACCTCCAAGAATCCAGTTATTATCGGTTAAATTCGGCCCGATACCACCGCCACCGTCTGCCATATGGCAGGCTACACAATTCACTTCGTAGATCCGTTTACCATTGCTCAGGTCAGACGCATCCGTTAGCAATTCAACTGTATTTATATCGACAAGATCTTTGGCTGTTTTTTTGTATTCTTCAATCGCGCGTTCGGCATTTGCATATTCAGTGGCGAGCTCTTCAGCCTGGGTTTCACCATCAAAGATGTGATAGCGAACCAAATAAATCGCACCAAAAATGATCGTGGCATAAAATCCATACAACCACCAGGGTGGAAGTGAATTATCCAGTTCCCGGATACCATCATAGTTATGATCGAGAATGATTTCGGCCTCTTGTGAAATAGGTTTCGATCCTGTAAGGCGCTTGTAGATTTTCTGCAACCATTTAAACTGAAGCGTCTTATTTTTAGAGGCTAGATAACGCTCCTGGCTGGGCTCGTCCATGGCTTGAAACATGACGTTCTCAAGTGAACCTAAAATAGCTTCAATTGCAATTAATATAATTAATACAAGTAACAGGAACAGCGATACGGCCGGATAGCTCATAAATGCCGGTTGTTCGCCCGACTCTATAAAAAATTCGACAAGGCCGAAGATGATAAAGAATATTACCGGGACCCGTACATATGATGGAATTAAGCTTTTCATAATGAATTGTCGTTTTGGTTTTCAAATGGAATTTGGCTAACAGTTTTTATATAATCTTTTTTAGCGGTGAGTACCCACCAGAATAAAAGCACAAAAAAGATAAAAAATATGAGTAAGGAAATCACGGGATAAATTTCAATCCCGGTGATACTCTCCATATGGTCTTTTACAAATTTTAGCATGACGAATTAGTTGTTAGTGGTTAGTTGTTCATCTGGATCGACCTTGATATCGGTGCCTAATCGTTGCAAGTATGCGATCAGTGACACAATTTCACGATTTCTCATCTCTATGAATTCAGTTCCACCGGCCTGCTTATCGGCCTCATAGGACTCGGCGAAGTCAGGATCGGAATACAGGTTCTGCTCGATTTGCGTGCCTTGTTCCATCATACTTTCCTGGGCATTGGCGATGTCATCTTCGGAATAGGGTACGCCGAGTTTAACCATAACCCTCATTTTAGTCTCGGTCAGCGATTTATCAAGTGGATTTCGAATCAACCATTGATAGGCCGGCATTATTGAACCAGAAGACGTGCTCTGTGGATCATACATATGATTTAAATGCCAGTTGTCGGAATATTTTTGCCCGATACGATGGAGGTCGGGACCGGTTCGTTTACTCCCCCAAAGGAAGGGATGATCATACACAAATTCACCGGCCTTTGAGTATTCACCATATCGTTCGACTTCACTTCTGAACGGTCTGATCATTTGAGAATGGCAGGCATTACAACCTTCTCGGATGTAGATGTCCCGTCCTTCAAGCTCAAGTGGGGTATATGGTTGCACACTCGATATAGTTGGAATATTCGATTTTACCAATATTGTTGGAACAATTTGAACAATTCCACCGATTAGAATTGCAATTGTAGCAAGAATCGTCAATTGAACCGGACGTCGTTCTAACCAGGTATGGAAGCCTTCGCCGGCTACACGTCGTTTGGAAACGCGGGCAAGGCCGGGAGCTTCGGCTAATTCATCACTAACGGCGCTCCCTGAGCGAATGGTAGCGATGATATTATAAACCAAAACAAGAATTCCGATGACATATAAACTACCTCCAATGGCGCGCATCCAGTACATCGGCATAATTTCAGATACGGTTTCAAGGAAGTTGCCATAAACAAGTGTCCCGTCAGGATTAAATTGTTTCCACATACTCGCTTGCGTAAATCCAGCAACATACATAGGAAGTGCGTACATTATTATTCCAAGGGTGCCAATCCAAAAATGCAGGTTCGCCAGGGGTGTTGAAAACAATCTTGTTTTGAATAATTTAGGCACCAACCAATAGATCATTCCGAAGGCAAGGAAACCATTCCAGGCCAGGGCGCCAACGTGAACGTGTCCGATGATCCAATCGGTAAAGTGACCGATGGCATTTACATTTTTAAGGGATAACATAGGCCCTTCAAAAGTGGCCATTCCATAACCGGTAATGGCAACAACCATAAACTTCAGTACGGGATCTGTTCGAACCTTATCCCATGCGCCGCGCAACGTAAGAAGGCCGTTTATCATACCACCCCATGAGGGCATTATTAACATTATAGAAAATGCCACACCTAAATTCTGAGCCCATTCAGGAAGTGCTGTATACAATAAATGGTGAGGCCCTGCCCAGATATAAATAAAAATCAAAGACCAAAAGTGAACTATGGAAAGCCTGTAGGAATACACCGGTCTGTTCGCAGCCTTTGGCACAAAATAGTACATAAGTCCGAGAAATGGTGTAGTTAAGAAAAATGCCACTGCATTATGTCCGTACCACCATTGTACAAGGGCATCCTGAACACCGGCATATACCGAATAGCTCTTTAAAGCACTAACCGGTAATTCAAGGCTGTTGAAAATATGGAGAACGGCAACGGTTACAAAGGTGGCTATATAAAACCAAAGGGCCACGTAAAGGTGACGCTGCCGGCGTTTGAAAATGGTTCCAATGAGATTCCAGCCAAAGACTACCCAGATAACAGCTATGGCTATGTCAAAAGGCCATTCAAGTTCGGCATATTCTTTTGAAGTCGTAAAACCTAATGGTAGCGTGAGTGCCGCTCCGACAATAATAAGTTGCCAGCCCCAGAAATTGATGTTACTAAGCGCATCACTGAACATTCTGGCTTTAAGTAAGCGTTGGGACGAATAATAAACTCCGGCAAAAATCGCATTCCCTACGAAAGCAAAAATTACGGCATTGGTATGCAAGGGTCTTAATCGCCCGAAACTCAACCAGGATACCCCGTCGGTAAGATTAGGAAATATGAACATAAAGGCCAGAAGAAGGCCCACCAGCATACCTACTACTCCCCAAAGTATGGTGGCATAAATGAATTTCTTAACGATTTTGTTGTCGTAATAGAATTGTTGGACTTCCATATTGATTGTATTAGTCTTTTTTGGTTTCTGTTGGATTTTCGGATTTCTCTTTTACAAGCTCATCTTCGAAGAGCATTCGTACTGAAGGGGTGTAGCTGTCGTCGTATTGACCATTTTTTACTGCATATACGAAAGCCACAAAGAAAATTATGGCAACAGCGATGCTGATAGCCAATAAAATGTAGATAACACTCATACCTGTTTGAAGTTACGCGTCAAAAATAAATTCATCCTTTTAATCATTATATGACATTTATCATGTCAGGGCCGGTTTTTTTTGCTTCAACCGCCTTCCAACAATCGAAGTAGCTAAGGTGGTGAAAATCACGATGCTTATCGAACTCAATGGCATCAGAATTGCTGCGATTACCGGTTCTAACCGTCCTGTCACCGCAAAGTAAAGACCGATGATATTGTAAAGAAAGGAGAAGAAAAAACTCCATTTTATAATCTTAATTGCAGATTTCGACGTTTTTAAAAATAAATCGATCAGCCCGAAATTCGAGGCATCGAGAATGGCATCACAAGCCGGTGAGAATACATTTATATTTTCAGAAATAGCAATGCCCACATCACTTTGGGCTAAGGCACCTGCGTCATTAAGTCCGTCACCGATCATGAGTATTTTCGCGCCTTCTCCCTGATGATGCGCAATGTATTCAAGTTTGTCAATCGGCTTTTGATCGAAAATCAATTTTGTCTGGGCAGGCAATAATTTTTCAAGATTTTTTCGTTCACCTGAATTATCGCCTGATATAACTGCCATTTTATACCGTTCACCAAGACTTCTAAACAACTTTGAAACACCTGTTCTATAAGCATTTGAAAATGTAAACTTTCCTTTTACCGAATTATTTGAATTGATATAAACACTTGTATTCATTTCCGGATCTTCTACTTCCACGCCAACATAACGGGCCGACCCAATGCGCATGGTACCAAGATCAGAGGAGGCTTCAACGCCTTGTCCGAGACGTTCATCAAACGAATTCAAACTAACTATATCGTATTCACCGAGAAGGTCATACAACGACCGGGATAGTGGGTGATTTGATCCTCGAAGTGTTGATTTCAGCAATTGTTCTTCCGAAAGGCTTAAGGGCTCACCTTCATAATGGGCCGTGCTTTTATCATTTGAAGTAATGGTTCCTGTTTTATCAAAAATGATCGTATCTATTGCGGATAACTGCTCGATAACGCCGGCATTTTTTAAGTAGAATTTTAATCGACCGAAGATCCGAAGTAAGTTGCCATATGTGAAAGGTGCCGATAAGGCAATGGCACAAGGACAGGCAATTATAAGAACAGCCGTAAATACGTTTATAGCTTTCGAAGGATCATAAGACAACCAAAATAAAGTGGAAATAATAGCGATACTTAAAATAACAATAGTAAAATACTTACTCAATTTATTGGTCAGGTTTGTGAACAAGGCTGTTTTGTCCTTTTTGAACACATCATTACTCCACAGCTGGGTTAAATAACTCTGTTCAACAGAGCGTAGTGCCTCAACTTCGATGACGCCAGAAACCTGCTTTCCACCGGCATAGAGTTTATCTCCTGATGTTTTTAGCACGGGTTTTGATTCGCCTGTCACAAAGCTGTAATCTATTAATCCGCTTCCCTTGATCATAATGGCATCTACAGGAAGCAATTCCTGATTTCTGATCAATAAGCGATCACCTTCATTTATATCATAGACCTGGATTGACTCTTCATTATCTTTTTCAATTCGGGTAACGGCAATTGGAAAGTAAGACTTATAGTCTCGTTCAAAAGAAAGAAAACTATAGGTTCGTTGCTGAAAAAATTTGCCTAATAGGAGGAAGAACACCAAGCCAGTAAGACTGTCGAAAAATCCTGATCCCAGATCAAACAGGATCTCTGTCGTACTTCTTAAAAACAAAACAAGGATACCCAATGCAATTGGCACATCGATATTTAAAAGTTTTGCTCTTAGTCCTTTGAACGCCGATATGAAATAATCCTGGGCAGCATAAAAAACGACTGGTAAACTAAAGGCAAACATGATGTAACGGAAAACATGTTTATATTGTTCGAGCCAATATTCATTGACCTCAAAATATTCTGGAAAGGACAGCAGCATTACATTTCCAAAAGCAAAGCCAGCAACACCGATCTTATAAATCAATTGCCTGTCTACTTTAGATGTTCCATCTACAAAGTTTTCCAGACTGATATACGGTTCATAACCAATTGAACTGAGCAGTTCGACAACACTTTTCAAACTGATGTCTGCTGCCCGGTAAGTCAGTCGAATTGTTTTTTTGCCAAAATTGACCTGGCTTGTTAATATATGCTTGTTTAATTTATTGAGATTTTCAAGAATCCAGATGCAAGAGCTGCAATGAATATGTGGGATATATAAGGTCGTAATTTCAAGTTCATCGTCCTTAAATTCAAGAAGTTTATCAACAATCGAGCGATTATCAAGGAAATTATATTTCCCTTCAATCTCAGTAGGAATAGCACCTGGAGCACGTTCGAGGTCGTAGTAACAACCCAGTTCATTTTCGGTAAAAATCTCGAAAACTGTTTTACAACCCTGACAACAGAAGGATTTATCCTCATAAAGGATAACACTATATGGATTGCAATCATCACCACAATGATAGCATGAAGTACGATTCATTCTATTATTTGCTCATTTATACCGAGCACAAAGGTTTTTAATAAGGTGTGTTTAAAGTATGATAATTGTCATGTTTTAATTATTTTTGAATAACACTACATTTTGGTATGAGTAAATGTGAACAATGCATAATCAGGCAGTTTAACACTTTAAAGGCCTTGACTAAAGAAGAATTGCATAGAATTTCGGGCTGTAAAACCTCTAGATTTGTCAAAAAAGGCGAATTGATCTTTGAAGAAGGTGAGATTCTTAATGGCGTTTATTGTATAAAGGAGGGGATCTGCAAGCTCTCTAAATTGAGTGCCAATGGCAAGGATCAAATCGTAAAGTTGGTTGTAAAAGGAGACTTATTGGGTCAGCGTTCAGTTATAGGAGAGGAATCGGCCAATCTTAGCGCGACAGCGCTCAATGATATGGAGATTTGCTTTATTCCGAAAAGGGAAATTCTTGCTGATCTTCAAAACAACAACAACTTCACCATGGAGATTCTTCGTGATATGGCTCATGATTTAAAAGAAGCCGATAACATAATTGTAAATATGGCTCAAAAATCGGTTAAACAGCGACTGGCCGAAACCTTGCTTTACATTTATGAAAATTTTGGAACCAATGAAGAAGGAACCCTAAACATAGTATTATCGAGGGAGGATTACGCGAGCATTGTCGGTACCGCTACAGAATCGGCAATTCGTGTTTTATCACAATTTAAAAAGGACGGATTGATCTCTACATCCGGCAAGCAAATTAGAATTGAAGATCCACTGCAATTAAAACGCATTGAATAGGCGAAGTTTTCAATTTACATATCCTTCACATTCTGAAATCGTATCTGTGATGTCCTTCAAGGTGGTTCTTGGATTGATAAGACACATTCTGAGCACAATCTTTTCATGGAGTATGGTTGTGACAAGCAGTGCTTTCCGTGATTCTATAATAGCGTTTGAAATCTTTTGATTTAAGGCATCCAGTTCTTTTTCCGAGTATTTCGTATGAATCGGATTATATCGAAAGTTGATGACCGCCAATGAAGCAGGTGAGATTACCTCCCAATTCGGACTCATTCTTAAATGTGCCTCAAGTTGTTCGGCCAAATCGACGCCATAAGATATGGCCTTCCTAAATGATTTTAGCCCAAAGGTTTTAATCGACATATATAGTTTTAATGCCCGGAAGCAACGGGTTAGCTGTATGCCGTGATCATAAAAATTTATTTCAGATTTATTGCCTTCAATATCCCTAAGGTATTCCGCTTTGGCCATAAATGTTTTACTAAGCCAGCGATGATCTCTAACCAAAAGACATCCGATTTCATAGGGCTGATACAACCATTTATGGGGGTCGATAGTGAGTGAATCTGCTTTCTCAATGCCTTTTAATTGTCGTGCACCTTTTTTTGATAAAATGGCGGCCGCCCCGTAGGCCCCATCAATGTGAAACCAGAGGCTTTCCGCCTTACAAATAGCGGCTATCTCGTTTAAAGGGTCAATCGCCCCGGTATTTGTAGTCCCCGCTGAAGCGATGATACAAAATGGTGAATGTCCCTCAAGTCGATCTCTGGCAATGGCATTTTTAAGTTTGTTAATAGACATTTTGAATTCGAGATCGGTTGGGATGATTCGAACCTGTTCTTTTTTAAATCCCAAGACGCGAATAGCTTTGATATTAGAAGAGTGTGCCTGATCTGACATGTAGATTACAGCCTTTGAAAAATCATCACCACAACGAAGTCGTCTGGCTGTAGCAATAGCTGTTAAGTTGGCCATCGATCCGCCACTGGTGAATAGTCCGCCTCCTTTTTTTGATGGAAACTTAAATAATTTCAGCAACCAGTTAAGGGTAATGATCTCGATTTCTGCCGCGGCCGGAGAAGTCGCCCAGCCACCTGAGAAAATATTAAAACCCTTTGCGAGCGTATCGGCTAGAACACTAACAAAGTTTCCTGGTCCGGGTACGAACGAATATGACTTAGGATGTGCCAAATAATCACAATTTGCCAGGATATCCCTATCGACGAAGTCCAGAACCTTTTCGATACTCAAGCCATCTTCAGGCATTGGTTCTTCCAATAAGATATCCATCTCGTTTCTGCTTGCTATTGCCACGGGAAATTTTTGGTCAAGGGATAACTGATGATCGATGATGGTATCGATAACCTTATAACCGGCACGTCTCATCTGATCTTCTCGGAGTTCCAATCGACGGTTGTCCGTGTTTGGTGGGGACTGATTTTTAATGGCTTTCAGCTGTTTCATATATGAACAGACAAAAGTAAGGCAATTCAAACCTCATATAATATGATTATTATCATACAAGGTTTATCAAAAAACCCCTTGATAATTTCAAATTATAAAGGGGCTTTGCCGGTTAATGTATTAAACGGTTATTCGTTAGAAAATGTCTTAACATCTTTAAATGGAGAGACTTTAATATTTTCCATAACTGAACGGTATTTCGACCATTCCTCCTGAAAGAATTTATTGGTTGTTCCTAGAGCCGAATTTAGAGCCTCTTTGGCTTGAGACATCAATCGTCTTTCCGTATCGGTTAAACCATTTTGTCTTGATCGGACATAAGAACCGGCCGTTCCCAACCGTCGATTCACGCTAGGATCTGGGTTTCGTGTTATACCTTGGCGTTTATCAACCTTTCCGAAGAAAATGTCGAGGATTTCATCGATTTTTTTTGAAATATCTTTCGAGGCTTTAACCTGATCTTTGTATTGTTCTTTATCCAGTTTATTTAAGGTTTTGCCATATTCATCTGCAATGTTTTTACTTTCAACCAATTGTTTGACCGCATCAGCCGTGGTCTGACGCATTCCTTCCAGTTCTTTGGAGGCATTGTATAAAGATTCAATTGTTGCAGAAGAAACATTTAAGCGGGGATCATTTATAACCTTTATCATTTGCTCCGATTGTTGGTCGCCATAATGCAGAACCACTTTATAACTTCCTGGTTTAACGGCCACACCTCCGGGTTCACGGGTTTGTTTTCTGATGCGTCGTGATGGCCGGTCAGGTCCTTTCTCATTCATGAACCAGGCCCACCCGTAGATTCCGGTTTCTTTCGGTGCCTTGCGTTTCATGGTTCTTATGTGTCGATTTCCATCGTAAATTTTCATGGTTAGGGAGTCCCACTTAACTTTTTTTTCCGCGGAATTGGAATCCATATCCTCATCCTTCTTATCATCATCGTTCTTTTTCTCCTCACGCAGCTTATCAATTTTCACATAGTACTTCATATGCGCCCCAAAATTGCGATTGGTTCCGTTGTAAAGTGCATCACCACCGAACCGTGTTCCTGTTGGCTGTTGAATTGCGGCCTGGACTCCGGTGGGCGGCTCAAAAAGTTTTATCTTTTGATCAAGAACCTGCTGGTTTCCTGCAATTTCCCGCAATGGCCTGATATCGTCTAAAACCCATGCGGCACGACCAAAGGTACCAATCACAAGATCATGTTCTCTTGGGTGTATTGCTAAATCCTTCACCGATACGGTTGGGAATCCTTCGGTCCACTTGGTCCAGGATGAACCTGCATTGATTGAAACATACAAGCCGTCATCGGTTCCAAGGAACAACAGCTTGGCTTCTTCAGGATCTTCGATGATAGCCAAAGCATAACTTTTCACATCGTTTTGATCAACAATACGTTGCCATGTCTTCCCGTAATCCTTTGTTCGATAAGCATAAGGGGTATAATTGAAGCGACGATAATCATTGGCGATCAACAAGGCTTCTCCCTTA
This sequence comes from Flavobacteriaceae bacterium, assembly GCA_013003555.1. GTDB lineage: Bacteria > Bacteroidota > Bacteroidia > Flavobacteriales > Flavobacteriaceae > SHLJ01. The sequence continues at coordinate 147,958 of JABDIV010000090.1, forward strand.
TTTTTGTTGGAAGCTTTAATCTGTGGAATCCAGCTGCCAGCCGGAAGACCTTTAATGTTTTTGGTCACTTCGACCCATGAATTCCCGCCGTTTTGCGTATAATGAACACGGCCATCGTCGGTACCGACCCACATCATATCTTTTTCTACTGGTGAAGGCTCTATTACCAAAATTGTACAGTGGTTCTCTGCACCCGTAGCGTCCATCGTTAATCCACCGCTTTCACTTTGCTTTTGTTTTTCCGGATCATTAGTCGTTAGATCGCCCGAGATGATTGACCATGTTTCTCCTTTATCGGTTGTTTTATGAACAAACTGACTTCCGAAGTATATAGTGCTGTTATCAAAAGGGTCAATATTTATTGCTGAATTCCAATTGAATCGCAGTAACATATCAGCGTCCGGATGTGTTGGTCGTACGATATAGTTGTTTCCAGTCTTCCAATCATAACGGCTTACGAAACCTTGTTGGCTCATCGACCAACCATATTGCGAATTATCCGGGTCAGGCACGACATCGAAGCCATCGCCAAATGATATTTCCTGCCAATAAGCGTTTCGAATGCCCTGGGCACGCCAAACGTAGGCCGGTCCGCGCCAGGATCCATTGTCCTGCATACCACCATAAACATTATAAGGATACTCGTTATCAACGCTGATGTGATAAAACTGTGCTACAGGTAAATTTCCGATGAATCGCCAGGTTTTACCGCCATCTTTGGTAATATTCATACCACCGTCGTTACCATCTATCATAAACTGGCCATTCTCAGGATGAATCCACCAGGCATGATGATCAGGATGAACGCCGTTACTGACGCCATAAGCCGGCATGAGTTCATCAAAGGACTTGCCACCATCTTCCGAGACATTGACATATGTAAATATCGAGTAAATTCGGTTCTCATTATCCGGATCAACATAGATCTCGGAATAATAAAACGGTCGATTCCCGATGTCATCATTATCATTGACCTTACGCCATTTGAGTCCGCCATCAGTACTTTTATAAAATGCATTTTTCTTTGCCTCGATAAGGGCATAAATAATATTTGGTTTGTTTGGTGCAATAGCTATACCGATACGTCCGAGTTCCCCTTTTGGAAGTCCATCTTCAGAAGTTATCTTTTTCCAGGTTTCACCACCGTCATGAGTAATATGTAAACCTGAACCTTCACCGCCTGATTTAAAAAACCAGGGATCCCTTTTGTGTTCCCACATCGCTGCAATGAGCTTATTCGGATTAGTTGGATCCATAACCAGGTCGGCCGTTCCTGTTTTATTATTGGCAAACAAAATCTTCTTCCAGGATTTTCCTCCGTCAATGGTTTTGAAAACCCCACGTTCTGGATGAATGCCCCAGGGCGACCCTATTGCACCCACATAAACAACGTTGGGATTTGTGGGATCAATGATGACGCGGTGAATATGACGCGTCTTTTCAAGGCCCATCGATTTCCAGGTTTTCCCCCCATCAAGCGATTTATAAATACCGTATCCACCATTCAAACTATTTCGGGGATTACCCTCTCCGGTTCCTACCCAAATAACGCTGGGATTGGATTGTTGGATAGCGACAGCCCCGATAGAAGCTGTGACCTGGTCGTCAAAAATGGGATCCCATTTAATACCGCCCGAAGTCGATTTCCAAAGACCGCCAGAAGCTGTTCCAACATACATAATATCGGGGTTTGTGTGTACAACATCAATTGCGGTTACACGGCCAGACATACCACCGGGTCCTATATTTCGAGGTCTCATATTCTTTAAAAGATCCATGGAAATTTCCTGAGCCGGCAACATCATGGAACATGAAAGAAGCAGCAGAAAAACTAGTTTTTTCATTCTAAATTTTTTTGGTTTGAGTAAGAAGTGTCTAAAGGTAATGAAAAAGGTAAATAGAATTCTTAAAGCCTTGTTAAGTTGAAACTCAAGATAAATTAAAAAGCCTTATTTTTACACAGCTATGTCAGAAAAAAGTCCAAGATCAGGTTTTATTTTCAAGCCATATTCAGCTCCTGATCAATCACCATTTGAAAAACTTTTCGAGATCTTCAAGGAATTGATCACTCATACTTCCGGTGATTTTGACGAAGCTATCGATTGGCTCCGCGAATTGGATAAGGAATATGAATTGACAGACGAAAACTATACCATTGATGACTTCATCGAAGATCTCAAGAAAAAAGGATATGTAAAAGAAGAGATTGATGCTGAAGGCAATTCGGGAATGGCTATTACCGCTAAGACCGAGCGGGCTATACGTCAACAGGCCCTCGATCAGATTTTTGGTAAGATTAAGCGAAGTGGAGCCGGACACCATCGCAGTAAGGATGCAGGACAAGGTGATGAGCATACTGGTGATTTCAGAAACTTTCGTTTTGGGGATGCACTTGATAAGGTTTCGATGACTGAGAGTTTAAAAAACGCACAGATCAACCACGGACTCGGTTCATTTAATATTACTGAAGATGATTTGGTGGTAGAAGAAACCCATCATAAGTCCCAGATGAGTACCATTTTAATGATCGATATCAGTCATAGCATGATCTTATATGGTGAAGATCGTATAACACCGGCGAAGAAGGTTGCCATGGCCCTGGCCGAATTGATCACGACCCGTTATCCCAAAGACACCCTTGATATTTTGGTGTTTGGCAATGATGCATGGCCCATAGCCATAAAAGACTTGCCATATCTAAAAGTAGGGCCTTATCACACTAATACGGTGGCCGGACTTGAACTGGCGATGGATATGCTGAGACGAAAGCGAAATACCAATAAACAGATTTTTATGATAACCGATGGTAAACCAAGCTGTTTGCGATTGCCTGATGGCGAATATTATAAGAACAGTTTTGGACTCGATCCACATATCGTGAATAAATGCTATGCCATGGCACGGCAGGCCCGCAAATTGCATATTCCCATCACCACCTTTATGATTGCACGGGATGACTACCTTATGCAATTTGTAAGGGAATTTACCTTGGCGAACCAGGGAAAAGCCTTTTATACAGGCTTGAAAGGACTCGGAGAAATGATCTTCGAAGACTATGAAACAAACAGAAAAAAACGAATTAAAGGATAAAAATGAATTGGAACGATTTAAAGACCTTAGGTGATTTAAAGAAAGCCGGTTACCAAAGCCGATCGATAAAAGACGAGCTGCGGGAAAACCTCATTCAAAATATACAAGAGGATGTCAACTCATTTGAAGGGATACACGGTTATGATAATACCGTTATTCCTGAACTCGAAAGGGCCATCTTATCACGACACAATATAAACTTACTGGGACTCCGTGGTCAGGCTAAAACACGCCTGGCCAGGTTGATGGTTAACCTCCTTGATGAATACATCCCTGTTGTGGAAGGATCAGAGATAAATGATGATCCGTTTCATCCCATTAGCAGGTATGCGCGCGAAAAAATAATGGCTCAGGGCGATAATACCCCGATTATATGGCTGTACAGGGAGGACCGTTTCGCTGAGAAACTGGCTACACCCGATGTGACCATTGCTGATCTGATCGGTGATGTCGACCCTATTAAAGCGGCAAATCTAAAACTGAGCTATGCCGACGATCGGGTTATTCATTATGGTATGATTCCCAGAGCAAATCGTTCGATTTTTGTAATTAATGAGTTACCCGATTTACAAGCTCGTATCCAGGTAGCGCTATTCAACATCCTTCAGGAGGGTGATGTGCAAATTCGTGGATTTAAATTGCGGTTGCCTTTGGATATTCAATTTGTTTTTACGGCGAATCCAGAGGATTATACGAATAGGGGAAGTATAGTAACCCCCTTGAAAGATCGAATCGGATCACAGATCCTGACTCATTATCCGGACACGATCGACACGGCCAAAACAATTACTCAGCAGGAGGCAGAACTTGTTCGTGAGCAGACCGAGCATGTTTATGTTCCCGAATTGGCAATGGACCTTTTAGAACAAATCGGATTTGAAGCCAGAAAAAGTGAATACGTCGATGTTAAAAGCGGAGTAAGTGCCAGGATGAGCATTACCGCTTTTGAAAATCTTCTTAGCACTGCCGAGCATAGAGCATTGAAATCAGGCGACTCTGAAACGACGGTGCGCCTGGCCGATTTTATTGGTGTCATTCCTGCAATAACCGGAAAGGTTGAGCTGGTATATGAAGGTGAGCAGGAGGGTGCTGATTTTGTCGCCAATTCTTTAGTTGAAAATGCGATTCAAACGCTTTTCCCACAATTTTTCCCCAGGATCGAAAAATTAGAAAAAACCGATGAGGCAGGTCCGTACGATGATCTCGTTAGTTGGTTTTTTGAGGGTAGTGGTTTTGAATTGCTGGATGGCATTTCAGATGAAGAATATCAAGATACACTCGATTCCATTAAGCCCTTGAGTGATCTTATACAGAAATATCAACCGGATACCGTTGAAAGCGATCAGTATTTCTTAAAGGAATTTGTGTTATGGGGTTTAGTCCAGTTCAAAAAACTCTCGAAATATCGTTTTAACGAAGGCCTTCAGTTTAAAGATTTATACGGAAGTTATATCAGCGGTCTTTAATTGAATGAAGATCCGAGTTATTTATTTTTTTATTACCGTTTAATAGAATTGTAAGTAGACTATTTCAAAAGAATGGTTCGGACGTTGACGTATTAAATCTACCAGCCCGGGGTTTTCATATTTTTCTTGCAGTACTCGATTATTTTTTCAATTCGTCTTGCCCTTGTTTCTTCCCTTTTGGCTTGTTTAAGCCAGGACAAATAAGACTTCTGATAGCCTCTGGAGAAATTTTGATAATTTTCGGATGCTTGAGGATTCGAGTTAAATGCCTTTTTTAAATCATTAGGAATAATGCCTTGCTCAACGTCATCCATATAAGACCAGGCTCCATTTTTTTTTGCGATTTCAATCAATTTAAGACCGCTTTCATGCATGAGTCCCTTTTGTGATAATTCCTTGACATGTTTTTTGTTTAAGGCACTCCACGATGCTTTCGGATTCCTCGGACAAAAATATTGTCGCCGTTTACCGTTACCAAGACTTTTAACTGTCGAATCGATCCATCCAAAACACAGGGCAACACGTACAGCTTCCTCCCATCGCATTGTGGTGATATTCATTTCAAGTTTATAAAAGATAAGATAAACCCCATTACTCTGGTTATGATTGGTTAAAAGCCAATCATACCAGTCGACAGCGCGTTCAAAAAATAGTTCCGGCTTTGTCATTCTAAGATTTTAATTTCTAAAGGTTGAACCAGGAAAGACAACCATGCTTTCATAGCCCTCGGCGTTAACAGATGCGACGCCAAAAAAGAAGTTATCGATCACGATTCCCTCTAATGTAAACTCACCGACATCGCCCACATAGCGGCTGTGGTCCCATGTTGGTGACGTTGTATCACGCCAGTAGATCTTATAACCTGAGGCGCCATCGACCTTATCCCATTTAAATTTAACCGAAGGTTCAACAATACCGCCGATTTTTACATTTTCCGGTGGCGGCGGAGCTGCGGCTATACTCGCCAAATTAATCGCATTGACAGCCGTAAGTTTTTTAGCATATTCAAAGTTGACATGTTCGAAGGTATCTCCATAAGCAATGCCGTTTTCTATCCGGATATCCTGATGCTGCTGGGTGTAGTTTTCATGTGCCTCCATGATCCTTATCCCGGCATATCCCACATCATTAAATGGCCGGTGATGACCACCACGACCAAATCGATCGAGGCGATAAACCATCATGGGGTTCATCTCGGGCATGTAGGTAAGGGTTGTTTTGTGCACGTAACGTGCCAATTGACGCGATATGCCGTCAACCTCACCACCATAAAAACGGCGTGAGCGTCTTTGACGCTCAGTTTCAGTAGGAGGTACGGGTTCTGAAAATATTCTGAATGTCCGGTTATCTATCACCCCGTCAACGCCTTTAATATTCCCGATCATGTCGTTATTAAGAATGCCGATAATATTCCAACCTTTCTCTTTGGCATATTCTGCTAATCCTTTGCCACCGTATAATCCCTGCTCTTCACCGGAGAGGCCTGTATAGATAATACTGCTTTCAAATTGATATTTGCTGAGTACACGGGCCGCCTCAATGGCACCTGCCATTCCTGAGGCATTGTCGTTTGCTCCGGGTGAATCGGAGGTGTAATCAGTGGGGTCAGAAACACGGGAATCGATATCCCCGCTCATAATGATAAACCGATTGGGAAATTTGCTCCCGCGTTGGATGGCAACCACGTTTACAACCCAAACATCTTTAACAATGCGAGCGCCATCTCCTTTCGGCACGAAGTTCTTTTGGTAAAACACCTCGAGACAGTTGTTGCAATCGGCCGATATTTTATCGAATTCTGACTTGATCCATCGTCTTGCGGCACCTATACCGCGGGTATTTGATACCGTATCACTTAGCGTATGACGCGTTCCGAAATCGGCAAGTATTTTGACATCATTTCTGAGATTTTCAGAAGAAACGGCTTCGATAATATTATAGATTTTCTGATCGGTTTGCCCAAAGGAATTAAGGCTGAACACTAGGAGTAGTGCAAAAGTTAGATATTTCATGTTATTGTCTGGTATATTCAAATTTAAGTGTGCTTGTCGTACCTTCGTTATCGACATCCACATAGACATTCATATGTGTTTCATCCAGGCGTTCAAAGGTCATACCCTCAAAAACAACTTTGTTTTTAAAGATATTTTTTAAGGGAAAATCGACGGTTTCATCTTTGCTTTCCCAGCCTGTAAGATCATTGTTAAAATGTTTAAGTTGAAGAATAAGTGTATTATTCACTTCACGGATAATCTCGATTTCATAGAACATTACCTTGTCGTCTTTTATAATTCTGAAAGTCGCCATCATCGAATCACCATTGGGTTGACTCCAGTTTTCTTCAGCAATGCCACCAAGTGCTTCGCCTCGCCAGTTTCCTGCGATCCACGCTATATTTTCAAGCGACGGTTTTAGAATTTCAGTTTGATCGTCGGCTTTCGAATTCAGACCGCCTTCTCCAACTACAGCTAATTTTGATCCATCAGGACTTACAGCCAGCCTCGAAATATTTGTAATGTTATAGTCAGACAACCGCAGCTGTTCAATCCAGTCGACGTCCTTTTCGGGCCGAAACGTATATAATATGTCCTCATATCCCATAAGTATGGTACCGTCAGGTAACCAGCACATATCCTCTTGTTCGGGTAATGTACCCATGATGCCTTCTGTAGATCCTGAAATCGGATCAAGGGATTTGATCTCCCAGAGATTATCATCTTCCTTTGAGATATAACTTATTCGGTTCGAATCAGGTATCTTATGCAGGGAGCGCCCAACTTTCTTTTGAAGCTTATAATATTTATCCTCTTTAAAATATTGCGCAATAAGGGATAAGCCATCTTCCTCCAGGATCGAAGCGATTAAAATGTCATCGCTGTACCAAATTTGATAACCCACAACAGGGTCACTGATTAAAAGTTTCGACTCCCCGTTTGAAAGATTGTATTTGAATAATTGCTGCGTTCCGTCTTCATCAAGTCGAATAGCAGAAACCGCATTTTCGCCAGGGATTTTTATCGGTGAATATTCACTTCCCGGTGTGAAATTTAGCCAGGATTTAACTCCATATTGAAGGTTGAATTTGGCAATATCGGTCTGTCCTTTTCTTGTCGAAGAAAAGAGTAAGGTGTTATTATCGAGGAATGACGGCTGATTATCATAACCTTTATTTTCGCTTACATTTTTGTAATTTCTCAATTTGAAACCATCGCCAGATCGGTCGAGATCGAATAAAAACACTTCTGTATCGGGTTGAGAGAAACCAATGAATGAAATAAGGAAAATACCCAATAAAACAAATCGCGGCATGAGTAAGAATTTTAATGAACATAAATATAATTAATCTTGGGATCAATTCACGGATAATTTATTTTACATTAAAACGATCATTTCACGAATCCATTACGGACTGTTCCATATAAAAAAACCATTTTCAAAATATCGAAAATGGCCTTTTAATTCACTAAACTTTGATTTCTAAACTAGAAGCAGTATTTATTTTCGGCTTTAAGTTTATCGGCAATGGTATGCCGCAATTGCACTACATTGGGATAATTTGTATACTTGGTAAATCGCTTAAGTCCCATGAGCATCATGCGCTGTTCATCACCTTCCGCAAATGAAATTATTCCTTCACGTGCATTTTTAGTAATGATCTCACTTGCATTGTACAAATACAATTTGGCCATAGCGATTTGTTCTTTCTGTTTGTCTTCACCGAAGCGTTTGGCATTTTTTTCTGTGCGCAAAAGTGCTGATTCAGCAAGATAAATTTCAATCAGGATGTTGGATGATGCAAGAAGCAATTGCTGGTGTTTTTCTAGTTCCGGGCCGTATTTTTGAACAGCTGCTCCGGCCACCATTAGAAATACCTTTTTCAGTCTGCCGATTAATTCTTTTTCTTCTGAAAACAATTCAGAATAATCAGGCGTATCAAAGGAAGGGATGCCCATAAGTTCGTCAGCGACTTTCGTGGCCGGACCAAGCAGGTCAACATGGCCTTTCATGGCTTTCTTGACAAGCATGCCTACCGATAGTATCCTGTTGATCTCGTTGGTGCCTTCATAAATTCTCGTGATCCGTGCATCACGCCAAGCAGCTTCCATTGGGGTTTCTTCCGAGAAGCCCATGCCGCCAAGGATCTGAATGCCTTCATCAGAGCAATTCTGGACATCTTCTGAAACCGCAACTTTTAAAATAGAACATTCAATCGCATATTCCTCTACACCCTTTAATTCGGCTTCTTGATGGGAATTTCCTGAAGCCAATCGAATAGCAATCCGATCTTCAATATTCTTAGCGGCCCGGTAACTAGCCGATTCACAGGCATAGGCATTGGTCGCCATTTCGGCCAATTTCCATTTGATAGCTCCGAATTCCACGATAGGTGTTTTAAATTGTTTTCTTTCGTTTGCATATCGTGTTGAGGCGGTAGTAATTCGTCGTTGTGAGTCGAGGCAGGCAGCAGCCAGTTTGATACGTCCCACATTAAGAGCATTCATAGCGATTTTAAAACCCTGACCACGCTCCCCGAGCATATTTTCAACAGGGACCATACAATCATTAAAAAAGACCTGTCGGGTAGAGGAAGCCTTTATTCCCAGTTTATGCTCTTCCTCACCAAGAACGATTCCATTCTCGGGATTGTTTTCAACGATAAATCCTGTTATGTATTTATCATCTTCAATACGAGCAAATACGATAAATAAACTACAGAAACCAGCATTGGAGATCCACATTTTCTGCCCGTTGATCTTATAATGTTTGCCGTCAGCCGTAAGTTCGGCGGTAGTTTTACCTGAATTGGCATCACTACCGGCTCCCGGTTCTGTAAGACAATAGGCACCGAACCATTCTCCTGTTGCCAGTTTTGAAACATATTTCAGTTTCTGTTCCTCGGTTCCATAAAGGGTAATTGGCAGGGTTCCGATTCCGGTATGCGCACCGAAAGCTGTACTAAAGGAACCGGTTCCACTTGAGATATAATCACAAACCAACATGGTTGATACAAATCCCATACCCAGTCCACCATAGGCTTCTGGTACTGCTACGCCAAGAAATCCAAGATCACCGGCCTTTCGCATGCATTCTTCAGTAAATGCATAGTCCTTGGCTTCAAATCGGTTTTGAAACGGAATGATTTCACGATCATTAAATTCGATCACCGCATCCTTCATCATTTGCTGTTCCTCATTAAAATCTTCCGGTGTAAAAACATCATCACAGTTCGTTTCTTTGACTAAAAACTGACCACCACGTAAAATATCTTTTTCCAAAGTTTCCATTTTATAAAATATTAATTCGTTTAATTCAAAAATTCAAAAATACCAGCAGCCCCTTGTCCGGTACCAACGCACATGGTTACCATACCATACTTGCCTTTCATGTCGCGTTTCCGCATTTCATCAAACAATTGAACAGAAAGTTTTGCGCCTGTACAACCTAACGGATGACCGAGGGAAATCGCACCGCCATTCACGTTGATCAGGTCCTGGTTGAGGTTTAATTCGCGGATAACGGCCAACGATTGTGATGCAAAGGCTTCGTTTAGCTCGATGAGTTCGATGTCTTTAAGATCAAGTCCGGCCTGTTTTAATGCCTTTGGAACGGCTTTAACCGGTCCGATACCCATGATACGGGGCTCTACTCCGGCAGCGGCATAATTGACCAGTCGGGCAACCGGTTCAAGGTTTAACTCCTTAACCATATCTTCACTCATTACCAACACAAACGCAGCACCGTCGCTCATCTGCGATGAGTTTCCGGCAGTTACGCTTCCACCAGCCGCGAAAACAGGGCGTAATTTTGCCAAAGCCTCAAGACTTGTGCCTTTACGCGGACCTTCATCTTTATTTACGGTATATGATTTCGAAGCTTTTTTCCCGTTATCATCAACGTAAACATGTTCTATGTTTATTGGGACTATCTGGTCCTGAAAGCGGTCTTCTGCTTGCGCTTTTAATGCCTTCATATGTGAGTTGTAGGCGAATGAATCCTGATCTTCCCGTGAAACATTAAATTGATTGGCAACTGCTTCTGCAGTTAGCCCCATACCCCAGTAGTAGTCTTCATTACCGCTTATCGCGATCTCATAATCAGGAGTTGGTTTGTAGCCACCCATTGGGATATAGCTCATACTTTCTGCACCACCGGCGATTATACAATCGGCCATGCCAGCCTGTATTTTCGCAGTAGCGATTCCGATGGTTTCCAATCCCGACGCGCAGTAACGATTAACGGTCATTCCGGGTACATCTTCAATTTTAAGTCCCATAAGCGAAATAAGCCGACCCACATTAAGGCCTTGCTCAGCTTCCGGCATTGCATTTCCAACAATCACGTCATCAATCCGTGTTTTGTCTAATTGCGGAACCTTTTCCATCATAAATTCGATCGTTTCAGCCGCTAATTCATCAGGCCGCTTAAATCGGAAAAGTCCGCGTGGTGCCTTTCCAACGGCTGTTCTGTAACCTTTAACTATATATGCAGTTTTCATCTTTTTAATTTCTTAATGGTTTACCGGTTTTTAACATGTGTTGAATACGTTCCAGCGTTTTTCGTTCTGTACAAAGACTTAAAAAGGCCTCTCGCTCCAGATCCAGCAAATAGCGTTCACTGACCAATGTTGGTTCAGACAGATCACCACCTGCCATGACATAAGCCAATTTGTTTGCGATCTTTTTATCATGTTCCGAAATATATTTTCCAGCTTCCATCGAGTCGGTTCCAACCAGGAACATCCCTAAGGCCTGCTTACCCAAAACTTTGATATCGGAACGTTGAATGGGCTTGGTATAACCTTGTTCTGACAGGAGTTTGGCATAAGATTTTGCCATAGCTAGTTGCCGGTCTTTATTGACAACAACAATGTCTTTGCCTTTTTGCAAAACACCAAAGTCAAAGGCTTCATATGCCGAGGTTGCTACTTTTGCCATTCCAATAGCGAGGAAATATTCCTGAAGAACATTGAGCTCGACGTCATTTTTATGGAAGGTGTCTGAAGCCCTCAAGGTCATTTCTTTTGAACCCCCACCGCCGGGAATAACACCCACGCCAAATTCTACCAGTCCTATATAAGTTTCGGCTGCGGCCACGACCTTATCGGCATGCATTGACAGCTCGCAACCACCTCCAAGGGTCATGCCGTGAGGAGCTGCTACCGTTGGAACAGATGAATACCGCATGCGCATCATAGTATCCTGGAAATACTTGATAGCCATGTTGAGCTCATCGTATTCTTGCTCGACCGCCATCATAAATATCATACCTATATTGGCACCAACTGAAAAATTTGCAGCCTGATTTCCAACTACTAAGCCCTGAAAATCGGCCTCAGCAAGGTCAATTGCCTTATTTAATCCGGCGAGTACATCTCCGCCTATGGTATTCATTTTCGATTGGAACTCAACATTTATTATACCGTCACCAATATCTTCAATGACAACACCTGAATTCTTCCATACTTCATTCGACTTTCTGATATTGTCTAAGATGATGAAGGCATCCTGTCCAGGTTTTTTAATATGTGTTTTGCTTTTAATGTCATAAAAATGAGTGGCACCATCAACAACTGTATAGAACGACATATGTCCCGAGGCTTTCATTTCATTGATCCAATCGGCAGGGGAGAGGCCAACATCTTTCATGATCGCGATTCCCTTGTCAAGACCTATTGCATCCCATATTTGGAAGGGTCCGTGCTCCCATCCAAAACCGGCCTTCATGGCATCGTCTATCTTGTAGAGTTCATCGGTTATTTCAGGAATGCGATTGGACACATATGCGAACATTGCCGCGAAATTCTTTCTGTAGAATTCACCGGCTTTATCTTTTCCATCAACGAGAACAGGAAAACGATCGATCACCTTATCGATCGACTTGGTCAATTCCAATGTTCCAAACGATGCTCTCTTTTTTGAGCGATATTCTAAAGTATCAAGATCGAGTGATAAAATCTCTTTTTTGCCATCAGCCGACACGTTCTTTTTATAAAAACCTTGTCCCGATTTACTTCCAAGCCATTTATTGGCCATCATGGATTCGATAAAATCCGGTATTTTAAATAAATCATGCGCCTCATCATCTGGACAGTTTTCATAAATACCGTTCGCCACGTGCACCAGAGTATCTAATCCAACAACATCTACGGTTCGGAATGTTGCCGATTTCGGTCGCCCGATTACAGGCCCGGTAAGTTTATCGACTTCCTCAATGGTCAATCCCAGATCCTTCACCTGATGAAAGAGAGACTGGATTCCAAAAATTCCAATACGGTTACCGATAAAGGCAGGAGTGTCTTTGGCTACTACCGAGGTTTTTCCAAGGAATTGTTCACCGTATCCATTTAAAAAATCGAGAACCTCTGTTTTGGTTTTGGGTCCGGGAATGATTTCAAATAGTTTCAGGTATCGCGCCGGATTAAAGAAGTGAGTACCGCAGAAATGGGCCTGAAAGTCTTCGCTTCGCCCATCGCTCATAAATTTGATCGGTATTCCTGATGTGTTAGAAGTGATCAATGTTCCCGGAGTTCTATGGGTATCCAGTTTTTCAAAAACCTGCTTCTTAATATCAAGGCGTTCAACAACGACTTCGATGATCCAATCGACTTCGGAAACCTTTGAAATATCATCTTCAAGGTTTCCAGTCCTGATGCGGCTGGCAAATTTCTGATGATAAATGGGGGATGGTTTTGACTTCAATGCATTTCGAAGTGAATCATTAACCAATCGATTTCTTACCACTTTGTCTTCAAGGGTCAGACCTTTATCTTTCTCATTGGCCGTCAGTTCTCTGGGAACTATATCTAACAGCAAAACTTCGACACCGATATTTGCAAAATGACAAGCGATCCCGCTTCCCATAATACCGGAACCGATTACGGCTATCTTATTAATTGTTCGTTTACTCATATTATTTCACTGGTGAATTCTGGTTGTATATCTTTTTATTTGCTATCATTTCGTTAATCACTTCAGTCACTTCGTAGAAGTGATTTATTTTTTCATCGGTAAGATGTTGCCTGATGGTCTGATTAAAGGTTAAGACACGTTCCTTTGAATATTCGCGCTTCTCTCTGCCAAATTCGGTGAGATGAATCAGGACGCTTCTTCCGTCATTCGGATTCGGTCTTCGTTCTATTAAACCACGTTCTTCCATACTTTTTAATATGCGTGACAAACTGGTGGCTTCAATGCCCATTTTCGGACCCAATGCAGTAGATGGCGTTCCATCCTCGGGATCGATACTTAAGAGGGTAAATCCTGTGGCCATGGTACTTTCGAACTTGGCGGCCTCTTCATTATACATCTTTTTAACCGATAACCAGGTAGTACGCAATACGTAATCAATTGTCTTTTCTTTCATAGGAAGATCTGTGACCTCAAATATACAAAAATTTATTATGCATGCATAATAAATTAATAAAATTTAATCGTATTTATAAGACTAAGAGTTGAATAGAGAAGGCGTGTTAAGAACGGTAGATATTTTCGTAAAGAGCAAGGTATTTCTCTTTAATTTTATCGCGTTTCATTTTCATGGTAGGTGTGAGGTGACCACCATCTATCGACCATATTTCAGGGGTAAGTTCGAATCGTTTTATCTGTTCCCACTTGCCAAATTTAGCATTACACTTATCGATTTCCTTTTGAAATCTTGCGATGATTATTTCGGAGTTGGCAATTTCTTCAAGAGAGGTTCCAACATTCACTTCCTTGCGTTCAATCCAATCGCGAACGAAATCGAAGTTGGGTTGAATCAATGCTGCCGGCATTTTTTCACCTTCACCAACAACCATGATCTGTTCGATAAACCTCGATTGTTTTAATTCATTTTCCAAGAGTGTTGGGATTACATATTTTCCTCCGGATGTTTTGAACATTTCCTTTTTCCGACCTGTAATTTTTAAAAATCCGTCCTCATCGATCATACCCTTATCACCAGTATGGAAATACTCACCGCTCATCACTTCAGCCGTAAGATCAGGGTCCTTATAATAGCCCATCATAACATTGGGCCCTTTAATTAAGATCTCCCCGTCATCAGCTATTTTGACTTCAATATCATCGATCGGTCGTCCTACTGTACCCACCTTATAAAATCCGTCCTTATACATACCGACCGATACAACCGGAGATGTTTCTGTCAAACCATACCCCTCCATAACCTGTATTCCTGCAGCGCTGAAGATGCGAGAAAGTCTGGGTTGAAGTGCCGCACTTCCAGAAACCATTGTTTTGAGATTTCCACCCAGTGCCGCCTGCCATTTACTAAATATCAATTTACGGGCAATATTCAATCGATAGCCGTACCACCAGCCATTTTGTTCATAAGGTTCCCATTTCTCTCCAAGTCGAACAGCCCAATAAAAGAGCATTTTCTTAATACCCCCGAGTTCTTCTCCCTTGGCAAATATTTTATCGAATAATTTTTCGAGCAGCCTCGGGACAACACTCATCAATTTTGGTTTGACCTCCCGGATATTTTCACCTATTTTTTCGATACTCTCAGCATAGTAAATTGTCGTGCCCGCATACTGGTAGACATATATAAGCACGCGTTCAAAAATGTGACAAATGGGGAGGAAACTCAGCACTGTTGTCCCCGGGCTGATGTCGGGCAACCGCTTGATCGAGTCAAGTGCATTCTTGGTGATATTGTGATGGGATAACATGACCCCTTTTGGCCTTCCTGTTGTTCCTGAGGTATAGATAATCGTCGCGAGATCTTCAGGCCTGACCTCAGCTTTGCGCGCTTCAACTTCTTTCTGATTCGATTCTTCCTTTCCGATTTCAAATAACTCAGAGTAGTGCTTACAACCTTCAATTTTATCGAACGAGTAAACTTCTTTAAGCTGCGTATTTGCTTTTACCTTATTCACTTTTTCAAGTACTTCCGAATCAGATACGAAGCAGTAGATAGATTCACTGTGATTAAGTACATATTCGTAATCTTCGGCTGAAATAGTGGGATAAATCGGAATATTCTGCGCTCCCACCTGTAAAATACCGATATCCATGATATTCCATTCGGTTCGGTTAGTCGATGAAATCACGGCGATTTTATCATTTTTCTGAACGCCCATTTTTAGAAGGGCCCGACTAACTGCATTGGCCTTGTCGATATATTCCCGTGAGGAGGTTTCGATCCACTTACCGTCCTTTTTTGTTACGAATGCTGCATCAAGATTATGTTTATCAAGCTGATAATAGGCGAAATCAAAAAGCCTTGTAATCTCAGTCATAGAATTGGTTAATTAAGGTGCTATGCAAAGTATGAAAATTATATAGCTTTTCAAATTCCCATTAAAGTCGCTCAATATTAATCAATAATGATTTTGAAAACCTGTTGTTTAGTATTGGTTTGAAGTTGTAAGATATATAATCCGCTTGCAAAACCACTTAGATCAAGTCTGCTTGAGCCCGTAAGTTCAGCCTGATACATGATTTGTTGGCCATGTATGGAATATAAAGTGGCCGAATAATCGTGAGCCGTGGATTTAATATAAATCTCATCATTTACCGGATTGGGATAAATTGTGATGTCGTCAAATTCAGATTCATTCAAACTGAGATTGTCCTGAATAATTTTGACCTCTAGATCATCGAAATAAAAACCATCTTCACGCACACTTCCATCCGAGACCAGATTAAAGCGCAACAATATAAATTGATTGAGGTAATCACTTAAATCAATGCTTTCCAATACCCAATCGGTCTGAAAACCGTCATAAACAGGTTCATTTGTAGCCCCCGATTGATTCCCCGAACCATTATTGGTAAATAGTCCGCACTGAGGTATCCAACTCAATCCATTGTCGGTTGAAACTTCAATTTGCGCATAATCGAAACCGTCCTCGATTTCCCATTTGGCTTGAAAACTGAGATTTGCAGCTATAGCACCTGTCAAATCAATTGGATTGATAAGGACAATATCTGAATTTGCGTTATTAGCATAAACCGTATTTGGGGAGTCGGTTATTGAACTATTGGCAGAAACAAAATCTTCGGTTGTGGCCGACCATGATGTCAGGTTCCAGTTTGGGATCACATCGTCCCCGGGATCGTTTAAAAGTGTTACGGGCTGACCGAAATAACGCGTTACTAATATCGTCTTTTCGAATAATCCGTTATCAATGATCAACTCGTAGGTCACCTCATCTCCCGGATTGATAAGCGGATCAAGGTTCAAACTAATAGTATTGGAAATACTTTCCATAAAATTTAAACCGTTATGAGAGACAGCTGATCCAACGGAGACGATGTTGGTTGATATTGGATTAACACTTACGGTAAAATTTCCAGGATCCTGCAACCCGAGTCGTTGGATTTCATAATTGGCTTGAGAAGATGATGAATTTATAAACGGGTCAGATGTGTTTATAATAGTGCCATAATTACCAACAAGTTGTGCCGCTGTTAAATTGGTAAACATCATGTCTTTACATATGGATTCGATATTCGCCTGGGCCGGCCAGAAACTGGTTGATATTTCAGGTGTCATAGCAAAGATTTTCTGATGGGTACCCACAGTTCCGTACATGAAATCATCACTATCTCCGGCAAAAGGAAAATCACGAATGGGAGTGTAGCCATTTTCAGAAACAAGAACCTCGGTAATGCCCCGAAAGATATCATCATCCGGGGTTGGGACATCGTCATATCCGAAAGGATAATACACCAGTTCTCCGAAAGTATGGTTGTTTAAAGCTAAAACAAAATCATGTTGTTCAACAAACCACTTTATAGCCTGATTTTCAACTTCCGAAAAAGGCCCGGTTCCATGATAAAGAGATGAACTCGGATTGGCGGACGAGCCTGGCCCACCCCAGGTAGTGTTGTTGGGATCACCATTAATATGGTAATCATAATTTCGGTTGTTATCAACACCATTGGTGTTTTTTCTGTTCTTTCTCCAGAGTCCGCCACCATTCGGTGCTGTAAGTTCGTTGTATAAATACCCATCAGGATTAACAACAGGAACGAAATAGAGCTCTGTATTTTCAACAATGGCCTGAACTTCTGGATCTGAGTTATAATTCTCAAGAAGGTACCACATATAGAACAGCAATTGTGAAAGACTTGCTGGCTCCCGTGCATGGTGAATAGAGGTATATAAAATCTGGGGTTCACCCTCGGAATTCGAGTTGGGATTATCACTTATTTTAACCCATTGAATAGTATTGCCGCCAATAGGAGGATTCGTTCCATTATTCGCGGTGCCTTCTGTCGTGAATGTGCTTATGTTTGCCCGCGAGCTGATCAGGTTAGGATATAATGCGGCCATATCATCCAATTCCTGTAAAACCTGTGAATAGGTATAGTAACCTCCAAAATTAGATGCCGGCCAGACATTAAAATTTACCGGAGTTTGATAATTGCTTCCGGAATTTATACAATCGGCATTCTGAGTGGTTCTTGCAACATCAGAAGGTTTGTTCTGTTCTAGATAGAAGTTGGCTACGTCTTCGATAAGAATCTCGATCAGGTAGCCATTTTCCCTGGCCCGATTTATCTCTGATGACGAAAAATCTGATTCGATATATACATTCGGCTTTTTTATGCCATGATCAACCGGAAGTCCGAGATCACCCAAATGATGAAGTTCGCTCTGGGATTGAAAATAAATGCGGGCACGATGATGTTTTTCTACTTCAACCTGGGCATAATTGATCGTAAAGCACACCAGGAAAGCAAGAAAAATCAACTTCTTCATAGAGATATAAATTTCTTAAAGATAGCCAAATTAGTGATAATCTTCAATCCACTTTCTTGCATTGACAAAGGCCTCAACCCATGGAGAAACATCGTCTTTATGTGCCTCGGGATAATAGGCCCAGTTCCAGGGATATGTCGATCGTTCAATGTGTGGCATGGTCACTAAATGTCTGCCTGAGGCATCACACATCATCGCGGTATTAAAATCTGAACCGTTTGGATTTGCCGGATAATCTGCATAGCCGTATTTGGCAATTATATTATACCGATCTTCAGAATAGGGCAGATCGAATTTACCTTCACCATGACTGATCCAAACTCCGAGAGTCGTTCCTTCCAGCGTTGACAGCATTACTGAATTATTGTCTTTTATGGTCACTGAAGTAAAAGCGCTTTCGTGTTTATGCGAATCGTTAAAGGTCATTTTACCATGTATCTCATGATCGGGATTAATTTCTTCGAGTTCCATAAAGAGCTGGCATCCGTTACATATACCAATCGAAAGTGTATCTTCACGTTTGAAGAAATTTTGCAATGCGTTATTTGCTTTATCATTGTATAAGAAAGCACCGGCCCATCCCTTTGCCGATCCCAAAACGTCGGAATTACTAAAACCACCAACGGCACCTATAAATTTAATGTCTTCAAGGGTTTCCCTTCCGCTGATCAAATCGGTCATATGAACGTCCTTGACATCAAAGCCAGCCATATGCATAATATTGGCCAATTCCCGCTCGCTATTGCTCCCTTTTTCCCTAAGAACAGCGGCTTTCGGCCTGTCAGCTACAGCACTTATATCGGGTCGCCTTCCGTTGAAATGATCCGGAAATTTATAAACTAACGGCTGCTTCTTATAGGTTTCAAAACGTGTCTTGGCCAAATCACCTGCGGTTTGCTGTTGATCTAATAAAACAGAAGTTTTATACCATACATCCTTTAAACGGGATACCGACATGGTGAAGACTTCTTTATTGTTTATGATGCTTAAGACATCGGTTTTATTGACATGTCCAATTTTTTTGGCTGATATACCCGCATCCTCAAAAGTTTTTTCTACAGAACTGTCTGTAGCCTGGAAGACAATCGACGCGTTCTCAGCGAATAGCATTTTTATCGAATCAACCGCACCGAGCTCCGATAAATCCAATTCGGCACCCAATCCGGGTTCGGCAAAACACATTTCAAGCAGCGTTGTGATCAAACCACCTGAAGCGACATCATGTCCGGCAAGGATCTTGCCTTTTCTTATCAAATCCTGGATGGTATTAAAAACGACCTTCAGATAGTTCGCATCCTTCACATTTGGCGCATCCGGACCAATTCTGTTTCGGATTTGTGCAAAAGAGCTCCCGCCAATGCGATAATCATCCTGTGAAATGTTGATATGATATACAGGGCCGCCATCGGCTCTAAAAACAGGTTCAACAACTTTATCTATGGCATCGCAATGCGCTGCCGCTGAGATGATAACTGTTCCTGGTGCTAATACTTCACCATCGGGATATTTCTGCTTCATCGACAAGGAGTCCTTTCCTGTGGGAACGTTAATTCCCAAAGCGATAGAAAATTCAGAAACAGCCTTTACCGCTTCATATAGTCTGGCATCTTCGCCCTCATTCTTACAGGGCCACATCCAGTTGGCTGATAGGGAAACTCCTTTTATTCCGTCCTTGATAGGCGCCCAAATTATATTGGTCAATGCCTCAGTAATACTGTTTCTACTTCCGGCTACGGGATCGATAAGTCCAGATATGGGAGAATGCCCAATAGATGTTGCTATCCCTTGTTTACTATTGAAGTCAATAGCTGATACGCCGCAGTTATTAAGTGGTAGTTGCAATTGTCCTGCACATTGTTGTTTCGCAACTTTGCCACCTACACAACGATCAACTTTATTGGTAAGCCAGTCTTTGCATGCCACTGCTTCGAGCTGAAGGACCTCATCGAGGTACGTATAGAAGTCTGAAGGATTGAAATCAACCGGCTTGTAATCCTGTTGAATGCTCGTATCCTTCATAATAGTTTGGGGTGAACTTCCAAACATATCGCTAAGTGCGAGATCCATGGGTTTGGCATTTCTTGAGGCCGATTCGAAGGTAAACCGGTTATCACCGGTAACATCTCCTACGGTGTACATGGGTGAGCGTTCACGATCGGCAATACGGTGGAGCATTTCCAAATGTTCCTGGTCGATAACCAGTCCCATACGTTCCTGGGATTCGTTCCCGATAATTTCCTTATCGGAAAGTGTTGGGTCCCCTATCGGAAGCGCATCCAGATCGATCTTTCCGCCGGTTTCCTCAACCAATTCTGAAAGGCAGTTCAAGTGACCTCCCGCTCCGTGGTCGTGAATAGAAACAATATAATTGGTTTCACTTTCAATCATTCCGCGAATAGCATTAGCAGCCCGTTTCTGCATTTCTGGATTCGAACGTTGAACTGCATTCAATTCAATACCGCTTTCAAACTCACCCGTATCAGCCGATGAAACAGCGGCTCCTCCCATCCCTATACGGTAGTTCTCTCCACCCAGAATGACGATTTTATCGCCGGGTTGTGGTTTGCCTTTTTGGGCCTGGTCAGCCTTACCATATCCAATTCCGCCAGCAAGCATGATAACTTTGTCGTACCCAAGCTGTCGCTTATTTTCGTTGTGCTCGAAGGTTAGAACAGAACCACAAATGAGTGGTTGACCGAATTTATTACCGAAATCGGATGCCCCATTGGAGGCTTTTATCAGAATATCTAAGGGCGTTTGATAAAGCCATGGTCTGGCTTTAAACTTATGTTCCCAAGGTCGGTCCGCTTCTACCCGAGAGTATGCTGTCATGTAAACAGCAGTTCCGGCAAGGGGCAGAGAACCTTTTCCTCCGGCGAGCCGATCCCTTATTTCACCGCCAGATCCCGTTGCCGCTCCATTAAATGGTTCAACGGTGGTTGGAAAATTATGAGTTTCGGCTTTTAATGAAATTACTGATTCGAAACGACTTGTTTTATAATAGTCTGGAACATCAGCACGATGCGGAGCAAATTGTTCAACTCTTGGACCCTTAATAAAAGCGACATTATCCTTATAAGCGGAGACTATCGTATTTGGGTTTTGTTTTGACGTCTCCTTTATCAGTTTGAAGAGCGAAGAAGGTTTTTCCTCACCATCAATAATAAAGGTTCCATTGAATATTTTGTGGCGACAATGTTCTGAATTGACCTGTGAAAATCCAAACACTTCTGAATCGGTCAGGGGTCTGCCGATGCGCTTTGAAACATTTTCCAAGTAAACGATCTCTTCATCGTTAAGAGCTAATCCTTCTGAAGCATTGTATGCGGCTATGTCATCGATCGATTTAATTTGATCGGGAATGATATCTATGGTAAAGGAATGCTGATCAAGTTCGTTGTATTTTTGTGAGATCATCGGATCAAAGTCTGAGAAATCCTTATCGACGGCAGTAAACTCCTCAATTCTAATGATTCCCGAAACACCCATATTCTGGGTAATTTCAACAGCATTCGTACTCCAGGGTGTGATCATGGCGGCCCTGGGACCAATAAAAAAAGCATCCAGGGATGCTTGTTTGATCTGCGGCTGGTTTCCGAATAGCCAGTTTAATTTTTTGACATCTGAATCAGATAAGTCCGCTTTTGTCTGGACAGCGAAAACTTTACTTTTAGGATTTCCGAAGAAATTAATCATTCGAGCAGATTTTTCAATGGATTTTTAAAGATCAAATTTAATTTATTTGAGGAGATTTAAACAGAATAATCGGAGGATAATTAAGGAGTTATTCACGGAATAATTCACAATCAAAACAGTTGTTTAATCAATCGAGAAACTGAACCGTAGTACGATAGCCCAAACAAATTCAGATGAACCAGTAAATAGTATAATTGATAAAGTCTTATTCGATCTTCATAGCCTGGCGTTGTGGGAAAACAGGCTTCGTATGCATTATAAAATGCGTTTGAAAAACCACCAAAAAGCTTCGTCATGGCAATATCGACCTCATGATGACCGAAATAAACTGCCGGATCGATAAGAACGGGCACACCATCCTTTGAAATGAGGTAATTGCCGCCCCAGAGATCACCGTGCAACAGGCTAGGTTTAACATCATGGCATAAACGATCACAACATTTCATCATTAGCTCAGCGGAAGGGACCTCCTCATGTTTCATTAACCCTTTTTCAACGGCGAGATGCAATTGAGGCAATAATCTTTTTAGTATATAAAACTCTGACCAACTGTCTTTCCAATCGTTATATTGTTTCAGACTGCCGATAAAATTATCATTTTCAAAACCAAATTGATCGGCTGTGATTTGATGTAATTGTGCCAATTGTTTACCCAATCTGGCCATGGATTCATCGCTCCCTTGATCGGTTTCAATGGCTTCCATTAGGATGTAGAATTGGTTTTCGATTTGGCCAATACCGATAACCTCAGGGGTAGCGATAACATGTGTATCCGAAATGGTTTTTAAACCCAGTGCTTCAGCCTCAAACATCAGCCCTGCACTTGAATCTGAATTGAGTTTTAAGAATAAGTTGCCTTTATTAGTAGTAAGTTGAAAGGCCTGGGAGATATCACCACCTGAAACCGACCGATAGCGCTCCAGATTCAAATTGTATGAATCGCATAATTGTTCGACAACAGTTAAAACATCCATAAAATGTGTTTCAGATCCCTTTGACAAGGACCTATTGCTTAACCAGGCGTCTTGTTGTAGTTACATCTCCAGATTTCATCTCAACCAGGTAGAGTCCCGACGGTAAATTATCGATACGTACCGAATTCGAATCTGAATTTATGCTGACAGTCGAAACCCGTTGCCCTAGCATACTATAGATTTGAACATCTATTGGCTGGGGAGAATTAATATAAAAAACATCATCTTTAACGGGGTTGGGATAAATTCTAACCGAATCGCTGATGGCGAATTCGTTAGTTGAAAGGGTGGCCTGCCAGATATCAAAAATGTACTGTGGGTTATCGATAAAGGGGTTTCGATTATCCTGGTGTCCGAAAATCACATTATTTCTGTCAAGTTCCTTACTGCTAACCGGATCGTTGATATGCCAGTTATACAGCATATCGAGCGCCCATTGCTCAAAGACTTTGTCGCTTGATCCGTCAAGCATGCTATCCCCGTCAGTGTCATTGGCCTCCCAACTACCGATATCGTCCTGGTATCGAACAGCCAAGTAGAAGAATCCTCTTGCTATGTCCCCTTTAAATTCATTTGCCGGTTCAAAAACATTTCCGGTAGGGCCTGCCAGGCTGCTCGAGCCGATTTTCGAACCGTTTAGAGAGGTATAAGTCGCCGATGCAACTTCTCCAAAAGCCAGGTTACCGCGTTCACTATTTACTTTTTTATCCGAGGGAATAACGTGAAAAGGATCGGCAAATATGGGATGATTGCTGTCATCACCAAACCAACTCCTCGGAAATGAATGTTCCCTATTGTATTTATCGCATTCGGTATTGCCACCTGTACCACTGTCCTGATCTGTACCAAAAATAAAATCGCAATCGCTATACATATCCCACACAAAACCGTCAGGTCTTACATCTGAAGTTTGATAGAGCGTCCAAAGGTCACCATAAGTTACCGAGGTGTCATGAAAAGGTTGTCCGTTATTATCATTAACGTCATCGATAATGGTTTCAAGAGCCGACTTAAGTGTGTAACCACTCAAACCGTTTGCCGAATCGTAATATCCGGCGGGTGGTTGTGCGAATGCAGAGGATGTGATTAAAAGAAGAAAAAGGTAATAGTACTTCATTCAAGTTATTTTTTACGTTCCAATTGGGCCATAAAGAACCCGTCATAACCCGATTGATGGGCCAGGATACTTTTCTCTTTCACAAATATAAAGTCTTTTCCCTGCTCAGAGTTTAAAAACTTCTCGATTTGCTCATGATTTTCCGACGGTAAAATAGAACAAGTCGCATAAACCAGTTTTCCGCCTGGTTTTACCATTCGGGAATAGGACAGCAGGATATCGGCCTGTACTTTTTTTATTCGATTTATAAACTCCAGATCGAGTTTCCATTTCGCATCCGGATTTCGTCTTAAAACGCCAAGACCTGAACATGGGGCGTCTATAAGAACCCTATCGGCTTTCTGGTATAATTTCTTTATGGGTTTGGTCGATTCGATTACCCTCGTCTCGATATTATGAACGCCATTCCGCCGGGCACGAATTTTTAATTTTTTTAATTTACTTTCATAAATATCCATGGCGATTATCTGACCTTTATTCTTCATCAATGCTGCAAGATGTAAGGACTTACCTCCGGCACCGGCGCAACTGTCAACCACCTTCATGCCAGGTTCAACATCGAGATAATCGGCCACTAACTGAGATGAAGCATCCTGAACTTCGAAAAGGCCTTTTTTGAAAGCGGAAGTGATGAACACATTAGCTCGTTCCTCAAGTTTTAATGCAGAAGGATAGCCTTGGATGGTTTCGGTATTTATCCCTTCATTTTCAAGTGTTTTAATCAGTGAGTTTTTGTCGATTTTCAAGGTATTAACTCTTAGGATCACATCGGCAGGTCTATTCTGAGCGGTTAATTCCTGGTTCCAGACTTTTTCTCCGAGTTCTTCCAATCCCAATTGATCCATCCAATCTGGAATGGATTCACGACTTGCCCTAATTTTTAACAGCGCATCAAAACGACCCTTTATTTTTCGACTGGGTGTTCCATGAAACTGGTTCCAATCCGGTAAAGGAATCCCTTTCAATACAGCCCATACCGCAAATATTCGCCAGAGATCTTCCCGGTTAAAGGGTTGCTTTACTTCCGCAATTTCAGAATAAAGTCTTTTATATCGAACGATCTCATACACCGTTTCGGCAATAAAACCCCTGTCACGGCTTCCCCATCGTTTATCCCGTTTTAGCAGGCGCTGAACCACCTTATCGGCATAATGACCCTCATTAAAGATTTCAAGAAGGCCATCGATAACCGCTAAACAAAGATTTTTATGTAATCGCATTTTCTGTATATGAGTTCGCAAAGGTAGATTTTATTAATTACATTTATCACCAATGATACGATTGAAATATAGCCTCATTTTTTTTATTCTCCTTTTCATTTCATGTCAAACCGACAAAGCATCGGTAAGGCGAATTATTTCAAAAGTTGAGATAAAAACCATTATTCAAGATAGCAGTCTTAATGTCAGGGCACTTGAAATTTTAAAAAACAATCAAGGCGGTGCTTTTTTAACATCAAATGGCGAACTGGGATCCTTTTTTAAAATAGATCTAGAGGATTTGCCGAGACGAAGCAAAGAATTTTTTGTCACCCCGCTTAAGCCTATAATTTACGATAGTATTAAACCAAATTTCAGGGCGTTGGCGCTTACCGGAAATGGCGGATTTGGGATTAGTATCGGAAATCCGGCCTTGCTTTATGACCTTGCGGAAGACCAGGAAAAACTGGTTTATAAAGAAGAAAATGAAAAGGTTTTTTATGATTCTATGGAATTTTGGAATGAAACCGAGGGTATTGCTATCGGTGATCCAACGGCGACCTGTATGAGTATTTTGATAACCAGGGATGGCGGGAAGATATGGCAAAAGATCGCTTGCGACAAATTACCGGTTGCGAACGATGGTGAGGCAGCATTTGCAGCCAGTGATACCAATATCGCGATTTATGGCGAAAAAGCCTGGGTCGCTACAGGAGGTAAGTCAAGCCGGGTCTTGTTTACTTCGGATAAAGGAAATAGCTGGTCAATCTATGACACTCCCATTATTCAGGGGAAGGAAACAACAGGTATCTATTCAATCGATTTTTATGATGAAAAGGTGGGATTTGCGATAGGTGGGGATTATACAGATCCCGACTCGAATGAAGCAAATAAAATACGTACGACCGATGGTGGAAAGAATTGGGAAACAATAACTGGCGGACCCGGTTATCGAAGTTGTGTTCAATACATTCCCGGAAGTGAGGGCAGTGAGCTAGTGGTGGTTGGATTCAAAGGCATTGACTACAGCCAGGATGGAGGTTTGAGTTGGACTCATCTTTCCAATGAAGGCTTCTATACCATTCGCTTTTTGAATGACAGCACAGCGTTCGCGGCGGGAAAGGGTCGAGTGGCTAAACTGATGTTTAAATAAAATAAAAAAGAGGCGCGGAGCCTCTTTTTTTATGGTTTGTTCCTATTGTTACGCCTTTGCATATTCTCCCGTCTTTTTTGGAGCATTTGTAATAGCTTTTTATTGAAGGCATCTTCAGCCGATTTAAGCTGGATGATCTTTTGAGGCGGAATAGCACCACCGAGATCTTTAACCAATTGTTTTTTCGCTAAATGCATTTTATCTTCAACAGCCATAAACTGATCCAGGAGTTTTTGCGCTTCACTATCCGACAGATTTCCTCGACGCATAGCCTGACGTACCTCACGCAGGTCATTTTGGCGCATGTTATTCACCTTTTCTTCAAAACTGTTATATATCGGCCAGAATTTTTCTGCTTCTCCCGGAGATAGATTTAATTGTTCCGTAATAAAAGCCACTTTTTGTGCTTTTATCCGTTTTTGCATTTCTCTTTCTCCCTGTTGTCCCCAGCTTGAAAAGCTCATCATAAGCAGGAGTAGAGATAAAATTATTCGTTTCATTGCCCTTGGTATTATTGTTCAATTATGTCTTCTAAATCTAAATTTTCTAATAAGTATTCTTCCAGTGATTCTTCGGTTAGATCGGTTTCTTGAATCTCTAATTCTAAGCTTTCAAGGCCGGTTTCACTTAATAACGATGCTATTTCATAGGAGCTAAGATCCTGATCAAGAATATAGTCTTCAACTACCTCATAATTCAGCTCGTCGGGGGTTTCACCGTTTCGATCGACAAATACGGCAAAAAGAATTAAAATTGCTGCCGCAATACCCGAGACATAGTAGAGATTTCTTCGATTAAATAAAGAAACTACCGGAGTATCAGTTGACTTTATCGTATCAAAAACCTGATCTTCTATGGCGTCAAAATAGTTGTCGGGAGCCTTAAATCCGGAATCATTTACAGATTCTTTAATGGCTTCCGTTTTAATTTGACTGAAAACAGCCTCTTCAACCTGATCAAAATAACCATCAGGGACCTTAAAGCCCGGTTTCTTTATGTTGTTTAATGAATTGTTCATCACACTCTTTGACTTAAATTACGATAAAAGGTTTAATCGCCTGTTAAATAACGCTCAATTTTTTTCACAGCAAGATGATAGGATGCCTTAAGGGCGCCTTCACTGGTTTCCAGGACATCTGAAATATCTTTATACTTCATATCATCAAAATATTTCATGTTAAAAACCAGGCGTTGTTTTTCGGGTAATGTAGCAATGGCATGCTGCAATTTCAACTGAATTTCATCCCCTTCAAAATATACATCAGCCTTAAGATTTTGAACAGCATTTTGTTGCACTTCTTCGTTTGAAATTTGATGCCGCTTCGCATTTTTATTGATTTGAGTTATAGCCTCATTGGTAGCAATGCGATACATCCATGAATACAACTTACTGTCTCCTTTAAATTTATCGATGTTTCTATAAACTTTGATAAATGTATTTTGGAGAACGTCATCAGTGTCGTCATGCGAAATTACCATCTTACGTATATGCCAATACAAGCGCTCCTTATACTGCGTCATCAATGCTCGAAAGGCATTATCTCTGGTTTGAGGCGATTTCAGATTCGCGATTAATTCATCGTCGGTTTTCACGCAAATAGTGATTTCCTTATTAGACTGCAATAAAATAGAAAAGTTTAACGTCTATTTTCATGAAATTTATTAAAAATATTTTAAAATCATAAAATATTGTAATACAGATAGTTAGAATAAAAAACATCGATGAAATGCATGTTATCATCGACAAAACGCAATATTTTTTTGGTAATTTGGAATTATTGCAGTAGTTTTACCACGCTTAACCGACGTTGTTACCATTTCCCCAAATGTGGTAATATATGGTGAAAGAGGCGGACCCCAATTCGTCTCTTTTTTTTTATTGAAAACTTTGCATTTCTACGAGGTTGCGATAGGTGCCTGCAGCGGATAGAAGTTCGTCGTGTTTGCCTTGCTCAACAATCTTGCCTTTTTGCATCACAACAATACGATCGGCTCTTTGAATTGTCGACAACCTATGTGCGATAACAATGGAGGTTCTGTTTTTCATCATGTTTTCCAGGGCTTCCTGAACCAGTCTTTCACTTTCGGTATCGAGTGCTGAGGTCGCTTCATCCAGGATCATGATCGGTGGGTTTTTTAAGACCGCTCGTGCGATACTCAGTCGCTGCTTTTGTCCGCCCGATAATTTATTCCCTGCATCACCGATATGGGTGTCAATGCCCGACGGGAGATCTTTAACGAATTCCCATGCATTCGCCACCTTAAGGGCTTCGATGATTTCGTTATCACTTGAACCTGGCTTGCCCAGACTGATATTGTTTTTAACGGAATCATTAAATAAAATGGAGTCCTGAGTCACCAACCCAATAAGTTGTCTTAATGACCGTTTGCTTAAATCTCTAATATCAACTCCGTCTATCGCTATGCTTCCGTCATTTACATCATAAAAGCGCATTATTAGATTTGCGATGGTCGATTTTCCACTGCCTGATTGCCCGACCAATGCAACGGTTTTCCCTTTCTCAATGGAGAGTGAAAAATCCTTGAGAACCAACTCATCCTCATATTTGAAGTTTATGTTATTGAGTTCAATGGAGGTCTTAAAGTCCGAAAGCTCTTTGGCATCGATTTTATCTTCAAGAGTCGAAGTTGTATCGATGATCTGTAAAACCCTGTCAGCCGCCGCATTGCCGGCTCTGACTTTATAACTGGCCTTGGAGATTGCTTTGGCCGGGGTGAGGATTTGGTAGGCCAGTGCCATGTAACCAATAAAGGCACCACCTGAAAGCGTCTTATCGATAAGCACCATGCTTCCTCCATACCATAACAGGGCTGCAATTGTTAATATTCCAAGAAATTCGCTTGTGGGCGAGGCCAGGTTCTGCCTGTTTAATAATGTGTTTGAAAATCGATAAAACCGATTCGTGGAGTCCTTGAATTTAGAACCGAATTGGTTCTCAGCATTAAATGCTTTGATAACCTTCAATCCGCTCAGTGTTTCTTCCATGGTAGAAAGAAATTCACCTTGCTCTTTCTGTACACGATCTGATTTTCGCTTCAGGCTTTTCCCAATTCTTGATATGATAATACCTGCTATTGGAATAAAGATAAATACGAAGATGGTTAGTTTAACCGAGATCATGAACATAGCTACAATTGCAAAAAGAATGGTGAGCGGTTCTTTAATGATGAGTTCTAAGACAGCCAACAACGAATTCTTCACTTCATTTACATCACCCGAAATCCGTGCGATGATATCGCCTTTTTTCTGCTCCGAAAAATAGGAAATAGGCAATTGAGTTACCTTCTCATATACTGCATTCCGAAGATCCTTTAACACCCCATTCCGAAGAAAAGTAATAAAGAAAAGTGCCAGGTAGTTAAAAAAGTTTTTTAGAAGAAAAAGGCTAATAATGATAACGATCATATAAAGCAAGGATCGCTGTGCACCATGGGTATCGGTTGTGGTGGTGATAAAGTAATTCATCGAATCCTGCACATAGGATTTCAAGCCATTAAACCCATCATAAACAGGTTTGTCATACACTTTCTGCCCCTCTCCAAACAGCACATTGATCATTGGCATCAGCGACACCATCGCCAGCGTGCTGAAGAGGGCGTAAAAAATGTTGCATACGATATTGAGTACCCCAAAACGCTTATATGGTAAAATATATTTGTAAAGTTTTTTGAGGTATTCCATTTAATTGAGTTTCATGTCCTCAAGAATCGCGTCAATGCGTGATTCGAGTTCACTGTTTACCTTTTGAAAATCACTTTTATCTCTCAATTCGGTATTCACACTGATATAGAATTTGATCTTCGGCTCTGTACCGCTGGGTCTCAGGGCAACCTTGCTGCCGTCTTCGGTATAATAGATCAGAACATTTGATTTTGGAATATCTATTTGCGTTTCTATCCCATCAATCATGTTCCTGGCGATTGACAATTGGTAATCCTCTACTTTAACAACTTTAGATCCGTTCAGACTCTTCAACGGATTTTCTCTGGCATCGATCATCATTTGTTTAATGACTTCTGCTCCCTCAATACCTTTCTTTGTCAGTGAGACCAGTCGTTCCTTGAAAAACCCGTGCTCAACATATAAGTCGATCAATTCTTTATAAAAAGAGGAACCCCTTGACTTAGCATTTGCTGCGATCTCACAGGCCAAAAGAGTAGCCGTTACCGCGTCTTTGTCACGAACAAAATCGCCTACCATAAAACCAAAACTTTCTTCTCCGCCACCAATGAAGTCCAGTTCCGGAAAATCATGAATCATTTTTGCGATCCACTTGAATCCGGTTAAGCCTTCCTTGTATTCAACGTTGAAAGCTTCCGCCAGTTTTTGAACCATAGGGGTCGAGACAATGGTCGATCCAATAAATTCATTCCCTTTTAACCTCCCGCTTTCCTGCCAATGTTTTATGAGAAATTCAGTCATGACAACCATGGTTTGGTTACCATTAAGCAAGCTCATTTTTCCGTCTAAATCACGTACGGCAATACCAACACGATCGCTATCGGGGTCGGTGCCGATCACGATATCAGCATTGTGCTTATCAGCGAGATTTAGGGCCATTTTAAGCGCTTCAGGTTCTTCAGGGTTAGGTGATTTAACAGTCGGGAAATCACCATCAGGCTTCGCCTGCTCCTCGACGATAAAAACCTGAGTATATCCGGCCCTTTTAAGTGTTTCAGGAATCAGGGTAATGGATGTACCGTGGAGTGAGGTAAAAACTATTTTTAAGTTTTCACGGCTATTTTCCGGTAGGTCAAAATGACAATTTTTTATCGATGCGTCGATAAAGGTATTGTCTATGTCTTCCCCTATATAATTTATCAAACTCGAATTGGGTTTGAATTTAATTTCCGAATAATCGATTTGATTTATGGTCTCCACAATAAGCGCATCATGTGGCGGTACCAACTGGCCGCCATCCTCCCAGTAAACCTTATAGCCATTATATTCGGGTGGATTATGTGAAGCTGTTAACACGATGCCGCATTGGCAGTTCAAATGCTTTAATGCAAATGATAATTCCGGGGTTGGCCGCAGATCTTCAAAGAGAAAGACTTCAATGTCATTTGCAGAAAACACATCAGCAACGATTTTAGCAAACGATTTGCTATTATGCCTGCAATCATAAGCGATGGCTACCCGTATCTTTCGATCGGGAAACGACCGATGCAAATAATTGCTCAGACCCTGGGTATTTTTTCCAAGGGTGTACTTGTTAATTCTATTGGTGCCAACACCCATAACCCCACGCATACCACCGGTTCCAAATTCAAGATTTTTATAAAAACTTTCTTTTAATTCCTTTGGATTGGATGCAATGAGATGTTTGATTTGCGTTTGGGTTGATTCATCAAAATCTGGGGTAAGCCAGGTGTTTACTTTGTTGAGTATATCAGGCTCTATATGGATCATAATTAAAATAAATTAAACAACAAAAGTAACCATTTGTTGAGAGTTTGTTTGATGCTTTATGAAATTTTTAAAACCAATAGGTTTTAATTGAGAGGACAATTATCAGACATTTGAAATGCTGGCTTAATGATCTGGCTAATCGAGATTTTCGGTCGATTCGATTTTGTATCTTTCCTTGTCACGGGCTGAGCGCAGGATGATCTCACCAAGAAAACCAGCGACAAAAAATTGTGTGCCGATAATCATGGTCACAAGTGAAATATAGAATTGTGGACGTTCTGTCAACAATCGGCCGCCTGGATTGATGAATATTTTATCAATGCCGAGGTAAGCTGCAAAAATGAGCCCGATCACGAACATCAAAGCGCCCAGTGCTCCGAAAAAATGCATTGGTCGTTTACCAAATTTCGAAACAAACCAAATCGTGATCAAGTCGAGGAATCCGTTTATAAATCTTTCCATACCAAATTTTGTTTTTCCATATTTTCGTGCCTGGTGCTTAACCACCTTTTCACCGATTTTATCAAACCCCTGGTTTTTTGCCAAAACCGGAATATATCGATGCATTTCTCCATGAACATCGATCGTTTTAACCACCGTTTTCTTGTAGGCTTTTAAACCACAATTAAAATCATGAAGTTTTACACCGGATGTCTTTCGTGCAGCCCAGTTAAAAAGCTTGGACGGCATATTTTTCATAATTACCGAATCGTACCGTTTCTTTTTCCATCCTGAAACCAGGTCGAAATTCTTTTCCCGTAGCAGGTTGACCAATTCGGGGATTTCTTCAGGATTGTCCTGCAGGTCGGCATCCATAGTAATAACAATATCCCCTTGAGTCGCATTAAAACCGGCATGAAGGGCTTGAGATTTACCATAATTCCGTAAAAATTTAATCCCTTTTATATTGCTATTTTGTTGTGATAAGGTTTCAATTAAATCCCAGGAACCATCGTCAGAGCCGTCATCGATGAAGATAACCTCATAAGAAAAGTGATTGGATCGCATTACATTTTCGATCCAATCACTTAATTCATTTAAAGATTCTCTCTCGTTAAGAAGAGGTATGACTATTGATACATCCATTCATGCATTAGGCTTGATCTGGATTTTTCTTTTTGATTATGGCCGAACCGATTAAACCGAAAATAGAATAAATCACAAGGCCGATAAGATAATTTGTTAATTGTGTGCCTATGGCGAAATTATCCTTCTTTTGGGCTTCTGCCAATTGCTGTTTTATCACATCATCGGGTGCTCCAAAACTTTCCATGCGTTCCTTGGTCACGATGAGTAATTTTTCGTTGAATTCTTTGGCAGCATCAGGATCTACAACAGTAAAGATGATAAAACCGATTACTGTTGCTAAAAGGGTGCCAACTAAAACCGTTAGAAAAAATGAAGTAAAAACGTCCTTAAATGAGATAAAACCACCCATCATCTTTTTCGATTTTACCGCTGATATAAATCCAACCACTAACACGACAATAAAGAGTCCGATACCATACCACCATTCGAGCATCATGTCGAGATTAACGCTCCAGGCGATTACGGTGATAAGCGAGAGGCCAAGCCCGAGGTATAATCCATAATTCAGGGCACTTGTCTTAATAGATTTTTCCATTAGAAAATATTTTAGGTTGTTTGTAGTCTGTTAGTTTACAAAGATACTAAATCGTTACATTGTTCGGCTTATTAAAAAAAGAAATAAACACTTGTCGATTTCTAAAAATTCACTAAATTTGCAGCTCGAAAATTGATAAAAGGTTTATCTGTCATGCAAAAGGAAATACATCCGGAAAATTATCGACTTGTAGCATTTAAGGATATGTCGAATGATGATGTCTTTATTACAAAGTCAACAGCCGATTCGAATGAAACAATAGAAGTCGATGGTGTTGAATACCCATTGATCAAAATGGAAATTTCAAGAACTTCGCATCCATATTATACCGGTAAGTCGAAATTGGTTGACACCGCCGGACGAATCGATAAGTTCAAGAACAAATACGCTAAGTTCAAAAAATAAGAACTTAATAAAGATATTAGTACAAAGCCTTTCAGCAATTGAAAGGCTTTTTTATTTTTACAAAAACCAAGGTCATGAATTATATTCTATTTGACGGTCCGCATCGCACCAACCTTTTACCTTTTACTTACACCAGACCGGTCGCGGATATAAGGATCGGGATCATGACCATAAGGCAAAAATGGGAATCTTATCTCGGTTATACAATAACCACAGTTACAGAGGATTACTTGTCCGATAAGTATCCCATGGTGGAATTTGATCGGAATATCATGATCAATGCTTCCTATCTGCCCAATGCCGAACTGGTTACCCTTATTAAAGGATTGGAGCCGAAACAGGCCATTTTTAATGGCGAAGATTTGATTGCCTTTTTTACAGAGGAGTCGCAGGATGATATTGACCTGGAGAGCTATTCACCTATCGAATTTGAAGGGAAGGTTTTTAAAATCGAGAATACCTGGGATATTTTTTCTAAAAACGGTGAGGCTATCCGAGATGACTTTGAGCTTTTGACAAAAGATCGCAAATCTGAAACCATTCCCGCTACGGTGAATACAATGCAAGCGCATGATATATTTATTGAGCCTGGGGCAAAATTGAACTTTGTGACCTTGAATGCTTCATCTGGACCAATATATATCGGCAGAGATGCCGAAATTATGGAGGGTTCATTAATTCGCGGACCCTTTGCATTGTGTGAGGGTGCAACGGTGAAGATGGGAGCTAAGATCTATGGCCCTACGACAGTCGGACCCTTTAGCAAGGCGGGAGGCGAGATTAATAATTCGGTTCTTTTTGGTTATTCGAATAAAGGTCACGACGGTTTCTTAGGAAATTCAGTTCTCGGTGAATGGTGCAATCTTGGAGCCGACACCAATATTTCAAATCTAAAGAATAACTATGCTGAGGTAAGGCTGTGGGATTATGACACCGAGGGTTTTGCCCGGACAGGACTTCAGTTTTGTGGTCTAATGATGGGTGATCACAGTAAATGTGGCATAAACACTATGTTTAATACCGGCACTGTTGTTGGTGTTAATGCGAATATTTTTGGAAGCGGCTACCCAAGAAATTTTATACCCAGCTTTAGTTGGGGAGGCCATGGCGGATTTACCCTATATCAAACAAAAAAGGCATTTGAAGTTGCTCGAGAAGTTATGAGGCGGCGACAAGTCGAATTTACACTTCAGGATGAAAACATACTCAATCATGTTTTCGAGTTGACGAGCAAATTCAGAAGACATTACCAATAAAAATAATGCTCGGATTATTAGTCATATTCTTCATAGGGAAATACTTTTATGAATTGGCGCAAAAATATAATAAGAACAAATGGCTTTATGCTATTTTGGGTATCGTCGTCTATTATGCGGCTGGAGCAGTTTTGGGGGTAACTTTGGGTTTAGCAGATATCGTATTCGGGTTGAATATTGACTGGGATAATTCAATAGGACTCAATCTTCTTGGTTTGCCGGCAGGTATTGTGGCCGATTATGGGTTTTTTTACTTCCTTCGGAAAAAATGGAAAAATGAATTTACCGTCCCTGAAGACGAGATCATGAAAATAGGAGAATCGCTTGATGAAACTAAATACTAGATTATTCCTTTTTCACGCGACGTAAATCCAATAAATTGACTGGGTTGATTCCCAGTCCCTTAACTTCTTTTCTTGTAAATCGGACAACTTCATCATAAAAAAGCGGGACAACCGGTGTGGCCTGCATAACCAAAGAGTCCATTTTAGTATATAAGTTTTCACGTGCTTTGGTATCGGTCTGTAAAAAGGCAGTTTCGTACCACAAATCGAAATCCGGATTTGTAAAATGAGTATAATTGGGTCCGCCGGGGGCGAAATTCTTACTGTAATATAACGAGAGATAATTTTCAGCATCGGGATAGTCGGCTATCCAGCTGGCCCTGAACATATTTAATTTTCCGTTTGCTTTTGAGTCCTTTAAACTTGAGGCAGGGACGACATCAACTACGATCTCCAGGCCCGATTTCTGCAGCTCTCTTTGAATGAATTCACAAAAACTCAGATAATTGCTGGTCGTGGTTAAGGTCACTGTGGGATTGCTTATGCCACTTTCTTTTTTAAAAAGAGAAACCAGGGCTTTCGATTGTTCCGGATCGTATCTGAAACCGATTGAATCATCAAACCCGGGAAGCCCTTTTGGAATGAATCCGCCATTAGCTGGAATTCCGATGCCGTTTCTTAAATAGGTCATCATTTTTTTACGATCGAATCCAAGGTTTATAGCTTTTCTAATCAATTCTGATTGCACTTCAGGAACTTCAGCTTCCATAAAGAATGCCAGGTATTCGGTGTTTAAATAAGGTCCGCGAATCATATTAACATCTTTCACATAGCGAGATTGCAGCTGACCTGTAGCCGTTAGGATTTCATCCTTGTAGGAGGCATCGAGTCCGCTAACAAAATCGATATTTCCCTGAGCGAACTGAAGGAATTCACTTTGTTTATCCGGTAAAAAAGTAATGGCTACTGCCTCAAGATGGGGGAGGGACTGTCCGTTTTCATCCCGTTCAAAATAATCTGGATTTTTTCGAAATACAAGTTTGATGTTTTCCTCCCAGCGTTTGAAATAAAAAGGACCGGTTCCTATGGGATTTGCCCGGAAGTCATTTTTATAATGCTCAACAATCTCCCGTGGAACAACGGAACAGTATTTCATGCTGAGTAAGCCCAGAAAAGCCGGAAACGGTTGTTTCAACTTAATCATTAATACCGAATCGTTTATCGCTTTAAATGAATCGACCTTTCCCATAACCCAGCGACCTGGCGATGCAAGACGATTGTCGATCAGACGATTTAGGCTATACTCAAAATCAATGGCTTTAACGGCCCGCGTACTGTCCGGCCCGAACAATTCATGCTTGTGAAAAAACACATCTTTTCTCAGCGTAAATATATACTCCTTTCCATCTTCAGAGATCTGCCATGATTCGGCTATACTGGGTTGAACACGCATTTGATCATCCATTTGAACCAAACCATTAAACAGCTGATTGGTCGCCCAAATATCGGCCAGGTCTTTTGAAAAAGCGGGATCGAGAGAGCCGATATTTTTGTGCTCATTATATCGAAAAACCAGATGGGAACGGTCGTCCCTCGAATCACAATTCAAAAGGCACAGACCCAAGACAAAGAATAAGATGAATTTCGACAAATTTTATAAATGATTTTATTCAGCGGAAAGATAAAACTTTAGGGTCATGCAATGAAAAATTTAATAGAATTCTTAGCTTAAACCGCAAAACCGGCAATCCCGTTTAACCGTACTCTTTTTATTACCTTTGCAGCCTGGATATAAAACCATGATCAAAACGAATAGCGTTGCATTTTACACTCTTGGATGTAAGCTGAATTTTTCAGAGACATCGACCATCGCCCGTGATTTTACTTCCGAGGGCTTTGAACGTGTCGATTTCTCGAAGCCTGCACAGATCTATGTGATCAATACCTGTTCTGTTACCGATAATGCCGATAAGCGATTTAAAACCATTGTTAAGCAGGCGTTAAAAATCAACCCTGAAGCCTTTATAATAGCAATCGGTTGCTATGCCCAACTTAAACCCGAAGAACTGGCAGATGTTAATGGTGTAGATCTCGTTTTAGGAGCTACCGAAAAGTTCAAGATAACGCACTATATCAATGAGCTGACAAAAAAAGAACGGGCCGAGGTACACTCCTGTGAGATCGAAGAGGCCGATTTTTACGTTGGAAGTTATTCGATAGGCGATCGTACACGGGCATTTCTCAAGGTTCAGGACGGTTGCGATTACAAATGCACCTTTTGTACAATTCCGCTGGCACGCGGACTTTCAAGAAGTGCTCCGCTGAAACAGGTATTGGAAGATGCCCATTCCATTGCCAGCCAGGGCATTCAGGAAATCGTTTTAACCGGGGTTAATATTGGTGATTACGGTAAAGGGGAATTTGGAAATAAGCGGCATGAAAACACCTTTCTTGAGCTTGTGCAGGCCTTAGATAAGGTTGATGGGATCAATCGTTTACGGATTTCCTCGATTGAACCAAATCTGCTTAAAAATGAGACGATTCAATTCGTGGCTTCAAGTCGAACCTTTGTCCCTCATTTTCATGTGCCTTTGCAAAGCGGGAGTAACGATTTGTTAAAAGTAATGAAGCGCAGGTATAATCGCGAATTATATGAAGATCGTGTTCATGAGATAAAACGATTAATGCCTGATGCATGTATAGGTGTTGACGTCATTGTTGGATTTCCGGGAGAAACCGATGAGATGTTCTTAGAAACCTATGAGTTTTTAAACGAACTGGACATATCGTACCTTCATGTTTTCACCTATTCGGAACGGGCCAACACACCGGCTGCCGGCATGCCAGATTCAGTTCCGCATGCTGTCAGGGCTAAACGAAGCAAACTACTGAGGGGTTTGTCTGTAAAGAAACGCCGGTTTTTCTACGAGCGTCAGATTGGAACCATTCGGACAGTATTGTTCGAAGGTGAAAATAAATCAGGCTACATACATGGGTTTACCGAAAATTATGTAAAGGTGAAAGCTCCCTGGAATCCGGGATTGATTAATACTTTGCAGCGCGTTAAACTTACATCGATCGATGCTGATGGCCTGGTGAGATTTAAAGCTATGGCTCAAGTTGAAAATTTAGAACTTCAGAACAAATAAAAAGCGACTCAGGAGTCGCTTTTTTTTAAATTCTTACACCAACTGGTAACATACTCTTGTAGCGTCGGTTCTTTCTGATGAACTTTGCTATAGGCGGACTAGTAGGAACAACACTGATGTTCCTTTCCTGAATATTCTCCATGACAAGTTTAAGAAAATCTTCAACGAAGTCATTATTGTCCACGGTTTCCGGAATAACGAGTTTTGTTAAAAATATTTTTCTTTCTTGAAGGGAGTATTCAATTTTTGCAAGCTCACCATTAACTTTTAGCTCAAATTGACGTAAAAATTCATTGTCATTTAATTCTGCTGCATCAATCATAATTAGTCTGCTTTATTCGAAGAAGAAGAATCTATTTTATATAGATTTGCAAGGCAAATTTACAAAAAATTATACAATTCAAGGTGGTCTTTGATCGCTTAATTACTTATGAACCAACAACTAATACATGTATATTTCATGCCCGGTATGGCAGCTGATCCGGCTATCTTTGAATACATCAGGCTGGATGAAGACCGGTTCAAGGTGCATTGGTTGGAATGGTGCATCCCTCTGGCAGACGAAGATCTGAAAGCTTACGCGCGAAGGATGTGCAATGAAATTAAACATCCTGAACCGGTATTGGTAGGGGTTTCCTTTGGGGGTGTTTTGGTTCAGGAAATGGCGGCATTTTTGACTCCTCGAAAGGTAATTATCATTTCCAGTGTAAAATCCAGGTATGAAATGCCCAGGCGTATGCGGTTGGCGAGAAAAACCCGTTTCTATAAACTTCTTCCAACCGGGATTGTTCGCAATATTGAAATCTTGAACAGGGTTTCATTTGGCGATGTAATTAAGAAACGACTTGATCTTTATAAGCGTTACCTTTCGGTCAGGGATTCCCAGTATTTAAATTGGGCCATCAAGCATATGATTCATTGGGATCGTGAACGGCCAATTGCAGATGTTATTCATATTCATGGTACCCGGGATATGGTTTTTCCGATACGACATATATCACAATGCATAGTCATTGACAAGGGAACCCATGTGATGATTCTCAATAGATATAAGTGGTTTAACGAAAATCTTCCAAGCCTTATATTATCCTAATATTTAGCAACTTATTCGGATTTTTTACTAAATTTAGAGCGAAAGAAAATTGTTATACTATGAAGACAATAAAAAACCTACTAGCGTTTGTCGGATTAATGAGTTTGGCCGGACTTCTTATTTTTGCAGTCCAGGACGCCCCGAGTGACGATAATTTGGAAAAAAAGATCATCAACGATTACAACGTTTATGCTCTTAATGTCCCGGAAAACCTGGATTTTGCAGGTGAACCACTCCCACTTGAAAACCCTGATATATTGGAACGCATGGATCGTGAATTATTGGTCAATACCTATTGGCAATCCAATGGTTTACTGATGTTTAAACGGTCGAATAAATATTTTCCAATTATAGAACCCATTCTAGAAAAGCATGGTATTCCTGATGATTTCAAATATCTCGCCGTAATCGAGAGCGGTTTGCAGAATGCCACGTCTCCAGCAGGAGCGAAGGGATTCTGGCAGATCATGAAAACAACGGGTCGTGAAAACGGGCTGGAGATCAATACGAATGTAGACGAACGATATAATATTGAATTGGCTACTGAGGTGGCATGTCAGTACCTTAATAAAGCCAAGAAACGATTTGGTTCATGGACCCTTGCAGCTGCTTCCTACAATGCAGGCATGGCCGGCATATCACGTCGTTTAAATGATCAGGGTGTTTCTGACTATTACAATCTGCTTTTGGGTGAGGAAACCGGACGGTATATTTTCAGGATTGTTGCCTTAAAGGAAATTTTGAAAAATCCGGATAAATACGGATTCAATTTCAGATACAAAGACTTGTATTCATCGGTTCCCACCTTTAAGGTTGAAGTTGATACGGCGGTCACCGATTTTGTTCAATTCGCAGGAAGGTTCGGAATCAATTATAAAATACTTAAGCTTCATAACCCGTGGTTAAGAGAAAAACATCTTAATAATAAATCGGGGAAGCTCTATTTTATTGAAATTCCGAAGGAAGGCTTCTACAGCATTCCTTAACGTTGAAATCAATCTGTATTTGACAGAATTGTATTGCGCAATAGCTCATCCTTAAGGAGCAGTTTCATAATGTGTTTCTGATAGAGGCTGTAATTGGTTGCAAAGAATTCTTTTTCCTCCTTAACATAATATTTTATAAGTCCGCCACGATTGATATCCACAATGGTTTGATCAGAGGCGACATAAAATGTGGCAGGAATCCCTAATGCATGCTTATAGGTATTTATGATGTCATTATCGGCATTTGAGGTTTCATCTACATAAACGATCGTGATAAATTCATTGTATTGTTTGGCTAAATCTTTAATATTTTTTCGTGTATCCCAAAATAAAACAATAACCTTCATGGAGTTAGCGAACTCTTCAGCCAGCGTGTTCAGGGCCTCAATTTCCTCTTTATTCTTAAAAAACCAACCGCTGGTGGTGGTCAATAATATTGGGAGTTCGTTATCGGTAAAATCCATTGACCCGCCTTCGAGCATTTTAATCTTCAGTTCATTGAGACGTGTGCCTTTAAGATGATTATTGACCAGGGAATCAAAGAGTATATCGAGCTTGTCAAAATCACCATTCCAGACAGCTCTATTGCAGGATTCTTTATACGATTTTATATGTAGAGAGATGGCATCAGAAAAAAATGTTTTTTTCTGTTGCGCATAGCTACCTGTTGCCAGGTAAAACATAAGCAGGTATGTAAACATTCTTAACATGTCTACAAAGGGGTCTAAACATTTGGCAATGATTAAGTTAGACTAAATTAATCATCCAGCCAAAAATACTCGTTGAATGGTAATATTTTGAAAAATGGTAAGATTATTCCCTCAAGTTAAAGAGAGCTGTTTTATTTAAGGTTTTTCTGACTTATCGTCTTTTTGATGGTCGATGTTGACGATGACCGCCATAATGTTGGTTTGGGACAGAGGCACGTTTCATTTGATCCTTCATCATTTTTATCTGATCGGCCAGCATCCCACGTTTATCGAGCTTTTGAGCTTCAGAAAGGAGCTTCTTAGCCTCTTGTTTGCGACGTTTGGTAA
Source organism: Flavobacteriaceae bacterium (assembly GCA_013003555.1). GTDB lineage: Bacteria > Bacteroidota > Bacteroidia > Flavobacteriales > Flavobacteriaceae > SHLJ01. The sequence continues at coordinate 189,634 of JABDIV010000090.1, forward strand.
AGGCGATTCCGGCCAGGTTTAATTTCACCATTGCCATGTCATGATCCATGGAGAGTCCTAATTTAACCGCATTTTTGAAATACTTTTCGGCCTCGTTCATATTTGTTTGAGAAACCAGTAATCCGCGCAAGTAATTGAAGTATCCCTGCTGTTTTGTAGTAAGGGCGGCCTTGGGGAATTTAATTCGATTTAGCCATTTTTCCGCCCCTGGAAAATCTTGTTTCCTCAGTCTTAAAAAAGCCAGTAATATGAACTCATTTCTGAAGTAGAGAAAAACGAATATCACTGCTAATAAAATGAACATGATCCCATTCCCAATGTATCCTTCGATAAACTGGAAGACAGCATAGGCCAGAATAAGAACTGCTAATACGAGTTTAATATATTTATTGAACATTTTATGCTTTTAAAATAAGGAATGCAAAGGTAGTAAAACTATTAAAATTATTTTATTCATGGGTTTGCGAAATAAAAAACTCGTTGTATATTTGCCCGGCGCTTTTCAGGGGTTATCCCTTAATATCAAGCCACATAAGAAAAGTAAGATTCAGAAAACATGAAAAGAACATTTCAGCCATCTAAAAGAAAGAGAAGAAATAAACACGGTTTCAGGGAGCGAATGGCTTCTGTGAGCGGAAGAAAGATTTTGGCGCGTCGTCGTTCGAAGGGACGAAAAAAGTTATCTGTTTCTTCTGAATTAAGACATAAGAAATAATGATTAACAATTGTTAATATATAAAAGGTGTTGTTGAAAACAACACCTTTTTTTGTACCCTGATGTTAGCTATTTTTGAAAAATTTTGAGAAGAACTCAAACGAATAATTAAAAAATGCCGAAAAGAGAAGACCTTAAATCCATTTTAATTATTGGCTCCGGACCAATAATAATCGGACAAGCTTGTGAATTTGACTATTCGGGTTCCCAGGCCCTGCGATCGCTGCGTGAAGATGGGATAGAAACCGTATTGATCAATTCTAACCCGGCTACCATCATGACCGATCCTTCGATGGCCGATCACGTTTATTTGCTGCCTTTAAATACAAAATCAATTGTCCAAATATTAAAGGATCATCCACAGATCGATGCCGTTCTTCCCACTATGGGAGGCCAGACCGCATTAAATTTGTGCATTGAGGCCGATGAAAGAGGAATTTGGGAAGATTATAATGTAGATATTATTGGGGTTGATATCGAAGCGATCAATATTACGGAAGATCGTGAACAATTCAGATCCCTTATGCTGGATATCGGAATACCGATGGCGCCTCAGGCTACGGCCACATCCTATTTAAAGGGTAAGGAGATTGCGCAGGAATTTGGTTTTCCCCTTGTTATTCGTGCCTCCTTCACACTTGGTGGAGCAGGAGCTTCATTTGTTCATAGGGAAGAAGATTTCGACGAATTACTCACGCGAGGTCTCGAAGTATCGCCTATCCATGAGGTTATGATCGATAAGGCCCTGCTCGGCTGGAAAGAATTCGAACTTGAACTGTTAAGAGATTCGAACGACAATGTCGTTATTATCTGTTCTATCGAGAATATGGACCCAATGGGTATACATACGGGTGACTCCATAACAGTTGCACCGGCCATGACCCTAAGCGATAAAACCTATCAGAAGATGCGCGATATGGCCATTCATATGATGCGGAGCATCGGTGATTTTGCTGGAGGCTGTAATGTGCAATTCGCAGTAAGTCCTGATGAAAATGAGGACATCATCGCCATTGAAATTAATCCTCGTGTTTCGCGATCGTCAGCACTGGCCAGTAAAGCAACGGGATATCCCATAGCAAAAATTGCGGCCAAATTAGCCATTGGATATACCCTGGACGAATTAGATAATCAAATCACAAAATCGACATCGGCATTGTTCGAACCGACCCTTGATTATGTAATCGTTAAAATACCGCGCTGGAACTTCGATAAATTTGAAGGCAGTGACACAACACTCGGACTTCAGATGAAGTCGGTCGGGGAAGTCATGGGCATTGGGCGATCCTTTCAGGAAGCTTTGCATAAGGCGACACAATCCCTGGAGATTAAGCGAAACGGTTTAGGTGCAGACGGTAAAGGATATACCAATTACGATCAGATAATAAATAAGTTAACAAATGCCTCCTGGGATAGAGTGTTTGTAATTTATGATGCTATTCAAATTGGTATCCCCTTAAGTACGATTCATGAGATTACCAAGATCGATATGTGGTTCCTCAAACAATATGAGGAGCTCCATCATCTTGAGCGTGAAATTTCACAATTTAATATCGATTCTATAGATCGCGATCTTCTGTTAGAAGCAAAGCAAAAAGGCTATGGGGATAGGCAAATCGCACATATGTTAGGGTGCCTTGAAAGTCAGGTGCATGCTAAACGCGAAGAAATGAAAATCAAACGTGTTTATAAATTGGTTGATACCTGTGCGGCCGAATTTTTAGCTGAAACACCTTATTATTATTCAACTTTTGAAAATGAGGTTGAAACAACTGATGGATCACTATTTCCGGATAATGAAAGCGTAGTAACCGATAGGAAAAAAATCGTTGTTCTTGGATCTGGTCCCAACCGAATCGGTCAGGGGATAGAATTCGATTATTGTTGCGTGCATGGCGTACTGGCTGCTGCGGAGTGCGATTACGAAACCATCATGATAAACTGTAACCCGGAGACCGTTTCAACCGATTTTGACACAGCTGATAAGCTCTATTTCGAGCCGGTTTTCTGGGAACATATCCATGATATTATCAAATTAGAGAAACCAGAAGGCGTCATTGTGCAGTTGGGCGGGCAAACCGCCTTAAAACTCGCTGAGAAATTAGATCGCTATGGCATTAAAATAATGGGAACAAGCTACCAGTCGTTGGATCTGGCAGAAGATCGAGGGCATTTCTCAACCTTGCTTAAAGAAAATGATATTCCATATCCCGAGTTCGATACAGCCTCGAGCGCTGATGAAGCCCTTGAAGTGGCCGACCGCCTTAATTTTCCATTATTGGTGCGCCCATCATACGTATTGGGTGGCCAGGGTATGAAAATTGTAATAAACAAGCAGGAATTAGAAGAGCATGTTGTTGACTTATTGAGAAAAATTCCAAACAACAAACTGTTGCTTGATCACTATCTCGATGGGGCTATCGAGGCAGAAGCTGATGCGATTAGTGATGGCGAAAATGTTTATATCATTGGAATTATGGAGCATATTGAGCCTTGTGGCATCCATTCTGGCGATAGCAATGCCACCTTACCACCCTTCAATCTCGGTGATCTGGTTATGCAGCAAATAAAGGATCATACTGTTAAAATCGCTAAAGCTTTGAATACCGTTGGTTTGATAAACATTCAATTTGCAATTAAAGATGATAAGGTTTTTATTATTGAAGCCAATCCACGGGCATCGCGCACCGTTCCTTTTATCGCGAAAGCTTATGGCGAACCTTACGTGAATTATGCGACAAAGATCATGCTGGGTGAGGCTAAATTATCAGATTTTGAATTCAATCCGAAATTAGAAGGTTATGCTATAAAGCAACCGGTCTTTTCTTTTAATAAATTTCCGAATGTCAATAAAAAACTCGGACCAGAAATGAAAAGTACAGGCGAGAGTATATTGTTCATTGAGAGCTTGAAAGATGACGCATTTTACGACCTGTATTCACGTCGGAAAATGTATTTGAGCAAATAATTTTGTCTTTGGTCTTATTCTTGATCATTCTGTACGGGGTTATTCCAAAAAGTATTAAATTAGTTCTAATCTAGTTAATGTTCAATGAAAAGAAAACTACTTCTACTAAGTCTATTTATTTCTTTTGGAATTCTCCTTAATGCCCAGACCGTTGGGCAGACCGATAATTTTCAGGATGGTACAACACAGGGTTGGTTTGAACCTGGAATATCTCCAAATCCACCTGTTAATGTTGCTGATGGTGGACCTTTGGGAGCCGGCGACAGATATCTTTCCAATTCGGCTACCGGTTTTACAGGGGCAGGAGGACGTATGATTATGCGAAATGTGACCCAGTGGATCGGTAATTTTTCCGGTCAAGGAATCGATGAAATTCGTTTTGATGCCAAGGCACTTGATAACGATTTAAATTTTCGAGTAGCTTTTGATGGTACAGGTGGTAAAATTTGTTCTACAACCTCGGTTACGGTAACTACAGCTGCGGGATGGACAGAGGTAATCATTCCAATTGATCAATCAAACATGACTACATCTTTTCTTAACGGTGGATTTGACGCGGCGGCTACCCTTGGTGATGCCTTTGAAATGCGCATATTAAGTAATACGAATCCCGACTGGCGTGGGGAGTTTATATCGGCTACTATGGAAATCGATAATATAGAGGCAAGGTCAACAACCCTTAGTACGCCCTGGTTAGAACCAGTCGATACGTTTAAAATCACACCCAATCCAAGCCGTTCCGTATTGAATATCAGCCTTTCTTCAATCGATTCGGATACAAAAATTGAAGTATTTGATGTTTTGGGTAAACGTGTTTTTTACAGTGACCTCGATAAATTAATTACGCGATTTGATGTCAGGTCATGGAATGACGGGATTTATCTTGTTCGTTTGAGTTCAAGCTCGACAAGTGAAACCAAACGATTTATCAAACACTAGGAATTCACAGTTTTTATAACGAACCATGGTCTGAAAGCGATGGTTTATTAATTTATAAGATACAGGAAAACGAGTCCGATGACTATAGCTATTCCGAAACTTATTAAGGTTCCAATAAGCACGTATTCTGTAAGCTGACGTTGCTTGGCTTCTTTAAGATCTCCGAATCGGAAGACCGACTTTGCGGTAATTAAAAAACCTACTGCTTCCCATCGCCCAACAATTATAAATATAAAAACGAGGATTCGTTCGAGAATTCCGATATATTGACCCGCGTCCTTCAGGGATTCATTGCCTTCTGTGAGTTTCGAAATGTCCCATTTTGCAAAGATCATCTGCATAATAAATGAAGTGGGCCTGGTTAAAAATATGAGACAGGCCGATAGTGCGATGAAGTAGCGTTGGTCAACCTGATCAAAGTCCAATTGTGGATTGCTGTAAAAATACCAGGCCAAAACAATCACCGTCAAATGAAAAAGTTGATCGAGAAAGAATAACCATCGGCGATTCTTATTGGTTTGTAAGATAATCTTTAGGGCATCGATTATAAGGTGAGATCCTCCGATTATAAGAATAATTGGCCAGGCTTCAAGATCCCAGATTACGATTCCTAATAGCACTACATGAATTAGAACATGCAGATACAGCATTGGTGACCGAAGTTTCAGACGGTTTTTCTCTTTAACTGATGATTTGGTTTGTAAGAAGAAATCACCGATGAGATGGGCAATAATTAGTTTGAGCAATAGTATCATTCCAGCTTGATAATTTTTTTCTTGAACATCGTATTTAAGGCTTCAATTTCGTCCAAATAGGATCGTTTCCGGCGTTCGCTAACCGTATTTTGTGAGATGCCGATAAGTCTGGCAATATCGGTTTGGCGCATGTCCGGGAATTTCATAAAATGTTTTACAACCTCGGCTGAATTTACCGTCCAGTTATCCATGGCAATCAGGATCAATTTAAAATACAAATTGAATTCCTCATCAAATTCAGGATATTTGGTTTTGATCATTAAATTTAATTTACGTTGTTTTAGCTGTTCAAGAACCTCTCCCGAATAGCGAAATGCAGGACCATTTGATTCAGTCACCTTGGCACCTTCAAAGGTCTTTTCACCAATACCGATAGCCAATCGAATATCAAGGCCTTTGATTTGCTTGATATGGCATTTTATAAAGACCACTGCTTCAAAAGCTCTTTTCACATCGGCCAGTTCGAGCTGAAAACTGTCACCTCTGTAAATGGCGCGATAGGCTTCATCTGGTTGTACATCACTAATGGCCGTTTTGAGCTTCTCAAGCCATAGCTCGGGTTTCATCCTACTTGAATGCACCACATCACCCGTAATTACTGCTATCATTATTATCGTTTTAAAATATGATAATAACAAATATCGTTAAAATAAACGATATATACAAATATCGTTCTATAAGTAGATATATTAATCTTGATCGTGGGCTCTTTTGAGTATCTTCTCGGGTAGTTCTTTTTTTGCCTTGGCTCCCATTTGTTTTAATTTTTCAACACGGGCAACCAGGTTCCCTTTGCCTTCAACGAGTTTGTTCATCGCTGCCGAATAATCAGATTTGGCGGCATCAATTTTCTTTCCAACCCCGGTAAGATCACGTACCAGGCCTTCAAATTTATCATATAGGGCACCGGCTTGTTTGGCGATTTCTAGTGCATTTTGCTGCTGTTTTTCATTGTTCCACATCGTATCAATGGTACGCAGTGTTGCCAGAAGGGTAGTTGGTGTAACAATCACAATATTTTTTTCGAATGCACGATTATACAAACTGTTGTCTTCACTCAGGGCTGCCGCAAATGCCGGCTCAATGGGGATGAACATCAAAACAAAATCAGGTGATTCGATGTCGTACAGATCCTGGTAATTCTTTTCAGATAATTGATCAACATGTTTTTTGATCGAATTCACATGGGCCTTTAAATACGACTCACGATCATCTTCGGCATTTGTAAATCGCTCGTAGTCGGTTAAAGAAACCTTCGAATCGATAATCATCTTTTTATTATCCGGAAGATGAAGAACGACATCGGGCATCACCCGGGTTCCGTCTTCTCTTAAAAAGCTTTGCTGAACAAAATATTCCCGGTCTTTTTCGAGTCCGGACTTCTCAAGAACGCGTTCAAGAACCAATTCTCCCCAATTCCCCTGTATTTTACTATCGCCTTTAAGGGCTTTGGTCAGGTTGGTCGCCTCTTTGGTCATTTGCTCATTCAGGTACTTCAGATCAGACAATTGCTGCTTTAGTGCACCATGCATACTGATGCTCTCTTTTTGAGTATCTTCAACCTTTTTTTCAAAAACCTGAATTTTCTCCTGAAGCGGATTCAGGATGCGTTTTAACTGTTCTTTGTTATGCTCCGCAAATTTCGTGGTTTTTTCTTCAAGGATCTTGTTGGCAAGTAACTCAAAGTCCTTTCGCAATTGCTCCTGTTGTTTCTTTAGTTCCGCGTCGCGCTTTAAATTTTCTCTTTGCAGATGCTCATATTCGGTGTTTTTACGCGATAATTCAGTACTCAACAGTTCCTTTTCCCGCCTGATGGCTTCCCGCTCCAGTTCGATCTTGGTTATTGTGCCCTTTAATTCATCAATAGTTGTACCCAGTTGGTTCTGACGTTCGTTCAATGCACTTTGATGTCCGCGGATCTTTAACTTTCCGATAATCATACCAACATAAGCTCCTACGCCCGCGGCAAGGACTATGGAAATTACCAGAATAAGACTATCATTCATCGGAGAGAGATCTTTCTCAAATATACATTTATCAGGTTGGTTTCCCAAGTTAAAATCGGGTTACTTTTTTACCCGGTAAACCTTTTTGTCGGAATCAAATTCGATCAGGTCAGAAGGGAATAATTTATCGAAATTTCCTTCAGAAATATGTTGATCAGGCGTATTGATTTTTATTCCCTCATTTGTCATGATAATCAGTTTATCACACATCTCTATGCAAAGATCTATTTCATGGGATGAGAATAAAATGCATTTTTTTGCATTGTCGGCCATAGACTTTAAGAGCGAAAGTATACGCGCCTTGTGGTGAAGGTCTAAATGGGTAGTTGGTTCATCGAGAATAATAAGATCGGTATCCTGAGCCAAGGCTCGGGCAATCATTACTTTCTGCAACTGACCGTCACTTAATTCAAAGGCTTTTTTATCTAGAAATTTTGAAATATTGGTGATTTCGATAGCCGAATTAATACGTTCCTTATCCTTTGGAGTAATCTTGCCAATCCAATTGGTATAGGGTTGACGACCAAGCGCCACGATCTCCCAAACCGATAAGGATTGCGTCACCAGAGGATCGGTCAAAACCAGACTTAAAACCCGGGCAAGATCAACCTGTGAATAGGTTTTCAGGTCCTTGCGATTAATTAAAACAGATCCTCCCAATTCCGGTTGGACCTTGCAAATAGTCCGAATCAGGGTAGATTTCCCGATGCCATTGGGTCCGACCAATCCAATGAGCTCACCAGCATAAAGATCAAAATTCACCTGTTTGCAAACTTCCATATAGGTCGATTTCGATTTGTAACCTATAGATAAATCAACAACGCTCAACACCTTATTCAGACTCTTATCTGTCATCAGAAAATCATATTTCGTTTTCTCACCAGCAACCATATAACAATGGGTGCGCCAAACAGTGAAGTTATAGCATTTATTGGCAAGGTATAGTCACTACCGGGCAATTGTGCAATGCTATCACAAATGAGCATTACCATTGCACCGATTAAAATAACGGCAGGAATAAGTACGTTATGCGTTGCGGTATTAAATAACTGTCTTGCAATGTGTGGAATGGCAAGACCGATAAAGGCTATAGGACCGGCAAAAGCGGTGATAGAACCTGCTAAAAGGCTAGTGGCGATTATAATAATCAATCGGCTTTGGTTGATATTAAGGCCCATACTTTTACCGTAGTTTTCACCAAGCAGTAATGAATTTAGACTTTTAATTGAAAACACACTTAATACTATTCCGATTATAAATATGATAAACAGGGCGGATAATTCCTGCCAGGAGAGATTACCTAAACTTCCAAATCCCCAATAGATGAATTGCTGAAGTTGATCGGCAGGAGCAAAATAAGACAATACACTCACTATGGCGGCTGTAAGACTTGCGAACATCAAACCGATGATTAAAATAGCCATGGTATCTCTTACCCGCATTGAAACAACTAAAACCGCTAATAAAACCAAAAAACTTCCCATACTCGACGCGAAAATCAAACTCCAGTTCGATTCAAAGATCCCAGATCCCCAACCGCCTAAGATCGCGGCTCCCATGATTAAAAAAGCCACACCCAAACTTGCTCCCGAACTTATGCCCAACACAAAGGGCCCGGCCAACGGATTTCTGAACAAAGTTTGCATCAAAAGGCCGGAGACCCCGAGACCTGAACCCACGATAACAGCAGTAAAGGCCTTGGGTAAGCGATAGTTTTGAACGATATATTCCCAGGATTCATTTTCTAGTGATAAACCAGATAGGCTTTTTAAAACATCAGCAAGCGGAATCGCCACCGAACCGAGTAAAATATTTCCAAGGAATGTTAAGAGTACTAATACAATTAACACAAAGAAATATTTTATGGTTTTTCGCGATCCCATCGTTTTAATCGAGAGGTTTAAAAAATGTAGTCTGATAATCCTGTAACAAAAACGGGTGACAGATTTTAATAATATCCTTTAAAACAAGATCCGGTCGTGATATCCCTAATTCGTAATACAGGGTCCCGCCGGTTTTTCCGGTGACATTTGAAAAACTATAGATCTTGCCGGACTTAAAGGGCTGAAATTCAGCGTAATGTTGATTCGAATTCAGCAAAGCTTCTTTGGATTGAAAATTAGACGGACTTATCCAAATTTCTGCATCTTTAGCCTTGTTATAAACAGTTTCAAAACTTAGGGAAAGACTACCTTTACCGGGTGTGTCCTTCCAGAGATAATTTACATTGGCATCTTTCAGAAAATGAGCTTCCGGACTGGAACCGCCTGGAAGATACCACACATCTTTATACATTGCGCCACTCATAACGGTTGGTTTTTGATCGACACCCTTTGCGATCTTAGAAGCCTCAAGATAGGCCGATTCAATCTCATTAAAAATAGAATCTGCTTTCGATTCCTTATTGAAAAGAATACCGAAGAACTTTATCCATTCGGCCTTAGCAAGAGGCGATCCTTCAAGCCAATCACCGTTGTAAATTACCGGGATACCCGACTTTGATATGGTTTCATAAGACTTATTCCCCCCATTTACACTAAACCCTACAACGACATCAGGATTTATCTCTATCAACACCTCCGTATTAAGACCTTCATTGGTGCCCAATTCCCGAATCTCACCCTGTTCGATACGGGCTCGTGTTCTCGATGATGAGATGTAATCGGTTCCGGGAAATCCCTTTAATCGGGTTTCAACTCCAAGTAACTCTAGTGCAGGGATGTGCGTGGTTGAGGTTACGACTACGGATTCCAGCGGTGTTAGCAGAATACTGTTGAAATCTTCGCGATTCAGGGTTATGGAAGTGGCTTTTTCCTTTGAAACAAGCGCATAACGATAAATTTTTTTAGATTCGGGAAAGGTGTTTTTTATCTCGAGTATTTGATACTCATCATGCTGAATTAATGCAAAACCTTGAGCATACTTCGGATTTTTTACAGATTGATTGACAATTGATAAATCGGATGACAAATCCTTTTTACAGGTGAAAAGCAGTAAACTAACCAGGAAGAGAATTGATCTATACAAGCCGAACGTGATTTTGAATTCAAAAATAAGATTATTAATTCGGACATTAATAAAAAAAAAGCCACCAGTTGGTGGCAATGCTTTAGCGGTTTCGATCAAGCCTTAATATAGGAGGAATGACTTTATCGATATACATTTCTTTCGCATGGGGAATGAAATCTTCGCTATCAGCAACCAGTTCAATAATAGGTCCAAATGTAAGACTAGAACGGGTTCCGGTGATCTCGTCTAAGGCAGCTGCCAGTAAAGGTTCTGAGGGATCTCCTAAAACACCAAGATTGGAAATATCCTCTGAGAGGGTGATATCGGGTTGCAGGCCATCGTTATAATCGGTGAATCCAACCGAGTTGAGTGATTTTAAAACAAGTGGCTGCATGGCGTATGTGTGATTGGGATTTGCATTTTCGCGTCCAAAATTCGGAGAATCATAGATGGTGATCGATGCCTGATATTTTCCCAAGGTATTCGTCCCGATTTGAATAACATCAATATATGGGTTCAAGCAGTTAATCACTAATTCACTTGCAGATGCTGAACTCCCGGTCGTTAAAATATATACGGTATTCAGGTTTAAACTATTTAAAGGAGTACCATCATCATCGCTCTTAAACCTATTGATGAGCAGTTCCGGGTCCTGCTCAAAAAACTGCGCCTGCAGATCGCTGTTCCATTGTTCTGTTGAATAAACTTCACCGGTAAACTGCCCGGTTGTCATACTTGAAAGTAAAATGGAGGTGTTAACCGATCCCCCGGGATTATAACGCAGGTCCAGAACTAAATGCCCCACATTATTTGCAAGAAAATCACCGAAGACATCGTTTAATTGAGAATCGAAATCTCTTGTAAACCCATTATACATTAAATAACCAACGGTTTCGGTTCCGGCAGTCAGGACATCACTTACAAAAATCGGATTTTCAGTATATGGTGTTTTCGTAAGACTTATACTGGTATCACTTGGAACGATGCTGTCATCATCGGTTTGAGGGGTTCCATTGTTATCGTATGTGGCCAAATCGATCTCATAGGTTTCAGCACCGAGTAATTCTAAATAGTTATTCTCATTTAACGGAATGCCGTCAATTCCGTAGAACACATCACCGCGCTGCAATCCCTGACTTTCAGCATTAGAATTGGGCAATACCAAACGAACATAACCGTATAAATCCGTATCGCTTCCCGGAACATACCTTAGTCCGAATTTCATCCCGTTATTTTTAGTCACACCGCTGAACTGTTGCTCAAGGGCAATATAATCGTCAACGATCCAGCTGAATTTATCGGATGTCTGACGGTCAAAGATTAAACTTTCAAACAGTTCTTCCGGCGCTCCCGAATTATTCAGGTATTCGGCATAGTCCTGATCGCTACTGAATCGATCATTAGCCAAATCGGGAACATTATCTTTATACAGATAGAGCGCATTCATTCCCTTCCAGACAAAATCGTTTATTTCACTGGCAACCAGACCATTATCATCCTGATCTTCAAAACAAGATGACAGGGAAGCAAAGATCATTATCATTAAAAGAAATCGTACAGAAATTTTCATAGCGTATTTTGTTTATTTATAAACCCTAAAAATAGAGACATTATTGCAAATTTAAAATTATTTTAAGGGCGGATGTAACAATTTTCGATGGTGTTCGTCGTAAGAACAACAAGCAGAAGCAAAGACTGACCAACCAAGATGACACAAGCTGAGTTTTTAAATACTGTGATGCCTTTTCAGGATAAGGTATTCCGTTTAGCAAAGCGGTTGCTAATCTCAAAGGAGGAAGCAGAAGATGCGACTCAGGAGATCTTGATGAAGCTATGGAATAACAAGGGTCAAATGGAGAAGTACAGAAATGTTGAAGCCTTTGCCATGACGATGACCAAGAATTTTTGCCTGGATCGGTTAAAATCGAAAAATGCGCAAAATTTAAAGATTGTTCACAGCAATTACAAGGATGGTCAGACTCCTTTGCAAAAACAGCTTGAATTGCAGGACAGCGTCGATTGGGTTGGGCGAATTATAGAAACCCTTCCGGAACAACAAAAACTGGTTCTGCAATTGCGAGATATCGAACAATATGAGTTTAAGGAGATCGCAGAAATATTAAAAATGAATGAAACAGCAGTTCGGGTAAGTTTAAGCCGGGCTCGCAAAACGATAAGAGAACAATTAACAAAAACACATAGTTATGGTGTTCAATGATATAGAAAAATTGATTGAACGGTATGAAAACGCCGAAACAACCATCCAGGAAGAGGAGCAGTTAAAACGCTATTTTTCACAAGAAACTGTCGAGCCACATCTGGAGGTTTATAAGCCGATGTTTGCATACTTTGCTCAAACCCAAAATGAACAATTCACAAAAGACGTTCCATTAAAAACTAAAAAAACATACGTGTTGTATCAATGGATTTCTGTCGCAGCCGTGGTCGTTATTATGCTGGGTTTAGTGTTTACAAATCCGTTTGAAAGTTCACAACGAACCTTTGCTGAATTAACACCTCAGGAGCAACAGGATTATGAAAAGGCCATGCAGGCATTCAACCTGTTATCCTCTAACTTTAAAAAGGGTACCGATAATATTACCGCTATAAGCCGTGTATCGGAAGCTTTTGATCAAGGTCAGGAGAAGTTCAACAGGCTAAACGAATTTGATAATGCAACAGATAGAATATTTAAATACGAATAAATAAAAGAACATAATTAAAACTCGAAAAGATGAAAAAATTAGTAATGATCATAGCCATATTAGTGGCGCCTATCGCAACCTTCGGACAAGGATTGTTTGATAAGTATGAAGAAAACGATGAGGTTACCTCGGTTGTTTTTACACAAAAGGTATTCAGAATGTTAGCTGAATTGAAATTAGACATCGAAGATCCAGAAGCTAAGGAAGTATTAGACATGGCTTCTAACATCACTGGATTGAAGGTGTTGACTACGGGCGATGAAAAGGTTTCCGCTCAAATGAAAGCCGATGTAGAACGCCATCTGAAAAGCAGTCAGTTAGAAGAATTAATGCGCATTAAAGATGGTGACCAAACGGTTAAATTCTATGTAAAAGAAGGCAAGGACGATAATCACGTTAAGGAATTGCTGATGTTTGCTTCCGGTTTGAAAGAAGCCATGAAAGACCAGGATATTTCCATCAATGGAGAAAAACGTGAATTTGAGACCGTCTTGTTATCACTTACCGGAGATATCGACTTGAGACAAGTGTCTAAATTAGCCAATAAAATGGACGTTCCGGGAGGTAAGCAACTTGAAAAGGTAAACGATAAAAATTAATCAAATCAATCAATGCTTAAATCAATCAAAAACGGCGTAATGGCTCTTCTTTTGGTCACAACCCTGGTGGGCTGTGACCAAAAGGAGTCTTTACAGGCCTATTATGTCAACAATCAGGAGGCGCCGAATTTTATGTCGGTTGATATCCCGGTGAGTTTCGTCAATTTGGAAAATGTTGAGTTAACAGCCGATCAGAAGGAGGCTTATGAGTCTATCGACAAATTGAATATGCTCGGGTACCAGAAGAAGGAGAACAATGAAGAAGAATACAGGGCAGAGCTCGAAAAGGTAAGAGTATTGTTAAAAGACGAAAAATACGAGGAGTTGTTTCGAGGAGGAAACAATAAAGACGGCAGGGTGATCATAAAATATATCGGTACAGATACCACGATAGATGAGTTGATCGTTTTTGGAAATGCCAATGCCACGGGATTCGCAATTATTCGTGTTTTAGGCGATAAAATGGATCCTGCTAAGATTATGAAACTCGGTGATGTGATCAATAAGATTGAATCGGAGGAGAATGCCGTTCAGGACTTTATGGAGTTTTTTAGTCCGTTAACAGGTAAAGAGATTGCAATTGACTCCTTGAGTATTGAATAGATCAAAGCTTAAAATATAATTAAAACCTGCCTATTCCGGCGGGTTTTTTTTATCTGTTCGATCCTTTGCTTTAGTCATAACGATATGGATAACTATTGCCAAGAAACCTAGAAAGAGTAGGGCCTTAACCAAAGGATTATCTGAAATACCCAGTATTCCGGCTAATAGAAAGAATAAAATAAATGCTACGGTTCCAATGAGTGCACTCTTGTCATTCATTATATGCCTGTGTAATTTGACGGATTAATCGCGTGAAGTTCAGATTTAATCGTTTCGTCAACATCAAGCGAATCGATAAATTCAATTATCGATTTTTCGTTGATATGCACATTTGTGCGTGTTAAGCCTTTCAACGCCTCATAGGGATTTGGATAACCTTCCCGCCTTAATATCGTTTGAATAGCCTCTGCCACTACAGCCCAGTTATGATCGAGATCAGTTTTAATCTTTTCAACATTAAGCAATAATTTTCCAAGCCCTTTAATAGTTGAACCAAACCCGATAAGCGTATGACCAAATGGCACTCCGACATTTCTCAAAACCGTGCTATCGGTTAGATCGCGTTGCAGCCTTGAGATGGGTAATTTAGCCGCCAGATGTTCAAAAATGGCATTCGCCAAACCGAGATTACCTTCACTGTTTTCAAAATCGATAGGATTGACCTTATGCGGCATGGCAGAACTGCCAACTTCACCGCTTTTGATCTTCTGCTTGAAATAATCCATGGAAACATACGTCCAGATATCGCGGTTAAGATCGATAATTATTGTGTTTATCCGTTTTAAACAATCAAACAAAGCCGCCATATGATCGTAATGTTCGATCTGGGTAGTCGGGAAAGAGTGTTGAAGGCCTAATTTTTCCTGTACGAACTGTCCGCCGAATTCTTTCCAGTCAATCTCGGGATAGGCCACCTTATGCGCATTGAAATTTCCTGTTGCTCCTCCAAATTTTGCAGCGCTTGGTATATCATTTAGTAGGTTGAATTGCTCTTTGAGCCGAACCACGAAAACGTCAATTTCCTTACCTAATCGAGTAGGTGAGGCCGGTTGTCCGTGTGTTCTTGCTAACATGGGCACATCATTCCAGCCGAGTGCGAGTTCCGACAGTTTTTCAAGGACACGGAAATACTCCGGCACATATATATCGTTCATCGCATCCTTTATGCTTAAAGGGATAGCGGTATTATTTATATCCTGAGAGGTTAAGCCAAAATGTATGAACTCTTTATATTCCGAGAGGTTCAACCCGTCGAATTTATCTTTAATGAAATATTCTACGGCTTTAACATCGTGATTCGTGGTTTGTTCGATAGTTTTTATGGCGAGGGCATCCTCGGTAGTAAAGGTTTGATAAATCGCCCGTAATTCGTCCAAGTCTTCCGGACTTATACCGGCCAGCTGAGGAAGAGGGATCTCACATAGGGAAATGAAGTACTCAATTTCAACTAAAATACGATATTTGATGAGAGCCTCCTCTGAAAAATATTTTGAAAGTGTCTCTACTTTCTTTCGATAACGGCCATCGATTGGCGATATGGCATTAAGACTTGATAGGGTCATAAATCCTGAAATTTTATGAAAGCTCAAAGATAACTAATTGACCTAGCATAGACATTTTTCAATTGTCGTTTTTTAAAATATTTAGAATCCGCCCGGCTCGCACCTTATATCCGGCACTTCCATGTGCATAGTTTCTTTCCAGAATCAGGATCAGTTCGGGATGAATCCAATCGAATTCATAACCCAACCGGAATAGGTTAGTCATACCATAGGCCTTGGGTGCAATGGCATAATCCCCGATGAGATAATCAAAAGACTGTTCGATGATTCGTTCCCGCTGTGTTTTGGTTAAGGCAGTTTGAACGGGATTTTCAATTTTACTATAAAACGCTTCAATCAGGCATTCACAAATTTTGGCTATGGGACGTACAGCTGCATCAAAATGAATTTGAGCCATATTAGACGTTATCCTGTTTAAATAGGGTAATATGGCATACAGATCTTCACGTACGATAAACTCAAGAAGTAAGGCCGCTTTGCAGGATTTCCTGTTATTAACATCAAATGCTAAATCCAGAACCTGGGGTAGCAGATCGGGATTGTCGATTACCAGTCGCGCGTAGTATTGACGGTGTTCACGCGAATGATTGACATATTCTAATTCCTTGTTAAGATCGAATGCGGTCATACTTTTTTTATCTACTTTTAAATTACAAAATTCAATATCAACCTAAATGAAAATTGTAAAAAAAATTCTATATGCTGCACTCATCCTTCTTGTGATCGCTCAGTTTTTCGGACCCGATCGGAATGAAGGCGATGTAGCTTCAATCGATGCATTTATTAACGACACCAATCCGCCGGATGATGTGCATATAATCATGAAACAGGCTTGTTTTGACTGTCATAGCGATCGAACTCGTTATCCTTGGTATAACAGGATCACACCTGTAAATTATTGGATTGCCGATCATGTAAAACACGGCAAAGGTGAATTTAATGTTTCTGAATGGGATGCCTATTCCGATAAGAAAAAAGATCATAAACTTGAAGAACTCGTCGAAGAAGTCAAGTCGAAACATATGCCGCTTGATTCTTATACCTGGATACATGACGATGCCAGATTGAGTGATGAGCAGATCGAATCTCTGATCTCCTGGGCCGATATGGCCAGAACGAAATACGGTTTGAAAGACCGCCCGCAATAAGTCAGATGAAAAATATTTTGATCATCGCCCTGGTTTGGCCTGAGCCCAACAGCTCGGCAGCTGGAGCTCATCTGTTGAGTTTAATCAAAAGCCTGCAACCGATTGCCGGAAAAATTTCTTTCGGATGCACATCTCAGCCTTCTGATCGATCAATCGATTTAAATGACATCAATGTTGAGGCTTTTACGATAAAAGTTAATGATCCGGAATTTGATAACGTTCTTGCAAAATTAAATCCTGACCTTGTTATTTTTGATCGCTATGTCGCCGAGGAGCAATTTGGCTGGCGCGTTGCTTTAAATTGTCCGAAAGCAATGCGAATTCTCAATACAGAAGATCTGCACGGGTTGCGAGCAGCACGGGAATTAGCACTAAAAAAAAATGAAGCATTTGATTTAGGACACTATTTCAACGATGTGGCTAAACGCGAAGTGGCCAGTATATTGCGCAGTGATATGAGTTTGATCATTTCTGAATTTGAACTGAACTGGCTTAAAACTGTCTGTCATGTTCCGGAAACCATGTTGGTTTACTTCCCTTTACTCATCAATACAGAAGCGATTGAAACCTCGGGGAACCTACCTTCATTTGACGACCGTAAAGGTTATATGTTCATCGGGAATTTTCGTCATCAACCCAATGTTGACGCTATCGAATTCTTAATACGGGACATATGGCCTGGAATCCGGGAGCATGATAATGAAGCAGAACTTTACATATTTGGAGCCTATATGCCCAAGCAGAAATCCAGTTTGCAAGATGAAGACGCCGGGATTTATATGAAAGGCTTTGCTGAAAATCTTGAATCGACATTTCAATCGGCGAAAATTTGTCTTGCGCCACTTCGTTACGGTGCCGGACTAAAAGGTAAGTTGATCGATGCCATGTTTTACGGTACGCCCTTCATTACAACATCAATTGGTGCCGAAGGTCTCCGACTTGATTTTCCCAAACAAGTGGTTGATGATCCGGCTGATTTTATCAGATATTCTGTAAAACTATATTATGATCGTGAATTATGGAACGAAAGTCTGGCCAGGGGATTAAAGCATGTCAAACAACATTTCGAGTTCGAAGGCCATGCTAAGAGGTTGGTCGATCGAATTTTGGAAATCAGCGATTTGACCAACCATCGACAAAACCATTTTTTAAGTGCCGTACTATGGCATCAGTCCCTTCAAAGCACCCGTTACCTGAGTAAATGGATAGAGGAGAAAAATAAAAACAAAAAATAATATTTGTTTTATTCAGAAATGTAAAGTATATTTGTCATATAGTAAAAATAATTTGTCTAAATAATAAATATATTTGTCATTTATGAGTAAGATAAATCATGTAGAATGCGAGCGGAATAGGCTCAATCGGTTGATCGGTTTTAGGTTACCCCACCTTTATCAACGTCTCGGGTGGATTGTTTCAATAGCAGCCCTTTTAATAATCTTCAGTCGGCTGGTTACAGCAGAACAGCCAGAAGTATTACGCGAAATAGGTAGAAAGGGATTACTTATAGGTATGCTTTTAATCTCCCTGTCCAAAGACAAGGAAGAGGATGAGTTAACCGATAAATTACGCGCACAGTCTTATGCGCTTGCTTTTATAATTGGAGTCGTATATACCCTTGTGATGCCCCTTGTAGATTTTGGTGTTTCAAACGCTTTAAAACCGGAAGGAGAATCGTTCAAGGATTTGGGTGATTTCCAGGTTTTGGTGTTCATGCTAATGATTCAACTAATGTTTTATTATACTTTGAAACGCGCGCGATAATGCAAAACAGAATAAAAATAGAACGCGCTATATTGGATATTACCCAGGAGGATTTGGCAAAAAAAATAGGCGTATCAAGGCAGACTATCAATTCAATTGAGGCCAATCGATATGTACCCTCAACGGTGCTGGCACTTAAGCTTTCCAATATCTTCAATAAACCCGTCAATGATTTCTTCAGTATCGATGAGCATGATTAGAGCCTTGGATTGGTTTCCTTTAGAAGGATGGCACCTTTATAGCTTAAAAAATAACATATGATAATACCAAAAAAGGTATAGGGAATCGAGAGCGCAATGATTAACCAGCCAAACTGCAATCCCTTAAGTGTTCCGTCTAAAATCATTTTAATTACCCAATTGTCAGGAAAAAAGCCAGCTTGCATATCGTGATAGTGCCAAAGCATTCCGCCAAATGGGGAACTGCCGATAATGGTCAAGAAAACAATTACTGAAGTCCAGGCAAGTCGGCTATAAACATTCGCCCGTACCATGCGCCTGCTGAAGGCCGTGGCGAGGATGCCGTAAATGAAACAACTTATTGCTATGTAACCAACGGGATGTGAGTCATGATAAAGAAACATCCTGAAAAAACGTCCGAAAACATAACCATCCGGCATGATTGCTGACAGCAAATAATATCCGGGAAGGGCAATACCAAAACTGAAAAGCCAGAAAAAGATGAGTTGTTTTATGATTGTTCTGCGCTTCAATAAAACTGATTTATAAGCCTTTCTTTTAAAGTTTTCATGCCGATTGTTGCCGGTTCGGCGACAACTTCAATTTGTGAATTACTGTTTATGGCAGGCTTCGGATCGATATAGAAAATTGGAACATGTGATGCGACATAATGCATCAAACTCGCGGCCGGATATACCTGCAATGATGTACCAACGATCAAGAGTAGATCGGCTTGCTCGCACAATGTCATGGCCTTTGGAATTAGAGGTACAGCCTCTCCAAACCAAACGATATGCGGACGCAGCTGATAGCCACGCTGGCAAAGATCACCCAGGATCAGATCCTTACGCCATTCCATTACATCAAACTCATCATAGGTACTTCTTACCTTGAATAACTCACCATGTAGGTGCATTACATTATGGCTACCAGCCCGTTCATGGAGATCATCAACATTTTGGGTAATGATTTTAACATCAAACCATGACTGAAGTTCAGCTATATCACGATGGGCACTATTGGGTTCGGCCTGTTTCAACTGTCGGCGGCGTTGGTTGTAAAAGTCGAGAACAAGTCCCGGATCTGCATGAAATCCTTCGGGAGACGCCACCTGCATAACGTCATGGCCTTCCCAAAGTCCATCAGCATCTCGAAACGTCTTTAACCCACTTTCGGCACTTACTCCAGCTCCTGTTAATACAACAAGTTTTTTCATTGTATAAAGTTAGCTATTCCCGAACGAGACTCAAAGTGATTAAGTCGATCAAATTGATTAATTTTCATGTATTCAAATGTTATATGGAAGATCTAAATTTACTGACCTATCTGGAATCCTTTCTTACCGAAAGGCGAAAAGCACGGTTTGAGAAGGTTCTTTCAAATCGAACGCGGCACTTTACAGTAGCGATAGAGGATGTGTTTCAATTGCACAATACAAGTGCGGTTTTGAGAAGCTGCGATATTTTTGGCATTCAGGATGTTCATATAATCGAAGATAAATACAGTGATCGTATTGATGCAGAGATCGCAATGGGAGCTCAGAAATGGGTTGATTTAAAAAGACATCAATCGGCCCAGGCCTGCCTGGATCATGTGCGCTCACAAGGATATCAGATAGTCGCTACAACGCCTCACAAAAAAAAATGTAGGCTTGAAGAATTTGACATCGGCCAACGCAGTTGTTTTTTCTTTGGCCGTGAAAAAGACGGCTTGTCTGATTTGATCATGGAACAAGCCGATTGTTTTTTAAGCATTCCTATGGTTGGGTTTACCGAAAGCCTCAATATTTCGGTTTCAGCGGCCATTATCTTACAACATCTTACGGCCAAACTTCGGATGTCTGATGCTAACTGGGGCTTAACTGAACCGGAGATGTTCGAGCTGAGAATAGATTGGTGTAAAAAGACCATTAAAAGCATCGACCAAATTCTGGACCACTACTATCAGTCTCATTAATTTTGTAAATTTAAAAGGGCTAAACCATCACTTTTATGAAAATCAGTTCATATTTAACGTTCAATGGGCAATGTGAGGCAGCGATGAATTTTTATAAGGACGTGTTCGGCGGTGCAATCACGGTGCTTTCGCGTTATAGCGATATGCCTGCTGAAGTTTGTGAGGTGTCTGAAGGTTTTAAAAACCATGTTATGCATTGTTCTTTGGAGATTGATGGTCAGACTCTAATGGGTTCCGATACGCTTGAGCCCGACAAACTTATAAACGGGAACAATTATAACTTGAGCATAAATATAAATTCAGAAGAAGAAGCCCATGCAGTATTTAACAGTTTGAGTGACGGCGGCCAGAAGATTATGAAATTTGAGGATGCCTTTTGGGGTGGGAAATTCGGCATGCTGATCGATCGGTTTGGAATTCAGTGGATGATAACAAGTGAGCATAAACCCACTTAAATGTATGCGGAATTAAACAGACATATAGAATTTCGGTTTGATGATCGTTTTTAAATAGAAATGAAAGTGGTTGAAACCGTGAATAATCCCAAAATTCAATGGCTTTGTGTACAGGCTGAGCCTGACTGGATTGGAACGATTCTGACCTTTGAGATAAGCCCGACCGAAGATAAAACCCTGCTTCGCTTCAATCATGATAAATGGCCTACCCATGGGGATTTTTTCGCCCGTTGGAATTTCAGTTGGGCGAAGTATTTTGTAAGTCTTAGAGACTATGTAGACCGTGGCTTGGGACAGCCTTATGCACCCAACGAATCAAATTAAAGAACATGACATTTGTTTATATTTTATTAGTCATTTTAGCAATTATATTAGTCCTCAGTTTTGTTGCTCCAAAGGCTTATGATGTTAGTCGATCGATCATTATCGAAAAACCTGTTGGTGTTGTATTTAACTATTTAAAATTCACAAGGAACCAGGATGACTGGTCCCCCTGGAAGAAAAAAGATCCCGATATGCATCAGGAATTCGAAGGAACAGACGGGACCGTTGGATTTATCTCAAAATGGAAGGGAAATAAGGATGTCGGTGAAGGAGAGCAAGAACTTAAACATCTCGTCGAAAACGAAAGTATTCTTAGCGAGCTTCGGTTTTTTAAGCCCTGGAAATCGCAATCGGACGGTTATTTCAGATTGGTAGATATCGATGGCCGGTCTACAAAGGTAGTCTGGGGATTCTCCGGTCGAAACAAGTTCCCGATAAACATTTTTATGCTCTTTTTCAATATGGAGAAGGCTGTTAGTAAAGACTTCAATGAAGGTCTGGCCAGTTTAAAACAAAAACTCGAACACAATTAATTATGGATCATAATATGGTAGGCTGGTTTGAAATTCCGGTCAAGGATATGGAGCGCGCTAAAAGCTTTTATGACCAAGTCTTTAAAATTGCTATTCAGGTTCAGGATTTTAATGGTGTTCTTATGGGCTGGTTTCCATATGCCGAAGGAAAAAAAGGAGCGCCTGGATCTTTGATCAAGCACGAAGCTTATATACCGAGTAATTCTGACGGGGTCCTCGTTTATTTCTCTTCACATGATGTGGAAAACGAGATTAACCGGGTAGAAGAGGCCGGTGGGAAGGTTTTACAATCCAAGACCCAGATTTCTCCCGATGTGGGTTATATGGCGTTATTTATTGATTCTGAAGGTAACCGAATGGCTCTGCATTCTCGGAAATAAACTACAAACGATTCTTATTTCTGCTTAAAACTTTGTATTCCTCATAGCACTCACTTATGGCGTCAAGGATTTGCAAATCGTTAGCGGTACGCATGAACTCTTTAGAATAATTACATTCGCTCACGATCAGATCTAGATCAACGCGGTCAACCTGCAACAAGGCCATGAGCATCTCACGATCGAAGCGGGTTGCAAGGATATTTCTGATCTCATCATCCCGTTTCATTTTTCGTAATTTGCGAAGTTCATTGGGTTTTTTTCCAAACATTTTATGCAAAAAGTCTGCGGGATTAAACAATGCTCCCAAAACCTTATTAACCGCTCCGGGTGATCGTGTGCCACCTTCATATCCAGTGGTAGGCAGGCCTGAAATACTATAGCGAACCGTTCTGTTTAGAGGAACTTGCTTAATATCCACTTCGAGATAACCTGTGAGTTTTAACTGGTTGATAACCACCTCTTCAAGCGCCAGGGCTAATTCGGTCATTTCTATGGTAGTCTTATTCTGGTATTTAATCCAGTCGTTCGTCACCCGAACTTTAATAGATTTATAACCCAGATAAGAAAGATGAAGGGTGTCGTTGGCCTGAGCCCGAATCTTGAATTCCCCATCTTTGTTTGTAGCTGTTCCTAAAACCTGATTCAGGTTTACGATATTAACATTTTCAAGTGCTGTATCAGTTCCGGCTCGAATTATTCGACCGCTTACGGCAGTATCTTCCTGGGCCATACTAATATGAGCCATAAAACACAGTGCGATCAGGACAAGCAATTTTTTCATTAAACCGGTAATTATTCAAAAATACTAAAGAAATGCTACAAATGCTGAAATAGATTTAATTTTTGACTAAATATTAACAAGAGATCTATCGACGTCTTGAACGTCGCATTTTTGAAGTAGCCCTGTCTGTTCTTCCTTTTTTGTCTCTTGATCGTTTGGTTGATCGCGATCCATTTTTCTTACCCTTAAAGGGTCTTGACTTACGTCCTCTGTCACGTCTGCGGCTTGGTTGGTCGCTTTCTTCAATTTTGACCAGTCGGCCGTTAAAATTAAAGTTATTGAACACTTCAAAGACCCGCTGAGCTTTATCAGAGTCGGTATTAAAAAAGGAGAAACTGCTTTTTACATCAACCTTATACAATTCGTCTTTTTTTAACTGAAGCGTTTCCCTTAAGAAATCTTTTAAGGACATCCAGTCAAAACCATCTTTATGACCCAGGCTGATAAAATAACGGGTAGAATCGGCTGAATATGATTTCGCCAATGATGAGGTACTATCGACATTCAGATCCTTCGATTTCTTATAATACGTGAAGAAACGATCAAACTCTGCCGTAAACACCTTTTTTATCAGCTCTTCCTTTGAAGTGTCTTCAAAAAGCGCATGAATTTCCTCGAGGTAGGTATCTATCTCATGGTTAACATCGGTTTCATGAATCTTATTGGCCAAGGACATCAATTGAACTTCACATATTTCAATGCTGTCGGGTATGTCTTTTCTTTCGAACGTTTTTTGGATCTTTTGTTCAATCCCTTTAATGCGTCTTAGTTCACTTTTAGATAAAATGACTATGGAAACGCCCGATTTACCCGCTCGGCCGGTACGACCACTGCGATGGGTATAAACTTCGATCTCATCCGGAAGCTGGTAATGTATTACATGCGTGATATCTTCAACATCAATACCGCGTGCCGCGACATCTGTAGCGACAAGCATCTGGATCTGTTTGTTCCTGAATGCTTTCATAACAAGGTCGCGCTGATTCTGACTAAGATCACCATGCAGTGCACCAGCATTATAGCCATCTTCGATAAGGCGTTCCGCAATTTTTTGTGTGTCTCGTTTGGTCCTGCAAAAAATTACCGAGAAGATATCTGGATTAAAATCGGCAAGACGCTTTAATGCCAAATAACGATCCCTGGCATTGACGAGATAATATTCATGGCTGACATTCACGGCACCCTGATTTTTCGAACCAACAGTGATCTCAACAGGCTGATGCATGAATTTTTTAGCGATGACAGCTACTTCTTTTGGCATGGTCGCAGAAAATAACCAGGTACTTTTTTCTTCAGGTGTATTTGAAAGAATGCTTGTTATGTCCTCATAAAAGCCCATATTCAGCATTTCATCGGCCTCATCAAGAACCGCATATTCGATTTTCGAAATATCGATGAGCCGTCTTCCAATCATATCCTTGAGTCGGCCGGGCGTGGCAACCACGATTTGAGAGCCTTTTTTGATCTGTCTGGCTTGATCGGTGATACTTGCCCCACCATAAATAGCCGTGACATTTAAGCCTTTGAAAAACTTACCGTATAATTTTAATTCGTTAGTGATCTGCAGGCATAATTCCCTGGTAGGAGACAGGATAAGACCTTGTGTCGTTCGACTGTCGATATTGATCTGCTCGATCATGGGAAAGCCGAATGCTGCTGTTTTACCTGTTCCGGTTTGCGCCAAGGCCACGAGGTCATGGTCGTGTTGGAACAAGACGGGAATTGCTTTTTGTTGAATTTCTGTAGGCGACGTAAAGCCGAGTTCATCAATGGCCTGGATGCTTCGAGCCTCCAAACCAAGATCCTGGAATGTGGTCATTCTAAATGTTGTATACCGATTTCATTATAAAGTGTCACTTTAGAAGCGAATCGACATACATAACCTAAACTTCCTGTAACACGTCCTCACCCTGAGGAAAAGAGTCTGAAAATGAACCTTTGACTCTGGCGGCAAATATAGGTTTATTTATTTGATGTTGATGATAATCGATTCATGAAATCAATTAATTGGTTAACGGCCAATGCCCGATGACTAATTCTGTTCTTTTCAATCGAGTCCATTTGGCCAAAAGTTTTTCGGTGACCTTCAGGTTTAAATATGGGATCATACCCAAAACCATGCTCTCCCATTTTCTTTTTAGTAATACTGCCTTTGCAAATCCCGGTAAAGCATTGCAATCGCTCATCTATAAAAAGTGCAATGACTGTTTTAAAACGAGCATTCCGGTTTGAATTATTATTTAAGGCCTGAAGTAACTTATTCATATTGTCTTCAGCACTACAGGCTTCACCAGCATAACGGGCAGAATATACACCGGGTTCACCGTTAAGTGCATCGACTTCAAGGCCGGTGTCGTCGGCAAAACAATTATAGCCGTAATTTTTAAAGACATAGGTAGCCTTTTGAATGGCATTACCTTCAATGGTTGGTTGGCTTTCCTCCAGCACTTCATGGCATCCGATATCGGAAAGGCTCAAAATCCGGATGCCGTCCGGCATCAGGGCCTGAACTTCAGCAATCTTATTTTTATTTTGTGTCGCGAATACCAGTTCCATAACTTAAGGCCTAAAGGTAATGTGAACTTGATAAGTTTTTGAAATTTCATGATATAAATCAGCAATTTTGTATCAAAAGCCGTTTATATTTATAATTGAGAAATAGATAATCTTTATACTATGACAATAAACATTGAATATGTTCGAATGGACAAAAGTGAGGCATTGAATGAATATACATCAAAGAAACTTGAGAAAATAGGCAGGAAGTATGAATGGGTAATTGGAACGCATGTACGATTTGAACATGAACATGACCCGAAGCGAAATGGATGTATTTGTAAAATGGAATTGAGTCTTCCCGGTCCGCGTATATTCGCAACCTCCAATGAAAAGAACTATGAAATGGCAGTGAAAGAGACCATTAAGGAATTGGTAAAGCAATTAGACAAACGCAAGCAAATTTTTAAAGCCCACTAACGGGTTTTTGATATTAATTGAATTAGTTGATTACATTTAAAAAGGGGCATTTGCCCCTTTTTATTTTTCGAAAAAACCAATGATCTAAAAGAGGATCAAGGGGTTTACTTTACTGTTATTCGATTTAATATCGGTCACCATCATTGATGATGGTAAGGTTCTCCTCTTAGAATTGAAAGGGCGCGATAAAGCTGTTCTATGAAAAAAAGACGAACCATCTGATGAGAAAATGTCATCTCCGAAAGGGCCATGCATTCATTAGAAAAGTCATAGAGTTCATTTGAAAAGCCATAGGGTCCTCCAATAACAAAAACCAACCGTTTTGTCCCGCTGTTCATTTTCTTTTGAAGATATTTGGCAAATCCCACCGACGACCGCTGTTTTCCACGCTCATCAAGAAGTATCACAAAATCTGAAGTTTCGATCTGTTTCATTATAAGTTGAGCCTCATGCTCTTTTTGCTGAATTTCGCTTAAGACTTTTCGATTCTTGAGATCGGGAATGATCACAAATTCAACTTTAACATATCGTTTCAACCGTTTAAGATAGTCCTCACTTAAGGTTCGAAGTTCCTTTTTGTCGGTCTTACCAACGGCTATTAGCTTAATGGTCATTGCGGATTTGTTTTAAATATAACTTTTGCCAAATTCTTCAATCGATCAAGATCCCAAAATAATAAATATAAATTGGCCAGTAACATCAGGCCGGCGATTATCGGGGTACCTTTAAATTCCATAGCCGTGACAATAACAAAAATATTTACGATTATCGGAAAATAGAGCAGCGCTCCCAGGAAAGATGTGCGGGGGATTAATAACAAAGCAGCCGCAAGAAGTTGCATGCCGCCGAGAAAATTCCAATAAAAACCGGTTCGGAAGAGTGCCTCAAAGAAAAAACCAACAGGTGATTCCAGGCTGAGGCTGGTAAATCGTTCACCAAGTAGCTTTTTTAAACCGGAAGGTAAAAAAGCCAGGGCCAATAAGATACGAACCGACCAGGTGAACCACTTAAATATCGGTCTGGAATGAATATAACTGTACAAAACATCTAAGGACATGCGATATCGATTGGTTTTATTTAATGACGAGTTTCATATAGGATTTGTAACAGGCTCGGATTTATAAAATCAATTAGTATTTTAGCTTTAAATTAATAAAATGATCAGTCCCAAACAATTTCAGAATGAATTAGACATTATTATTGCCAATGCTATTCGCGAAGATGTGGGTGATGGGGACCATAGTTCACTCGCTTGCATACCATTATCGGCTAAAGGAAAAGCGAAACTGCTGGTAAAAGATGAAGGTATTATTGCGGGAGTTGAATTTGCAAGGCAAGTTTTTAAAGCAGTTGATCCCAAACTTGAAATTGATGTTCGAATTAAAGATGGAACCCAAGTGTCGTATGGTGATATCGTTTTTTATGTCAGCGGTTCATCACAGGCTATTTTAAAAGCAGAGCGCCTCGTATTAAATGCCATGCAACGGATGAGCGCCATCGCGACTAAGACCAATACTTTTGTCGACTTGCTCAGAGGCACAAATACCAGGATACTTGATACGCGAAAGACCACCCCTGGAATACGAGCTCTTGAAAAATGGGCAGTGACTATTGGCGGAGGTGAAAACCATCGTTTTGCATTATACGACATGATCATGTTAAAGGACAATCATATCGATTTTGCAGGAGGTATTACCAAGGCCATTAAGAAGACCAAAGAATATCTGAATAAAACAAACAGGGATCTTAAAATCATCGTAGAGGCAAGGAATTTAGACGAGGTAAAAGAAATTCTGAAGAGCGAGGGCATTTACCGAATCCTTCTCGATAATTTTAATTATAAGGACACAAAAAAAGCGGTTAAAATAATTGGAGATCATTGTCTTACCGAATCTTCAGGTGGGATAAATATGAAAACGGTTAGGCATTATGCCGAATGTGGCGTGGATTATATCTCTTCAGGGGCGTTAACCCATTCTGTGCATAACCTCGATTTAAGTTTGAAAGCAGTTTAGTATGTCGGCAGAGATAGAAGAAAAACTGGATAAAATCCCTGGGATCAATTTAATTGTTCGATTACTCAAGAGAATCAAATTACCCGGGTTTGAAGGACTTTCTCTGTATGATTTATTGGAGATGTATATAATCGGAATTGTCGAAGGTGCTTTAACGACCAGAGCGAGTGCAATTGCGTTTAACTTTTTTACAGCTATTTTTCCATTTCTGTTGTTTGTTATAATCATTATCCCATATATCCCTTTCGAAAACTTTCAGGAGCAGTTCCTCATATTTTTGAATTCATTTCTGCCACCGCAAACTTCCGATTTCTTTAATGAGAACATATTCGAGAACATCAATCGCAGCAGCAGCGGAAAACTGATATCAACGGTTTTCCTCCTCTCCCTGATTCTTATGGCCAACGGGGTGAGCGCTGTATTTTCAGGATTTGAACATTCGTATCACGACCAACTCACCAGAACAGTAGTCAAGCAATACCTCTTTGCCATGGGTGTTTCCATTATACTCGCGTTTTTGGTTATCATTACCGTAGGAGTTTGGGGTTATTTCGAGATTTATGTGGTTGAGAATTTAAAAGTGTTTGGTTACATCGATAGCGATCAGGAGCGATTGGGTATTACCTTGGGTAAATACGGATTTTTTGTGATTATGATTTATCTGGCAACAGCTACCTTGTATTACTTCGGAACCAAAGAGGGCAGGCATTCCAGATTTTTCTCAATCGGGGCCTTATTGACAACCCTGCTTATCATTTTGACCTCCTATTTATTTGGAATTTATATCGAGAATTTTTCCAAGTTTAATGAACTCTACGGATCTATCGGTGCCTTGTTGATCTTGCTGTTTTACCTTTGGTTGAATTCCAATATTTTGTTATTGGGTTTCGAACTTAATGTTTCCCTTTATAAATTGAGACCAAAAGCGCCAGATGATGAGTAGATTTCAATTTGTTCTTCTTTTAATCGTCTCGACTTCAAACCTACAGTCTCAGACAATCATCGGAAAATGGAAAACCGTTGATGGTTTAAGCGGTGAGCAAAAATCCGTTGTGGAGATCTTTGAACGAGATGGTGAAGTCTTCGGTAAAATCATTGAAATCCTGAATCCTGACCAAAAAAATGCCATTTGTAAAAAATGTGATGGTGAAGAAAAGAACAGACCTGTCCTCGGACTGGAATTGATCAAGAATATGAAGCCTGATGGCAAATATTATCGAAAAGGAACGATTTTCGACCCGGAAAATGGCAAACGATTTCGATGTCGATTGGTTTTAACCGATGATTCTGATGTTCTCCAGGTACGAGGATATATCGCATTCTTATATGCTACACAATATTGGCTTCGAGTGGAGTAGTGGTGAGTTGTTAAAAACAGTTAGCAGCTGTTGCTGAATTTCTCATTTTTACATTTTACCTTTATCCCGTGCAGTTATTTATCGATGTCATATTACCCATTCCACTCGAAAAATTATTTACCTATAGCGTTACTTCAGAAGAGGCCGAAATAGTTGAACCAGGTATTCGGGTTGCTGTACCCTTCGGTAAAACAAAGCTTTATACTGCGATTGTTTATCAAATTCACGATGATCCACCGCAGGTTTATGAAGCTAAACCGATTCACCAGGTTCTTGATGACGCTCCTGTGGTGACCCCAACACAGTTTAAACTTTGGTCATGGATGTCTGCTTATTATATGTGCACTCTCGGGGAGATCATGCGTTCGGCCTTACCCAGTGCTTTCCTACTGGAAAGCGAGACCATGATCGTATTAAACAAGGATAAAGAGCATGATGAATCGCGTTTAAATGATGATGAGTTCCTGGTTTTTGAAGCCTTGCAGCATCAACAAACACTAAAAGCGGATAACGTTGGTGAAATTCTGGATAAAAAATCAATTCTTCCCATTTTAAAAAATCTTTACGATAAAGATGTGATTCACATTTTTGAAGAGGTTCGGGAAAAATATAAGCCAAAATTGGTGCGATTTGTTCAGCTAAACGATGACTACTCTCAGGAAAATTCTCTTGAGGAATTGCTGAAAAATCTCAACAGGGCTCCTAAACAACGCGATGCTTTGATGGCCTATTTTAGTCTTCACCGTCCTGATAAGCCCCTTGTAAAAGTGTCTGAACTCAAAGCGGCAAGCCGGGCGACATCCTCCCAGATCAAATCACTTATAGAAAAGGGTGTTTTTTCTGAACAATTAATGGAAATCGATCGAATCGAATCATATAAAGGTTTAGAAGGAAGCCCCAAGGCATTAACGCCTATACAGGAATCAGCCTTCGATCAGATATCTGAAAATTTCAAAGCCTGTAAAATCACACTTCTTCATGGTGTTACCTCATCGGGTAAAACCGAAATATATGTCAAGCTTATTCGAGAGGTGATCGACAGGGGACAACAAGTCCTGTACCTGGTTCCAGAGATTGCCCTGACCACCCAACTGGTGAGTCGGATGAACCGGTTTTTCGGCAAGGAACTTTCGGTGTATCATTCGAGATACAGCCTGAATGAACGGGTAGAGGTTTGGCAGCATGTCAGACAGCAAAGCGAAAAGGCGAAAATCGTTTTAGGCGCAAGATCGGCAGTATTATTACCATATAAGAATTTAGGTCTTATTATCATTGATGAGGAGCATGAACCGTCATATAAACAATTCGATCCTGCACCACGTTATCATGCACGTGACACAGCGGTCATTCTTGCCGATTTATTTAAGGCAAATACCGTAATGGGATCGGCGACGCCCAGTATCGAATCCTACTATAATACGACTACCGGAAAATATAGACTAGTTGAGTTAAAGGAACGCTATAATAAGCTCTTGATGCCTGCCATAGAGATTGTAGATCTCAAAGACAAGTATCGAAGGAAGCGGATGACAGGACACTTCAGTGACCGATTGTTGGAATTGATAACCGAGACCTTAAATGAAAAGAACCAGGTTATTTTATTTCAGAATCGACGCGGGTTCTCACCAATAGTTGAATGTAATACATGCGGACACTCACCACAATGTTTGAATTGCGACGTGAGCCTAACATATCATCAGTATCGGAATCAGCTGCGCTGCCATTATTGCGGGCATCATATGAATATGATAAAAACCTGTGCAGCTTGCGGGAGTCCTGACCTTGATAGTAAAGGATTTGGAACCGAGCAAATAGAAGAAGAGGCAAAGGCACTTTTTCCTGAAGCTCGGGTTAGTCGCATGGATCTCGATACCACCCGAGGCAAGCACAGCTATGATAAGATCATTTCGGCCCTTGAGAATCGGGAAATCGATATACTGGTAGGCACCCAGATGTTAACTAAGGGTCTTGATTTTCGACACGTAAAGGTTGTTGGCATCATGAATGCCGACTCGATGCTTAATTTCCCTGACTTTAGGGCTCATGAGCGCAGTTTTCAATTAATGCAGCAAGTGGCGGGTCGATCGGGTCGAACCGACGAACAAGGCAAGGTTATCATTCAGAGTTTTAATCCTTTTCACCGAATCGTTCAGCAGGTGAGCGATTATAATTATACCGACATGTTTAATGAGCAGTTGGAAGACCGAAGAAACTATCACTATCCGCCCTTTTACCGACTGATAAGGATCACTTTAAGGCATAAGGATTTTAATAAGGTGAACTCGGGTGCTGAATGGATGGCCAAGGCATTGCGTCTTCAATTGAGGTCGGAAGTGCTTGGGCCTGAATTTCCACCAATAGCACGCATACGTCGGCAATACAATAAAAATATTTTGATTAAAATCGGTCCCGGTCAACCGATTCAAAAAACAAAAGAAGCTATCCTGAAAATCAGAAATAGCTTCTTGAGTGTAAAAGATTTTCGACCTATTCGAGTAATATTAAATGTCGATTACTATTGAGGGTTTAAATATTGTTCAGGGCATCAACCAGTTGAGTCTTTTTATTTCTGCTCAACGGAATTTCAAATGATCCCACTTCTACATTTTTGCTGTTAAAGCGATCGATTTTATCTAAGTTTACGATATAGGATTTGTGAATTCTCAGGAATTTACCCACAGGCAATTCGGCTTCAAAGGCTTTCATTGTTGAGAGCACCACCAGGCTGTTTTCTTCGGTAACCAATTTAACATAATCACCTAAGGCCTCAATCCACTTGATATCCTTGATATAAACCTTTCGCTTTTTAAGGTTGCTTTTTACAAAAATATGCTCACCATCGGTTTCATTGAAGTCTAATTTGAGTTTATGCTGCTCAATAGCCTTTTCAACGGCTGTATTAAATCGTTCTCTGGTGATTGGTTTTTGGAGGTAATCGGTAGCATCATAATTAAACGCCTTGAACGCATATTCTGTTTTACCGGTTACGAAAATGATCTGTGGCTTGTTGTTTAAAACATCAAGCAGCTCGAAGCCGTTTAAAACAGGCATTTCGATGTCTAAAAAGATCAGATCTACTTTGTGTGTATTGAGTCCGTTTTTGGTTTCAAGGGCACTGCTATATTCTGCAATCAAATTGAGAGAAGGATGATTCTCAATCAACTTGACAATAGATAAGCGTTGAATTGCGGAATCATCTACAACAACACAATTTAAAGTCATAACATTTAATATTTTAGGTTAAGATATCGACAATAGTACAAAAAATTCGGTTAAAAACCAAAAAACATCGACAAAGTGTATGTTTTAACAAAACATTAACAGAATTTAATTCAATTAAAATTAGATCAAAAATGTTGCCAAAGCACTTTAGAATACTTATTTTTGCAGCCGTTTATTAACAATTTTAAATAATTAATATGAATCATTACGAAACTGTTTTCATTTTGAATCCCGTTTTATCTGAAGAACAGATAAAGGAAACAGTAAAAAAGTACGAGGCCTTCATAGTTTCTAAAGGAGCAAAGATGATCGCTAAGGAAGATTGGGGCTTGAAAAAACTTGCCTACCCGATCCAAAACAAAAAAAGTGGTTTCTATCACCTTTTTGAATACACCGTCGACGGAAGCGCAATTAATGAGCTTGAGGTCGAATTCAGACGAGATGAGCGTTTTATGCGCTATCTAACGGTTAAATTAGACAAGCATGCAATTGCCTGGGCCGAGAAAAGACGAAATAGAAACAAGGAAAAAGCGTAATTATGGCATCGATTGAACAACAAGCAAAAGGAAAAAAAGATGGTGAGATCAGGTATCTTACCCCACTTAACATAGAAACGATAAAAACCAAGAAGTACTGTCGTTTCAAAAAATCAGGAATTAAATATATCGATTATAAAGATCCTGATTTTCTGACTAAATTCGTTAATGAACAAGGCAAGCTTTTGCCAAGACGATTAACCGGAACATCACTGAAGTACCAAAGAAAAGTATCTGTTGCTGTTAAGCGTGCACGTCATCTGGCACTTATGCCTTACGTTACAGACCTTTTAAAATAAACTAGCATAACTATGGAATTAATATTGAAACAAGACGTCGAAGGACTCGGATTCAAGGATGACATTGTAACGGTTAAAAATGGTTATGGTAGAAATTTCCTTATTCCGCAGGGATACGCATCATTAGCGACCCCTTCGGCAAAAAAGGTTCTTGAAGAGAATTTAAGACAACGAGCATACAAAGAGAAGAAGGTTATCGACGACGCCAACGAACTGGCTGAGACGCTTCAGGCTCTAGAAATTAAAATAGCAGCTAAAGTAGGATCTGGCGATAAACTTTTTGGTTCAGTAAACAATATCAACCTTGCTGAAGCACTCGAAAAGGAAGGCCATGAAATCGATAAAAAGTTCATCAGCGTAGTCGGTGGACATGTGAAACGACTGGGTAAGTATGATGCGGTTATTCGATTGCACCGTGAAGTGTCAGTCGACCTGCCTTTCGAGGTTATTGCACAAGCAAAATAATCGGCTCGGTAAACTTCTTGCTGATAAGAATTAATAAACCGCTCTCTGAGCGGTTTTTTTATGGCTTAATATTAAATTCTACCATTCATCTAATTAAAAACCATATACAATATTCTAAGTTTAATTTATAAATTTGCGCCCTCAACGAGGGCACTTTTTTTATGAAATATAAGAGACTTACCAAAGAACAGTTCGAAGAATTACACCAGGAGTTCATTAATTTTTTAGCCACCCAATCGATCACTCCTAATGAGTGGGCTTCGATAAAACAAGATAAACCGGAAGTTGCCGAGGCGGAGCTCGATGTTTTCAGTGATTTGGTTTGGGAAGGCGTTATCTCACAAATAAAGTACCTTGAAAACATCTCACCACAACATCTGTATTTATTTGAATTCCGTGAAGAGCATATTCGGTTAATCGGATTAAAACTTATGAATTCCGATATTGACCTGACAACTTCGGAAGGATTTGACTGGTTACGCCAAAATCTCTTGGACGACAGTGTGGAACTCTTCCAGGCAAAAAAGGAATATTCCGATGACAGACAAATGGATCGTTTTCATTTAATCGAGCAGGGAGCGGTCATCACTAAAGGTGATCTCTTCCGGTATTTTGAAAAATTGGTTGGCTAAACCCGTTAAAAATTGAGATATTTGTTCTCCAGCTGATAATCATGGCACAAAAACCGAGAATACCGAAAGGAACAAGAGATTTTTCACCACAAGAAGTGGTCAAGCGTCAATTCATCATGAATACCGTCATACGGAATTTTGAGCGCTTTGGATTTATGCCGATCGAGACACCCAGCATGGAATTGTCTGATACGTTATTGGGAAAATATGGGGAAGAAGGCGACCGGCTGATTTTTAAAATTCTCAATTCAGGTGATTATCTTAAGAAGGTTGATGACGGTTTATTAGGCGCCAAAAATTCGAATGCAGTGTCCTACGCTATTTCTGAAAAAGCCTTACGCTATGACCTTACCGTTCCTTTCGCACGTTATGTTGTACAACATCAGAATGAAATCGATTTTCCCTTTAAACGATATCAAATTCAGCCAGTATGGCGTGCCGATCGTCCCCAGAAAGGACGATTTAGAGAGTTTTATCAGTGTGATGCCGATGTTGTAGGCAGCAAATCCTTATGGCAGGAGGTTGAATTCGTTCAGCTATATGATGCTGTGTTCAGTGATCTCGGTCTCGATCATGTGACCATAAAAATCAATAACAGGAAAATTTTAAGTGGTATTGCCGAAGTTTGCGGCATTTCCGACCGATTTGTCGATTTCACGGTAGCCCTTGATAAACTCGACAAAATTGGTAAGCAGAAGGTTGAAGAGGAGCTCCATGTAAAGGGTATTTCTAAGACTGCTATCGCTCAATTAGATCCTATTTTCAGTTTGGATGGTTCGATCGGTGAAAAACTGGCACAACTGAAAATCATGCTTAAAAAATCCTCTGAAGGCCTTTCGGGTGTTGAGGATCTCGAATTTATATTGAAGAGTATAACTCAACTTGGATTGAGATCGGCTATTCTTGATCTGGATATTAAATTGGCCAGAGGCCTAAACTATTATACGGGCACAATTTATGAGGTTGCAGCACCAAAAGGTATTGCCATTGGATCGATAGGAGGTGGCGGGCGCTATGATGACCTCGCCGGGATCTTTGGATTAAAGGACGTTAGCGGCGTCGGAATTAGTTTCGGACTCGATCGTATCTATATGGCTCTTGAAGAGGTTAACGGCTTCCCTAATGCGGTTAGGAGGGATGTTGATGTTTTATTTATCAATTTCGGAAGGGCGGAAGCCTTATATGCCATGAAGGCTCTAAAAACATTACGGGAATCAGGGATTAATTGTGAATTATATCCTGATGATACCAAGCTTAATAGGCAGATGAATTATGCCAATAAAAGAGAAATTCCTTTTGTAGTAATGGCCGGGGATCAAGAAATGAGCAAACATCTATTTACCCTAAAGAATATGTCGTCGGGAGAACAAGAGGAGCTCGACCTTGGCGGACTGGTCAGACGACTTCAATAAAAAAAAGCTCCGGGTCTACAATCCGGAGCTCTTATTAATGGGTAATTTTCATAACTATATCACTAGTCGACCAATACCATTTTTGAAAATGAACCGCCTCGGGTATCGATCTTAAGGATATAAGTCCCAGTACTTAAATTACTCACTTCATATTCTGAATATACATTTACATTAACAGTATCAACAGAATATATCATCTTACCTAGAGCATCATACATGACGAGCGAGGTAATATCTTTTAATGTCGGGTTAAGCAGTAGGATGCTGTCTCTATCGTTGACATAATGAACATCCATCTGGTCATATTCGGGATCGTCGATATCAAGTACTTCCGTTTCGAATACAATTTCGAATCGTTCGGTATTCGAACCCGTTGTCATGAAGAACTCATAGGAACCAAGAGTGAGGTCATGATATACATTTAAGTCCTTATCATAGACATATGGGGTCAGGTCATTGACATTATTCGTAAAACTATCTAGAACAATACTGCTCATTCCATCTGAGTCAACATGAATTCCTAATGGTAATGTCGTAAGTTCACTAAGCGTCGGAATTCCCTGAATATTATATTTTTCATCTTCGATCATCCAATACAAATCGTCGATCTGATCTGCATATAATTCGGCGTCGTAACCCCAATCAATATTCTCGGTTGCATTGGTGTCAACCGTCAGTAATAATTGACGTCTGATTGTATTCACCGAGTTAAATCCGATTCTAATTTGTGTCCGAGGATCAGTTGATACCGAACGATTAGAATTAGCTGACGGTTCGGTGGTTGATACACCTCGTCCTGCCGCAAAGATTGGATTACTGCCTTGATTCGCTTCCATGAAGATGGAATTACCTGAGGATTCCTTTTGGAAAATTCGTTGTCCGTTATTGAAGTTGATCGTACCTGACCCTTCAGCAACTACGAAGAATCCTTGACCAACCGGGATATAACGTCCCGGAAGTTTCGTTGGTGTTCCACCTGTGCCCACATCAGGGTCGTTGGTACCCATAGCTGCAGAAGGTGCACCTCCTGAAAGATTATAGGTCGCGTAGCCACCGAGATATTCACCGAGATTATGCGATCCACCGCCCCAATGTTCCCAGAAATAAAGCGTACCTGTAGTAGCACCTGTACCGCTTATCACCGGGCCGTTGTCTAAAATAAATTGTTGGGCGTCAATTGCAGAAGCGTATGGATTACCCACCAGGTAGTCATTACCTGCTGAAAGGGTTAAGTTAATATCTGCATTATGAGGTTTCCCGAGGTAAACATAGTTTTGATCATCAAGAACGGCACCCGTTCCCGGACCTTTCATTGTATATCCTTCACCGGCCATCAATGTTCCTGTACTTCTTACATGCTGCCATGACGGATAATCATCATCCAACTGATTAGCAAACTTCCAAACCCAGTAGTCGGCAATACCCACAGGACTTGTATTGGTTCCGTCGTAACCAGTAGTAATCCAATCGATATTTTGGGTGCCATCGAACATCACATCCGGTAGGGCGTAACTGTTATTATTAGAAGTCGTATTACTTATTCCTACAGGAGCGGCCCAATAATTATAGGTATGAACATCGGCTGTTCCTTGCTGGTCGCGTTCAAGAGTACCCGAACTGGTCACTTCAAGATCACTGCCAAGCGTCTGGATCAATTGCGATTCTCCTTCAAGATCAATTGTACCGTCTAATTGTAGGTAATGCGTTATCGTTAGTCCGTTCCCGGTACCCGCGGCGGTGTCACCATTGATTTGTATATCACCACTGCTTTGTTTTAAGGCGAGAAGCGAACGTTCACGTCCAAGTGCCGAATAGGTGTCGATCGTAATATCATGACTGCTTTCTACAATATTCCAGTCAACAGACTGCGATCCATCAGCAATAGAAATATCATTAGGTAAGTTTTGAACTGAATTATTTAACCAGGTCGCTGCTGTGGTCCAGGTACCGTCCGCGTCAGAAATATAGGGTAGTGGGGCAGTTTGCCGGTCTACTGTATCCAAATTTCTCAGCTGGCCAGTAACGTCGTTTCCAGAGACATCGTTGATATTCGTATAGGTATATATTGTCATATCATAATAAGCAGAAAGATCGGTCCATGGAATTGTTGCAACTTCATTTTTAGAAATTGTCGTCGGTAATACTTGTCCGCGAACAAAACCACCATTATCTTCGATTTCCTGATTCATAATGAACCGCAGCTGATCAACACTCAATGCTCGGTCCCAAATCCTGACCTCATCGATATTACCTCTGTAATGGGCCGTAGGGGTATTTTTACCGGCTGCTGCCAGATAAAATGATTGATCGGTTACCGGTGGAGGCGTTAAGGCCTCTGTACGTGATAAAACACCATCTATATACATATTGGCTTCACCGTTTTGATAGATGACGGCGACATGATGCCATTTGTTTTCAGGAATTACGACATTTGACCGGATTGATTCGGTCGATCCGTTTTCCCATATCATTTCAACACGTCCATTCGAATCGATCTTTAAATCATATCCTTCGGTAAAAGCAGCATCACGTTTTGAAAGAATGGAGCTATTCTCAGAACCTGTTTCTCGCTTAATCCATGCAGATACAGTGAATTCTGTCGCGTTTAAATTTAGTTCATTTTCCATATCGACATAATCGCTGATCCCGTCGAATCGAATCGATCGGTCGGCAATTACCTGAGGTGCATATCCAAACGTGATGTATTTCACGCCGTCGAAATCATAAAAGGTATATAGATTCCCCATCCCATCAGATTTCATCAAGCGATAGGCAGCTGTAGGATCAAATACCGGACTATCTGAAATCAACATCAAATAATCACCAGGTGGATTAATATTACGAATGGCATTTTGTGGAATAGAAACCTTAACAGGACCGATATCACCGTTAATCTCAACGAATTTCCAGTGACGTTGCATACCTGTAAAGCTTGTGTTGGTTGTTAATGCGGGAGAAATACCGGCACTCATGTTTACGCCAACAGGCGCTTCCGGAAGGTCTAAACTAACACCGTTATTACCCCACATAAGGAATTCACGGTCATTAAAACTATCCGGGTTATTTGAGATATTTAAATTATTGGTATCGTAAATATCGGTCAGACCAATTGTAAGTATACCTTCGGTTTTGCCGATTGCATCTATACCGTTGTTTATGCTGCTCGATTGCTTCTGTAGTAATGCAGAGTTATCATCGCGTCCAATTCCCGCAATGTCGTAATTAAAACCGGCATTGGCAGATTGATCCCAGATCACATTCCCCTGCGAGTTGACATAATCTTGTGAAATACCGTTTACACCAAGTGTAATTCCATATTTAACGGCAAGATAACTGCTAATTCTGTTCCGCTCCTGGGTGAGATCTGCATCATTCTTCCTTGAAGAATAACTGATCATCTCAACCACGCGTGCGTTTAAAGAGGACTCCCATCCTTCACTACGTCCGATCCAGAAACGCGAATCATTCGTATTCATGTATTCCGGGATATCATTCTGGGTCGTTTCGATATCAAGGCTGTTATAATATAATTCTTGTTGGGTATTGGCAGTATTATTTCGTGTATTGATAATTCCAACATTGTCATAAACCGAACCTGTTCCTATTTCAGCAACGGCGTAACCGTCAGGAGGACTTTGCCCGGTTGTAAAAGAATCATGGGCATAACAAATGATCTCACCATTAACTCGGGCTGTATAATATCCAAAACCAACACCTGTAGCATCTGTGGCATTTTGATCTAGATGCGCATCGCTACAGAATACATCCATAAATCCAAAGTTATTGGTTATAGGCGTTTCATCTGTAATCAATACTATAAAGAGGTCCTGGGTATGGAAACCATAATCACTCGTCAGGAAATCACCAGAGGTATCGTCATGTGAAAAGTCGGAATCTAAAGTATAGGTTGCATAGGCATTATCAAATTCAACAACAGGATTAAAATTTAAGTTGTCAACAGTGTTATCATGGTAAGTCGGTTCCTGACCTGCGGTCTGAACATAAGCGTCGCCACCGCGACCCTGGTCTTGCCAATTGGTCATATCCTGACCATCGGTTAAGGCATGACCGTCATTTGCTTTCAGCCACACGGCAAGGTCGGACGTTACTCCACCTGGCCCTGTAATTGGATTCGTTTTATCGGTCAACCTAAAATAATCTACAGAGACATCACCTCTGTAATTTGCAGTGGTGATAACTTGAATTCGGATTCGGATCACTTGTCCGATATAAGCACTTAAATCAATACTTACCGGAATCCAGGAGGACTGATTTGCATTCTGTACGCCTCCGTTATAAGATACGAGGTTCACTGGGTAAGATCCGCCACCGTCGGTACTTAGATCGACGTTAAATGCACCAACATCCGCTCCATACATATGGAAAAAGAAAGTCATTCTCGGGATTGTTGTACCATTCAGGTCAAAACATGGGGAAATGATATTCCCCGTATTATTATAATTACCAGATGCTTCCACGTACATGTATCGTGATCCGTTGTGGGCGCCATTGGGACCCGTTTGGCCTGATGGTGTGCCACCAGATTGATTGATCCAATCATAATTGTCGCCGGTATCCTGGCTCCATGTACCAATCCCGGTTTCAAAATCCTCCACATACGGGAATGAGTTGATAACAGATCCACCACATATATTGACACCATTACCCTGAATGGCAAATACATAAGGATTTTCGTTCGGGTCATCATTTGCGATACTTACTGTAGCTGTCCGCAGACCAACTGCTGATGGACTGAATCGTATATCGAAATTAGTGCTATTACCAGCGGCAATAGGACTAGCAGGTACTACCGTAACTGTAAAATCTGCAGCATTTGGTCCTGCAATATTAACATAAGGTGGGCCAGCGGTGAGATTCAAATTGTTTACCCCGCCCTGATTATGAATCGTAAAGGTGTGGGCATTTGATGATCCTATTAAAATACTTCCAAAATCAGTATCATCGGTTACACTCGGAATCATGTCATTGTTTGTAATGCTATTCCCAAGTCCTGTAATGTCGATCTCCTGTAACGGAGATACTCCTGTTCCCTGAATATTATAATTATAGGGGTTTTCGTTTGAATCGTCGTTAGCAATACTAAGTGCAGCAAGACGTGTTCCTAATGCGCTTGGTGTAAAGGTTATGCTAAAGGTTGTATTCCCTCCGGGAGCAATCACCGGAGCAGGGGGCATGGTGACCACAAAATCGCCCGCATTTGGACCAGAAACGTTGACATATGGAACAGCACCAGTCAAGTTAAGTGGGCCAGTTCCGGTATTGGTAATTGTAAATGTATGCACTAAAGGGAATCCAACATTCACATTACCCCAGTCAGTGTCATCAGTAGCTGAAGGCGTTGTGTCGCCGTCAGTAATAGAGAGGCCTAAACCTGTTACATCCATTTCAGGGGAAATACTGGAATATCCTTCGATTATTAAATCGTCGAAGAAAACATACTCACCATTACCATTTGCAGTACTGCTAAAACGGAAACGCGCATTATTAGTAAGATTATAAGTTCCTGACATCAGGGTAAAAGACAAGTTTTCCGATGACGCCGTTCCAGTTACGGTAAAGTCAGTTCCTCTTGTAAAAGTGTGAATAATAGCCCATCCGGTGCCATCATTATATTGAAGGTTGAATCCTTCACCATTGTCTACTCGGTAATTCTTATGACACCAGGAGATGTCTACTTGGGAGTACCCCAACAAGGGTTGTACAGGGGAGGTCAGATAATTGTTCGCAATTTCGTCATCTTTGGTGTAAAGTGCTCCTGCATTGGCACATGCCCATGAGGCATTGGTGTTTCTTCCGGCGTCACTTCCTCCATCGATCCAGCCTTGCCATCCGGAGTTAAAATCGTAGGAGTTTATTGTTACCTGGGCACCGGCTGATGCGACAAGAACAAAAAACATACTAAGCATTAATAATTTGGCGGTAAAAGTAATATTTTTCATAAGCGGTTAAGTTTATTGTTTGGGACAACTAATATTCTACTTATATAACAACCAAATGTAAAAATACCCCCTACGAAACGCAAATATATTCGACGAACAACCTAATAGATATATAAAAAACTGACATACAGATAGATAACACCTAAAATAAATTCAGAAAAAACCTACACAATTATAATCTATCGATGAGTGACATTGGCAGTGTAATTAATGTCTTACAAAAAAGAAAGAGCTTTCGGATCATGTATCGAAAGCTCTTCTCATTGAGTGAATTTTAATTATCTATACCCTTATTCGATCAAAACCTTTTTAGTTATATTACCTAACTCTGATTCAATCTTTAGGATATAGGTCCCAGTACTTAAATTACTCACTTTATATTCAGCATACGACGTATCGGAATTGATCGTTGTAGCAGAATATATTTTTTGACCTATGACATTAAACATGACAATAGACTCTATTTTAAAATTTGATGGATTAACCACCACTATACTTTCACTGTCATTCGAGAAATAAACGTTAATGGT
Source organism: Flavobacteriaceae bacterium (assembly GCA_013003555.1). Lineage (GTDB taxonomy): Bacteria > Bacteroidota > Bacteroidia > Flavobacteriales > Flavobacteriaceae > SHLJ01. The sequence continues at coordinate 232,420 of JABDIV010000090.1, forward strand.
ATCTGAAACTTCATCATCACCGATAGCCTCTTCCTCGATTATATCTTCTTCATCCCCCACAGCCTCTTCATCTTCATCGGTCTGAACGGCTTTAAAAACGATTTCAAATCGTTCCAGGTATTCTCCTGATAACATATAAAATTCGTATGGGGCATTACTTAGGTTGTGGAATAAATTTAATTCCTTGTCATGAAGGAGCACCTCGATCTCATAAGGCTCATTAAACAAGCCATCGAGTACAATGCTGTTAAAACCATCGGTTGCTGTGTACAATCCAAGAGGAAGCTTTGTTTCATCAGATAAGACATTTGAACCTTGTATCACCAGTTCCTGATCATCAACCAACCAGAAGATATCATCAACCTGGTCTTCATACAATTTACCGTCATAACCCAGATCGATACCTTCGGTTGCATTCTCATCGATGGTAAATAGCAACTGGCGTCTCATGGTATTAACAGAATTAAAGCCTATTCTAAGTTTGGTCCGAAGGTCTTCGATTTCTCCGAACTGGCCTTCAGGAGCCACATTAGTATCTGCTCCGAAGATGGGTTGATCAGATGGTGGCGCTTCCATGAAAACGGAATTAGCCGCCTCTTTTCTGAATATACGTTGTCCATTATTAAAATTAATGGTCCCTCCACTCTCAGCGACAACAAAAAAGCCTTGTCCGACCGGGATGTAACGCCCTGGTGTTTTTGTTGGGGTTCCTCCGGTTCCAACATCAGGATCGTTGGTACCCTGTGCTGCCGATGGCGTTCCACCGGAAAGATTATAGGTGGCATATCCGCCCTGATATTCTGAGAGATTATGAGAACCACCGCCCCAATGTTCCCAGAAATATAAGGTTCCTGTTGTTGCTCCTGCACCGGCAATGATCGATCCATTGTCCAATATAAATTGGTTAGCATCAATCGCCGAAGCATAAGGATTACC
>JABDIV010000093.1 GCA_013003555.1 Flavobacteriaceae bacterium
GCGGACGCGGGTTCGATTTTAAGTGGTCGACTTGGGGAGTGATCCCCAATGCAAAAGAGGGCTCATACGGTGAACGCTAAGGGACTTATTGGAGGTCCTATGCCAACGCCGTCCGGTGAATGGGAAACCAGTAAGCCGGCTAGAGACTCATAGGCTCCTAAAGGATTTCCCTAAGGAGTACTAGGGTGGGCAAACGCCCACAACACGCTCTCCCCTGCAGCGGTTTTGCAGGTGAAGGAATAGTCCGGCCCACATTGAAAAATGTGGATTAGCTGTCCCGCCGTCTCCACCACTATCACCCCGGTCTAATGGTAGACCGGGGTTTTCCCTGTTTATGAAATGTTTATACTTCTTTTTTTTGAGAACAAAAAGAGAATTTGAGCATGCGCAGGGAAGTAAATTTGATGGGCCATATTGATTCTGCCTATATCGCCGGACTTATCGATGGCGAGGGGACAGTCACCTTTATGTTGGGAACAAGACCTGCACCTGTAGTCTGAACTGTCATCCGGCACCGTTGTCCGGGGCTTCGACGTTGTCGTAAGCACCGGCCTGAAGATTGACCAGTTGAAATATGCTCCAAGCGTGACATTCACTCCCTGGCTCGGCCAGACCTTGCATATGTATCGGCAACCTTGCAAAAAAAGTGCACTGAACAGCTATTTATACTTATATAACTAATTTATAAATATTAATCTGTTCATATAAATTGATAGAAACAATTATGTACAGAGCGCCTCGAGAGTGAATCAATATGAATTTAACAATCTTTATAAAAGGTTTATCATATTTAAAATATTTATAAAGCTTGTTTTTATGCAACTGCACGTGGAATGGTTCGCTTCTCCAGGCATCCCTTCTATAAAATTCGCCCAATGCGATGATAAGTGCGCCGGAAGTCGATAAAATTTTATATAAACTGTTTAAATAACATTATTTATTTATATAAACTGTCTTAACCACAAAATTTAAATCACGAACGTAGAAATCGTGCTGATTAGAATTCCATCTTTATAAATTGATAAATACGATTAGATAGTCTATATAACTTGTTTAAGTTCGATTTACATTATGCCGAGAAGCTCACTTTCCTATGCCCTGATCAGC
>JABDIV010000092.1 GCA_013003555.1 Flavobacteriaceae bacterium
AGAGTAAAAAAGGCGGTGGCGGAAGAGGATTCAGGGATCCTGAAACAACTCGCGATATTCTGGAAGCTATCATTTTAAGTCGCGCAGGGCGAGGAGGGTACCGAAGAAGCTCAGGAGGCTTTGGCGGCATTGGAGGATCTTCCGGCGGCAGTAGCAGCGGAGGCGGCTTCGGAGGTGGTTTTGGAGGCGGTGGCTTTGGAGGCGGCGGTGCTTCCGGTGGCTGGTAACTGATTAATCTGAATCTTCGAGACTAAAAATTTCTTCTACGGATTTATTGAACACCGACGCGATCTTGAGAGCCAAAACGGCTGATGGCACGTATTTACCTTTCTCAATGGCATTTATAGACTGCCTGCTAACACCGATTTTTTCAGCCAGGTTAGCCTGGGTCATATCAAACCGAGCTCGTTCTACTTTTATACTATTCTTCATTTGACTGCGATTTTAGCTTGAGAAAATTAAACCGGATAACAAAAAAGATAAGTGGTGTGAACATATTAAAAACCAGCACATCGAAAAATGTGAAATCATATATAAATATGATAGCAAGGCTCAACACCAGGTAATTGAATAAAAGTGCCCAAACAAGTGAATCTTTACGAAGTTTATAAATAAACTCATCCTCCACCTTTTCCTTCGAAAAGCCAATTACTAGTCCACCAAATATTATCGCCAAAGCAATGAGCTCATCCAGAATACTGTTTTCAATGATTTTAAAAAACCCCTGATCATTCGAAAAAATGCTATCGCCACCATAGACGGCCAATACCTTTACATTTAATATTTCTGTTTCATAATCGGTTCCGAAAAGAAATAAGCCTGAAACGATTCCTGCGATGAACAGAATCCATCCAACAGGCTTGAATTTGTTCGGAATTAAATAGTTCGTTCTCATAATTCTCAATTAATATTATGATACAAATGTAAACTATTTTTAACTATTTGTCAAGTTTATTTTACTTTTTGTTAACTAAACATGACTTATTTTAAATTAAATCGCTAGAATTCAAATGATTATATTTTATTTCTTTCTCATGTATATTGAGATAGGGACGCCATGAAAATCGAAGTGTTCCCTGAGCTGGTTTTCAAGAAATCGCTTATAGGGCTCCCTGATATACTGCGGCAGGTTACAGAAAAAAGCGAACTGTGGTTGTGGTGTTGGAAGTTGAGTGATAAATTTGATCTTTACAAACTTTCCTTTATATGCAGGAGGTGTAGTTTTCTGAATAATAGGTAGCAGGGTATCATTCAGTAACCTGGTCTTAATCCGCTTCGACCTGTTTTTATATACTTCGACAGCCGTTTCTATCGCTTTATAGATACGCTGCTTGGTCAAAGCAGAAATGAAAACTATCGGCACATCTGTAAACGGTTCGATCTGTTTCCTGATAGTGGTCTCGAAATCCTTCATCGTTTTATTGTCTTTCTCGACCAGGTCCCATTTATTGACGAGAATTACAATTCCTTTTCGATTTCTTTCAGCCAGCCAGAAGATGTTCTGAACCTGGCCATCAAAACCGCGGGTTGCATCGAACATCAAAATACATACATCGCAATGTTCAATAGCCCGGACACTTCGCATAACCGAATAAAACTCCAGGTCTTCCTTTACTTTGGATTTTCTCCTGATACCAGCCGTATCGACCAGGTAAAACTCAAATCCAAATCTATTGTATCTGGTATCAATGGCATCCCGGGTTGTTCCTGCAACATCTGTTACGATATAGCGATCTTCACCGATCAGTGCATTAATAAAGGAGGATTTTCCTGCGTTGGGCCTGCCAACAACAGCGAAACGTGGAAGATCAGATTCTTCTTCCTCTGCAGTTTCCGGAAGAGCTTCAACAAGGGCATCAAGCAGTTCTCCGGTACCGCTACCGTTAATACTGGCAATGGTGTAGTATTCCCCTAGTCCGAGGGAATAAAATTCTACGGCATCCTCTGCCCTTTTGTTATTGTCAACCTTATTCACCACCAGGAATACCGGCTTATCGACCTTCCGCAGCAATTCGGCTACATCTTCATCCATCCCGGTAACACCGGTTTCAACGTCTACCATGAACAGTATTGCGTCGGCTTCTTCAATAGCCAATTCAACCTGCTTGTCTATTTCGGCCTCAAATACATCATCACTACCTCTGACGTAGCCTCCGGTATCGATAAGGGAAAACTCCTTCCCATTCCAATCACTTTTTCCATAGTGACGATCCCGGGTAACGCCGCTTACCGCATCAACGATGGCTTCCCTCCTTTGGATTAAGCGGTTAAAAAGAGTTGATTTCCCAACATTCGGACGACCTACTATGGCTACAATGCTCATGATTTCTGAATTGCAGCAAAGGTAATGCTTCCAATTTGAAGAAAAAACTGTATTTTCAATCTGAAAAGCCGATTATGTCACTCCCTAATGAAATAGTATTAAGGCCTCGTTTCAGAATGGAATTCGATTCTCCTAATGAGGATATTCTTGCGCTTTTTGAAGAGGCTAAATCAAATCAAAGTGACTTTATAGTTTCACGTGTTGATGATCATGTGTTTGTGAAGATCCCCAGTGATCGACAGCATTTCTGGTCACCTCAACTGCATCTTGAAATATTTGAAGTCGAGAAAGGCAAAACCAAACTTCACGGATTATTTGGTCCGAATCCTACCATCTGGACTATGTTTATGTTCCTTCATTTTATCGTAGCGGGAATGTTTATCGGTTTTGGAATTTGGGCTTATGTCAACTGGACCCTGGATAAAGATTTCGCCATTCAGTTATTCCTAACCTTAATGATGACTGTAATGTGGTTCGTATTATACTTTTCCGGACGTTTGGGTCGAGCTGCGGGAAAGGATGAGATGCATCAATTACATTGGTTTATGATTGATATTTTGGACAAAATACCAAAGTAGGAACATGGGATTACTTCGAATATCCGAATCGTTTTAACTGCCTGGAATCACTTCTCCAGTTTTTATTCACCTTTACGAATAACTCCAGGTGCACCTGTTTTCCGAAGAACGCTTCCATATCCTTTCTCGACTGAATTCCAACTTTTTTTAATGCGGAACCCTTGTGGCCAATAATAATCCCTTTCTGGGTATCCCTTTCAACCATTATTACCGATCGAATCCGGATGATCTTATCGCTTTCATCAAAGGACTCAGTTTCAATTTCAACAGCATACGGAATTTCTTTTTTGTAATTCAGAAGTATTTTTTCACGGATAATTTCATTCACAAAGAAGCGTTCGGGCTTGTCCGTCAGTTGGTCCTTCGGAAAGAAAGGAGGCGATTCGGGAAGCAATTCAACAATCCGGTCCAGAACTACATTAACCTGAAATCCCTCCAGGGCAGAGATAGGATAAACCTCGGCATCAGGCAATTGAGATTGCCAGAATTCAACTTGTTTTTCAAGGGTTTCCTGATCAGACTGATCAATTTTATTGATCAGAAGCAGGACAGGAATTTTTGTTGACTTTATCTTCCTAAAGAGGGCTTCATCCTTAAGTGAGGTTTCGCCTATTTCAACCATATAGATAAGAAGGTCGGCATCATCAAAGGCCGATTTAACAAAATCCATCATGGATTCCTGTAGCTCATAAGCAGGTTTAATGATACCTGGTGTATCGGAAAAAACGATTTGAAAATCATCCCCATTGACAATTCCCATAATTCGATGCCGGGTGGTCTGTGCTTTTGAGGTAATAATAGACAATCGTTCACCCACCAAAGCATTCATGAGTGTTGATTTTCCAACGTTCGGATTTCCAATAATATTTACAAAGCCCGCTTTATGCATGCTGCAAATTTACTTTAAAAATTGATGATAACACGAGGAATCACAAGGGTCAATCATAAAGTATGACTTAATTCATTACCTTTATATGACACCCACTGCAACTTACCTGCTTTTAAGCAATGTTAATAATGGCAACCAAACAACAAGCCACTGGCGTCATTTTATGGATCGCCCGTATTTTAGCTATTCTTGAAATCGGGTTTATTCTATTTTTCCTTTTAGCCGATCTTCTGAACGGGGATTCCGGTGGAGAAGGATTGGACTCATTATCTGAATTTATAGATTTTGCCTTCTTTCCTGTAATGCCTTTAATAGGTTTGTTGCTCGCATTGAAATGGCCGGCTTTAGGTGGAATGATATCTACACTGGGATTTGTTGGCCTCTCTGTAGTGAGGCCTGACTTAATTTCAGATCCTACTATCATGGTATTAGCAATCCCGGGAATACTGTTCCTGGTGGCCTGGATTTTGGGTAAAAGAAGTCTAAAATCAGTAATTTAAATCAAAATTTTCAATAATTGATTTTGAACTTAGTGAGGATAATTAACTCCCTCAATTAATTCAGGCAAGAAAACAATTTATCGGCTATCAATGCCTCTTTCAGATAGAGTTTTTTGTCGAATCTAACAGTTCCATTACTAATATTTAAATCACAAAATATAGTTATGCTTAATTTATAGTAAGTTTGAATTATAAATAGAATTGAATGTCTCGATACATTGCTATTTTATTATTCTTTTTAATACCTAATTTAATATTAGGTCAGGACTCTTACAACCCTGGAATTCCCTTGATCAAGAATTTTTCGGAAAAGGATATTGGTTTTGATTATGATATTTTTAAACGCCATGGAGATGGAGCAGAAAATCATTTTACGGCTGGTGCAATTAAAAACCTGGAAGAATGCGATAAAGGCGACTGGTGGAGTTTACGAACCGACATTGTAACAACCTTAAATGACTATCATGAATATTCTGTTGAATGCGAAAATAGTGACCTTGTCTTTCGTGTTGATGGTAAAGAAATATATCGTAATATAGGTGAGCGCAGTAAATATCCTGAGCCTATGTTTGCCCTTTTAAATTATGCGAAAATTACCGATTCTCATATGGAGAATGAATGGCTGATGGAAGTAGACTGGGTTAAACATGAGTTTCGAAAATAATCAGGACTAAAATTTCAGTTCCAGGTCCGAAATTTTTTTGTTAAAAAAACAAACCAATAACATTAATTCCATGATTAAAAAGCATTATTATTTATTATTCATTCTACTTGTTATATCCTGTCAACAAGAATTAAAAGAAGAAAATCAAACTCCGGATGTCATAAACCCGGTTTCAGTTGAAGGTAAAACCGCTACCGTTATAACAACTTCAAAAGACAGTAATTTGCGTTTGACTGAAACAGGCCGTTATAAATTCACCAGATCAACTCAGGCATTAGAAACAGAGAATTCAATTTTTGTAAATCCCAATCATACCTTTCAGAGCTTCATAGGAATTGGAGGTGCCATTACGGATGCATCTGCCGAAGTATTTGCCCAATTATCGCCTGAAAAACAGCAGGAATTATTGTCTGCCTATTATGGAAAAGACGGCATAGATTATACCTTAATGCGAACATCTATTCATAGTTGTGATTTTAGCAGCGGTAGCTTTACTTACGTGGAAGAAGGAGACAAGGAATTAAAAACCTTTAGCATAGATCATGACAGAAAGTACCGCCTACCAATGATTAAACGGGCAATTGCCGAGGCTGGAGGTAAGATGTTGTTTTATATGAGTCCGTGGAGCCCTCCAGCATTTATGAAAGGCAAAAAAGATATGCTTGGAGGCGGGAAATTATTACCGGAATACAACGAAGCGTGGGCATTGTATTATGCGAAAACCATAAAAGCCTACGAAAAAGAAGATATCCCTGTTTGGGGAATTACCATTCAGAACGAACCTATGGCTACTCAACGCTGGGAATCTTGTATTTATACGGCGGAAGAAGAGCGTGATTTTTTAAAAAATCATTTGGGACCAACTCTTGAAAAAGAAGGTTTAGGTGATAAAAAGATTGTTGTTTGGGATCATAATCGTGATCTGTTTTCTCATCGAGCCAGTACAATTTTTGATGACCCAGAAGCCTCTAAATATGCTTGGGGAATAGGATTCCACTGGTATGAGACCTGGAGAGGTGGAGAACCTAATTTTAATGCTCTTGAAAAAGTAAAGGAAGCTTTCCCTGATAAAAAATTACTTTTTACAGAAGGTTGCAACGAAGCATTCGATCCTTCCAAATACCAGTATTGGCCCAATGCAGAACGCTATGGGAACTCAATGATAAACGATTTCAACCAAGGTACTGTTGGCTGGACTGACTGGAACATTTTATTAGATGAAACAGGTGGCCCAAACCACGTTCAAAATTTATGTTTTGCACCAGTACATGCCGACACAAGAACAGACGAGATAATTTATACCCCAACTTACTATTATATCGGACATTTTTCAAAGTATATACGTCCAGGTGCAAAACGCGTTAGCACGGTTTCTAGTATTAGTTTTCTGCAGAGTACATCGTTTCAAAATGAAGATGGTAAAATTGTTACTGTTGTCATGAACTCCACCGATGAAGCTATGGAATATAAGTTATATGTTGGGGCTAATATGGCAATTCCGGTAAAAATACCGGCCAGGGCAATTCAGTCGATTATTTATTAAGCTGCCATTATTAATTAATTGTCTGTCTCAGAGTTTTTGATGTGTTTTCAAAATCTCTCCATAATTTTTATTAAGCCCTAAAAAAAATAGAATTCCCTCGTCTTCTCATAAGTGAAACCAGAACCGGTTTAACTTTCCTGAATGATTTCAGGCTCATTTGACTTGAATTGAGAAAGCTTTACAATGAAAAAGCCTTTTGATTTCTCAAAAGGATTCTTTGTAGCGGGGGCTGGATTAACTCGCTAACGCTCGTTGGTCCAGAATAAGAGTAGCTCGATCAAGCAAAACCATGGATGCTTTGCATCCTATTTTTTTTATTGGTTTTCAAATCTTTGTGCAAGCACAGATTTAAACCAATAAAAAAACCAGAAGTTTTCACTTCTGGTTTTCCTTGTAGCGGGGGCTGGACTCGAACCAGCG
>JABDIV010000107.1 GCA_013003555.1 Flavobacteriaceae bacterium
TATTTGCGACTTACATTGCTATACCTTGAAGCCATGTCGATAACAGGGGTGACCTATAGTACTTCCCAACAATTAAATAACAGGTTAAGGCCATTTACATATAATCAAGATATCCCTCTTTTACAACGAACAAGTGGCGGTGCCAGAAATTCCTTTTTTTCGGGTCATACTGCACTTGTAGCAACATCTACATTCTTTTTGGCTAGCACCTGGGATGATTATCATCCTGATTCCGACATGAAATGGGTGATATATGGCGGCGCGACCCTGGCTACCGTATTAACGGGACACTTCAGAATGCGGGCAGGAAAACATTTCCCTTCAGATGTGATTGTTGGAGGGCTTGTAGGATCCCTTTCAGGTTTACTGGTTCCGAAATTGCATAAAAACAAGGAGTTTGGCCAGAAAGGACTATCTGTCCTTCCGGTTAGCGGTGAATATCACGGATTGCGTTTAGCCTATAGGTTCTGATAAATCGAAGAGAATTTATCAGTGATTGATAATTTCCTCCTGGTGATTTATAGATTCCTGGTGAATAGCCTTAAACACTCTTAATATAAATTCCTCGCTTAAATTTCGCTCGTCACCCTGGAGAATCATTTTTCCCAGGATCTCATTCCAACGCTTGGTTTGCAAAACGGCAACATTGTGTTCTTTTTTTAGAGTTCCGATATCATCTGCTACGATCATCCTTTTTCCTAACATTTCTATCAGCTGGTGGTCAATCACATCAATTTGCGTACGGAATGTATTGATTTTATTATTGAACTCAGCCGCCTCACCCGATTCCAAACGCACCTTTAGATCGTCCATATATTTTATCAAATTGGCAGGTGTAATTTGTTGAGCAGCATCACTCCATGCATTATTCGGATCATGATGCGTTTCGACCATCAAACCATCATAATTCAAATCAAGGGCTGTCTGACAAAGATCGAAGATGATATCTCGTTTTCCAGCGATATGAGATGGATCGAGTATCAAGGGCAAATCAGGGAATCGATTCTGAAGATCGATGGCCAATTGCCATTCCGGATTGTTTCTGTATCGCGTTTTTTCATAGGTAGAGAATCCACGATGGATCACACCTATATTTTTGATATCTGCCGTATGGAAACGTTCTACAGCACCCAACCAAAGTGAAAGATCAGGGTTTACCGGGTTTTTGACTAAAACAGGCTTATCAGTTCCCTTCAGGGCATCGGCAATCTCCTGAACGATAAACGGGCTCACCGTTGTTCGGGCTCCAATCCATAATACATCAACATCATGCTTCAAAGCGAGATCAACATGGTTTGCATTGGCCACTTCAGTTGTGATCATCAAGCCTGTTTCTTCTTTGGCACGTTGTAACCATTTCAAACCAAGAGCACCAACACCTTCAAAATTACCAGGTCGCGTTCTGGGCTTCCATATACCGGCTCTTAATATGGTGGCATCGCTATCCTTGAGCTGATGAGCGATTGTCAATATCTGTTCTTCTGTTTCTGCGCTACATGGTCCTGCAATAACCAACGGATGATCTAAACCATAATCATCTAACCATGTTCGTAACTCCTTCTTGTTCTCCATTTCAATTTTATTTATTCAATTCCTTTTAAAATCTTTTTAATGTAATTCGTATTCTGCATTTCCTTATAAATACCTTCAAAATCTTCCTGCTCCATGAGCTGCTTAAAATTTTCAAGATTGCAAATGTACTCATTTAAAGTCTCAATGACATTGGTTTTATTCTGCTTGAATATCGGCGTCCACATATCAGGTGAACTCTTGGCCAAACGTACTGTACTTTCAAAACCACTACCCGCCATATCAAAAATATCGCGCTCATTTTTTTCTTTTTCAATCACTGTCTTACCCAGCATAAATGAACTGATATGCGACAAATGAGAAACATATGCGATATGCTTGTCATGAGCCTTGGGTTTCATATAACGTATGCGCATGCCCAGATCTTTAAAGAGGGACATGGCTTTTTCCTGAAGTTTAAACCCCGTTTCTTCCACTTCACAAATAATATTGGTCTTGCCTCTAAACAGGTTATGAATCGCAGCAGTTGGTCCGCTGAATTCTGTTCCAGCTATCGGGTGCGCCGCCAGGAAGTTTCGTCGCTTTGGATGGTCTTTAACCTTCACACAGATTTCTTCCTTGGTCGATCCCATATCGATCACTAAAGCATCGTCATGAACCCGGTCAAGGATTTCCGGCATGAGTTCGACGGTAGCATCAACCGGAATAGCAAGAATCACAACTTCAGCATCATTGAGATCTTCAATCTGAGCCGTATCATCAATAATGTTCAGTTCTTTCGCCTTCTCTAAATGATCGGAATTCTCGTCGATACCAAAAATCCGAACACCGGGGCGTTGCATTTTAACATCCAGCGCAAAACTACCGCCAATTAATCCGACTCCTATGATATGTAATGTATTCATGTCTTACTTGATTCTGGCTATGGCTTCTTCAATCTGCTCATCGGGTGCACAAACCGAAAAGCGGATATACCCTTCGCCATTGCTGCCAAAGATCGATCCTGGCGCGATGAACAAATGGTGATTTTTTAGTAAAATATCAACGAATTCTTCCGATTTAAAATATTCGGGAAGTTTAGCCCAGACAAAAAGACCAGAAGCATTGCTGTCGTAGGTGCAATTCAACTTATCTGCCAATGACCAGATAAGTTTCCGGCGTTTTTCATATACGCTATTCAAGCTGGTATACCAAAGTTTCGAACATTTTAAAGCTTCAATTCCACCCATCTGTAAACCATAAAACATACCCGAGTCCATATTGCTCTTTACCTTTAATACATTGGCAATATGTTTTTCGTGACCAACCAGCATACCGATTCGCCAGCCAGCCATGTTAAATGTTTTACTCAAGGAATTTAATTCAAGACAAACCCCTTTTGACTGGTTAGCCTTTAACAGGCTTTTTGGATTTTCATTCAGTATAAAACTATAAGGGTTATCGTTGACCAATAAAATATCATGTCGCTTTGCGAATGCAGTCAACTCGTTGAAAAATTTATAATCGGCATGAGCACCGGTGGGCATATGCGGATAGTTGATCCACATGAGTTTAACACGACTTAAATCAGATTGCTGCAACGCCATGATGTCTGGTAACCAATGGCCTTCTGCATTCAAATCATAGTAAACCGGCTTTGCTCCAATCAATTTGGCAACGGCACTATAGGTTGGGTAACCCGGATTAGGCACCAACACCTCATCTCCCGGGTTTAAATAGGCCATGGAAATATGCATAATGCCTTCCTTACTTCCAATTAGGGGAAGCACTTCATTTTTCGGACTCAAATGCACCTGGTAATGTTCGCGGTAAAAGGCAGTCATAGCCTGACGTAATTCGGGGAGGCCCTGATAACTTTGATATTTGTGGGCATGAGGCTCGTCAAGACTTGAAACCAAGGCTGAAACTACGCGCTGAGGTGGTGGCAAATCAGGACTTCCAATGCCCAAATTAATCACTGGTTTTCCACTCGCCATCATAAGCCGAAGTTCCCTCATTTTCCTCGAGAAGTAATATTCTTCTACGGTATGTAATCGATCAGCGCCCTGCATTATAGTTTTGCGTTTTTATATTCCCCTAATACTTTAAAATGTTCTGCCATGATTTCAAGAATTGATTTCGCCTTACGATGATCATCATAGGTATCGAAAGTCACATCTACAAAAAAGGCATACTTCCAGGGTGTTTCTATTTTTGGCAAAGACTGTATCTTGGTCATGTTTAATTTACAATCACTCATCACATTCAAAACGGTTGCTAAGCTGCCTCGCTTATGATCCAATTCAAATTTTAATGAGGCCTTATCGATCTCATTTTCGGGAATCTCGTGGTTTTCACGCTTAACAATAACAAAGCGCGTTTCGTTATGCTCGATGGTTTGGATGCTTTTTGCCAGGATCTCCAATTCAAATAATTCGGCCGCCAGTGTACTCCCCACAGCCGCTACTCCTTTTTTCCGGGTTTTCTGAATGCGTTGAGCAACCTCGGCAGTGTCCTTATCTTCAACCAGTTTGATATGCGGATATCGTTTAAAAAAGGTTTTACATTGAAGCAAAGCCATAGGATGAGAATATACTTCTTTTATATCTTCAATGGTCTGTCCCGGCCATGCCATGAGATTATGTTGAATATCGAGATAATACTCCCCAACTACATATAAATGATGTTGATCGATCAAGGCATAATTGGGTATGATTGACCCGACGATAGAATTCTCAATAGCCATTATAACGGCATCAGACTCCCCTTCAATCAGGCTTTCAACCGCCTTGTCGAAGGAAAGGCATTCAATTAATCCGATTTCACCATCAAAGTAGTTTTGCGCTACAATATGATGAAATGATCCTTTTACGCCCTGTATGGCTACTGTCTTAATCATATCCCATAAAAAAAGTCTCGAAACATCGAGACTTGAAATTTTATTGATTTAAAATAATACCTACCAAGCCTCGTTCCTTTTATTAAAAAAGAAATAAAACCAGCTATAGTAAGTAAAATTCGCTTCTGTTCTCATAATACAGGGCTAATGTAATTAATTAAATGAAAATACAAAATTGTAAGGCTTGATTTTTTGCCGTTGGCCTGACAGAATTGATTATTTTTACGAAAAATAAGACCTCATGTCGATTGTTGTTGACAAAATTTCGAAATTTTATGGTGATCAGAAAGCACTGAACGATGTGTCCTTCAGTATAGGTAAAAAGGAAATCGTAGGCTTTCTGGGGCCCAATGGTGCCGGCAAATCGACCATGATGAAAATTTTAACGACCTACTTATCTGCAGATTCCGGTAACGCAAGCGTAAATGAATTCGATGTTTCGGCAAATGCCCGGGCCGTGCAGCAAAGTATTGGTTACCTTCCCGAGCACAATCCACTTTACCTCGATATGTATGTTAAAGAGTATCTCAATTTCAATTGTAATATCTATAAGGTATCTAAAGATCGTATCAAGGAAGTCATAATGCTAACGGGGCTTGAGACAGAAGCCCACAAAAAAATTGGGCAATTATCGAAAGGATATCGTCAACGAGTCGGTTTGGCCAACGCCTTACTTCACGACCCTGAAGTCCTTGTTCTGGATGAACCAACCACCGGGCTCGACCCAAATCAAATCCTTGAAATTCGGAACCTTATTGAATCGATAGGAAATTCGAAAACTGTTTTTCTTTCAACCCATATCATGCAGGAAGTTGAAGCCATGTGCGACCGCGTGATAATCATCAATAAGGGAGAAATCGTTGCCGATTCGAAACTAACTGACCTAAAAGGCAATGAGGACCAGGTTGTGGTCGTTGAATTTGACTATCGTGTTGAAGAGCCGTTTCTCAATCAGTTACCCAAGGTAAAAAGCGTTAAGAATGTTCATGATTTTACCTATGAAATCACCTTCGGAACCTCGGAGGATATGCGCTCTCATGTTTTTGATTTTGCCCATGATAATGAACTCAAGATCCTTCAGCTTTATCAAAAGAATTCTTCTCTTGAAGATCTGTTTCGGCAATTGACTTCTGATTAATTCTGTATGATCAATTGTCCGGTATAATATGCCTGAACATCAACAAGAGGTGGTTCATTCAAAAGAATTAGATTCCCCGTACTGCGCAACTCCCCGCTCACTGATTGCTGTGGATTAACGATGATATCATTACTACCTCGATGGAACACATCGATATGCTGAGCGATCAGGTTTTGAGCTTCAAACCGTCCATTACCGGCATAGAAACCTATGATGAGATTTTCGACTTCACCCGAAATAAAATAAGAGGAACGGTCATTGTTAGTGATCAACAGCCGATCAGCATTAATATTTAACCTAAAATCCCCAACATTAAAGCTTCCGGGAACATTGAAATCTTCGGAAACCAATGTGAGATCTTCAAAGTTTAAAACGGTTGCAGAAGACACCTCATATTGCGACGAATTACGTATTTCTGAAAGATCGGGAGCTGTTACAAATATCTTCGTAATACCATATTCACGAACATAATTGCAACTGTTGTTATCGGTAAGCAGAAGTTGATCACCGACCACCTTTACTTCAACATCATTAGTCAGATTTTCACCGGTTTCAACTCTAACCATATAATCGGGACCATCGGCAAGAATCAACTCAACGTCGCGGTTTACCAGGACACGACTAAAGACAGGAACCTCCACGTCGTATTGAACAATTGGACCTGCTGTTTGAATGCAATCCCAGGCGTTTTCAGAATCACATCCTGAAAGTAGCACAAAAACACATATGATTACTATTCGCTTCATCTATAACCGTATTCCTACTCCAAACTCGACAGCTTCAGCTTTGGCTGCATGCGACTTTAAGGTAATCGCTCCAAACCAACGATCTCCGAAATAATGTTTTATTCCAATACGCTGATAGGTGCGCCCTTCAAAATCGAATGGGTAATAAACATAATAGCCAAATTGGGTCACCACCGATAATTTATTAATAAATAACTCATGTCCAACGAATAAGCCCACACGCTTATAGTCGGTATCAGAATCGACATCATTTTCCGGGAAAGCAACCACGGTGTAATCTATCAATTCTTTAAGGAAATTTGAAAAGAAAAAATCCGTTCCGGCCTGAAACGCACTTTTCCGATTTATCCGCTTATCGGCATAAGCCGAAAGGATGTAAAAGGGAAACTGACCACTGCCTACAATATCGCTTTCATTTATTCCACCTCTGAAAACGACGTTATATTTAATGGGTTGGGTAAATTTCTCGTCATCCTTTAGATCGTATTTGTATTCCTGATCATTCTCGTCCAAATTATAATTAATCCCAAGACTTCCCGTGATGGAATTTATACTTGTGTTGGGAGCTTTGACATTGGCGTTTGAATAATGCATCAGGGTAAAACCCAACTGAATGCCGAAGCGATTGAATAAGCGCTCCTTTTTATAATTTAGCATGACATAGGTACTGCTCATGATTCTTGAACCGAAGGCATTATTTCGGAAATTGTCTTCCCGATCATATGGTTTAGTGGTCACCGCTAAACCTTGTCCGATTCGAAACATAAGTTGGCGATTAAAGAAATAAAAATTATAATGGCCATAAACACCAAAATTATGCCCTAATTCCTCGGTTTTTAAATCCTGATAACTCAGGGAGATACCGTAATCCGGGTAATTATAACGCTGATGCCAGGGTTTTTCACCAAAGGTTTTTTTACTCCAGGCAATGACAACACCTTCCGGGTGATCGGTTATTAAATGTAAAATTCCGTTGTTATGAAGGGCGATATTTCCTTTAAAGTAGCTGAAATCTATCGTACTATTTGATTTCAGATCTTGAGAAAATCCATAATTAAGCAGGAAACATAGCACAATGCCAAAGGTGTACCTCATCCGGTTGATTTGATGGGTCAAAGTTAAAAGAATAATTAAAATACCTGAGAGGCGATTGCCTTGATATTATCACTTCGACCCATAGAATAGTAATGAACCACGGGAATCCCTGCTGCTTTTAATTCATTTGATTGGGCAATACACCACTCAACGCCTAATTCCCTTACCTCATTATTATCCTTGCACTTTACCACTTCAAGAATCAGTTCATCGGGCAGATCAACATTAAACCGTTGCGGAATCATGTTTAATTGTTTCTTGGTAGCGATGGGTTTGAGTCCGGGAATAATGGGCACAGTAATGCCTTCATCCCGACACTTTTTCTCAAAAGCAAAGAATTTTTGATTATCAAAAAACATTTGGGTGACAATATAGGTGGCTCCCTTTTTGATTTTTTTCTTCAAAAAATGTATATCGCTATCCAGACTGGGTGCTTCAAGATGTTTTTCGGGATAGGCTGCTACCCCAATGCAAAAATCGGTTTTCGAAGTGTTTTGCAACTCTTCGTCGAGATATCGGCCCAGATTCAAATCTTGAATCTGTTTCACCAGGTCACTTGCATAAACATTTCCGTCTTTTTCCGGTCGAAAATATGTTTCACTTTTTACAGGATCTCCGCGCAGGGCCATCACATTTTGAATACCCAGAAAGTCGAGATCAATAAGAAAATTCTCAGTATCCTCCTGGCTGAATCCGCCGCACAAGATATGAGGTATGGCATCGACGCCATATTTGTTCTGAATGGCCGCACAAATACCAACCGTTCCCGGTCGTTTCTTTACGACTTGTTTCTTAAGTAAGCCATCCTCTAACTCCTTGTATACGTATTCTTCCCGGTGATAGGTGACGTCTATAAAAGGGGGATTGAATTCCATCAAGGGATCAATATTATCAAAAATAGATTGGATGTGCTGCCCCTTTAACGGCGGCAGTATCTCGAATGAAAACATGGTCTTTCCCTTTGCTTTTGCTATATGTTCAGTTACTTTCATAATTCGGTTTTAATCTGCGAGATTCGGACTCAGCCATTTCCGGGCTTCATCAATAGTAATATTTCGCCTTGAGGCATAATCGATTAATTGATCTTCTTTAATCTTCCCCAGGCCAAAATATTTGGCTTCAGGATGTGCAAAATAATAGCCGCTCACACTGGCGGAAGGCCACATGGCCAGACTTTCAGTTAGTTCCACACCAATGCGTTTCTCAACATCCAACAATTCCCAGATGGTTTGTTTTTCCAAATGATCTGGGCAAGCCGGATAACCCGGAGCAGGTCGTATTCCTTTGTAATTTTCTTTAATCAGTTCATCATTGCTCAGGTTTTCATCGGAAGCATATCCCCAGGCCTCCTTCCGGATAAATTCGTGAAGATATTCAGCGAACGCTTCGGCAAGCCGATCTGAAAGAGCTTTGATCATTATTGCATTATAGTCATCGTGTTCTTTTTCAAAGGTTTCTGCCAATTCTTGTGTGCCAAAACCTGTACTAACACAAAAACAGCCGATATGATCAATCCGGTGCTGTTTTGGCCTTATAAAATCAGATAAGGCAAGGTTTGCCACGCCGTCTCGCTTTTTTAGCTGCTGACGCAAACTGATAAATCGTGCCAACGGATGTTGACTATCATCTAATACCACGATATCATCGCCTTCGGAATAGGCCGGAAACAATCCATAGACAGCCCGGGCTTTGAGCATTTTTTCTTTTATAACTTTTCTGAGAAGTGTTCTCGCGTCATTGTATAAGTCCTGCGCATGATCCCCTACGATTTCATCGTTTAAAATGTTGGGGAATTTTCCGTGTAGGTCCCAACTTCTAAAGAATGGTGTCCAGTCGATATAAGTTGTCAATTTAGACAAATCAAAATCTTGAATTACATGAATGCCATTTTGATTTGGACGAACAACCTCAAAACTATCCCAGTTGATATTCAGCTTATTTTTACGAGCCTCTTCTATAGTGAGATACGATTTCTGTTTTCTACGATTTAAAAACTGTTCCCTGAATTTTTCATACTCTTCTCTAATTTGCTCTTTATAAACAAGGTTGTTGTTCTGCAATAATTTTCCAACCACCGTTACTGCTCTTGATGCGTCGTTAACATGTACTACGGTATGAGAATAATTGGGTGCGATCTTTACTGCCGCATGAGCTCTTGAGGTCGTTGCCCCTCCTATTAATAAAGGCAAATCCATTCCCTGCCGTTCCATCTCCTTTGAAACATAGACCATTTCGTCAAGCGAAGGTGTTATTAAACCGCTTAACCCGATGACATCAACATTTTCCTCTTGGGCGGTTTCAATTATTTTTTCTGGAGGCACCATTACGCCGAGATCTATGATCTCATAATTATTACACCCGAGCACAACGCTAACAATATTTTTTCCGATGTCGTGAACGTCACCTTTAACCGTTGCCATTAGAATCTTTCCTGCAGATTTAGCTTTTCCATCTTTTTCGGCCTCAATATAAGGCTGAAGATAGGCTACCGCTTTTTTCATCACGCGTGCAGATTTCACCACCTGCGGTAAAAACATTTTTCCACTTCCGAAGAGATCTCCTACCACATTCATACCTGTCATCAAATGACCCTCAATAACCTCAATGGGTCTGCTAACTTGTTGACGCGCCTCTTCCACATCCTCGACTATGAATTGATCGACGCCTTTTACCAAAGCATGGGTAATGCGCTCCTGCAGTGGCTCTTCACGCCACTGTTGTGTTTTTATTTCAGATGCTTTCGACTGTCCCTTAAACGATTCGGCGAAATCCAATAAACGCTCGGTAGCATCATCTCGTCGGTCAAGCAAGACATCTTCCACATGGTCGAGAAGATCCTGTGGAATTTCATCATAAACTTCAAGCAAAGTCGGGTTAACAATTCCCATATTCATACCGTGTTGAATGGCATGATACAAAAAGGCCGAATGCATGGCCTCCCTCACAATATTATTCCCCCGGAAAGAAAATGATACATTGCTAACGCCTCCTGAAACCGAAACGCAAGGCAGGTTTTCGCGAATCCATTTGGTAGCTTTAAAAAAATCGACGGCATTTTTTCGATGCTCCTCCATCCCTGTAGCCACCGGAAAAATATTGGGGTCGAAAATGATATCCTCCGGCTGAAATCCTACTGTATCAATAAGCAGGTTATAAGACCGCTTACAGATATCGATACGCCTTTGATACGTATCGGCCTGTCCCACCTCATCGAAAGCCATAACGATAACCGCCGCACCGTATCTTTTGATCAATTTGGCCTGCCTGACAAACTCGTCTTCCCCTTCTTTTAAACTGATCGAGTTCACCACGCACTTCCCCTGCACGACCTTCAATCCAGCCTCAATAATTTCCCATTTTGAGCTGTCTATCATAAAAGGGATTCGAGCGATATCGGGTTCTGAAGCAATCAGGTTTAAAAAGGTAGTCATGGCCTCAACCCCATCGAGCATACCTTCGTCCATGTTCACATCGAGAATTTGGGCCCCGCCCTCTACCTGATGTCTGGCAACTTCAACCGCTTCTGAATAATTTCCTGATTTAATTAGCTTAAGAAATCTACGCGAGCCGGTTACATTAGTGCGTTCACCGATATTAATAAAATTGCTTTCCGGCGTAATCACAAGGGATTCCAGTCCTGAAAGGGTCAAATATTTATTGCATTTAATCTTTTCTATCATATGGAAACCTCCAATTTCCTGGGCTGATATTTCTGTGCAACATCAGCTATGGCTTTAATATGGTCGGGGGTCGTTCCACAACATCCACCTATGATGTTGACCAATTCGTTTTTAAGATAATCTTCGATCAATGCTTGCATTTCTTCAGCCGATTGATCGTATTCTCCAAATGCATTTGGAAGGCCGGCATTGGGATGAGCTGAAGTAAAGCATGTTGCCTGCCTTGCCAACCGTTTTAAATAGGGCTCCAATTGTTCAGCACCTAGTGCACAATTGAATCCGATACTCAATAAGGGCATATGTGATACGGATGTCACGAAAGCTTCAACAGTTTGACCCGAAAGGGTGCGCCCGGAGGCGTCGGTTATGGTTCCAGACACCATTATTGGTATATCGATATTGCGCTCTTCCTGCACCTCATCAATCGCGAATAAGGCGGCTTTGGCATTCAGGGTATCAAAAATGGTTTCGACCAGCAACAGATCAACTTCTCCATCAAAAAGACCTTCCACCTGTTCCTTATAAGCGATTCGCAATTCATCGAAAGTAATCGCCCGATATTCAGGACGATTCACATCAGGAGAGAGGCTCGCCGTTTTGTTAGTCGGACCAATACTTCCGGCCACAAATCGTCGCTTTTGAGGGTCAGCTTGTGTAAACTCATCAGCTATTTTACGAGCTATTTTTGCCGACTCCAAATTGAGTTCATAAGCAAGGTCTTGCATATCGTAATCGGCCATGGCTATGGATGTGGCTGAAAAGGTATTTGTTTCAACAATATCGGCGCCGGCTTCAAAATATTGACGATGCACTTCAGCAATGGCCTCTGGCTGCGTAAGCGATAACAGGTCGTTGTTACCTTTCAGAGATAAATGATAATTTTTAAATCTTTCACCTCTGAAATCGGCTTCATCGAAATTATAGCGTTGAAGCATGGTTCCCATGGCCCCGTCAAGAACTAATATTCGTTTCTCAAGTACATCTATAATCTGCTGTGTTTCTGCCGGTGTCATTTATAAATTTATTGAATTAAGTTTACACTTTTACCAGGACTTCCTTTAAACTTGAAACAGTGTTCAAGGCCTGACTTACATCATATATTAGGTCCTGGACATCCTCTATCCCGCAAGACAATCGAACAAGTGAATCCCGTATTCCCGATTGTAATCTCTTTTCCCTTGGGATTGAGGCATGAGTCATTTGAGGTGGATGACAAAGTAAGCTTTTTATTCCGCCTAAGCTTTCCGCTAGTTTAAAATATTCGGTTGAGGTGACAAAAGAATTGGCAGCCGCCTCGGTATCCTCTTTAAGAGCGAACGACACAATGCCACCATAGAGTTCATTTTGTTGTCGCTTAGCGACATCATGATTTTTATGACTGCTCAATCCTGGATAAAACACCTCATCAATTGCAGGGTGTTGTTTTAAAAATGCGGCCACGGCAAAGGCGTTTTCTGATTGTTTTTTAAATCGTAATTCAAGGGTCTCGATACCACGAATCGTAAGGAAACAATCCCAGGGGCCGAGTACACCACCAGATGCATTTTGAATGAATTTCAATTTTTCTGCGAGTTCAGCGGTTTTTGTAACAACGAGTCCGGCTACCAAATCAGAATGTCCTCCGATGTATTTAGTTCCGCTGTGAATGACGATGTCTGCTCCCAATTTGATCGGTTGCTGAGCTATTGGGCTTGCGAAAGTATTGTCAACTACCAACAATGCCCCCACGCTATGCGCGATAATTGCAATCTTTTGAATGTCTGAGACCTTTAAGGTTGGATTGGTTGGTGATTCAATCCAAATGATTTTGGTTCTTTTTGACACGGCGTTGGCTACATTCGATACATCGGTAGTATCTACATAGTTCACGTCAATTCCCAGTTTCTCATAAACATGAGTAAACAGCCTATAGGCTCCTCCATAAATATCATCAACCGCAATGATTTCATCACCTGCTGATAATAATTTTAAAACAGCATCTATTGCAGCCAAACCAGTTGCGAAAGCAAAGCCCGAATGACCCTCTTCTAGTTGAGCCACCACATCCTCCAATACCTTTCGGGTAGGATTGTTGGTCCTTGCATAATCATAGCCTTTGTTTACACCGGGGGCTTCTTGAATAAATGTTGATGTTTGATAAACAGGAACGGAAATAGAACCTGTTAAAGGGTCGCTTGGGACAGAATGGATAATTTTTGTTGCACTCATTTTTCTAATTTTTTGAGTTAATACTTAATTAAATCAAAAGCCAAATGCACCATTTAAGGTGTACTTAATAGAAAAATGTTAAAAAGAAATCGACAACATCTTGAAATAAATGTTGCGTGGGTTATCTATCCGAATATCAAATTCAGTAGAATTTAGCACCTTCTTTAAAACTAAAGGGTTGCTAAGGCTTCACAGGGTCTATTCCCTCCACCTTTCTTGATAACATTTCAATAAGTTCTTGAACTTCTTGCGGCAAATATTCGGAAAGAAAATTAAGAAATCCAAATTTTATGACCTTTTTATGCATTGAGGAGTTGAAACTTATCACGAATAATTTCACCCACAGACTTACTCCTGATCTTGCTTTCGAGCCATGATATAATATCGAGATATAGGAATGCCCGGCGTTCATATGGGTGGTCTTCATACTCTCTCAATTTATTCAAAAGTTTTTCAAACTCGCCTTTCAATTCGTGCGGAAAAATATCACCCAGGTTCTTTAAAAACTTGATCATTTCCTTTTGGACCTCATAAAGATCCTCCATTTTGATCAGGAATTTATAAGTGCTCTTTATCAGGTTTTCGAGATTGTAATCCAGGCCAGCTTCATAATGGGCAACGAGGTTTAATACCCTGGAAAAACAAAGAAGATCTTCACGCATTGACAAGGACTTGTTTGAGATAATTTTATCGAGATACGCAATACATTTTTTGTTCTCCCCAACACCGAAATACAGGCTGGCTATCTTATAATAAAAGACCATGATGTGGTGCTCGTCGATCCGGTTTTTATAGACTTTAAGCCCTTTTATGACATCCTCGACAAGGGCAAGCCCTTCTTCAAATGTACCCTCCATAAAGTGAAGGTTAATTTTATTGGTGTAGAGATAAAGGAAAATGAGGCCCTCATTATTATCATCTCTCGGAAAGGATGAATCACTGGTTATAGTCTCAAGATCGGACAAGGCTCTTTTAAATCGGGAATGATCTTTAATAAAAAACAATGCTTCAAGCAGGTATTGATTACCTCGCAGGAAAAAGACCGGGTTAAGATTGATCATATTGGGATTAGCATAGAACAAATCCACCCATTTTCTTGAATACTTATAGCAGGATAAAAAGTCCTGGATCAGAAAGCTATACCATAGATAAGTCTTGTATAGCCATAATTTTTCCCTGAATCCCATCGAATTGATATCATAGTCAGGGAGACGGGTTTTAAAATAATGGGTGACTTCCCTGTACTCTTTATCATTCTTTACATATCCCTTTCGAAGAAACAAACCATAAAGCTGGAGGGAAAGATTTGAAAGCTTACTCGCTATTGCATTTTGTATGCTCAATAACTCGGCCTGCTCGGTAAGCTCATCGGCCCTGTTAATAATACTTCGGGTGATATATTGAGATTCGATAACCTTCTCCAATTCTATGATCTCATAGGCGATATTTTTTTCTTCGTTGGCAATGGCTGTTGATTTTGCTTTATCCAAAATTTTGAGACTTTGGCGATACAGGCCTTTATGATATAAAATGGTCGCAAAATCAAGTTGTTCCCGTATCTGAATTCGAATATTTTGCCTTGATGGATTTAAACGCAGGCTGATCAGAATCTGTTTATAGAGATGGGCCTTTAAATTTGACAGCTGTTGTTTTTTAACGAAACCTTTCTTCAGAATTGCCTCTTCACTGTAATTCCCCAGCTTATCTAAAATATTAAAGAGCATCAGGAATTTCGAATCTTCATTAACCCCTAGGCGGCCGACATATAACTTGAATTGCCGTTTTTCCGACTTTGATAAGGATTTTATCAGGACGAATAAGTTATCTTTTGGCTCTTTAGTCATAATGCAATTTCAGAGTTTATATATCTGATTATCAATAATTTAATATTTGACATGCTATGGTTAACATCGTAATATGGCCGCATGCCCGATAGCCGTATATAAATCCAAAATATAAATTCGTATTTACAATACGAAAATATAATAGGAATAAATGTCAAATTCTCAAGTACAAATATTTGATACGACCCTCAGGGATGGTGAACAGGTTCCTGGATGTAAGCTAAATACCGAACAAAAGTTGGTCATAGCTCATCAGCTTGATGAACTGGGTGTCGATATCATTGAAGCGGGTTTTCCGGTTTCAAGTCCCGGAGATTTTAAATCGGTTGAAGAAATCGCGAAAGTGGTTAAGCACGCCACCGTTTGCGGGCTGTCACGTTCGGTTAAAAACGATATAAAAGTGGCCGCTGAGGCACTTCAAAAAGCGAAGAACCCAAGGATACATACCGGGATAGGAACTTCAGATTCACATATCAAATACAAATTTAAGTCGTCCCAGGAAAAAATTCTGGAATGGGCAGCGGAGGCGGTAAAATATGCCAAATCTTTTGTTGAGGACGTGGAATTTTATGCTGAAGATGCCGGCCGCACCGATAATGAATATTTAGCAAGAGTGTGTGAGGCTGCTATAAAAGCCGGAGCCACCGTACTTAATATTCCTGATACCACAGGTTATTGCCTGCCTCACGAATATGGTGAAAAGATAAAATACCTGAAGGAGAATGTAAAAGGTATCGATAAGGCTATTCTGTCTTGTCATTGCCATAATGATCTCGGATTGGCGACAGCAAATTCAATCGAAGGCGTGATTAACGGGGCCAGGCAAATTGAATGCACCATCAATGGTATTGGTGAACGTGCCGGTAATACGGCTCTCGAAGAAGTGGTTATGATCCTGAAACAGCATCCGTATCTTAAACTCGATACGAACATTAAAACCGAAATGCTGTATGGTATAAGTCAGCTGGTCTCAGATAGCATGGGGATTTATACCCAACCTAATAAGGCTATTGTAGGTGCCAATGCTTTTGCACATAGCTCGGGTATTCATCAGGATGGCGTTATTAAAAAACGTGAAACTTATGAAATTATCAACCCCAAAGATGTTGGCGTTACCGAATCGGCCATTGTATTGACCGCGCGAAGCGGACGGGCCGCTTTGGCTTACCGTGCAAAAAAGATCGGATATGACCTAACCAAACTTCAATTGGATGAGGTATATGCCAACTTCCTTGCCTACGCCGACCGAAAAAAAGAGATAGAGGATAATGATATTCATGAAATTATTGAAACCAGTAAGGTTTATAAGGAAATCGAATCACATTCATGAAAAAAACCTTGTTCGACAAAGTATGGGATACGCATGTGGTCGATACCATTAAGAACGGTCCGCAAATACTTTATATTGATAAGCATCTAATCCATGAGGTGACTAGCCCCCAGGCCTTTCAGGAATTGGAAGATCGCGGTGTACCTATCTTCCGTCCCGATCAGATCGTAGCAACGGCCGATCATAACACCCCGACCTTAAACCAGCATCTTCCTGTTAAGGATGCCCTGTCGAAAAAACAGCTTGAGCAATTATCTGAAAATTGCAAAAAAAACGGCATCACTTTATACGAGTTGGGCCATAAATATAATGGCATCGTCCACGTCATGGCACCTGAGTTGGGCATCACCCAACCGGGTATGACCATGGTATGTGGTGATAGTCACACATCAACTCATGGCGCTTTCGGGGCTATTGCATTTGGAATTGGAACCAGCCAGGTCGCACAGGTATTTGCCAGTCAAAGTTTGTTGCTTAAAAAACCTAAGAGTTTGCGGATATCTGTTAATGGCAGCTTGAAAAAAGGAGTGCTGCCAAAAGATGTCATTCTTTATATTATCTCTAAAATAGGAACTAATGCAGGTACCGGATATTTTTGTGAATATGCCGGTGATGTCTTTAAGAATATGAGCATGGAAGGACGAATGACGGTCTGCAACATGAGCATTGAAATGGGCGCCCGTGGCGGTATGATCGCTCCTGATGAAACCACATTCGAATATGTGAAAGGGCGACCCTTTGCTCCATCCGGTAAAGATTGGGAAGAGAAGCTAGCCTATTGGAAAAGCCTCCCAACCGATGAAGGTGCAGTTTTTGATCAGGAATATGAATTTGATGCACACGATATTGCCCCGATGATCACCTATGGAACGAATCCGGGAATGGGAATAAAGATCAGCGGACATATTCCCGAAGATAAGTCACCTTCATTTTTAAAGGCCATCAAGTATATGGATTTTAAACCGGGGGAGGTACTATTGAACAAACCTATAAACTTCGTTTTTATAGGCAGTTGCACCAATTCTAGAATTGAAGACTTTAGGGTTGCAGCCGAATTTATTAAAGGAAAGCGTAAGGCGCCTAACGTGACCGCCTGGCTCGTGCCGGGAAGTAAACAAGTAGAAGCCCAAATTGTTGATGAAGGACTAAAAGACATTTTTGTCGAGGCCGGTTTTGAATTACGCCAACCGGGTTGCTCGGCATGCCTGGCCATGAATGACGATAAGATTCCGCAAGGTGAATATTGCGTTTCTACTTCAAACAGAAATTTTGAAGGCCGTCAGGGCCAGGGATCCAGGACCATTCTTGCCAGTCCTTTAGTGGCGGCTGCCACTGCAATAGAAGGCAAGATTATTGACATCACCCAATATTTGAACTGATGGAGCGATTCACCAAACTAAATTCAACAGCGGTCCCTTTACCGATCGAGAATATTGATACCGATCAGATTATTCCCGCCCGATTTTTAAAGGCGACCAACCGATCAGGTTTTGGAGAAAACTTATTCCGGGATTGGCGCTATAGTAAAACGAAAGATGTCAATACCGATTTCGTATTAAACGATTCAAGCTATAACGGCGATATCTTAATTGCAGGTGACAATTTTGGTTGTGGATCTAGCCGTGAACATGCAGCCTGGGCCTTGAAAGATTATGGATTTAAAGTAATTGTCTCCAGTTTCTTCGCCGATATTTTTAAGGGGAATGCCCTGAATAATGGCTTACTTCCGGTACAGGTCTCTCCTTCCTTCCTCAACACTCTTTTAAATGAGGTAAAGGAAAAACCAGAAACAAAAATTACAGTTGATCTTGAATCCCAAGCTATATCTATCGATGATGGAAATGAATCAGAAGCTTTTGAAATAGATCCCTATAAAAAAACCTGTTTGCTAAATGGTTATGATGATATCGATTTCCTTTTGAGCAAAAAAGAACAAATTGAAGCCTTTGAACTTAATCAACGCTATTAACCATGAAACTGAATATTGCAGTATTGCCAGGTGATGGCATAGGACCAGAAGTAACCGAACAAGCCGTAAAAGCATTACAGGCTATCGGTACAGAATTCAATCATACCTTTACATTCAAATATGCCGATGTTGGGGCAGTCGCTATCGATAAAACCGGCAATCCACTTCCGGAAGAAACGCTCGATCTTTGTGAATCGACCGATGCCATATTATTTGGCTCTATCGGTGATCCGAAGTATGATAACGACCCTACAGCAAAAATTCGCCCGGAACAAGGCTTATTGCGACTGAGAAAAACACTCGGACTTTTCGCAAATATCCGACCCGTAAAAGCGTATGATAAATTACTGGAGCAGTCGCCGTTAAAAACGAATATAATTGCCGGAACCGACATCAGTATTTACCGCGAATTAACCGGCGGTATTTATTTTGGTGAAAAGACCTTAAGCGAAGATGGCGATACCGCTTCCGACCTTTGCACATACTCAAGACTTGAGATTGAGCGCATCACACATTTAGCCTTTAAAGCTGCGCAATTAAGAAAGAATAAAGTGACTTTGGTCGACAAGGCCAATGTGCTGGAAAGCTCTCGTCTTTGGAGAAAGGTCGTAACCGAAATTGGAGATGAATATCCCGATGTGGATCTCGATTTTCTATTTGTGGACAATGCAGCCATGCAACTGATTCTAAATCCCAACCAGTTTGATGTTATACTCACCGAAAATATGTTTGGTGATATCATCAGCGATGAAGCCAGTGTTATTGGCGGTTCAATTGGCTTGTTAGCATCCGCCTCAATCGGTGACAAATATGCCTTATTTGAGCCCATTCATGGCTCCTACCCTCAAGCAAAAGGAAAAGGAATTGCAAATCCCATCGCGTCGATCTTATCGGCAGCTATGCTGTTAGATCATTTTGAATTGAAAGAAGAAGCCGATATGATTCGGAAAGCGGTTGAGCGATCAATCGAATTGAATATCACAACACCCGATTTAAACCAGGATAACAAACAGATATCCACAAAACTGGTTGGCGAATTCATTGAAGACTTTATCCATCATCCGAACGATTCAAACATAAATTATAAGAATATTCACCTGGGTCAGTCAACCATTATTTAGATTTTCGGGAACTTGTCGCGAATACGATCTAAAGCCAGATTATGAATACTTCCTATATGGGTGTGCTCAAGATCTGTTTTGGGTTTAAATTCTCCTTTTTTAATTTCTGAAGCCACCTTCTGATAAGCCTCTCTAAACGACATCCCGTCTAACACGAGTTCATTAATATTATCAACTGTAAATAAAAAATTGAATTCGGTATCGTTGGGATCAAGATCTTTTATGATGATCTGTTTAATACTGTAATCAAAGATCTCCAGAACTTGCTTCATATCCTCAATTCCATAAATCACGCCCTGTTTGAGCAACTGAAAATCCCGATGATAACCGCTCGGAAGATTAGCGACAATAGCCCGTATTTCATTAGGCAACGCCTGAATCCTGTTACACTTTCCCCTTATTAACTCAAATACATCAGGGTTTTTTTTGTGGGGCATGATACTACTGCCCGTTGTAAGCGATTCAGGGAAATCGATAAAGTTGAATTCCTGGTTGATATAAACGCATATATCAGTTGCCATTTTACCCAGGCTAAACCCTAAAGAAGCGAGAAAGCCTGAAATGGCCATTTCACTTTTTCCACGTGACATCTGGGCGGCCACAACATTGTATTTCAAGTCAGCAAAATTCATTTCTCTGGTCGTAAATTCCCGGTCGATTGGAAAAGAACTCCCGTAACCGGCCGCCGAACCCAATGGATTCTGGTCAATAATCTGCCTGGTAGCTTTCAGTAAAAAGACATCATCAATCAGAATTTCGGCATAGGCCGAAAACCAAAGTCCGAATGAAGATGGCATCGCGCGCTGAAAATGGGTGTAACCGGGTAAAAATTTCGATTGATGGCTTTCGGCCAGACTCAGCAATGTTTTAAATAGTTGTTCGATTTGATCATATAAAACGTCAAGATTATTCTTGAAATACAAATGTAAAGCCGTTAAAACCTGATCATTTCTGGAGCGTGCGGTATGTATTTTTTTTCCTGTTGATCCATAGGCTTTTACCAACTCATGCTCAATCTTTGAATGGACATCTTCAAATTGATCTTCAATAATGAAGCTACCATCTTCTATTTGTTGCTGAATGGTATCAAGACCGGTAATCAAATTATTGAGTTCTTTTTTATTCAATATCCCCACAGCCTGCAGCATCTTAGCATGCGCCTTGGTCGCTATCACATCATAAGGTGCAATAAAAAGATCCAGTTCACGGTCATTGCCTACTGTAAAATCCTCAATTAGTTTATCGATTTGAACACCTTTATCCCAAAGTTTCATAATATCTGATTTATATGATTGTCTTAATGATTTTAATATATAACGCGATGGCTTCTTCGATCTCTTCGATAAATATATACTCATCGGCCATATGGGACCGCCTGCTATCACCTGGTCCCAACTTTAAGGACGGACACGACAGGGTGGCCTGGTCAGACATGGTAGGTGAACCGTATGTTTCCCGTCCTAACGCGATTCCGGCTTTCACCAATTCATGATGAATGGGAATGGATGAAGAATTTAATCGCAAACTTCGCGGCCTTATACTATCACAAGGGGCCTGGCTCTGTAATATGTTAGCGATTTCTTCATTTGTGTATTTGTCATTCACCCGAACATCGATAACGAGATCTAATTCAGCTGGAATAGCATTGTGCTGCTTCCCTGCATTGATCTGCGTAACGGTCATTTTCACATCACCTAAAACAGGCGATTTTCGTTCGAACTTATACGTTCTGAACCAATCCAACACATCGATAAGCTTATAAATGACATTATCGTCATTCGGATGAGCAGCATGACCCGCTGTTCCCTTAATCTTGGCATCAAAAACAACGAGCCCCTTTTCCGCTATAGCAAGTTGCATAAGAGTGGGTTCACCTACTATGGCTAAATCAATCTTTGGCAGTTGATCAAGTATGCTGTTCAGACCGTTTATCCCGCTGCTTTCTTCCTCTGCTGAGGCGGCAAAGATCAAATTATAAGCCATGGATTTTTTATTGTAAAACTTGGTAAAGGTCGCCAATAGTGAAACCAGTGATCCGCCTGCGTCATTACTGCCAAGTCCGTATAATTTATCATTTTCTTCAATTGCCTGAAACGGGTCTCTTGTATAACCTGCGTTCGGTTGAACCGTATCATGATGCGAATTCAACAACAAGGTCGGTTTATCTTCATCATAATCGGCATTAATGGCCCATAAATTGTTGCCCGATCTTTGGAAAGGGATCTTATTAGACTTAAACCAGTTTTCGAGCAGTACGGCTGTTTCATGCTCCTCAGATGAAAATGAAGGTATTTCAATCAGGGCTTTTAATAATTCTATAGCAGATCGTGTTAGCTTTTCTCTTTTCATGATCAGTGTATTAAAGTAAATGATTTCGAATTCGGCTTAAGCAGCTTTTGATCACCGATATATATTTTTTCGACGCCATGATCAAGCGCATGCATACAATTATCCAATTTCGGGATCATCCCATCTGAAATAACGCGCTTATTTTTGAGTTCTTCATAAGAATCTGATGTGATCTCGTTGATTAAACTCGTTTTATCATTTAGATCTCGCATGACGCCCGGCTGGTCAAATGCATAGTAAAGCTTCGTCTCAAAATCACTTGACAGTGCTATCGCAATTTCCGAGGCAATGGTGTCGGCATTTGTATTCAGAAGATTTCCGTTCATATCATGTGTCATAGCACAGAATACAGGAATTATGCCCGCATTGAGCAGGGTGGCAATAAGGTTGGCGTTTACGGAGGTAACATCACCAACATGGCCAAAATCAATTGGATTGGGTGATCGTTTCTTTGCTCGAATTACATCACCGTCAGCACCGCTAAGTCCTAATGCATTGCAGCCAAATAATTGAAGTTTAGCGACCAGGTTCTTATTGATTTTTCCCGCATAGGTCATCGTGATGACATCAAGGGTTTTATTACAGGTTATACGACGCCCCTTATGCATTTTAACAGGAATATTCAATTCTTTCGCCAATTTTGAGGCCGACTTACCCCCGCCATGAATGAGTATTTTTGGAGATTCCAAAGCGGTAAAATCTGAAAGAAATTCTTCGAGTACATCATTCTCATCTACGATGGCACTACCTATTTTAACTATATGGATTGATTCTTTTTTCATAATTGTTCCAAAATTCTTTTTAAAACGACCTGGGCCGCGAAGGTTCTGTTATTTGCCTGCTTAATAACCAGTGAACGATTACCATCCAACACACTATCTTCGGCAACAACATTCCGCCTTATCGGAAGGCAATGCATAAAATAAGCGCCTCCGAGTTTATCGGATGTCATCATCCAATTATCAAAATCCCGGATAACCTTGCCATAGTTGCTGTAAGAACTCCAATTTTTAACATATACAAAATCGGCATCTTTAAGAGCTTCCGTTTGATTGTAACATATAGGAACATCTCCCACAGTTTCAGGATCCAACTCAAGGCCTTTTGGGTGGGTAATCGTTAAATCAGCATCTATTTGTCGCATACAACGAATGAAGGATTCAGGGACTGCATGCGGGAGGGCCTTCGGATGTGGCGCCCATGATAACACGATTTTCGGACGACTT
>JABDIV010000108.1 GCA_013003555.1 Flavobacteriaceae bacterium
AGGTGTTCCTTTTAAAATTAATTTAAAGGGCCAAATCGATCGAATCGATGATTTTAACGGAACGACTCGTGTAATCGATTATAAAACCGGACAAGTGTCCTCAGATCAGGTCGAAATTGTGGAATGGCCCGATTTGATCTCAGATTATAAAGCCTCGGGTAAAAGCTTCCAGGTTCTCATGTATGCTTTTATGTTAAATTCACTCGGCATGATTGACGACCCAATTGAAGCCGGAATTATATCTATGAGAAATTTAAATTCCGGGTTTTTAAAATTTGCAAAAAAGAACCGAAAGGGACACGGGGCGATAAAAAATTCAATTATTACAAAAGAGATTTTGAAAAATTTCGAAATTCAACTGTCCGATTTATTAGGTGAAATTCTCGATCCGGAGATCGACTTTATTGAAAAGGAGATATGAAACAAATAAAAAACTATGTCCTGGCCGGCCCCCATGGTCGACCGATTGTAACAGACGTCATTCTTCCAGAAAAGACGCTTTCATCGATTCCCATCGTTGTCTTCTGTCATGGATATAAAGGATTCAAGGACTGGGGCGCCTGGAACCAGATGACAATGAACCTGGCGAATAGTGGGTTTTGCATCATAAAGTTCAACTTTTCATTTAATGGTGGCACTGCTGAACAGCCCATTGATTTCCCTGACCTTGAAGCTTTCGCTAATAATAATTATTCAAAAGAACTGGATGATTTAAAGCAGGTTATAGATTGGATTTACGCCGATCCATTATTCGACCATCCGGTTGACAGAACGAATATCTGTGTGATGGGACATAGTCGGGGAGGTGGCATAGCTGCCATCGCTGCTTCTGAGGATGATCGAATCAAACAATTGATAACCTTAGCGGCAGTGAGTGATTTTGAATCGAGATTCGAAATCGGCTCCGAAACCTTTAAAAAATGGGAAGAAAAAGGTGTGAAATATGTCCTTAACGGCAGGACAAAACAGCAAATGCCTCACTATTTTCAGTTTTTTGAAGATTTTTTGACACACCGGGACAGATTGAATATTAAACGGGCATTAACGGGTCTGGATAAACCCCATCTCATCATTCATGGTGATGCCGATACGTCGGTTTCTATCGAAGCAGGGCACGACATGGCTAAATGGAGTAAGCATTCTGAACTTAAAATCATAAAGGGGGCCGATCATGTTTTTGGGAGTTCCCATCCCTGGGGTAAGGACAGTATCCCAATTCAACTGCAGCAAGTAATAGGTTATGCGGTTGGTTTCTTAAAAACAAATTTGGCATGAATAAGCAGACATCAAAAAAATACATTTCGATAATTCTATTGGTTTTTGCCATATTTTTTGTCATTTCCTTTATCACTAACATTTTAAACTCCATCATGGCTGATGTGAAAGCCAGTTTTGATTTAAGTTTATTATATACCGGTTTATTACCCTTTTCATTTTTTATCGCTTATGGGGTGATGTCTGTCCCAGCAGGTTTTCTTTCAGAACGATACAGTGATAAGAAGCTATTGGGTTTGTCATTTTTAATTATTGCACTGGCTTCAATCATCTTTATACTTTTTCCCTCTTACCTGATTTTTGGATTCTCCTTGTTTATTATGGGATGCAGCATGGCAGTGTTGCAAGTTATCATTAATCCTCTTTTGAGAATTGCAGGGGGCGAAGCTCATTTCGCATTTAATTCCGTTTTAGCTCAACTGGTCTTTGGCGGAGCATCTTTTTTGAGTCCGTATTTGTATATGGCTCTCGTCAATAAAAACAATCAACAATCCGTTGCTGAATTACTCAGATCTTTCGTTCCGGAAAACTTGCCATGGGTCTCCCTGTATATTGTATTTGCCTTAACGGCCGGAGTCATGTTCTTAGTAATTTCATTTGTAAATTATCCCGACTATGCGAAAAAGGAAGATGAACGATCAGGAGGGATAAGAAATTATATCGATCTGCTTAAGAATAAATGGGCGATTTTGTACTTTCTTGGGATCTTTTGTTATGTCGGAATCGAACAAGGAATAGGCAATTGGATCTCTCAATTCCTGCTGGAATATCATGGTATGGATGCTCAAACCATCGGGGCAAGCACTGTTTCCAGGTTTTGGGCGATGTTAACTATAGGATGTTTACTGGGATTACTTCTGCTAAAATTAATGGATAGTCGCTATGTGCTTATCGGATCAACTTTAGCTACAACAATAGCTTTAATCGTTGCTTTAACCGGTTCATCGGAAGTCAGTGTAAAGGCATTTCCATGGATTGGATTTTTCATCTCGGTAATGTGGTCGATCATTTTCTCACTCGGACTAAATTCGGTTAAATCTCATCATGGGGCGCTTTCAGGGATTCTGTGCACCGGCATTGCAGGAGGAGCTATCATGCCACTTATCGTTGGCGCTATTGGTGATTCCGTAAATCTTAAAACGGGGCTATTCTTCCTTGCTGTCCCACTTCTTTATATTTTGTCAATTGGCTTCTGGGCAAAACCTCTCGTGAAAAACAAAACGATTTCAATAACAAAAAAAGAGTCCTAGCAGATTAACTGCGTTGGTCCGCAGTGACGCCGATGCTGCAAACCTGCCTGCCTTTGGCAGGTAAAAATCTCCAGCTTTTTCAAAGCTGTTAATGTTTTTATTCCCTCCTAACAACGGGAGCGGATTAACTGCGTTGGTCCGCAGTGATTCCATACCTGCAATTAAAAATCCTCATGCTTCGCATGAATGTTTTTTTATTCCCTTCTAACCACAGGAGCGGATTAACTGCGTTGGTCCGCAGTGATTCCATACCTGCAATTAAAAATCCTCATGCTTCGCATGAATGTTTTTTTTATTCCCTTCTAACCACAGGAGCGGATTAACTGCGTTGGTCCGCAGTGATTCCATACCTGCAATTAAAAATCCTCATGCTTCGCATGAATGTTTTTTTTATTCCCTTCTCTTAACCAAGCGAGCTTGGTACGATCCGGGAATAAAAAAAATCCGCACAACCATGTGCGGATTTTTGAGTGATGTGGAGAAGAGCGGACTCGAACCGCCGACCTCTTGACTGCCAGTCAAGCGCTCTAGCCAACTGAGCTACATCCCCAGATTATTATTACGCCACCATCTTCCTGCAGCTGATTTTAAATATTTTTCTCTTACTCGTGCTTCCATTTTTGATTTATACTTTTCAAACCTAACTAATCGCCAAGGTTTATAGGCCTTTGTTGATTTAACCTGACCCTCATTGTGATAAGTTAATCTCTGCTCTATATTCTCTGTCATTCCAACGTAATACCTATTGTGTGTTTCACTATAGAGAATATAAATATAAACCACTATGTCAATAATTTTGCGCTCCCTGCCCGAATGAACTCGTTCAGGCGGGCTACATCC
Source organism: Flavobacteriaceae bacterium (assembly GCA_013003555.1). GTDB lineage: Bacteria > Bacteroidota > Bacteroidia > Flavobacteriales > Flavobacteriaceae > SHLJ01. Next base: position 3,366 of record JABDIV010000108.1, read on the forward strand.
CCATTTATTTCATTTCCGGTAACACCAAAACTGGAACTTCCGAAATATAAAAATCTTTTTTCAAAATTGTGTTTTTTTCCCAGAGTTTGACAAAAAATCCTCGTTTTCGTCTAACTACCACCAACAGATCTGGATTGAACTGCTTAAAATGCTCTAAAGATCCCTGATATGTTGTCGGGTTTTTAGAGATCTTTGTCATTGCCACCATACCGCCCAACTCGTCATTTACATCATGATCGCCTTCATTATGATAGGGTGTTTGAACCAACAATAAATTGATTGCAGAATCGAAATGGGCTTGAATAGTTTTTAATAAATTAAGAGTGCCATCTTTTTTGATAATCGCTGATTTCATCGATAGCATAATCGATTTGAAACCTCTGAAAGTTGAACCCTCAGGGACTATAAGAGCCGGTACATTTATTCGTTTAACTATCTTACCAGAAGTCTTCCCCAAATACACCTCTTCACGAATAGAATTAGTCTTGGGCTCGACCATGATCAGATCTATTTTAAGTTTATCACAGATCAGCTCAATGGTATCAACCAATTTTCCTTTAAAGGCCCGTGCTTCAACTTCAACACCTTCGGTATTGATCTTAGAAATATGTTGTTTTAAAAAGGCCATACTTTCCTTTTCCAATAGATGATCCACTTTAATTAGTGTTCCTGCTTTTGTGTACACATTAAAAATTTGTACAACATAGAGCTTTGCATTAAATTCTCTCGCGAAGTCCACTGCATATTGCAAATGACATTCTGCATTCTTCGAAGAACCAACCGGGATCAAAATATTCTTCATATCCTATAATTTAGACCTAACTTTACACAAATATTTTGCAAATGTAGTTATTAATAATGATTCGAATTGCTAAGCATCAGGATATTAATGCAATATTAGCTATAACTCAGGCGTGTGCAAAAGAAATGATCAAAGCCAAAATTTATCAATGGAATGAACATTATCCCGACCGGGCTTCTTTTGAACAGGATATTGAACAAAATGAACTATTCGTTTATGAAATAAAGGGTAGCGTGATTGGCTGCATTGCTATTTCATCTCTTATGGATGTGGAATATAAGGATGTTGAATGGTTGTCAGAAAGTGGTAATAATATTTATATTCACCGACTGGCGATCAAACCCGATTTTCAAGGCAAGGGATATGCTCAACAACTCATGCGCTTTGCCGAAAATAAATCCCGAATTGAAAAGCGTCGATCAATAAGGTTGGATACTTTTTCGAAAAATATAAGAAACCAGCGGTTCTATGAGCAACGCGGCTATGAGCGTCTCGGGGATGTGTATTTCCACGCGCAAAGCGAGTATCCGTTTTATTGCTACGAATACCTATTGTAAACGTGAACATTACTTTAAAAGAGATAAACAGACTTGCCATTCCGGCACTAATTTCAGGTGTCTCTGAGCCCATCTTATCCATCACAGATACGGCTGTTGTAGGCAATATTGATATTCATAGTACCGAGTCCTTAGCTGCCGTTGGTATTGTTGGGACATTCATTTCCATGCTTGTCTGGGTTCTTGGTCAAACGCGAAGCGCTATTTCAGCAATTGTCTCACAATATTTGGGAGCGGACAAAATTGATGAAGTGAAAAATTTACCCGCCCAGGCTATCTTTATAATCACATCACTCAGTATTATTATAATCCTTACAACATACCCGTTTGCAGGTCCCATTTTTAAATTATATAACGCCTCAGACCTTATCCTTAACTATAGCATTGATTATTATAGAATTCGGGTATTCGGGTTCCCATTTGCCCTATTTACAATTGCTGTTTTTGGAACTTTTCGCGGACTCCAAAACACCTTCTACCCAATGGTAATTGCTCTTACAGGTACGCTCACCAATATCGTTCTTGACTTTGCCCTGGTTTATGGTATTGCCGGTTTTATAAATCCGATGTATATAGAAGGCGCGGCCTGGGCCAGTGTCATTGCACAAGTGGTAATGGCGGGTATGGCAGTCTATTTTCTTATCAAGAAGACTCCTATCCCTCTGCGACTTAAATTTCCCTTCAACAAGGAAATCAAAAGTTTTATCCTCATGATTCTAAATCTATTCGTTAGAACTCTCGCATTGAATGTAACCTTGTATTATGCCAGTGCCTTTTCAACAAGTTATGGAAAAGAATATATCGCTGCTTATACCATCGCCATAAACCTGTGGTTTCTTGGGGCGTTTATCATTGATGGTTATTCAAGCGCAGGAAATATTTTGTCGGGACGACTTTATGGAGCCAAAGATTATAAAAATCTGATCGCTTTAAGTAACAGGCTGATCATATATGGCTTGATCATTGGTGCTATTATGGCTGTGATCGGACTTTTAACCTATAAGCCCGTGGGTCAAATCTTCTCAAATGATCCGGCCGTGTTAAAAGAGTTTAATGAGGTTTTCTGGATTGTCTGTGCCATGCAACCCCTTTGTGCCCTCGCTTTTATTTTTGATGGTATTTATAAGGGTCTGGGGAAAATGCGGCACTTGAGAAATCTGCTTCTTTTTGCAACCTTTTTGGTGTTCTTACCTGCCTTGTTCGCTCTTGATGCCCAGGGATTAAAATTACACGCTATTTTTATCAGTATGACATTGTGGATATTTGTGCGCGGTTTTCCTTTAATCATAAAATTCAGGAAAATGTTTATTCCCCTTGCCCAAAAGCAGTAAATTTGGCTCAATGAACACAGTTGTTGGCTTGATATCTGCGATCTTACTAATATTTCAGCAATCGGAAATCGATGAAAAATTAAATAATGCGCCGGATAACGACTACGCATTAGGTGTGCTTATCGGCTCATTGCTGCCATTTGTCATTCTGGTTCTTGCTGCCTATTTGATATTTCGTTCTCACAAGAATAGCAAGACGGATTCTAAATCCGATGAGGTAAATTAAATTTTCGAATTTTTAAGGAATGGTCAACTGGATTTGAAAAATAAACTGCACTTTAAATGAACAAAAACATACGAATAACCAAACAATTCTCATTCGAAACCGGTCATGCCCTCTATGGGTATGACGGAAAATGCCGTAATGTACATGGTCATAGCTATAAACTTGATGTTACGGTAATCGGTCAACCTATTTCCGATTCCAATAATGTAAAATATGGAATGGTTATAGACTTTGGCGACCTGAAAACCATTGTCAAAGAAGAGATTGTAAATGTTTTTGATCATGCAACAATCTTTAACAAAAATACACCTCATGTTGAATTAGCTCATGAACTTCAATCAAGAGGTCATAACGTACTGCTGGTCGATTATCAGCCAACCAGTGAAATGATGGTTATTGATTTTGCCGAGAAAATAAAAAAGAGGCTTCCAGAAACCATTCAATTGCATTCGCTTAAACTTCAGGAAACGGCAACATCATACGCCGAGTGGTACGCAAGTGATATCTAATCTTTAATTATCTTTATCTGATCATGATCATTCCTGAAGGCAAAAAAATTTATTTCGCTTCCGATAATCATTTAGGAGCCCCATCGCGCGATGCATCTCTCCCCAGGGAGAAACGGTTTGTTGAATGGTTAGACACCATTAAGACCGACGCTCATACACTTTTTTTACTAGGTGATCTATTTGACTTTTGGTTCGAATATAGTCATGTGATACCAAAAGGATTTACGAGAACCCTTGGGAAATTAGCAGAGTTAAGTGATTCAGGTATCGGGATTCATTATTTTGTCGGTAATCATGACTTATGGATGAATGGCTATTTTGAAGAAGAACTCAATATCCCTGTGCATCATAAACCGATGGAATTTGATTTTAACGGCAAATCATTTTTAATCGGACATGGAGATGGTCTGGGCCCCGGCGATAAAGGCTATAAGCGCATGAAAAAGGTGTTTACCAATCCGATTGCTAAATGGTTATTCAGATGGCTTCACCCTGATCTCGGGATGAGATTAGCGCAGTACCTTTCCGTAAAAAACAAAATGATTTCGGGCGAAGAAGACATTAAGTTTTTAGGGGAAGATAACGAATGGCTTATACAATTTTGTAAGGAGCAATTAAAGCAGAGTCATCGTGATTATTTTGTTTTCGGGCATCGGCACCTACCCTTAAATATCGACCTCGAGGGCAATGCCAAATACATCAATCTTGGCGATTGGATACATTATTTCACCTATGCTGTCTTTGACGGAAATAATCTTGACCTGCTCGAATTTAAATCTTAAGATCCTGTTTAATATCTTTTAATTTTAGCTGAAGATCGATTCTTCCATTCCAATGGTTTTCATCAATGGTAAACGCTGCCATAAATTTCTTTCGGTTTCCTACCATCTCATATTTATGGCCCAAATTAAAACCAATAGCATTGATTTGTTGCGAATTGTTCCCCTGAACAACAGCCAATTTTAAATGATCACCATCCTCACCTACAGGTCTCGCATAACCGGTGTCAAAAAGATCTCTTGACATAAACACCGGTGTCATATTATCGGGGCCAAATGGTGCAAACTGCGAAAGGATCCTGTGTAATCTTGGATTGATATCTCGAATATTAATTTCAGCATCGATCAAAATTTCCTGCACACGAAGGTGCTCACTAATCCGTTCGGCAACTACCTTTTCAAATCTCGCTTTAAAATCCTCAAAATGTTGAATGTTCATAGTTAGTCCGGCTGCATATTTGTGACCCCCAAACTTTTCTAAAAGATCATCACACTCACTTAAGGCATTATAGATATCAAAACCCTTAACCGAGCGGGCAGAACCGGTCAATTTTTCCCCATCTTGAGTTAGAACTATCGTTGGCCGGTAATAGGTTTCAATGAGTCTTGAAGCGACAATTCCCAGTACCCCTTTATGCCAATGTGATTGGAACACGACAGATGTATATTTATCCTTTTCCCTACTGTCTTCAATAAGCTGCAGAGCTTGTTTTGTAATTTCCTTGTCCAGATCCTTTCTTTCCGAATTGAATCCATCGATCTGTTCAGCGGCCAGTCGTGCATTGTCTTGATCCTTTTCAGACAATAGTTCTACCGCATAATTACCATGTTGAATACGCCCGGCAGCATTGATGCGCGGCGCGACAGTAAAAACCAAATCGGTAATGGTGAAAACAGCCTTTTTTTGTTGGTCAAGGATGGCTTTTATCCCGGTCCTTGGTGAATCATTTATCACCTGCATGCCATAATAGGCCAAGATTCGATTCTCTCCGGAAACAGGCACAATATCTGCCGCGATAGCGGTAACAACCAAGTCGAGATATGGCACCAGAAAGTCTATGCTTCGACCCCGATTCGATTCAAGCGCCTGAATAAGTTTAAAACCAACACCACAACCACATAGCTCCTTAAAGGGATAGTCGCAATCAGTCCGCTTTGGATCAAGTATTGCATACGCCTCCGGGAGTTGATCACCTGGTCTGTGATGGTCACAGATAATAAAGTCGATTCCCTTTGAATTTGCATATGCAACCTGATCTAAAGCCTTAATGCCGCAATCCAACGCGATGATCAGCGAGAAACCATTATCGTCGGCAAAATCGATCCCCTTGATGGAGATGCCATATCCTTCTTCATACCGATCGGGAATATACGTGGCAACTTTACTGTAATAGCTGCTTAAATAAGAAAACATAAGCGCAACGGCCGTAGTGCCGTCCACATCATAATCACCATAGATTAAAATATTTTCATCATCATTAATCGCCTGTTCAATGCGATCAACGGCCTTTTCCATATCCCTCATGAGAAAAGGGTCGTGCAACTCGGACAATTCCGGGCGAAAAAAGGTCTTTGCCTGATCGTAGGTTTCAATACCCCTTTGTAATAAAAGTCTGGCCACAACAGCATCAACCTTAATGGCTTCCTGTAAGGCCTTAACTTTTTTAGGGTCTGGTTTTGGTTTGAGTGTCCAGCGCATATACAAATATAGAAAATATTCTATATTTATGATTCGTGATAGTGAATTTTTATCTTGACTGCAGCAAATTGACGGAACATTTCCATCACACCGCAATATTTTTCTATTGATAAATCGACTGCTTTCTTGATTTTATTCTTCTTCAGGTTTTCTCCAAAAAAGTGATATTCTATGGTGACGTCTTTATAGTATTTTGGGTGTTCGTCGGTAAGGTCAGCACTGGTATCCATTCTGAAATCGGAAATTTTAACTTTCATTTTATTCAGAATCATAATAACATCCAGCCCTGAACATCCCGCAAGCGAGGCCAGCATCATGGCTTTGGGGCTCAATCCGGCATTATGCCCGCCATTCTCAGGTGAGGTATCAATCAGTACGGTTTTACCATTGGGATTATCGGCTTCAAACAGCATATTTCCTTTCCAATGAGTCACAACTTTATGGGTCATTTTTGCCTTTTTTTTTGTTTATTGTTAAATCAAAAATACCATTATTAACGCTAATAACAGAATTACAGATGCCATTAGTTACGCCGCTTTCACCAGAGCATGATCCGGAAACCAAAGAACTGGCTGCATTCTTTAATGAAACCCTAGGATTTTGTCCGAATTCAGTATTGACGATGCAAAGACGGCCGGCCATAAGTAAGGCCTTTATAAATTTAAATAAGGCTGTGATGGCTAATGAAGGCCGGGTGACTTCTGCTCTAAAACGCATGATAGCATGGGTAAGCAGTAACGCAACTGGCTGCAGGTATTGTCAGGCCCACGCCATACGCGCTGCCGAACGCTATGGTGCCGAGCAGGAGCAACTTGACAATATATGGGAATATCGAACTCACCCTGCATTCTCGGAGGCCGAAAGAGCTGCTTTAGATTTTTCACTGGCAGCCTCCCAGGTCCCAAATGCGGTAGATGAAACGATGAAAGAACGCTTGTATACCTATTGGAATGAAGGAGAAATTGTTGAAATGTTGGGCGTCATTTCACTGTTTGGATATCTGAACCGCTGGAATGATAGTATGGGAACTTCAATCGAAGACGGTGCTGTTGATAGCGGAAATCAATTTTTAGGGAAATACGGTTGGAATAAAGGGAAGCATATTTAAAAGCCTATCGCCTAACTTTCTTACTTATTTAATTTCACCTGTATATCTGAACAAGCTCTATTTTGAGGAACTGCCGGCAAGGACGATAACGAATTCACCCTTGATAACCCCTTCTTGAAAATAATCGAGAACATCCCCGATGGTTCCACGCTTCGTTTCTTCATATAATTTTGACAGTTCCCGGGAAACCGAAATTCGTCTTTCAGCACCAAAATGATCTTTAAAATCGGTTAGCGTCTTTATCAATTTATGAGGGGATTCATAAAACACCATAGTTCTAGTTTCGTTCCGCAAAAAAGCCAGGCGCGTTTGTCGACCTTTCTTTACAGGAAGGAATCCTTCGAACACAAATCGATCATTTGGCAGGCCTGAAATTACTAGTGCAGGAATAATAGCTGTTGGTCCGGGCAAACATTCAACAGCCAGCCCATTTTCGATGCATGCCCTCGTCAACAGAAACCCGGGATCGGATATGCCTGGTGTACCGGCATCGCTAATTAATGCGAGCGTTTGACCAGACCATAAACGCTCGATGATTTTATTTAACGACTTGTGCTCATTGTGCATGTGGTATGACATCATCGGGGTGCCAATTTCAAAGTGTTTGAGCAACTTTCCGGAAGTGCGGGTGTCTTCGGCAAGGATAAGATCGACCGACTGCAAAACCTCAACCGCTCTCCCGCTCATATCTTTGAGATTTCCTATGGGCGTGGGTACGATATAGAGTTTACTCATTAGCTGGCCTGGGTTTTACAGGAAAAATGTCGGAATAGCGATAATAGCCCTCTGGTACTATTCGAATTTGCTTTCGATGATTTCAAGGAATCGCTCTTCGTATTCCTCCTTTCCAATCCAATTTGATTGGCTGGGTTTAATCTTGTTTTCAATTAGAATGAGTGCATCCTTAAGCGAAGTAGTCGCATTGAGATTTAATAACGCCCGCTCATAATTCACTGCGTTTCCACCAAACAGATGTTTAATGAAAGCCAATTTGTCATTTAAGCCAATTTGAATTATTTTACCTTTTAATCGTTCATTTAAGGACTTTTGATTATCCTCCTTGGAAGCGACGACAGGTTCAAAAACCGGAAGATTTCTGTAGGCTGAGGTAATATCTTCAAGATCATTTTTATGTAAGGACGGCCTTGCAATGGCCTCTTCGAGTATCTCGTCTAATTCCTGGGTTTCTTCAGGCATTTGGGCAACGATATCCTTGATGGTTTCCATGGCAGGTTCCATAATTCCGTCATCTTCTTTTTCATCAAGGTTGATATAAACTTTATCTTCTATTTCTATATTGTCGCTAACCTTATTATTGAAGGCTTCATCCAACATCCCGAAAAAGGACGAATCGCTCCCAATAGTTGGCATATCCTCATCAAAGTTCTCATGTGCAAACTTCATTACAGTAAGTTTTTCATAAAGTTGGGCTACCTCCTTATGTAATCTATCAATGTCTTCTTTACCCTTTAACTTTAAGATCCGATGGGCGATGCTAATTAATTCAGATTCCAATTTCTTCTTCATAACTTCTAAGATTAATTCCCTTGATTGCTTTTGATTTTTAATAAATTTACGTCACCTTTATACAAACGCGAATGCAGTAGAATTTAGTGTTAAAATTACGAAATGTTTCTTGAAAATACGGTAAATCAAAAAGAACAATTTGGATGGATTGAAGTAATATGCGGGTCAATGTTCTCCGGGAAAACCGAGGAATTGATCCGGCGTTTAAAGCGAGCCCAGTTTGCCAAGCAGAAAGTCGAAATCTTTAAACCTGCCATTGATCAACGTTATGATAATGAAAAAGTTGTTTCTCATGATTACAACGAGATACGATCAACTCCGGTACCAGCAGCAGCCAATATCTTAATCCTTGCTGATAGTTGCGATGTAATTGGCATAGACGAAGCCCAGTTTTTCGACAGTGAAATTGTTAGTGTTTGTAATGACCTTGCCAACAAGGGCATTCGTGTTATTGTGGCCGGACTGGATATGGACTTTAAAGGAAATCCATTTGGCCCGATGCCTAATCTTATGGCAACCGCCGAATACGTGACCAAAGTGCATGCTGTTTGCACCCGCACAGGGAACCTGGCACAATACAGCTATCGCAAAGCCAAAAGCGATGATCTTGTACTACTTGGGGAGGTCGATGAGTATGAGCCATTAAGTCGGGCAGCTTTTTATAAGGCGATGATGCGTGATAAGGTAAGAAATATGAAGGTGAATGATCCTGTTGTCATTCCGTCGAAATCAAAGCAAGCCAATGCCTGATGCGCAAGAAACCGTTCTGGAAATAAACCTGAACGCCCTTAAAGATAATTTTGAATATCTTAAATCCAGAATACCAAAGGAGACCAGGTTCCTGGCTGTTGTTAAAGCTTTTGCTTACGGACATGACGCTATAAAAACAGCTCAGTTTTTAGAGCAATTAGGAGTCGACTATTTTGCAGTGGCTTATACAAGCGAAGGACTGGCTTTGAGAAAAGCAGGTATTAAGACTCCCATTCTGGTTTTGCATCCCCAAGTGGTAAATTTTTCAAATCTCATTGAAGGCTGCCTTGAGCCAAGTTTATATAACGCCAATGTTTTACGACAATTTATTGCAGTGGCAGAGCAAAAGTCTCTTCATAATTATCCCATTCATGTCAAATTCAACACTGGATTAAATCGGCTTGGATTCTGGGAGAACGACGTGGATTTAGTCTTGAATGAGCTCTCTAAAACCAAAGCTGTTCAGGTTAAATCCATTTTTTCCCACTTGGCGGCAAGTGAAGATTTAGACGAAAAATCTTTTTCTGAACAACAGATCGCAAGCTTTAAAAAAACGGCCAATGCGATGATTGAAGGGCTCGGTTTCAAGCCAATTCTTCATATGTGTAACACCTCAGGATTACTTAACTTTCCCCAGGCGCATTTCGATATGGTTAGAAGCGGAATTGGATTATTTGGTTTTGGAAATTCGAAAAAAGAAAACAAAAACCTCAAACCTATTGCCAGTTTAAAATCTGTAATATCTCAAATACATCAAATTGAAAATGGCGAATCTGTTGGATATAACAGAGCCTATTCTGCCAAAGGCTTTACACAGACAGCCACCATACCAATCGGACATGCGGATGGCATTGGAAGACAATATGGAAATGGAAAAGGGTTCGTAACCATTGGCGGTAAAAAAGCGCCTATAATTGGAAATGTTTGTATGGATATGATCATGGTCGATATAACAGATGTCGCATGCAAGGAAGGTGATGAAGTAATTATTTTTGATAGGGATAACACTGCTGAAAATTTCGCAGGAACGGCAAACACCATCTCTTATGAGCTTTTAACAGCCATTTCACCAAGGGTAAAACGCATCTATATTGGCGACTCTTTTTAGCATTTTCTTAACGTTTAACTTTTTTCACTATTTTTGCATCATATTAACTTAATTAAACATTAACTACTATGCTTAAAGAATTTAAGAATTTCATTTTGACCGGCAATGTGATTGATTTTGCAGTTGCTGTAATTTTGGCTGGTGCCGTTGGCCTTGTCGTAAATGGTTTCGTTAACGACATTATCATGCCAGTTGTTGGGCATTTTGCAGGAGGAATGGATTTTGCCAGTTTAAAAGTTGTACTCTCAGAAGCCGTGGCTGATGCCGAAGGCAATGTAACTACGCCTGAAAACGCGGTTCGTTGGGGTGCATGGGTGAATACAATCATCAATTTGATCATTGTTGGATTTGTTCTATTCATGATTGTTAAAGCCTACAACAAATCGAAAAAACCAGCTGAGGAGCCAGCTCCGGCCGGACCATCTGAAGTAGATCTTCTTACTGAGATTAGAGACTCTTTAAAAAAGTAATGGAATAGCGATACCGCTACACGAAATACTTTAATCATTAAACCACCTGTAAAAGGTGGTTTTTTTATGCTATTTATTTATACATTTGAAGGTTAAACTTTAATTCTATGAAACTTGCTGTCGTTGGGGCCACCGGTATGGTTGGCCATGTTATGCTGAAGGTTCTTGAAGAGCGTCAATTTCCATTCACCGATTTATTGTTGGTTGCATCCAACCGATCTATTGGTAAAAAACTAATGTTTAAAAATCGTGAATATGCGGTAATCGGATTGGATGAGGCCGTTGCGGCCAGGCCGGATATTGCCCTCTTCTCTGCAGGAGGAACAACATCGTTGGAATGGGCTCCTAAATTTGCACATAACGGGACGATTGTTATTGATAATTCGTCCGCCTGGAGAATGGATCCAACCAAAAAGCTGGTCGTTCCAGAGATTAATGCCGAGAGTATTGATTCTGATGATCGAATTATTGCCAATCCAAATTGCTCAACAATTCAAATGGTCATGGCCTTATCACCATTGCATAGAGCATTTAAAATAAAACGCCTGGTTGTTTCCACCTATCAATCTGTGACCGGTACTGGTGTGAAAGCAGTGCAGCAACTTGAAGACGAAATTAAGGGGATAGAGGGTGAAAAAGTATATCCGCATCCCATTCACCAAAATGCACTCCCTCACTGTGATGTATTTGAAGAAAATGGTTACACCAAGGAAGAGATGAAGCTCGTTAGGGAAACTCAGAAAATATTGGATGATCGCACGATTGCCATTACCGCCACAGCGGTAAGAATACCAACAGCCGGAGGACATAGTGAATCGGTTAACATCGAATTTGAAAACGATTTTAATCTCCCAGAAGTGAGAAAATTATTAAGTGAAACTCCAGGGGTCATTGTTCAGGACGTTCCGGAATCGAACCTTTATCCCATGCCGATTTCCGCTAACGGAAAGGATGAGGTCTTCGTAGGACGCATCAGGCGTGATGAATCGCGCCCCAATTGTTTAAACATGTGGATTGTGAGTGATAACCTCAGAAAGGGTGCCGCTACAAATGCCGTTCAAATCGCCGAATATATTTTATCGAAAAAATGGGCTGAAATTCCCCTAAACCACTAATTTACTGGGCATTTGCGCATATAACTGATAAATAAGCATTATAACTAATTAATTAAGAAGTCCTTTTTTGTTTCCTTAATTTAGGTGTCCAAATTTTTCTATAAATGTTTTTAAGGTCTCCGTTGCTGTTATGGGCTTTGGCCTCTTTATTTTTGCTGTCATGCTCAGAGGATGATTCCTATGTGCCTGTGGTAGAGCCTGAGCAGGTTTCTCCAGTAGTATTTGACCTTGCAACAGTACCGTATCAAAATTTATCCCAATACAATTTTTTTGATGGGGCGATGGCTGAAATGAACCCCGTTTATGGAGTTATGCCATATGAGCTTATCAACCCTCTGTTTACTGACTATGCCAAAAAGAAACGTTTTGTCTGGATGCCAAGCGATGTCAGTGCTTCCTTTTCAGGAGATCACATGGTTCTGAATTTTCCAGTTGGAACGGTATTAATAAAAAACTTTTATTACAACAATGTGCTTCCCTCAGGTGATACACGAGTCATTGAAACGCGGCTGATGATTAACAAACCCGAAGGATGGGTATTCGCAAATTATGTTTGGAATGAAGAACAGACTGATGCCGTGATGGATCTGAATGGAAGTTTTTTATCCTTTGAGTGGGAAGATACCGGTATTACCCGAAGCGTGAATTATCGAATTCCTGCGGGGCCTGAATGCCATACCTGCCATAAAATTGGCGAGATGCCAATTCCTATTGGACCAAAGCCACAAAATTTTAATAAATCCTACAACTTCAAGGATGGGGCGATGAATCAACTGCAAAAGATGATCGATCTTGGTTATCTTGATGATAATTTACCCGACGACATCAATACCTTAAGTGCATGGAACGATCCTAACGCTTCGCTGAACGATCGTGCAAGGGCTTACATTGATATCAATTGCGCCCATTGTCATCAGGAAGAAGCTCATTGTGCCTACAGGCCGGTACGATTTAATTATGACGCTACAGGAGATGACGGGAATCTTGGTGTTTGCGTTGAACCGGATACTGATCTTGGTGTAGGATTAACGCATATCGTCAGCCCGTCAAATAATTTCCGCTCCGTGATGTACTATCGAATCAATTCGACCGATGAAGCGGTAAGGATGCCACTGCTGGGTCGAACAATAATCCATGAAGAGGGTGCTGAACTTATTTTTGAATGGATAAATTCCATAAATACAACTTGTGAATAAAGAACTCTATAAAACGAACTAATTGCACCATGAAAAACATTACATATTCTTTACTCTTACTTTTATTACCAAGCGGATTGCTCTGGGGGCAAATAAGTTCAGATACTTGTGCTGATGCCGCAACCGCCACGCCGATAACCGGTCCCGGAATTTATTCAGTAATCGCCATTGACGGATCTGAAATTCCCGATCCAATTTGTGCTGAAAATGGCACAAGCTCAATGTTGGAATTTGGCGAGTGGTATAGATATACACCAACGGTAAGTTCTTATATTACCATTTCGACCGATTCAAATATTTTAACCCAGAATAGCGGGATTGACACCCGTGTTCATGTATACACAGGTAGCTGCGGTAGTTTGGTCTGCCTGGCTGGAGATGACGACTCGGGTGGTGGATTTACATCAATTGTAGGATTTGATGTGGTATCTGGAGAAACATATTACATCGCCTGGGATGATCGTTGGGATGAATCAGGCTTTGACTTCCAGCTTAGTGAAGGCTCGCCACCTCCTATTGGCCCGATATCCTTTACCAGTCAAACCGTTGCTGCAACCGGTTCCGATCGCGGAGTTGTTGATATGAATAACGATAAACTCGACGACCTGGTATCGGTTACTGACACGAACATCAATATAAATTACCAGCTTCCCGGTGGTGGATTTAATAGCGTTAATATCACTACATCACAAGCAGATCATATCCCATCGTGGAGTTTAGCTGCCGGGGATATCGATGGGAACGGCTATAATGACCTTCTTTATGGTGGGGGTGCAGGTGTAACGTTTATGTATGCAAATTCAGACGGAACGGCCTTTACAGAGCAGTCGGGTTCTGATTATGTGTTTTCACAACGCTCGAATTTTATCGATATAAATAATGATGGTGCTCTTGATGCTTTCGTTTGCCATGATGTTGCACCAAATGTTTATTACATCAATGATGGATCTGGAAACCTTACCTTTTACCAGGGCGCCAGCACGGCTGTCCCAAAAGGTCTCGGTACGCATACCAGTGGTGGTAATTATGGTACAGTATGGGTTGATTATGATAACGACAGGGATATGGACCTCTTTATCGCAAAATGTCGTGGCGGCGATGTTACCCACAAGTGGAATGAACTTTGGCAAAATGATGGATCAGGCACCTATACTAATGTAGCAGATGGAAGTGGATACTATAGTACTACCTTTCCAGCCGAAGGTCATAACAACAGTTCAAATCTGGGTGACCCCGTTCAAACCTGGTCATCAGCATGGGCCGATTTTGATAATGATGGTGACATGGATGTTTATGTTGGGGCAAGTTCCTCTTCTGACGGTGGCCATAAGCTAATGCGAAATAATGGTGATGGCACCTTTAGTGATGCCACATCAGGCTCGGGCGTGAGTGTTGCAACATATGGTATCGAAAACGCACCAGGAGATTTTGATAACGATGGTTATGTGGATATTTTAACAAATGGTGGTATTTTGTTTAATAACGGTGATTTTACGTTCACCCATATAACAAACGACATGCCGCCAAGTGGTCCGATTGGAGATGCTAATAATGATGGCTTCCTAGATGTTTTTAATGGCAATCTTAGAATAAATGATGGTAACAGCAACAACTGGTTAAAAGTATGTACTAATGGTACCAACAGTAATATCAATGGTATTGGTGCCCGTCTTGAGATAACCAGCCCGGGAATAGGGAAACAAATCAGGGATGTTCGAAGTGGTGAAGGCTTCCGGTATATGAGCAGTTTAAATACTCATTTCGGATTGGGTGCAGATACATCGGTAACCAATTTAACCATTTATTGGCCGTCAGGTACAGTAGATGTGATCACCAATCCATCAATTAATTCAACGCTTATTGTTACTGAAGGCGAAACTTTGAGCCTGGAACAATCGTTAGTGCAAGACCTTATAATTTATCCGAATCCAACCAAGGATGTATTGAACCTTAATGCTACCTATGGTTTCGAGAATGCGATATACACTATTTTTGATTTGAACGGTAAGCGTGTAATGAACAATCGCTTTAACTCAAATACCATTGATGTATCTCAACTGAGCACAGGAAACTACATTTTAAGAATCTTGGATAACGGAAAGATTAATTCCCAAAAGTTTATTAAATATTGAAATTCCTGACCAATCATTAAAAAAGCTTCTTCATGAAATGAAGGGGCTTTTTCTGTAATTTTGAAATCCCATTCAATAAGCAAACTAACGACATACATATTATGAAACAATATATTTTGTCTGCCTTTACAATATCTCTTTTATTTGCCTGTAAAACTGATCCGGCAGAAAACAATAATCTGGTAGTGACCTATCCCGAGACTAAAAAAGTTGATACCGTAGACACCTATTTTGGTGTTGATGTCGTTGACCCATATCGATGGCTGGAAGATGACCGAAGTGCTGAAACCGAAAGCTGGGTTAAATCACAGAATGAAGTGACTTTCGGCTATCTCGATAAAATTCCGTATCGCAAAGAACTTAAGGAAAGGCTTGAATCTATATGGAATTATGAAAAACTAGGATCGCCCTTCAAAGAAGGGGATTATACCTACTATTACAAGAATGACGGCCTCCAAAATCAATACGTTGTTTACAGAAAAAAAGGTGAGGACGGCACTGAAGAGGTTTTCCTTGACCCGAATACGTTTAGTGAAGACGGAACAATCTCTTTAAGTGGTCTGAACTTCTCCCGTAATGGCGAGCTTGCAGCCTACTCAATTTCAGAAGGTGGAAGCGATTGGCGCAAAATAATCGTTATGGACGCCGAAAAAAAAGAAGTTCTTGAAGATACCCTGCGGGATATAAAATTTAGTGGTATTTCCTGGTATAAGAATGACGGGTTCTATTATTCGAGCTATGATAAGCCTGAAGGAAGTGAGCTTTCCGCAAAGACCGATCAACATAAACTCTATTATCATAAACTGGGGACCGATCAAAAGGATGATGTGTTGATTTTTGGAGGTACTCCCGAGGAAAAGCATCGTTATATCAGCGGTAGTATAACCGAAGATGATCGTTATCTGTTTATTTATCCCAGAGTATCAACCTCTGGAAATAAACTTTATTTAAAAGATCTGGAAGATCCGAATGGAGATTTGATCCCCATACTTGAAAATACAGATAGCGACACTTATGTTATCGACAATGTTGGAAGTAAATTGTATTTGGTTACCAATTTAAATGCGCCAAACCAAAAAATTGTGACAACTGATGCTTCTAACCCCGGTCCGGATAACTGGACTGAATTTATTCCGGAAACCGAACATGTTTTAAGTCCGTCAACAGGTGGCGGGTACTTTTTTACAGAATATATGATCGACGCCATTTCAAAGGTCCTACAGTATGACTTTGATGGAAAGTTAATCCGTGAAATCGAATTACCGGGGCTTGGTAATGCCGGTGGATTCGGAGGTAAAAAAGAAGACAAAATCGACTATTATTCCTTTACGAATTACAATACGCCTTCACGCATATTTACATTTAATGTTGAGACCGGAGAATCTGAATTGTACTGGAAGCCCGAAATTGCTTTCAACAGCGACGATTACGAAAGCAAACAAGTTTTTTATACATCTAAGGACGGGACAAAGATCCCAATGATGATCACACATAAAAAAGGATTGGAATTGAATGGAAAAAATCCGACTATACTTTACGGTTATGGCGGGTTTAATATCAGTCTTTATCCATCATTTAGCATTACCAATGCTGTTTGGATGCAGGAAGGTGGAATTTATGCGGTGCCTAATTTACGCGGTGGTGGCGAATATGGGAAGAAATGGCATATTGCCGGAACACAAATGCAAAAACAAAATGTTTTTGACGATTTCATCGCTGCGGCCGAATACCTGATCGAAAATGATTATACATCAACCGATTATCTCGCCATAAGAGGCGGGTCGAATGGTGGACTTTTAGTCGGAGCCACCATGACTCAGAGACCTGATCTAATGAAAGTTGCCCTGCCGGCGGTTGGAGTTTTAGATATGCTTCGATATCATACCTTCACTGCAGGGGCTGGATGGGCCTATGATTATGGGACCTCTGAACAAAGCCAGGAAATGTTCGAGTATCTTAAAGGGTATTCTCCTGTTCATAATATAAATCCGAATACCGAATACCCGGCAACATTGATAACTACTGCCGATCATGACGACAGAGTTGTGCCGGCTCACAGCTTTAAATTTGCAGCAGAACTTCAAAGTAAACAGTCTGGCGATAACCCAACTCTAATTCGGATCGAGACCGACGCCGGTCATGGCGCAGGGACTCCCGTAAGCAAAACGATCGAACAATATGCCGACATTTTTGGTTTTACGCTTTATAATATGGGATTTGATGTCCTGCCTAGTAAGACCAAAGAAAAAATTAAAGGTTAACACCTCTGAAACACGCCTCAATACATACCGCCCTACTCGAACAAAATATCAAAGTCGTATTATGCGATTACTTTGATACTATTGTTCACCGCATTGTTCATCCCAATTATACACAGCGACTTTGGGCTAAGATTCTTATCAGGGAATTTGGTCTTAAGGGCTCTATCGATTCTTTATATTTTACCCGTCGGGAAAGCAGTGTCTACCTTAAGAAAAAACTTGGTATGCCCGAAATTGAACTTCCTTACAATGCTCTTAAGGAAGAGGTTTTTAAAAGGCTGCAAAATAATCTTTTGATCGATTCCAGTCAGCATAATCGTTTTATGGAGTATTTTGAACATGCAGATCTGCGATCCGAGCAGTCAGTTCAATTCCTTAATAAAGATATTCTGGATTTGTTAAATGCCATTAAGTCCTCTGGCATAAAGATCTATTTGGTTTCCGATTTTTATGCTTCCGAATCAATTTTTAAATCGTTGTTAAAACACCATGGGATCGATAATCTTGTTGATGGCATTTATAGTTCGGCATCCTGTCAAAAAAGTAAGAAACGAGGTCAAATATTTGAACATATTTTATCGGATTTAAAGGTCGAAGCCAAACATGTGGTGATGATGGGAGATGATAAACTAAGTGATCTTGAAATGCCGAGATCTAAAGGAATTCATTCGACCTTGCTGCCGCATAAAAAATTTCGTCTTCAAAACAAAATTAAATCGTTCGGGAACGATAAAAAGGATTATTCAAGAACCATTGATAAAACGGTCAGGGCTTGCCAGCAATCCAGTGCACAACCTCTAAGTGAATACATTGTTTTTTATCAGGTTTTCATTGAGCGTTTGTATATCATCGGTCGTCGATTCAAAATTTCGAATTTCTTTTTTGTTTCACGGGAAGGCCATTATCTCAAAAAACTTTTTGATGCCTATCAAGATCATAACTTCCTCAAAGAATCAGACAAAATTGGAAGCCATTATCTGCGAATGTCCAGACAGGCCGCTTTTCAGGTTACATTTAAGCCCCTTCATAAGGAGTCATTTCTCTATTTTAGAAAGCGATTCAAAAATCTCAGTCTGAATAAATTTCTAAGCAATTTTGCCTTTTCAAAAGATACCGTCGATTCCATTGTTAATAATTTTGGGGCAATTGACGGCGACGAAACGGTCGAAGATTTCTTCAATTCGTCGGTATTTAAACGCTTAAAGGAACAGCCTGAATTCATTGAAGCTTACAACCTAAACAGAAAGCAACAGCGCAAGGCGTTTCTAAATTATTTGAGCTCCTTTAATGTCGATGTTGACAAGGAGGGGATTAATGTGGTTGATATTGGCTGGGGTGGAACCATGCAAGAAGCGATATTTAAGGTTTTTGAAGAGCGTATTCCGGTTACGGGTTACTATTTGGGCTTGAGGGAAACCTATAATATCCAGGAAATGACCAAACGTTACGGATTGTTGTTTTCCATTCATCCGTATGAGGTCTACTCAGATCACATTATGATGGCTAATACACAATTATATGAACAGTTGTTATCTGCCAATCATGGAAGCACATTAGGATATGATGATTCGCTGAAGAATTTTGCCTTAGAAAACTATAATGAGAGGGAAAAAGCTCTGTTTGATGATTTCATCCGTCCGCACCAGGCTTTTATGTTTGAACGCTTTAAAATTCTTCTAAACGATCTGGATCTCATTTGTTATGACTATAATATTGTTCAAAACAAAATTACAGATCTGGCTATGCGGAATGGACTCTTTATAAATGCCCGAAAACTGAAGTTCATCGCCTCCCTGAATAAAGGATTTTACCAAAATGTGGGTGACAAGAAAGTGGGAATGGACTATGATGTATCGCAACTCGGAAGTTTAAGGCAATTTATTAAAGATTTCCTTATCCAGCCCGAATCCAAATTTCGATTTCTTGTTAAACTCAAACCGGTGCTCCATGAAAAACGCCCGCTGTTAGCAAAGCTGCTCCCCATGTGGCTGGTTTATTGGTTCTTTCTTTTTAACCGTTACATTCGTGAAAAGATCTTAAAACGTCGATTTTTTCTAAAATATAATTACTTCAGGTAAGGCTTCTGTCGATTTTGATATCGGTAATTCGCTCAATGATATAATCCGGACGATAGTCTTCTTTGTGTGCAAATTCAAAGGCATGATTATGAATATTTAATCCATTATCAAGAAGCGCGATGGTCTTCCAGCCCAATTGATTCGGACTTATAAAATCCTTTGAGAAATTATCACCAATATAATGATACGTTCTTTTGGGAAATTGCTGTTGGATTTTAATAAAATTTGATGGTTCAGGTTTCTCAAATCCCGATTCTTCCGAGATGACGACCATATCAAGGCGATCCATGAGACCGAGACTCTTTAATTTATTCCGTTGGGTTACCGACCGGCCATCTGTAATAACGCCAATCTTTCCACCGGAATTCCCTATTCGATCAAATAATTCATGTACCCCTTCAAAGGCCTTAATGTCTGGCTTGTGATACCTATAAGTCTCTAATAGCTCCGTTTTAGTAATTTGAAACCGATCACTTACATACTGAAACGCATCACCACCTGTGCGATACAAAGAGAACATTTGAGAAAGAAGGGTTTGCCAGTCCTTTTCAACTAACTGTGCAATGGTTTTGTAGCCTGAACGAAGAAAATCGATCTCATTGTATAAGGTGTCATCCAGGTCGAAGCAAACAACACTGCTGTTATCAATCTTTAAAGTCACGTGAGATGATCTCGTTATCATATCGTAGTAATAGAAGGTCGGGCTCCCAACAATCAAACTGGTCACCAAGGGACTCGTTCAATAAATATTCTTTAATTATCCAGCCCGGATAATTTGCCCCTGCAAGATAGGACAACGGATAACCTCCTCCAAAACGAGGGTTGATCTCTATCCCGATTATTTCATCACCGGATTTTTCCTTGAAAAGTTGCAACGTTATACAGCCTCGTGCTCCTTTGATACGCCCTAGTCTTTCCGTGATGAAATCGATGAGGTTATTTTTTCGGGTAACTGCCTTGCTCACCTCCCCTTCGCGCACCTCAAGTCGTTCACGTGGCACAACACATTTCAAATTACCTGATTTATCATAATAAAGATCACAGGTGAATTCTTTATAATCTTCCAAATCATAGTATTCCAGAAACATCAAATTCGAATCCAAAACCTGTCGTTCTAATAATTGGTCTTCTGAAAGAATAGCCTTGGTGTCAGATCCGCCGCTTCCATCGAGCGGTTTAATAAATAATGGAATCTCAAAATCGCGTTTCGAATATTCCTGCGCGACCTGAATATCTTTTCTGTTGAAAAATTCATGGACTGATCGTTTATTTCGACAAATCTTCACAAAATCAGTTGATGAAATAACAATTTGAACCCCATTTTCAAGAAACAGTTCTGAATGTCTTGCCAGGTCGACTAATTCGGTATCAATAGTGGGAATCACAAGCCTGATTTCATTTTCCCGGCAAAGCTCAAGCAGTCGGAGCATATAACTTGGATCGCACAACTTAGGGACTTCGAAGCTTTTGTCTGCAACATGGCAAGCCGGTGCCAATTCAGGAGATGAATCAACAGCAAAGACTTTCCCTTTGGGGAAGTTTTTTATCAATTCTTTTTTAAAGGCCTTAAGAAGAGATACTCGTCTTCCGGCCGATGTAATCAGGATATTCACAAGTTAATTCGTTAGCAGACCTGATTTTTGGGGTCTTTACGTGCTAAAAATAAGAGAAATTTAACAGATTGATCCTTCTTATAGACGTAATACCATTTATTTCGATCTTATAACTCCAAACCCGTGGTTTTGTGCTATTTATCAGATATAATGCGCGTTTTTCTTTTATAAATCACATTTCTCGATTCGAGATATGACAGTATGAATCGGAAGCAATTTTCATGCTTGCCAATGTATTCAGGTGGAAATATTCCTTTGTCATTAAAATGTCCCTCCAGAATCATATTCGCAGCAGCAGTAGCCGTATATCCTGTTGTTCGTGACATAGATGATGTCGACGTCTGTTCACAATATTGGTCATAAAGATCATATACAATTTCTTCGATCTGGCCTTTAGAATTTTTCCCTTTAAGGGTAATGCGCATTACCGTCAGTTCTTTCTCTCCTGGTTTCAATCGCCATTCGTTAAACAGCAGGGTACTGGTCACATCGATCGGCCTTAATGACAAATCGTTCACTTTAACCGGTTCTTCGCTAAAGAACCCGGTTTCCCGTAAAACCTTAATATACTCAACATGCCCCGGGTACCGTAATGTTTTCTCTTTCATATTTGGAATATGGGACATGGTAAAAAGTATAGACCGGAGTCCGTCAGTATTAAACGCTTCCAAGGTTCCAACCCCGTCAAATTCAATATTCTCACAATCGGAAAGAGCCTCACGGGTAACAATATGACCGTTTTCAACATACCGCGCAGGCCTGGTGTATTCCTCGATAACATCAACCGGTGAGAATGGCGCCTTGTAACAAAATGGCCAGGTCTTGACCTGTGGCAGTCCCCCAACAAGGCACTCGAAATCTGTCAAAGTCATTAATTCATTATAGTGCCCCAGAATAATATTGTCCATTCCCGGTGCTACACCGCAATCGACTATCGCGGTAACATTATTGGTCTTGGCCATCTCATCAAGCTCCAATGCGTTCTCTGGAAAGAAGGATATGTCCACAACATCTTTCCCGGCCTCAATAATGGCTTTAAGGGTCTCATATCCCAGAAATCCGGGAACAGCGCAAATCACAAAATCAAAAGGGCTAATCATTGATTTAAGCTTCGCCTTATCCCTGACATCCAGGGCAATCACGTCAAGCTTATGATGAGATTTTTTAAGGGTATTTAAACGTTCATTATTTAAATCGCAGAGGGTTACATCATGTGATTTTAATAAATCGATGGCCATGGTGCTTCCTACCATACCACCGCCAAGTACAACAATTCGACTCATAATAAATTAAAAATTAAAGAATAAAAGAATGGATACGTGCAAAGCGAGCAGAAAACTGTGCTATAAGCCAGGGATCATTACCCAGGGTAGTTCACAGATGTTTAAAATCAACTTTTTCATCCTGAATTAAAAGTAAGACATTTTAGCCTATAAAAAAACTCCGATTGCTCGGAGTTTCAATTAGTCTTCAGTGGGTTCCACCATCTCAAAGTCTTCCATAAATTTCGTGGTATAATTACCCGCCAGATAGTCAGGATGCTCCATGAGTTGCCGATGAAACGGAATGGTTGTTTTTATTCCTTCTATCACAAATTCATCAAGGGCCCGCTTCATTTTGCTAATCGCTTCTTCACGGGTTTGTGCCGTTGTGATCAGCTTGGCAATCATCGAATCGTAATTGGGAGGAATGCTATAACCGGCATACACATGAGTATCAAGGCGAACCCCGTGACCCCCAGGAGCATGAAGGGTTGTAATCCTACCCGGTGAAGGTCTGAAATCATTATAAGGGTCCTCCGCATTGATTCGACATTCAATAGAATGAAGGTTTGGCGTATAATTTTTTCCGGATATCGGTACACCTGCAGCAACCAGTATTTGTTCACGTATCAAATCAAAATCGATAACCTGCTCTGTGATTGGGTGTTCAACCTGAATCCTTGTATTCATTTCCATGAAATAGAAATTCCGGTTTTTGTCTACAAGAAATTCAACTGTTCCGGCGCCCTCATATTTGATGTATTCGGCGGCTTTGACAGCGGCTTCACCCATTTTTTTCCGTAAAGGCTTTGTCATAAACGGAGAGGGGACTTCTTCTGTAAGTTTTTGATGGCGGCGCTGCACCGAACAATCCCGTTCAGATAAATGGCATGCCCTTCCTGTTGAATCGGCAACGATTTGAATTTCGATATGACGTGGTTCTTCTATAAGCTTTTCCATGTACATGTCATCGTTTCCAAAAGCTGCTTTCGATTCCTGACGTGCGGAGTCCCAGGCATCTTTAAGGTTTTCCGAGTGCCAAATGCCTCGCATTCCCTTTCCGCCGCCCCCTGCTGTTGCCTTGAGCATTACAGGATAGCCTATTTCTTCTGCAAGTTTTTCACAGGTTTCGAAATCTTCGATTATACCATCACTGCCAGGCACACATGGAACTCCAGCTTCTTTCATAGTGGCCTTTGCTGAAGCTTTATCCCCCATCCTTTCGATCATTTCAGAGGAAGCACCAATAAATTTTATGCCGTGTTCTTCACAAATTTTAGAAAACTTTGCATTCTCTGAAAGGAATCCGTAACCGGGATGAATAGCGTCTGCATTGGTAATCTCAGCCGCCGCGATAACGCTCGACATTTTCAAATATGATTCTGAACTCGGTGGTGGCCCAATACATACAGCCTCATCTGCAAATTTAACATGAAGGCTTTCGGCGTCGACTGTCGAGTAAATGGCAACAGTTTTGATACCCATTTCTTTGCAGGTGCGAATTACTCTAAGTGCAATTTCGCCTCGATTTGCTATAAGAATTTTTTTAAACATAGCTTGCTGTTTTAAACAATTAGAATACCATTAGTTCTAGGTCATCGCGAATTTCGAATGCCCTAAACGATAACGGGATAGTTCGAATGATCAAGATGGATCAACCAAAAAAAGTGGTTGATCAAATTCCACAGGTGAACTGTCGTCAACAAGCATTTTCACTATTTTACCAGAGACTTCCGATTCTATTTCATTAAATAATTTCATGGCCTCTATCACACAAAGGACATCGCCTTCGTTTATTGTATCCCCAACTTCCACGAATGGTGGTTTATCGGGTGATGGTTTACGATAGAATGTCCCGATTATTGGAGATTTGATTGTAATATAACGCGAATCATCCGTTGTAGGTGCCTGGGCAGGCGGTTGCTGGGCCGATTCTGCCGGTACTACAGGAGCAGCTGCCTGAACCGGTGCTACAGGAGCAGCGACAGGAACCTGTTGGACGATGGTCGTATCGGAATCGGATCCTGTTTTAATGGTGATTTTTACATCTCCCATTTCAAGTTTCACCTCACTTGCGCCTGATTTAGCCACAAATTTGATGAGGTTTTGAATCTCTTTTAATTCCATATTATTTTAGTTTAGTTAGTTCGGTTATGAATTATAGGCCCATTTTAAATAAATAGCGCCCCATGTAAATCCGCCTCCAAAGGCGGCAAAAATCAAATTATCCCCTTTCTTGAGCTCAGATTCATAGTCAGAAAGCAGCAAAGGTAAGGTGGCTGATGTTGTATTTCCATATTTATGGATATTCATCATCACCTTGTTTTGATCGAGTTCAATCCTATCGGCTGTGGCATCGATAATTCGCTTATTAGCCTGATGTGCCACCAGAAAGTTAATATCTTCTTTAGTCAGTTCATTCCGTTCCATTATTCTAATCACGACCTCTGCCATATTGGAAACAGCATTCTTAAAAACATTACGTCCGTCCTGAAATACATAATGCTCACCCGATTCAAGTGCTTCCTTGGTAATCGGATAGGAAGAACCACCATATTTGGCTTGTAAAAACTCACGTCCAGATCCATCGCTCCTTAAATATTCATCTTTTAAACCAAGATTATCTTCGTTCGGTTCAAATAATACGGCCCCTCCTCCATCTCCAAAAATGATACAAGTTGCCCGGTCTTCGTAGTTAATCATGGATGAGTTTTTATCAGCTCCCACTAATAAGACCCTCTTATAGCGTCCGGACTCAATATAACTTGAGGCAACCGACATACCATATAAAAAACTTGAACAAGCTGCTTCAAGATCAAATGAGAATGCGTTTGTCGCTCCAATTTGAGTAGCAGTATAGGCAGCTGTGGATGCTGCCTTCATATCAGGAGTTGCAGTCGCAACAATTACCAGATCAATTGTTTTGGGGTCAAGTCCGGTTTTTGAGATTAGATTTTTTGATGCCTCAATGGCTAAAAAAGATGATCCTTTTCCTTCACCCTTTAGAATCCGTCTTTCCTTAATGCCTGTACGCGTCGTGATCCATTCGTCATTCGTATCGACCATGGTTTCAAGAATCTGATTGGTCAATACATAATCTGGCACATAGGCACCTACAGCGGTAATTGCTGCTGTGATTTTATTCATTATTTATCCTTTTTTACTCAAAAAATGGCCAAAACTGCATAAAAAACACCAAAATTTGCCCAAAAATCGTTTGTTTTGAACAAATTCTATGCAAATTAAGTTGTTTTTGATTCTTAGAAAAATTAAACATAAAAAAAACGCTCATGATTGAGCGTTTTTATTATATGCATGCATAGTTATTTATGCGTCATTATCATCATCAGTAGCATCGATTAAGACTTGACCGCGATAATACAGCTTGCCTTCATGCCAGTGGGCCCTGTGATAAAGGTGGGCCTCTCCAGTTGTTGGACATGTCGCTATTTGCGGGGTAGTTGCCTTATAATGGGTTCGGCGTTTATCTCGTCTCGTTTTTGAGATTTTTCTTTTAGGATGAGCCATTATTTATTTTTTATCCGTTAATAATTTCTTTAATGTATTCCAACGAGGATCAATTTCTTCGTTATTTTTATGAAGTCCGTCCGGACTTAATTCTTCTAATCTTTTAAGCATTTCCGATTTTAAGGTGCCATCTTTGACACCGGGGTGAACTCGTTTGCTCGGCATAGCGAGAACAATAAGTTCATAAATGTACTGGGCAATATTAATTTCATGAGACCCATGCGGTAAAATCAATATTTCCTCATGATCATCGCTGAAACTTTCTCCAAATTTTACCACCAGAAATAATCCATTTTTAATGGGCAGATCAAATGGTTCATTGGTAAGATCGCAGTGTACGTTCACCGTTCCTTCCGCCGAGAATTCAAACTCCATCAGGGTTGATTTTTTTTCCAGCCCCAGTTTGACTCTTACATCGGCATCATTGAATTCATCAAAATCAAATTGCTCAAAGAACGTTTTCCCAATCTGGTACTCGAAATTATGGTGTCCCTGTTTTAAACCAACAAATTGAATGATATATTCTTTCAATTCCTTCATATTGACAGCCTTTTCGAGCGTGCAAATATATAAAAATATATTAACGTATAATTGCTTTACATTCTTTTTTTAATCGGTTGTTTCATGCCTTTTTCCGGAGTTGATTTTCCGTTAATTCGGCATATAACGACCGATTCTTATAAATTTGAATGGCCATGAAAATTGCTTCCTTAAAGGAATTGTTATCCGCAACTCCCTTGCCTGCAATTTCAAATGCCGTTCCATGATCGGGTGAGGTTCGAATTCTGTTTAATCCGGCAGTAAAATTTACACCCTGACCAAAACTCAAAGTTTTAAATGGTATAAGACCCTGATCGTGATACATTGCTAAAACCGCGTCAAAATTCTTATAGGCGCTAGAACCAAAAAAACTATCGGCCGAATACGGCCCAAAAACCAGTTTGCCCTCTTCTCTTATCCTGCTTAATGCCGGTTTTAATATTTCATCGTCTTCTTTTCCGATCACACCGTTGTCTCCTGTATGCGGATTTACACCCAGAACAGCAATCTTAGGTTTACGTATTCCAAAATCCTGAACAAGGGATTGATGCATACTGCTTATCTTCTTATCAATTAAGTCATCACTTAAATGCTCGGATACATCTTTAACAGGAATATGGTCAGTCAAGAGACCTACTTTCAGTTGCTCGGTGACCATAAACATTAAACTTTCCCCGTCCAACTCCTGATTCAAGTAGTCAGTATGACCGGGAAACTTGAATTCTTCAGATTGAACATTATGTTTATGAATGGGGGCGGTTACTAAAACATCTATGGCTTTGTCCTTTAATGCCTTTGTTGCAGATTGAAAGGACTTAATGGCATATTTACCTGTTTTGGGATCTTCTTGCCCAAACTTTATATCAACCGGTTCTCGCCAGATATTATATACATTCAACTTGCCATGAACAATTCCACCGAGATTATTGATGGCATTAAACCGGATTTCACTTTTAAAATGCTTCTTGAGAAATGAAAAATATTTCGAAGAAGCAAAAATCACAGGAGTGCAAAATTCTAAAAATCTTAAATCGTTAAAGGTTTTTATTATAAGTTCCCCTCCAATCCCATTTAAATCTCCAACAGATATGCCAACAGTAATTTTTTCTTCCCTTTGCATGAATCAGGATATGTTTTGTTCGTAATTTTGCATGGCAAATTTAACCATTATAAGCCATATATCTATGTTTACCGGAATAATAGAAGACCAGGGAATGATTGCGAGCCTAGAAAAGGAAAACAGTAACGTACAGATCGGTGTGCGAAGTGCGTTTACTTCTGAATTAAAAATTGATCAGAGCGTATGTCACAACGGGGTATGTCTAACTGTGGTCAAAAAAAAGGGTGATATTTATTTTGTTACGGCTATAGACGAAACATTAAAAAGATCAAATTTAGGTGACTTAAATGTTGGAGACCTTGTCAATTTGGAGCGCGGAATGAAAGTTGGCGATCGATTAGACGGACATATTGTACAAGGACATGTAGATCAAACCGGGGTTTGTTCAGATGTAATAGAATTAGATGGAAGCTGGATTTACCGATTTGACTTCGATCCTACTTTAGGTAATATTACAATTCCAAAAGGTTCAATAACTGTGAACGGGGTGAGTTTGACCGTGGTCGATTCAGACAATGCAGGTTTTAGCGTCGCCATAATACCCTATACCTATAACAATACAAACTTCAAAGACATTAAAACAGGAACTGTGGTAAATCTGGAATTTGATGTGATCGGAAAGTATGTCGCTCGCCTAAATGAGAACGCTTAAACCTTAGACTTATTTAAGACAATCGTTTTATATACACCATAAATCAAAGCAAGAATAACCGCAATGACCAGAGGGCCATCAATCGGCAAACCAGGCGGTGGAGGTGGCATCGGAGGAGGTGGATTACCTTGTGCCAACGACAACATACTTATCAAAGAAAATAGGATTGAGGCTAAGATCATTTTGGTATTTATCTTCATTTGAGTCTGTAAAAGTATGAAAATTTGGAAGTTATCAAAACATTTTGAAGGAAAATTATCCTTGAAATGCAAAAATCATCGATAAACTACATGTTTTCTGGGGCTTAAACATACATCTTTTTTGGGCTATCCCTCTTAATTATTGCTAATATACTCAAAGAACGAACATGAAGCTAACATAATTGCTCCACAATGTTTATTCTCACACAAAAATGGCGTTTTTACCCTGTTTTGTTCCAAAAAAATGAAAACTGTGGATTTTGAATGTAAATAAGCAAAAGAGTAAAGCGAAATCGTTTTCGGACGATTTTAATGGTTTTTACAATAGTAAAAAATTCCGAATTCCTGCTATTTAGCTACTTTGTTCATTCTTATTATCTTACAGGATGAAGAATAAAACAATAATTTGGTCGGTAACCGTTGCGGTTGCGGGATTTCTTTTTGGATTCGACACGGTAGTGATCTCAGGAGCGAATGAGCCCATAAAGGAACTCTGGCAGACCTCGCCATTATTTCATGGAACTTTCATAATGTCGATGGCTTTATGGGGTACTGTTATAGGAGCGCTTGCAGGGGGTATCCCGGCTAACCGTTTTGGGCGAAAGCGAACCCTTTTCTGGATTGGGATTCTTTTCCTGTTATCTGCGCTGGGGTCGGCATTGGCACCAGATAAGTTTTCATTTTCTTTCTTCCGGTTCATTGGTGGAATTGGTGTAGGAGCCTCATCGGTTGTCGCTCCCATGTACATTTCAGAAATTTCAAGCTCTGAAAACAGAGGTAAACTAGTTGCCTTGTATCAATTTAACATTGTCCTGGGAATTTTTATTGCCTATTTCTCCAATTTATGGCTTCAGGGTTTTGACGGTGCAAATGACTGGCGATGGATGCTTGGAGTCGAGTCAATCCCTGCTTTTATTTATTGTGTGCTTATCGTTGCTGTGCCTCGGTCTCCCAGGTGGCTCATCATTAAAAAAGGGAAAACAGAAGAGGCTTTTAACGTCTTGAACAAAATATATGATGAGGAAAATGCAAGGCGTCATATCGACGAAATCAAAGAAGAGGAGGCCTCATTAGTAGATAAATCGACGAATATTTTTACGAGGGCCTTTCGCTTTCCGTTGATGCTCGCATTTCTTATCGCCTTTTTTAATCAGCTTTCAGGCATCAATTTTTTACTCTATTATGCCCCCGAGATCTTCGGAAGGGCAGGTATTGAAGATCCGTTTTTAGCATCGGTATATGTGGGCCTTGCTAATTTGGTTTTTACCATGGTGGGTATGAGCCTAATCGATAAATTCGGTCGACGTCAGCTCCTTATAATTGGTTCAATCGGCTACATTATAAGTTTATCGGTTGTTTCCTGGGCGTTTAAAACAGATGCTTCAGCTACCATTCTTCTATCGTTTATCATTGTATTTGTGGCATCTCATGCTATAGGACAAGGCGCTGTAATCTGGGTGTTCATTTCTGAAATATTCCCGAATCGCGTCAGAGCCATGGGGAATTCATGGGGGTGCGGAACCCATTGGGTATTCGCGGCTCTTATTACCCTTTTAACACCGGTGTTCCTCGACGAAAAAGCCGGGCTTTTGAAAGACGATCCCTGGATCATTTTCGCATTCTTTGCTGGAATGATGGTTCTTCAGCTTCTTTTCGCTCTATTTGTGATGCCTGAAACCAAAGGAATTTCCCTGGAAGAGCTAAGCAAAAAACTTGTTAGACATGAATCAGATAAAAACTAATTTTTTTATTCGCTTGACAATAATGATCCTTCTATTTTCAACCGTTTCGAATTGTGGAGATGAAAAAAAAGAAAAAACGCAAGAATTAGCGGAAAAAGGCGGTGGCGAAGAACAATTGTACCGTCCCAACTTTCACTTCACACCAAAGAATAACTGGATGAATGACCCGAATGGCATGTTCTACCTCGATGGAGCGTATCATTTGTTCTTTCAGTATTATCCCGATGATAACGTTTGGGGGCCTATGCACTGGGGACATGCTGTAAGCAAGGATCTCGTGAATTGGGATGAAAAAGAAATTGCCCTGTTCCCTGATAGTCTTGGATATATATTCTCAGGAAGTGCTGTTGTAGATCAATTAAATACCTCCGGTTTTGGTAATGGCACCATCCCGCCCGTAATATCTATATTCACTTACCATGACCCAAAAGGTGAACAAGAGGACCGAATTGATTTTCAATACCAGGCCATAGCTTTTTCAAATGACAAGGGAGAATCCTGGACCAAGTATGAAGGAAATCCTGTGCTTCCCAATCCTGGAATAAAAGATTTTCGCGACCCTAAAGTTGTTTGGGATGCACGGCGTCAACAATGGGTTATGGCATTGGCGACCTATAGCGAAACCTATTTCTATGGTTCTAAAGATTTAAAATCCTGGTCTTTTTTATCGAGTTTCGGAAAAGACCTGGGCGCACATGGGGGTGTATGGGAATGTCCGGATTTATTTCCTATGCGTGTCACCGGCTCTGAAGAAACCAAATGGGTACTCATCCAAAGCTTGAATCCGGGGAGCGCCAATGGTGGTTCAGGCACGCAATACTTCATCGGTGATTTTGATGGTAAAACATTTAGTCTTGATCCCGATTTTAAAAATCAGTTAGATCAGCACAAAGCCATTTGGCTTGACTTTGGAAGGGACAATTACGCGGGTGTAACATGGTCGAATATTCCGAAGGAGGACGGGCGTACCCTTTTCATCGGCTGGATGTCTAACTGGGATTACGCCCAAGTGGTTCCTACCGAAACCTGGCGTAGTGCAATGACCATCGCAAGGGAACTCATACTCGAAAAAGACAGCTTGGGGTATAAATTAAAATCGATTCCGGCCAGAGAATTTATGGATCATGTCAATTACAAGCCAGAACAACGCAATCTTGAAATTGACGGGCCGTTTAAAATTGCCGGGCCTGTTGAAGCCAATTTGAGTAATGCTGTAATTGAGATTTCATTTAAAACCGATACCAAAGCAAATTATACCTTTGAATTATCGAATGATTTTGGAAATATCTTGAAATTCGGACTGGATAATCAAAAACAATCTCTTTTTATCGATCGGCAAAATTCAGGAAAAACAGAATTCTCACAAAAATTTGCCTCGAGCATTTCTTATGGCCAATTAAGAAAGATGGAAGGCGAACTTGAATTATTAATTATTCTCGATAAGACATCAATTGAGCTTTTCGCGGAAGGCGGGGGAACGGTTATGACAGAGATTTTCTTTCCCGATGAACCCATGACTCATTTAACATTGACAGCATCTGATAATACCCTGGTAATTAAATCTGTTGCCGTTGGTCAGTTGGAACGATGAAATTAGTTATTTGTTTTCTCGGTTATCAGACGTGGTTTTGTTGAATTCCTGGGGATAATTGTGGTTGGGATCTCAACGATTTCTTTAGTGCTTTCTTTGTTTTCCCTTTTATTGCGTATTTCTTTCAAAAGCAATTGAAAAGCCTTTTGTCCCATTTCATAACCAGGTTGATTTACCGTAGATAAAGAGGGCGTAGTGATCTTGGTAAGGAACCAATTGCTGAATCCAATAATTGAAATATCTTCAGGAATTTTCAATCCCTTTTCATTGAATCTTATAAGCGCTCCGGTTGCCAACAGATCGGTAAATGCAAAGACGCCGTCGATTGGATCGGAAGTTGCCAAGATTCTATCAGCAATCTCATATCCATCTTCAAACGATAGGTTCTTGGTTTCAAATACCAATTGATCCTTGAAATCGAGTCCGTGATCACTTAATGCCTTTTTATAACCTAGAAATCTATCAATGGTGGTTTGAGGTTTTAGGGGTCCTCTTATATGAGCAATATTTTTACACCCGGTTTCAATTAAATATTTTGTGGCATTATATGCTGCTTTACGATCATCAATTATTACTTTAGAGCAATCGAGAAGCTTTGAGATTTTATCATACAGAACAACGGGGATGCCTTCTTTAATTATGTCTGCTACATGTTTATAGTTAACGGTGCGATCGGATAAGGAAATCAGAATTCCATCAACATTCTTTTCGAGAAGTAATTGCAGTTGTTTCTTCTCGGTTTCATATGACTCTCCAGACTGAAGAATGATTACTAAATAACCTTTGGCTTCGGCTGCATCAATTACCCCCTTAATGATGTTGGCAAAAAAATGATGAACGATTTGTGGTGCAATTAATCCGATAATTTTAGATTCTTGATTTCTAAGACTCTGTGCGAATGAATTGGGTTTATAATTTAATTGCTGAGCTAATTCCCTGACCTTTCTCTTGGTTTCATTACTGATGTCAGCATAGTCTTTTAACGCTTTTGAAGCAGTCGCAGTAGAAATTCCAAGCGTCTCTGCTATTTTCTTAAGAGTTACATTCGCCATATTAAACCGATTGAATTATCAATTCATTATACATGCTCACTTGTCCTTAAATTATGAGTTTTAGCAAAAATATTGTATTTTCCCAGACATTATGCTATTTTGCGGTGGCAAAAATTGAGAAATCTCAAATTAACGAAAACGATTTCGGTAATTTAAGGGCAGTTTTTTTTAGTATTCCTTTTATATGTTTTAAAAAAAAGCAAAATTCGCCCTCTAATTGTCGATACCTAGTAGGATGAGACTATCTAACCAGTCCTACAACCAAATATTAATTAACTTAGAATACTAATTACATATGAAAAACAAATTACTTAAGAAGTTGATTCTTCCCGTGTTGTTACTTTGCGGAAGTTTCATCTATGCGCAATCCGTTTCAGGAACAGTGTCTGATGCAACAGGCCCGCTTCCAGGCGTGAATGTTCTAGTAAAAGGAACGACTAACGGAACTCAGACCGATTTCGATGGTAATTACACCCTCTCGAATCTTAATTCGGGAGACGTTCTCGCTTTCAGTTTTATTGGCTATGCAGCCCAGGAGATCACATACACTGGTCAGGCGACCATTAATGTGACCCTGCAAGAAGATGCTACAACCCTTGATGAAGTGGTTGTTATCGGTTACGGTACAACAACTGTAAAAGATGCTACCGGATCAGTCTCGGCTGTAACGGCAGAAGATTTCAACCGAGGTGTAATAGCCTCTCCGGAGCAATTGATCCAGGGTAAAACAGCCGGAGTTCAAATTTCACAAAACAGTGGTGAGCCTGGTGCAGGAATTGCCATTCGTATTCGTGGAACAAACTCTGTGCGATCGAACAACAACCCGCTTTTTGTGATTGATGGCGTACCTTTAGCAGGTGACGATACATCAGGTGAATCAATTAACGTTGGTGTTGGAACCAGAGCGGCGAAGAACCCGCTTGCCTTCCTAAACCCGAATGACATCGCAAGCATCAGTATCCTTAAAGATGCTTCTGCAACTGCAATCTACGGTTCTCGTGGTGCCAATGGTGTTGTGATCATCACAACGAAATCAGGAAGCAAAGGAACTGGTAATGGTGTATGGGATTTCAGCTCGTCATTGAGTATTTCCAAAGCAGCTGAATTCTATGATTTATTGACATCAAAAGAATACCTTTCGGAAACGGCTCGTTTAGGATTAAACGTTGCTGAGCGTGATTTCAGTAGGAGTACTGATTGGCAAGATGTTGTTTTCAGAACATCAGCTTCTCAAAATCAGAACCTTTCTTATTCAAGAAATTACGGTGACGGTAATGTGCGTGCCACATTTGGTTACGGTAAGCAATTTGGTGTTATTGAGAATTCATCTCTTGAAAGAATCACGGGACGAGTTAATGCCGTTCATAGATTCCTCGATAATAAATTAAGATTAAATTTTCAAGGGACCATTTCTCGTGTTAACGACGAATTACCTCCTATTTCCGGTAGTGCCGGATTTAGAGGAGACCTTCTTGGAGCCGCTTACTCTGCAAACCCAACTTGGCCAAATGTGGCTGATTTTGCCGGTACAGGTGGGCTTACAAGTCCGGCGACTCTACTGGCTTATACTCAAAGCAATACCAACACAAATCGTTACCTGATCAATTTCTCGACCGAGTATGATTTCATAGAAGGCCTTACCGGTAAAGTAAATGTTGGCTACGATTATTCAGATGCCGATAACGTTTCAGTTGCTTCGTCTAAAGCTAGAAATATCGACCAGGGAACTTTTGGTAATGGTTCGGGCGGACTTGTTCAAACTACAGTTGAGAACAAACTTCTTGAAGTCACCCTTAACTATAAAAAGACATATGAGAATTCTGAACTTGATGCCTTAATCGGATATTCATTCCAGGATTTTAACAGACGTGGACGTACAGTACAAGGATGGGGCTTTGCAACAAAGGACCTCAACGATATGGGTGATCAATTGGAATCAACAGCGAATACAATTGAAAACATGATATCAGGTTCCTATCAGCAATATGGTTATGCGGGTAACACCGGAGGTATTTTTGTTAACCGCTTGTTTCCTGCCATCTCAACTGACAATATTGGTTTAGTTCCAGGATTAAAGGTTAAATCTTTATTCGCTGATACTTTTGATTTTACCGATGAGCTTCAATCTGTCTTTGCTCGTATAAACTATACTCTTAAAAATAAGTATTTATTTACAGCAACGGTTAGGGCCGATGGTTCTTCACGTTTTGGTGAGGATAATCAATACGGTTACTTCCCGTCAGCAGCCTTTGCCTGGAAAATCAATGAAGAGGACTTTATCGGAGAAAGCGTTTCTACTCTTAAGCTTCGTGTAGGGTTTGGAATTACCGGTAACCAGGAAGGTCTGGGATATGGTAACTTTGTAAGACGAACACGATTTGGTGGTGGTGATGTGATCAGCGATGGCGGTGACATCAACATCCCTGGTGCGTCCCCTGTAGCTTTCGCTAACCCGGATTTGAAATGGGAGGAAACGATCCAGTATAGTGCCGGTATTGATTTTGGTTTTAACAACGACCGATTCAACGGTAGTGTCGATGCCTATTATAAAACTACGAATGATTTATTATTCCGTGTATTCTCAGCACAACCAGCCGTTCAACCATTTATTTTCTTGAACCTTCCAAATTCGGAGGTTGTTAACCAAGGAATCGAGGTTGCATTGAATTATGACATCCTACAAGGTGATGACTTTAATTGGAATATTGGCGTTAATGCCGGATATAACAAAAACGAGATCACTAAATTAGATGGTCAGTTTGAAGCCGGTACCATCCGTGGTCAGGGACTTTCTCTTGCATTTGCTCAGAAATTCCAGGAAGGTCAGCCATTATTTTCTTTCTTCTTGAGAGATTTTGAAGGCTTCGACTCAACAACGGGACAACCGATCCAGGAAGATATTCAGAAGTTCGTAGGAAAAAGTGCATTACCAGATATTACTAGTGGCCTTTCTACTAGTGCATCTTACAAGAACTGGTCATTGAACGCTTATTTCAATGCGCAGTTTGGACACTATATTTATAATAACACGGCTAACGCCTTCTTTACTGCAGGTGCCTTCCGTGGTGGACGTAACGTCCTGCCCGGAACTCTAACCAATGGTGAATCTCTGGATGCTGCAGCCGACGTCTCTACGCGATTCCTTGAAAAAGGAGATTTTGTAAGACTTCAAAACCTTTCTTTGAGCTATAATGTTCCTGTAAGCGGTGATGGTTGGTTTAAATCATTAGTACTATCTGCTACAGGTCAAAATTTATTTGTTATAACCGATTACACAGGACTTGATCCTGAAGTAAGTGTGTCGCCAGGTGGTGGTGATCTGTTGAACGGACTTCCTGTTTATGGAATCGACTACACAGCATTCCCTAACCCGAGAACCTTTACAATCGGACTTAATGCGAAATTTTAAAAAAAATGAAAATGAAAAGAACCTTTAATTTTAAAGTTATAGCCTGCTTAATGGCTATGGTTGCCGTTTCCTGTACAAACCTGGAAATTGAGCAAACCGACTCGATTATTGATGAAGGCAGTTCCGGCGGTACCTTTGGTGGTGTTGCCGACGTTGATGCTGCTGTTCAAGATTTATACAACAGTGTTTATGGTCAACTCGGAGATCAGGCGAATTTCTTCGCCCTGAATGAAGTGTCGACCGACGAAACCCTCGTGCCAACACGTGGTACTGACTGGGGTGATAATGGAATCTGGCGTACGTTGCATGCTCATACATGGAGCCCGACACATCAGTATGTTTTGAACACCTGGAATAATTTAAACCAGAATGTGTTTAGAGCAACCGAAATCATCGATCCGGCTAGTAGCGCTTCAGCTGTAAGAAAGGCTGAGGCTCAGTTTCTTCGTGCTTTCAGTATGTT
>JABDIV010000119.1 GCA_013003555.1 Flavobacteriaceae bacterium
CTGTATCTTAGATATGATAATTTTAGGGATAAAACTATCAAAAAAATAAAGTGGAAGTAGGGATCCACTTTAAGATTAAATCGCTATTGATCGGAAAAACCAGAGAAATCTGGTTTTTCTTTTTTTAGATACTTTCATTTTATCGAGCCATCGGCTGTAATAGAGGCCGTTCTCCCCCGATATTCTCTTTATTTTCAGACTTCGGAAAATGTGCGAAATGCCGTTTCCCTAAACCGTTGATATCAGAGGGCTTCCATTTTTATCATTTTACTTAAAATATTGATAATCAATATTTTATCCCCTTTCTAATATATTGCCGTCTGTAAGAAAAAAATCACCCCTTGTTAAAAACTTGTTGACAATGTTTATAAAATCACCTTTCATTTCCTGTTTCAATTTTAAATATTTGTTAGTCCCGAATCGAAGTAAATTTCATCGTTCAATTTTAACAAAATCTATCACTAAATGTCACAAAAAATCGAACCCATTTTAGAGGAGAATAAAGATCGATTCGTCATATTCCCTATTGAACACCATGATATATGGGAATGGTATAAAAAATCTGAAGCGAGTTTTTGGACAGCGGAAGAAATTGATCTTCACCAGGATTTGACTGATTGGACATCTAAATTGAGTGATGATGAACGTTACTTTATCAAGCATATTTTAGCCTTTTTTGCCGCCAGCGACGGAATCGTAAACGAAAATCTGGCCGAGAACTTCGTAAATGAGGTTCAGTATTCAGAAGCCAAATTTTTCTATGGATTCCAAATCATGATGGAGAATATCCACAGCGAAACCTATTCATTACTAATCGATACCTATGTTAAGGATGAGAAGGAAAAAGACATGCTCTTCAATGCGATCGAGAACTTTCCAGCTATTAAAAAGAAGGCCGATTGGGCTCTTAAATGGATTGATTCTCCAAGTTTTGCTGAGCGACTGATTGCATTTGCAGCAGTTGAAGGTATTTTCTTTTCAGGAGCGTTTTGTTCAATCTTCTGGTTGAAAAAACGTGGCCTTATGCCAGGCTTAACCTTCTCTAATGAGTTGATATCCAGAGATGAAGGTGTGCATTGCGACTTTGCCGTTCATTTGCACAACCACCATCTTGTAAACAAGGTACCGAAAGAGCGCATAACCGAAATCCTGGTTGATGCGTTAAATATCGAGAGAGAATTCATAACTGAATCCTTGCCGGTGAGTCTCATCGGAATGAACTCTAAACTCATGACCCAGTATCTTGAGTTTGTAACAGACCGCCTTCTGGTAGAATTGCAATGTGAAAAAGTTTACAATGCAACCAATCCATTTGATTTTATGGATATGATCTCATTACAGGGCAAGACCAACTTCTTCGAAAAACGGGTTTCTGAATACCAGAAAGCCGGAGTCCTTAATAAAGAAGAGGAAGTTGACAAATTCAGTTTTGACGCCGATTTCTAATCGGAGACCATTGAATTTACAGACCAAGTTCTCAGCGGACTAATCGAATGACCTCATCCGATTAGTCCAAAGGGCCAACCAGTAATCAAACAAAATGTATGGATTATGAAGCACGTTTTTGCTTTATAATCAGTGACTAACTAACTAATCCCTATGGCAGAATTAAAATTTCTGCCAGAACTAAAAAACGAATTAATACTATGTATGTTGTAAAACGAGACGGCCGAAAAGAACCCATAATGTTTGATAAGATCACCTCCAGAGTGCGTAAATTATGTTACGGACTGAGTGATCTTGTAGATCCGGTAAAGGTTGCCATGCGAGTCATTGAAGGACTTTATGATGGTGTAACCACAAGTGAATTAGATAACCTGGCAGCAGAAATAGCTGCAACCCTGACTACCCAACACCCGGATTATGCCAGACTGGCCGCAAGGATATCAGTTTCCAACTTACATAAGAATACAAAGAAGAGCTTCAGTGAGGTCATGCACGATTTGTATACCTACGTGAATCCCAGAACTGGCAAAAAGGCTCCTCTTCTTTCCGACGAGGTTTACAAAATTATAAGTGACAATAAAGACAAACTCGATTCTACCATTATATATAACAGGGATTTTGGTTATGATTATTTCGGTTTCAAAACGCTTGAAAGATCATACCTCTTAAAACTTAACGGGAAAATTGCAGAACGACCGCAGCACATGCTTATGCGAGTTGCCATAGGGATTCATCTTGATGACCTTGATTCTGCCCTGGAGACTTATGAATTGATGTCGAAAAAGTATTTTACCCACGCAACGCCAACCCTCTTCAATTCAGGAACACCAAAACCACAAATGTCGTCTTGTTTTTTATTGACTATGAAAGATGACAGTATCGATGGCATTTACGATACACTAAAGCAAACAGCGAAAATCTCGCAATCGGCTGGTGGAATAGGACTGTCTATTCATGATATAAGGGCAACCGGAAGTTATATTGCAGGGACCAATGGTACCAGTAACGGTATCGTTCCTATGCTCAGAGTTTTCAATGATACCGCACGTTATGTTGACCAGGGCGGTGGAAAACGAAAGGGAAGCTTTGCTATTTATCTTGAACCATGGCATGCCGATATTTTTGATTTTCTTGATTTGAAAAAGAACCATGGGAAGGAAGAAATGCGCGCACGAGATCTGTTCTTTGCTATGTGGATCCCCGATCTCTTTATGAATCGGGTTCAGGAAGACGGAAACTGGACATTGATGTGTCCGAATGAGTGCCCCGGACTGCCAGACACCCATAGCGATGAATTTGAAGCCCTTTACCTCAAATATGAAGAAAAAGGCAAAGGAAGAAAGACCATTAAAGCTCGCGAGCTTTGGGAAAAGATTATGGAATCTCAGATCGAGACCGGTACACCATATATGCTCTATAAGGACGCCGCTAACCGCAAATCGAACCAGCAGAA
>JABDIV010000120.1 GCA_013003555.1 Flavobacteriaceae bacterium
GGGAAATTCATCCTCTCGATCAGCTCCGCCCAACGAGAATCGGGACGCATTGGTTTGAAGGAGGGATAGGTTAAAGCCTCAATCAAAACCGGATCGCGATAGTCATAGGCCTTATTCAACCAATTAAAGGCTTCATCATAATTCCCCCGAAAGGCATACATATCGGCTATATTAGCCGGATCTGTTTTACCATATTTTTCAAGTAACTCTGCAAAGAGCGAATCGGCTTCCTTTTTGCGGCCTGAAGCAAATGCTACAAAATTTCGACCGTAGAGACTAAAAAATTCATGTGTTTCCTGATCGATTTCCGCCCTGGCTTCATCAAAGCGTCCTTGAGCCAAACGGATTTTAGCCATCATATAATGATATATCTGCCAGTTAGGATAATAGAGAGCAAAGGTCTCAAAAGCCTTTTCAGCTTCATCCAGGCGATTCAACCGATAAAAGACGAATCCCAGGTTAAAATAGTTCCCATAAACAAGTGGGTCAAGTTGAATCGCCTTTTGTAGAAGTCTCACAGATTTTTCCAAATCTCCGAAGGTGTTTAAAGCTGCTGTTCCAATAATAACGGCGTTATTCGGATCTAACTCAAGAGCTTTTTTCATACTATTTCCGGAAGCTTCAAACTCCCACGATAACTCCTGTAAACTGGCGAGGGTTGCATAAGCTCGTCCTGAGGCCGGGTCTAATTCAATTGCTTTTTTAGCGGCTTTCATCCCCAAAGGAATGCCCTCATCGGCTTCCCGAATACTGAAATTATACATTCCGGTGTCGTAAATTGCCGCCAGTAAACGTAATGACGCGGCATAATTAGAATCGATGGCAATCGATTGTTTGATCTTTTCCTCTGCTTCGATATAACTCGCTTTGGAATTCAAGAGAGTGAGGTGTTTCGCCTGCAAGTACAGGTTGTATGCTTCGGTATTCACTGTTTGTGATAAGCTCGTTTCTCCCAGTAGGGACAGCTTTAATTCTTTACTAACTTCCTTTGCAATCTCGTCCTGAATCTTAAAAATACTATCAAGGTCTCGGTCAAAGGTTTTCGACCATTCTTGCGATCCATCACTTGTCCTAATCAACTGAGCCGTGATTCTCACTGTATTTCCAGCTTTTCTAATACTGCCGTCTAAAATATGGGTAACGTTAAGCTGATTACCAATTTCAGTAGCTGTAGCATTTTTGCCCTTATAGGAGAAAGAAGAGGTACGACTTATAACCTTTAGTTCCGGAATCTTAACCAACAAATTCAAGAGTTCCTCACTTATCCCATCCGAAAAATATTCATGATCCTTTTTTGGGCTCATATCGGCAAAAGCCAAAACCGCAATTGAATTTTCACCAAAGTCCATCACCTGGGCCGGTTGCCTTGTAAACCGATCGATTAATAGTAAAACAATAACCACTGCGAGGGTTGTGATAATTATTTTATTCAATCGCGCACCCGTCTTTGCAGAAATAGAGGCTTCAGGTTGAATATCGTCAGTCTTTCGTATCCCATCAGGGGTAAACTCATAAATCCATGAAAAAATAATCCAGAATGGAAAACCAATTGCAAGAATTATGATGGATGTTTTAAGGGCAGAATTGCTGAATTCGAAGGCCGGTAAAATTATTGAAAACACCTGAACCAGCAGCCAGGCGACGACCAGATAGGCAATACCTGATCGTATGACGTTACGTCGTTGTAATTCGTTCCAGTAATTTTTCCAATTCATACTAGTTAAGTTGCTGGTTGATTATACATGGTAAAGCCCTTGCCAAATTGTTCTTCATTTTAAATTTTTTTGTCGTTTCATATTTTCATTTAATGCCAGTAAGTCATAATTTCGTCCCACTTTTCAGAATCCAGAAAAGGAATGAAATCAGTATCGTTAATAAATTTGACCCCATCATAACGATTCCCCGAGGAAACGGATTTTAATAAATGCTCAAACACTTTATCTTCATCATTCCTTGCAGCATAGATTTCAGCGAGCTTATAATCAATCATCCCATATTGATATTGTTTTCTTAACTTTTCCAAAGCTTCTATAAGCGCATCACTTTGGGTTATCTTTCCATTTTTATAGTAGATTTTACTTAATATTTCAATATCAAATGGGTCATTAGGTCTTTTTTTATAAGTTTCAAATGCAAGTTTCTCCGCTTCGGAATAATCACCTAACAAATAATAGGCGTCACGTAGAACCCAATCATAAACATTTTTTTTGTCAGCATTTACAATAATATTTAAATACCTATTTGCTTCATTCACTTTTCCCGACAATAAATATTTTTCAGCAGCAATCAAATAAAACCAATTGAGAACCATTTTTCCAAATTTCAAATCTACTTCATTTATCAATTGATCAACCTTTTCTTTGTTATCATTGAGGATATATGCCTTTAAGAGAATTCTTCGCAGATAATTTCCATCAAAAATGTTAACAACAGGTTCCAAGAGGGCAATCGCATCTCTATATTTGTTCAATGTTATGTAGGCTTCAGCCATCAAAAAATACCTATCTGCGCAAGTGGAGCATTTGGTCAAATCAAAATTATCCATCTTTATGGAATTAAAAACAGCCTCAACTTCTTCAGGTCTATTAGCAAATTGATGCGTAATTACCATTTGACTACTATTGGTATTTAGGTCGAATCCATTAAAATTATATTCAATGGAACCGTACTTGTAGACTAGATTATTATTGCCATCTAATAAAGCCTCCCACATGTTTAAAAGGTTCGACTGACGTTTGGTCATTCCAGCTCTGCGTTTGATGTTCTTCAATAATGAATCTACTACTTTATATTCCCCTCTGTTATAATAGTAATCCAATTTAAAAATTTGAGGTTCCAAAAAAGTAGAATCTATAACAATGGCCTTATCAAGCAAGGCTTTATATTCTTCGTCATTGCCCATTTTACTATTAGCGTCGGCTTCAAGTAAGGCCTTATAAGCCTCATATTTTGGAATTTTATCTGGCAAAATCAAATCGTCTGAGCTATCGATCGCTAAATAACTCAATATCCTCTCCTTAAGCTCTTCAATGCAATCTAATGGATTTTTGGCATCGCAATCAACCGCTTCAAAAGCAATTAAAGTCTCATCTGTCAGTCCATTATAAACTGAACATTGAAATATTATTTTGTCATTATTTAGAAAATAATTTCCTTCAATTTTCTTACTTGGTTTAAAATATTCTTTCAAAACATTTTCGATTGATGAATCTATAACACCTGCCTTTGAAACCTCTGCTACTTGCATGATAGCTTCAGTGCCAATTACTGCACCCAAGTTGTTCTCATTGATACCATGTGTGATCCAATCTTCTGTCATTTTACCAATTAGATCCATGTCTTCATTTCCTGTATTATTACCAAAAGAAAGTATGGCAATTCTATCATTATCAACATCATTTGGTTCTGTTGTATTTTGACTTATAAAGAACAAGTTAATCACCAACAGTACAATTGTAATTCCTAAAGTACCAATTATGATTTTATTGAGTCGGTTATTGGTTTTAATCACCATAGACTTCTCCAACTCCACATCTTGGGTCTTTCGAAGACCTTCTGGTGTAATTTCGTAAACCCAAGAGAAAATCAACCAAATAGGAAAGCCAATAATTAAAACAACTATTGCCTTTTTTAGAAGTGAAGGTGGTAATTCAAAAGCGGGAATTATTATGGATAATACTTGAGTAATCAACCATGCCACAACTAAATAGGCGAGGGCAGATTTAAAAACATTCCTGCGCTGAAGCTCCTTAATGTAATAATTGAATTTCATCCCTGACTGACTGAAATCTAAAAATAAATAAAAAAACTAAGAAAGTTGTTTACATATTCCGCCTATACTGCCCACCTACCTCGAACAGGGCTTTGGTGATTTGCCCGAGTGAACAATACTTGCAAACCTCCATCAGCGATTCAAAGATATTTTGATTGTTAATGGCTTTTTGCTGTAGCTCATTGAGTAAATCCACAACCTTATGGGCAGCGTGAAGATTTTCCAAAGTCTCGATTTGAGCCTCTTTTTCCTCCTTGGTTGCGCGAATGACCTCAGCAGGAATAATAGTTGGAGAACCCTTACTACTGAGGAAGGTATTCACCCCTATAATCGGAAATTCCCCGGTATGTTT
This sequence comes from Flavobacteriaceae bacterium, assembly GCA_013003555.1. GTDB lineage: Bacteria > Bacteroidota > Bacteroidia > Flavobacteriales > Flavobacteriaceae > SHLJ01. The sequence goes on from JABDIV010000120.1 coordinate 4,125, forward strand.
CAGCGTTTCGTAATAAAGGGATTCCTCCTGGATCTTTGACCGTTGGTACATGGTTTCCATGGCGCCAAGAACACCTCCGCGTTCGGTGATACGGTCAAATTCAAGCAAAACGGCCTCTTCCACGAGTTCTGTTAATTCTTCAATGATAAACGACCCCTGCATCGGGTTTTCGTTTTTTGCCAGTCCGAGTTCTTTGTTTATAATCAACTGTATGGCCATAGCCCGGCGCACCGACCCCTCGGTAGGTGTCGTGATCGCTTCATCATAGGCATTGGTGTGCAGTGAATTACAGTTATCATAAATGGCATACAAGGCCTGCAAGGTGGTTCGAATGTCGTTGAAGTCGATCTCCTGGGCATGAAGGCTTCGCCCGGAAGTTTGTATATGGTACTTCAACATTTGAGCGCGTTTGTTCGCTCCGTATTTATCGCGCATCGCCTTCGCCCAGATGCGCCGGGCCACACGACCAATAACCGCATATTCCGGATCGATACCATTAGAGAAGAAAAAGGAGAGGTTGGGTCCGAATTTATCGATGTCCATCCCACGGGATAAATAATATTCCACGTAGGTGAATCCATTCGCCAGGGTAAAAGCCAATTGAGAGATCGGATTGGCACCTGCTTCAGCAATGTGATAGCCCGAAATAGACACCGAATAAAAATTCCGGATATTATGTTCTATAAAATATTCCTGAACATCACCCATAAGCCGAAGCGCAAATTCAGTTGAAAAGATGCAGGTGTTTTGCGCCTGGTCTTCTTTTAATATATCAGCCTGAACCGTACCCCGTACCTGTGAAACCGTCCGAGCTTTTATTTTTTCATAAACATCGGCCGGTAATACCTGATCACCGATAACCCCAAGCAGCATCAATCCTAACCCATCATTGCCTTCAGGCAATTCACCGTGGTAATGAGGGCGTTTTACTTTTTTCTTTTTATAAATGGCCGCGATTTTGGCTTCGATCTCTTTTTCAAGATTATTTTCCTTGATATACAGTTCGCATTGCTGATCGATGGCCGCATTCATAAAAAACCCGAGCAACATGGGTGCCGGACCATTAATGGTCATACTTACCGAGGTCATAGGATCGGCCAGGTTGAAGCCCGAGTATAATTTCTTTGCATCGTCAAGGCAGCATATACTTACCCCTGCATTTCCGATCTTTCCATAGATATCGGGGCGATAATCAGGATCGTTGCCATATAAGGTAACACTATCAAAAGCCGTTGATAAGCGTTTGGCCGGCATCTCGAGACTCACATAATGAAAACGCCTGTTTGTTCGCTCCGGTCCTCCTTCTCCCGCAAACATGCGTGTCGGGTCTTCACCCATTCTTTTGAATGGATAAAGCCCTGCAGTATAAGGGAATTCTCCCGGAACATTTTCCTGCAGGCTCCACCTTAAACGATCACCCCAACTTTCATATTTTGGCAGGACTACCTTTGGGATATCCGAATGAGACAAGGATTTGGTATGCGTCTGTATGTTGATTTCCTTACCTCTTACCGTATAGGAATAAACCGGATTTTTATATCGGTTAACTTTGTTATCCCAACCGGTGATGATTTCCCAGTTATGTGGGTCGAGATCCATTTTGACCCGATCAAATTCTTTGATGAGCAGACTTAAAAATAGTTTTACTTCGTCATCCTGAACTTGATTCAGGATCTCCTCATCATTCAACCCAGATTTTCCTAAAAAAGGTGTCTCCTCTCCACTCGACGAAACATTGGAAACTGAACAAATGGTTTTATAGATACCATATAGTTTCTGTGCAACTTCTACCTGCATCGAACTCGTTTTATCATAAGCCCTGTTATTTTCAGAAATCTCAGAGAGATAACGCACTCTTGCAGGTGGAATCACATATATTTTCTCACTCATCTCTCTGGAAATCTCGAATGAGGATTGCAAATCGGTATCGGCTTTTTCAACGAGGGTATCAATAACCTTCTTATAGAGCGTATTCATGCCCGGATCGTTGAATTGGGAGGCGATGGTGCCAAATACAGGAAGGTCGTCACTAGGTGTTTCCCAAAGATTATGGTTGCGCATGTATTGTTTTTTTACATCACGTAACGCATCTTTGGCGCCTCGTTTATCGAACTTGTTAATCGCCACAATATCAGCGAAATCAAGCATGTCGATTTTTTCAAGTTGAGTGGCAGCTCCAAATTCAGGGGTCATGACGTACAGAGAAACATCCGAGTGCTCCAAAATCTCTGTATCGCTTTGTCCGATTCCTGAGGTTTCAAGAATGATCAGGTCAAATGCTGCTGCTTTTAATATTTCAACCGCCTCGTTGACATATTTCGAAAGCGCCAGGTTCGACTGGCGTGTGGCAAGGCTCCGCATATAAACCCTGGGATTATTGATCGAGTTCATTCGAATGCGATCACCCAAAAGTGCTCCCCCTGTTTTTCGTTTTGATGGATCGACAGAAACAAGTCCGATTGTCTTTTCAGGAAAATCAATCAGAAATCGCCTTACCAGTTCATCGACAAGTGAGGATTTCCCTGCGCCACCTGTACCGGTAATACCGAGCACCGGTGTTGAGGATGATTTGTTTGATTCATGAATTTTGGAAAGCACCTCCCTCGAAACCTCCGGGAAATTCTCTGCAGATGATATAAGTCTGGCGATCGAACGCGGTTGTTTATCTTTTAATGATTTGTATTCTCCATTCAACTGATCCCCGATAGCAAAATCTGATTGTTTTACAAGATCGTTGATCATACCCTGAAGGCCCATTTTACGGCCGTCATCCGGGGAATAAATACGTGTGATGCCATAATTCATCAAATCTTCAATCTCCTCAGGAAGTATCACGCCACCACCTCCGCCAAATATTTTGATGTGACCGGCACCGCGTTCCTGCAGTAGATCATACATATACTTGAAATACTCGTTATGCCCACCCTGATACGAGGTCATCGCAATGGCGTTTGCATCTTCCTGTATGGCAGTATTAACCACTTCCTCCACACTGCGATCATGACCCAGATGAATCACCTCAACTCCTGTTGACTGGATGATACGTCTCATAATATTGATAGCGGCATCATGGCCATCAAATAATGAAGCTGCGGTTACAATTCGAACTTTGTGCTTTGGTTTATATGGTTCAATTTTTTCCATTAAAATGAAGACCTTTTAGAAAGAACAAATTTACTGATAATTGCAGAAACTGGGTTTCATTTATTAGAGAATATAAGTCTACAAACCATAACGATCACCTGTTTTTGCGAAATGGTAACCGAGATTTGTCAGGCTGTCCTTCAATCGATCAGTAGAATGCAAGGCCGGATTTGAATGATTAAAATGAATAAAGATGATCTTTGATTTCACCGAATCGGGTTGATTTTCGAATAATTTGACCGTTTCTTCAATAAATGGATGGGGTACTTCTGACATGGGCCTTGGAATCTCCCCTTCCTTAAAAAAGGTGGCATCCAGAAAGGCATAATCAACTGCTTTCACTTCTTCAATAATCGAACGATCCCATAGCTCCCATTTGTTGATATCTGGAATAAAAAGTGCCGAACGATGGGGACCCATGATCTTGAATCCAACGGTTTCTGAAAATTCATCCCTATGCGGAACCCTAAAAGGAACCACCGAAAGTGTTGGGTTTAATTGAATTAACGAATCCTGTGCCATAGGTTTTAAAGTAATATTATTGAGTTGAACCAGTTGACTCCATGGGCCATTGGTCTCAAGGTAATCTTTCATTCTAGGCATGGCATAAACCGGAATGTCTTTAGCGCCCATCGCTTCTCGTCCGAAATGCATCAAGCCCGTATAGTGGCCGATATGAGCATGGGTTAGAAATACACCGTCAATTATAGAATTTCCATTTTCTTCTTTATTGAGCATATATAACTGTTGGGGCATATCGGGAGTTGCCTCAAACAGCCATTTTTGCTGTTCTGTTTTATCTATCAGACCAAGACTAACAACCAACTCCCTTTTGCGCTTTCCATTTTCGAGATCTGCCCATTCGTCATGAGCATTGATATGTGGAAAACCACCATCCTGGGCAACCCCAAGCACTGTTATATATTGAAGGGAATCGAAAGGTTTGTTACCCGGTTCATTCGAGCAGGACAAAACTGGAAACAGAAAACATCCAATAACGACCAAACAGATGCAATAAAAGGACTCTGAAGAAAAATTTAAGCTATGATGTGACTTTTTCAATAAAGTGGGTCTTAAATAATGAGTTCGACCTAATTCCCTAATGAACTCGAATGCTAATAACGCAATTTAATAGGGTCTAAATTAAATTAATAACCATTAACTATTCATTATTATGAAACAAATTTTAGTGTTCCTCAGCATATGCTTGGGAATCAATTTCGTGTCCGCCCAAAATCTACCCGACAATCCTGATCCAGGAAAATGTTATGTGAAATGTATCACTAAAGATGAGTTTAGTGAAGTACAGGAAACGCTTCAGGTTTATCCAGCCTATACTACTTTAGAAGTCGTTCCCGCCACCTACCGAACCGTAACTGAAGAAGTTTTAGTGAAAGAAGCTTCAAAAAAATTCGTTTATGTACCTGCCCAATATGAAACGATTGAGGTTCCTTATATCAGTAAAGAAGGACGTGACGATGTATCGATTATCCCTGCCAGCTTTGGAAGTGATACAAGAACGTTTGAGATCCATCCAAAGACTTCAGGTTGGGAGTACAAGCAACTGGACGAGTGCGACTCTCCGAACAAGGAAGATTGCGTCGCTGCATGTTTTGTTGAATACCCTGCACAATTTGTAGATCTTTCCTTTACAACTTTAGCAAAGGATGCTTCAACAACAAGTATGGCTGTTGGTGCACAGAACGCGACCTACAGGAAGCGCGTGGTTAAAACGCCTGCCCGAATGGAAGAAATTGCAATTCCGGCAGAATACGCTACAATTAAGCGTCAGGTTGTAGATACGCCTGCTTCAACCCGCAGCGTAACTGTTCCTGCTCGTCAAGAAACTGTTACAAGAACTGTATTATCTAAGAAAGGTGGAATCACCAGCTGGGAAGAAATCGATTGTAAATTACTCAATGCGACACCACTTCCTATTTTTTATGAAACTGCAAGCGCAAGATTAACGCCTGCCTCTAAAAAGGTAATCGACGAGCGTTTGTTACCAATCCTAAACGATAAGCCGGTAAATATTGAGATCATGTCTCATACCGATGCAAGAGGAAACGACAGTTACAACATGTCATTATCACAGCAGCGTGCTAATGCAGTCGTCAACTACTTAGTTTCTAAAGGCATATCAAGAAGTCGTCTTTCGGCTAAAGGATATGGTGAAACAAGATTGGTAAATCGTTGTTCAAATGGCGTAGCATGTTCAGACAATGAGCATCAAAGAAACCGAAGAACTGAATTTAGAGTTCTGAACAACTAATATCCTCAATCCTTAATATCAAAAGGCCCCGTTAAGGGGTCTTTTTTTGTAAGATATAAACCGGATAACTGGTCGAGCGCTTTTCAGCAATAATCCCAAAATTATCGAGGAGATCGGTTTTCATCAGCTGATAATACTTATAATGAATCTGCCAGTCGTGTTCAGATGCATCTGTTTTTAAATCACTGATAACAGGCATCCGCAATAAGAAGGCCAAGCGGTATCGAATCTCATCGAAGGTTACATTATCAGCCTGAATCTGTTCATCATCAATAAGATATTTTGGATTGTCATTTCCCCAGTCTATTTGTTTTGTGTTCCAAAATTTCGGGTTGTCGGTTTTTAAAACCACTGCTTCACCCGAAACCGAGTTACTGTCATACCGTAACTTCAGTTTTCTCATAATACGCTTAACCAGATTTTTTTGAGTGCGTCCGTCATTGGGAATAGTCAATTCATAATTCTGATTTTTTACTTCCGGGGATAGAAACACTTGTTTATCAGACACTCCCCAGAGATAGGCCATAATGCTTATCAAATTTCCTTTATAAACAACAAATTGCTTGCGGTTGATGATATTGAGTATTTCAGGACCGTTTTCTGTGGGGGTTATTACAAATCCACTGTTGGAATCTACATCCTCAACCGGTTTTTGTGTTTCCGTAATTTTTTTATAGGATTTCAATTCAATAAAATCGCTTCGTTTTACCTTGGTATTATTCTGATTAACAAATCGTAGAATATCTCTATTGTTCAGGTTTGAAGGATGCCCTTGCCATAACAATTCTCCCTGACCGGAGAATAAAATAGCATTCGGCAAACTTTTAATTTGATGCTTGCCAAAGGTTTCCTTGTCATAATCGATCGCAATGGCCAGGTCGGATGGATGTTTTGTCAAAAATTTGCGCACCGTTCCAGGCGATTCATTTGAGATTGAGAGAATGTAAAGGTCTTCTGGAAATTGCTTCTGAATAACCCCGAGATACTTTTTGGCGCTGATACAAGGCGCACACCATGTAGCCCAGAAATCAACTAAAAAGAGTTTATGCGAATTGGCAGTTACAATTTTTGAAGGTTGAATCTCATCCGAGATCCGTACCTGTCCCTGAACTAAAATTAATCCACCCAATAAAAATACCAGAATAAAAAATCCCCAACGTTTTTTCATGACACCGACAAATCTTATTTTTAACAAACAATTGAATGTTTGGTTCTAAAGTAACAAATATCGTGCTAATTTATTGTAGAATAGAATCAAGAACATAAATAAGGTGTATGAAGATCGCTGTAATTGGACCTATCCCACGTGATACAATCACGACGCATAAAGGTGAGGTAATAAAAAAATATGGTTGCGTAACTCATCCTGCGATCGGGATTTCCAAGCTACTTGATGAAACCGATACAGTGGTTCCCATAAGTAATGTGCATCGTAAAGACCATCAACCAATTGTCGAGTTGTTCAAGCCATTTAATAATATCGATGTATCGGGTTTGAATAGTACTGGTGACCAGGGAACGATTATTGAATTAAAATTTATCGATCAAAACAACCGTATTGAAAAGCAGCTGACTAACATGACACCTATTAGACCCGATCATGTTGCGAATCATTTAGATTCAGATTGTTTTGTATTTGTTCCCATTACCGATTTCGAAATTGAATTAGATACTTTAAAATACATTAAATCGAATTCAAAGGCTATGGTCGTTTTTGACGCTCATGGTCCCACAACATATGTGAATGAGACCTGCGACAGGCTCAGGCAATATTGGAAGGACAAATCAGACTGGCTACCTTATATCGACGTTCTTAAAATGAACCTCGAGGAATCCCTGTGCTGCTGGTTTGACATGGATTATAATGATGCATCGTTTTACGATGAGAACAACACTGCTCATCTCGATGAATTTGCGGCATGGGTTCTGGAAAAAGGTGTGACCTACCTTTATGTGACGCTCGACTCCCGAGGCTGTGCGCTTTACATGAAAGAGGACGGTGCCATCGCCAAGACGTTTATAAACTCTGTTCCCGTTGAAGATGTGGTCGATACAACCGGCTGTGGCGATTCCTTTGCTGGTGGGCTGGCATTCGGATTTACGGCATTCAATGATCCTGTTAAAGCGGCTCAATACGCCAACGTATTAGGGGCCAGACGCACTCAGGGAATCGGTTTTGATGTGTTCAGGTCACTTGAAGAAACCGACGCGATTATTCAAAACATTTATTGAACTTTTTTGTATAAACCGTCGAAAGCCACCGTCACGTCCTTATTATTCGTAATGGTTTCCCACAACTGACGTACAGATCCATCGGTATTTCTTGTCCAGGTAATACGGTGAAAAACAGTACGACCCTCTTTATCTTTTTTCTTTTCTGTTGAAAGTATCATTTGGTCTCCGACGCGTTTACCGGTCATATGTAAACTTTGTCCCTGATTATCTATCCAAAGTTGCTCCCAAAGTCCGGTTGTCGCGTTATAAAAATTAAAGCTTGTTCCGGTATATCCCGGACTCGCACTGGTCCAATTTTCCTGGAGAATACATTTATCCTGAATTTTTTTTATGGTGTTTTTTCCGGCATATGTACCATCAGAAATTGTAACCGTCCATTCACCAACCCAGAAATCGAATTGCTGATGATTTTCAGTACAACAAGCACAAGATTGATCGGTCTGAGCATTAATTGGTTGTGCCAAAGACACAAAAAAAAGCAGCGACATTAAATATTTCATAAGATTTACTTTTTTTAAAAATATTAAATGAAACTTAATCATAAGCTAATATTAACATAACATTATTCTTCTTTTTAATCTCGTTCTTTAATACATATTACAACCGCCGTCTAAACGGTCGTTTTATGCATAATTTAGTTAGTAAAAGTTAGTTGATCAAGTCGGTCGTTATAAGACCGACTTTTTTGTTGATTTTTTAACTTGCTGAAATCCAAATTTTTATCTATCTTCAATGAATAGATCAATAAAATCATCAACTCTTGATCAATCTTCAAAAGAAAGAGAAATCACTGAAGCAACAGTATCGACAACTGATGGAGGAAGCCTATAATTTAAGGCAATCTGATTCAGCATTAAGTGATATTTCAGAATATCGGGCCTTAAAACTATTGGAGGAATTAAACCGGCTGAAGTTCTTAGGGCATGAACCTTATTCAAATCAGAACTGATCTTCGAGAATAGCCTTCATTTGAATTTGTAACTCCTTTGCTTTTTCTGCAGCCGCAATGGCAAAATCTTTACCACTTGAAGCATACAGTATCCCACGTGAGGAATTGACGAGTAAGCCCACGTCTTGGTTCATACCATAGCGGCAAACATCTTCAAGACTCCCGCCCTGGGCTCCAACTCCCGGAACCAGCAGAAAACTATCCGGGATGATGTTTCGTATTTCAGCCAGATATTCGGCTTTGGTAGCCCCGACAACATACATCAGATTTTGAGAATTCTTCCATGACTTTGAAACCTCAATCACTTCCTGGTATAAGGGTTTGCCTTTTATTTCCTTAGTTTGGTAATCAAAGGCACCTTTATTTGAGGTCAAAGCCAGAAGTATTGTGTGTTTATCGTCATAAGCTAAAAAAGGTTCAACCGAATCCCTACCCATATAAGGAGCAACTGTTATGCTATCAAATCCCATATCATCAAAAAAGGCTTTTGCATATCGCGAACTTGTATTCCCGATATCACCTCTTTTAGCATCTGCAATCGTGAAATGATCGGGATAGTTATTGTTCAAATATTCAATGGTTTTTTTCAAAGAGGTCCAACCCTTCAACCCATAGGCCTCATAAAAAGCGGTGTTGGGCTTATAGGCTACACAACGTTCATTAGTGGCGTCAATGACGGCTTTATTGAATGCAAAAATCGGGTCTTTTTCAGTGAGTAAATGTGTGGGGACTTTTTCCAGATCAACATCCAGACCTACGCATAGAAAACTTTGCTTCTTAAGGATTTGATTTTTTAAATGATTGGTTGTCAAAACTATTCTATGTATTGGCCTATTTTAAAATTAGTGGCATCCTCCCAGGTTCGAAATCGAAAAAAATAATCATCGGAAAGTCTCTCGTCAAGGAAATTGATAAAATAATCCCCTTCAGAAACTTGTTGAATGGCGACGTATCCGGAATCCAAAGCCTTTTCAATCAATTCACTGTTGAATTCATTTAACAACCCCGTGATCCATTTAACCTGGTCGAAAACCATGTTTTTGCTTTCTTCAAGGTTCAGATTTCTGTCATAATAAAAGGTTGCCGATAGCTCAAAATAATCACAACCTCCGCGGCGCAGGGTCAATCCCCAATGGTCATTTAAAACGAGTGCTGCGGACTTTTCTTTATCATCCCATTCATATCCATTTAATTCTTCAATACCGCTCAAGAAATCATCGGTTTGCTCAGACATATCGTATTTGCAGCCAGGTTTTACTCCTTCAGATTTGGTAGTATCAGCATTTACCGAGGTATTGATGGAATCTTTGTCTCTGGTGATCGCATCCTGATCTTGTGAATTTCCAGATGTATCTTTGCAATTGAAAAAAATAAGCAGAAAAATCATCCCACAAATAAATCGTGAAAGGATTCGACTATGCTGCCTGAAATCTTTATAGCACCTCATTATCGGCTTTTAACTTTTCGGTATTTTCCGCCAGCATGAGCTCATCGATTATTCTTTGAATATCACCATTAATAATATTCGATAAATCATATAAGGTCAATCCGATGCGATGATCGGTAACGCGCCCCTGCGGATAATTATACGTGCGAATCTTTGCGCTGCGATCACCCGAACTTACCATGCTTTTACGCTTTACCGAATCGGCAGCCATTTTTTTAGCCAATTCTGCTTCGTACAGCCTGGAGCGTAATACTTTTAATGCTTTTTCAAGATTTTTGTGCTGCGACTTCTGATCCTGACAGCTTACTATTATTCCGGTAGGTTCGTGATGCAATTTAATCGCTGAATAGGTTGTATTAACGCTTTGTCCGCCGGGTCCGGTTGAAGTCGTTCGTTCAATTCTAACATCCTGCATGTTCAGTTCGACATCAAACTCTTCTGCTTCCGGAAGAACAATAACCGTAGCTGCCGAGGTGTGAACACGTCCCTGCGTTTCAGTTTGCGGAACCCTTTGAACACGATGAACACCGGCTTCAAATTTCAAGGTACCGTAAACCTCTTCTCCGGAAACCTCAAAAATAATCTCTTTAAATCCTCCCGAGGTACCCTCATTAAAATCGACAACACTCACCTTCCACCCTTTGCTTTCGCAATATTTGGTATACATCCTGTAAAGGTCTCCTGCAAAAATACTGGCTTCATCTCCTCCAGTTCCGGCTCTTACTTCAACCACGACATCCTTAGAATCATCGGGGTCTTTCGGTACCAGCATATACTTGATCTCCTCCTCTAGCCCCGGTAATTTAGCCCTGGCCTCTTCCAGTTCCATTTTTGCCATTTCAATCATTTCCTCATCAGAACCATCAGCAATAATTTCTTCGGCTTCATTTATATTATCGATGAGGGATTGATATATTTCACCCTTCTCAACGATTTGTTTTAAATCCTTATACTCTTTGTTCAGCTGGATATATCGTTTTTGGTCAGCTATTATATCAGGTTGGATAATAAGGTCATTGACCTCATCAAATCGTTGTTTTACTATTTGGATTTTCTCAAGCATCGGGAATGAATCGAGGTCAAAAATACGATAATTTCCAATTTTTTATCCGCTGATCTGATGAACATATTAACAATAAAAAATATTTAATTCAGATTTGCGTTAATCGATATAAGATGCAGCAATTCCTGACTATACTAGCATTTTACAGGCCATTTGTCATGTGGTCCCTTCTCGTTAATATTGCAATAGCGATAATATTCCCTTTTATTATTCCGGCAATTGCCACGAAATTGTTTTTAGCGGTATTTGTTTGGTATTTGGTCTCGGAGACCAATGCAAGGCATAAATTGAAATTTTATAAGCGGCTGGGTATTCATCCAATTCGGCTGTTTACCATATTGTTTGTTGTTGATATTTCTTTAACCGTAGGGTTCTTGCAAGTGGTGAAAGCTTATATCTGATTGTTATCTAACTGTAGTGAAATTTGCCAAACGGACTTTCAATCGTCAAAGCTTTATTGCTTGAGGTCTTAACATGGCCAATTATCCTGGCATCAACATTAAAGGTTTTTGAAATGCTGATAATTTCTTCAGCAACATTTTCATCGACATAGAGTTCAAAACGGTGTCCGCAATTAAATACCTGGTACATTTCCTTCCATTGGGTTCCCGACTGTTCCTGTATCAATTTAAATAATGGGGGAATCTCAAACATATTATTTTTTACAACATGTAAATCCTCAATGAAGTGAAGGATTTTTGTTTGCGCACCACCACTGCAGTGAATCATGCCATGGATAGATGATCTGTCACATGAGGTCAACACCTTCTTTATGATAGGCGCATAGGTTCGTGTGGGAGACAACACCAGCTTACCGGCATCCAGCGGGGTATTTTCAACATTATCTGTAAGTTTTATACCTCCGGAATAAACAAGTGATTCAGGAATGGATGAATCAAAGCTTTCGGGATATTTTTCCGCGAGTTCCTTATAAAAGACATCATGACGGGCGGAGGTTAAACCATTGCTTCCCATGCCGCCATTATAGCTTCGCTCATAGGTAGCTTGTCCGTAAGACGCGAGCCCGACAATAACATCTCCTGCTTTTATGTTGGCATTATCGATTACCTGGCTTCTTTTTAGGCGAGCCGTTACAGTCGAATCAACAATTATGGTACGAACCAGGTCACCGACGTCGGCTGTTTCGCCACCTGTAGAATGAATGTTTACACCATATGAACGCAGTTCATCTATTAATTCTTCGGTCCCGTTAATTATAGCTGAAATTACGTCTCCTGGAATCAGATTTTTATTACGCCCAATTGTTGAAGATAGCATGATGTTATCTGTGGCACCAACACAAAGAAGATCATCTACGTTCATGATGAGCGCGTCTTGCGCAATGCCCTTCCAAACAGACAGATCTCCGGTTTCCCGCCAGTACATATAGGCCAGCGAGCTCTTCGTCCCTGCTCCGTCGGCGTGCATAATTAAACAGTGATCGTTATCTCCGGTTAGATAATCAGGTACAATTTTACAGAAGGCCTTGGGAAAGAGCCCTTTATCAATGTTTTTAATGGCGTTGTGAACATCATCCTTTGAAGCCGATACGCCACGTTGTGCGTAGCGCTTGCTAACATCTTCACTCATTCAAAATTTGTTTTGAAGCAAAAGTAAGGATTGTGAGTGACTATTAATAACCACCATCGATCGGATTTGATTTCTTTACGGTAGGTTCATCACCTTTCAGCGTTTTGTTCTTTGAAAAACGTCCGAAATAAATATTAAGTCCAAAGGCCATACGCCAATAGATATCATCGGCCTCACCGAAAATAAGCCCATCGAGTTCATCATCAAAAAGGTGATTGTAATCGGCCGATAATTTAAGTCCGAGTTGCGGCATAACCAGATATTCAATACCCGCACCACCCTGGATCTTGGTTTGGGTGGTCTCGAAATAATTGCTTGCATGTAAACCGCCTCCCACGAAAACAAAAGGCGTGAAGGACGCCTCAGGCAGGATATTGGCTTCCAGATTAAGGTCGAAGGACATAAAGCCTTCGTTAAATACATCTTTATAGGCTAAATTGAACTTGTGATATGTGAGATTGATATTGACATAGCGATTGATAAAACGTTTATAGCCTCCATGAAAATAAATTTCGAATAACGGATCAACATAATCTCCATTTATCACTGAAGACCCGATGCCAACAGTAAGGGCATTCGATCCTCTTATTGATGCACCAAATCGCTTGTTTTCCACAGTCCTTTCAGGTTGGACATTTAACACATCGTCAGATTGCTCCTGACTTTGAATAGTAAAACCACTCAAAAGCAGCAAGAAAAGCAGGAGAAGCTTAATTGATTTATTACTTCGCATCATGATTACATGGTCTAAGATTAAGGCAATATATTGAGCGTTGCATGCAAATAAAGAATTCAAAAATCGAAGGACTCCTGTTTACTATATCAAATCCCGAATTCATATAAGCAAACTTTTATTTTGGTTTAAAATTGTTGAAAAAGAAAAGCTTAAAACGCGCTGCTGTTAGCATACACCCTTTAAGCCTTCCGTACTAAATATAAAAACGAAAAAACTATTCCATAATCTCAAGATGCGTTTTCAGACTTCTTGGTCATTTCAATATTGTTGTCTTGCGAAACATCTTCTTGAACCTCCAACGAGTCGTCCAGAGAGAATAGAAGAGTGGCAACCATAAGTGCAATTACACTTAACAGTAACTTTTTCATTTTTACAAAATTTGATTAATAGCACTTCAAATTTAAGCAAAAAAAATGATGGATTTAGAGGTTCACGATAAAAGAACGTAAGGTTTTTCCTTAATTTTCGATAAGAAGTTAATTATTTAGATGAAATACCAAAATGGGTGAATTTTTTTTTTAAGAAAACGTATTCAAACGTAAGAATACGAACCTTTTACCCTAACAATTAAATGCATCTAAAAAAACAATAAATCAGCGTGTAAATAACAATTCCCGGTATTTTGTAAGTGGCCAGATCTCATCATCGATGAGTAATTCAAGTTTATCGCAGTGGTACCTGATCTCTTCGAAAAACGGTTTTACCGAATCGCAATAGGCTTTGGCCTTCTTATCAATGGCCTCTATTTTATTCGCTTTTTTTCTTGCATTGATCATATTCGTCACACCAGAGTTGATAGCTGAAATACCTGCGGAAATATCTTTGATCAATTCGATTTGTTCAGCGGCTTGCAATGTATATTCAGAACCGAAGATGGTTTTGAGTCCGCTTACATTTTCGATTAAGATATTTTGATACCTAACGGCTGTCGGGATGACATGATTTCTGGCAATATCCCCAAGAACCCGACTCTCAATCTGAAGCCTTAGGGTGTACTCCTCGATCTCGATCTCATACCTCGCCTTTATCTCTATGCGATTCATCACGTCCAATTCCTCGAACAGATCTATGGTTTTTTTAGCGATGCGTGCTTTTAACGCTTCAGGTGTTGTTTGGTTGTTGCTCAAACCGCGACGCCTGGACTCTTTCTTCCAGGTATCACTATAACCATTACCTTCAAAAAGAATTGGCTTTGATTGTTTGATCAGTTCTCTTATGACATTAAAAATCGCATCGTCCTTTTTCATGTCTTTAGACTTGATCAGTTTATCAACTTCGGTTTTGAAGGAAATCAATTGCTTAGCAACAATTGAATTGAGAACCGTCATGGGATTAGCGCAATTCGCTGAAGAACCAACTGCCCTGAATTCAAACTTATTTCCAGTAAATGCGAAAGGTGATGTTCGATTCCTATCGGTATTATCGAGCAGGATTTCAGGAATTTTACCGACAACATTTAATTTTAATTCGGTTTTCTCCTTGGGTGAAAGCTTTCCCTTGGTTACCGTCTCTAATTCTTCCAAAACCTTTGTTAGCTGCTCTCCGATAAAAACGGAGATAATGGCCGGAGGTGCCTCATTTGCACCGAGCCGGTGATCATTGCTTGCGGAAGCAATCGATGCCCTCAACAATTCTTCATAGTCATGAACTGCTTTTATGGTATTAACAAAAAACGTTAAGAACTGCAGGTTACTCATCGGGGTTTTACCCGGACTTAATAAATTAATCCCAGTGTTGGTACTTAAGCTCCAGTTGTTGTGCTTACCCGAACCATTCACGCCTGCAAAAGGTTTCTCATGCAGCAGCACCTTAAAATAATGGCGTTCCCCGATCTTATCCATAACATCCATAATCAGGCTATTATGATCAACGGCAAGGTTGGCTTCATCATAAATCGGTGCAACTTCAAATTGGTTTGGTGCCACTTCGTTATGTCTTGTCTTAATAGGAATTCCAAGAAGCATGCATTCGTTTTCGAGATCACGCATAAAGGACAACGCACGCCTTGGTATACTTCCGAAGTAATGATCATCTAATTGCTGCCCCTTTGCCGGTGAATGGCCTAAAAGCGTTCTTCCGGCGAGAACAATATCAGGCCGTGACATGGCAAGAGACAAATCGATTAAGAAATACTCCTGTTCCCATCCCAGGGAGGCATTGACCTTTTTTACGTTTTTATCAAAATATCTTGCAACGGCTACCGCTGCCTGATCAACAGCCTGAAGCGCTTTCAGCAAGGGTGTTTTATTATCGAGAGCCTCTCCCGTATATGCAACAAATACCGTTGGAATACACAGGGTTGTACCAAAAATAAAAGCCGGTGAAGACGGATCCCATGCCGTATAACCACGTGCTTCAAACGTGTTTCTTATGCCACCACTCGGAAAACTGGATGCATCGGGCTCCTGCTGAACCAGCTGTCCTCCACCAAATTTTTCGATGGCCCGACCTTCAGCGGTTCTTTCGAAAAAGGCATCATGTTTTTCGGCCGTGGCACCTGTTAAAGGCTGAAACCAATGTGTATAATGAGTTGCACCTTTAGCAAGAGCCCAATCTTTCATGGCAGCAGCAATTTGATCGGCTATGCCGCGATCTATCTTAGAGCCTTTTTCAACTGCCGCTAAAACACTCTTAAAAGCATCTTTTGTTAAGGTGTGACGCATACGTTCGATGTTAAACACATTAGATGCAAACAGGCTTGATCGTTTATCGGTTTCATCAACGGGAAGTGGTTCCCGTTTTAAACTCTCTTTCAGTGAATGAAAACGCAGGGTAGACATAATTAAATTATATTATAAACAACTGAGAATTGTTCTGATTAATTAGGAAGAACAAATGTAAATGACATTATTAACAATTTCTCAAATTATTGATGATTTTTTAGACTATTTTTTAACAACCCCCCTTTTTTTAGGGGTCAATTTGCCATTTATCGAATTGTTGATAAATATACCCTAATAATTATATGGTTTTTTGCAAAATAGATATATTTGTGCCGTAAATTTATCGCTTTAAAAAATAAATTAAAATGGCAAAGTCGAAATTAGAGTACATTTGGTTGGATGGACATCAACCGACTCAAAACATGAGAAGTAAAACAAAAATAGAAGATGATTTCAGTGGCAAATTGGAAGATTGTCCGTTATGGTCTTTTGATGGTTCCTCTACGGAGCAGGCTGAAGGTAATGCTTCTGACTGTTTATTAAAACCTGTTGCAATATTCCCGGATCCAACAAGAAAAGACGGGTATTTGGTTATGACAGAAGTTCTGATGGCCGATGGCAAACCACATGAATCAAATGGGCGGGCTAAAATTGATGATGATGATAATGACTTTTGGTTTGGATTTGAACAAGAATATTTCTTGATGGATACCGAAACAGATTTACCTTTAGGATTCCCTAGAGGCGGATTCCCCGGTCCACAAGGAAAGTATTATTGTTCGGTTGGTGGCCGATATACCTGGGGACGAGAATTGGTTGAAGAGCATGCCGACCTCTGCATTGCTGCCGGTCTTAACTTCGAAGGGATCAACCAGGAAGTTGCTCCCGGACAATGGGAATTTCAATTGTTCGCAAAAGGTGCGAAAAAGGCAGGTGATGAAATGTGGGTTGCCCGTTATTTATTAGACCGACTGACAGAAAAATATGGTTACTATATTGAATACCACCCGAAACCTGTGAAAGGTGATTGGAATGGATCGGGAATGCACGCTAATTTCTCGAATACAACCCTTCGTACATGTGGCAGTCAAGAAATATATGAGCAAATTTGTGAAGCCTTCAGACCAGTTACCGATGAGCATATTGCCGTTTATGGAGCTTTTAATGATGAGCGGCTGACCGGATTGCACGAAACAGCCCATGTGTCTGACTTTAGTTATGGAATTTCCGATCGAGGAGCATCTATCAGAATTCCAATTATTACGGTGGAAAACGGGTGGAAAGGCTGGCTGGAAGATCGTCGTCCGGCATCCAATGGTGATCCTTATAAAATTGCAGGACGCATCATACAAACAGTTAAAAGCGCTGAAGTGAATGCTTTAGTTTAAATTTTATTAGTTCATAAATAAAAAACCGGATCTAGCGATTCGGTTTTTTTATACCCCGGATGAGGAATTAAAAACCATGAAGATGAAAATTCCATAACCCATTACCAAAACCAAACCCTTAAATCGGTTAATCTGAAATCGTTTGGGGATGAGGATTAGAGGGATGAGAACAACTGCAAACAGCAACATCCAAAATATATCGCGACTCAAAATGGATGGATCGGTAACCGGAATAACCTTGATCATTGACGTAAGCCCTAATACAGAGCCTATATTAAAAATATTAGATCCGATGAGATTGCCCAGGGAGATGGCTTTTTCTTGCTTCGCTGCTGCTATTACAGAGGCCGCTAGCTCAGGCACACTTGTTCCTATGGCAATCATAGAAACCGAAATCACCGCTTCACTCACACCGATGGCCTTTGCAAGATCTATTGCCCCACTTACCAGCCATTCAGAACCAAAATAAAGCGCGACAGCTCCTATTATCAACCATAACCCAATTCTGAAATTGGATACTATGGCCAGGGTCTCATCTACTTCATCATCAAGGTTCGCTCCACCTCGGGCCGAACGTATAAGAAAGAAAATAAAAATATTTAGCGCTAAGAATAGTAAGATGCCTTCAAAGTGACTAAGCTGGTTGTCATTATAAAGAAAATAATACAACGCGAGCGAAAAAAGCATCATCACCGGCCAGTTGAGTTTGTAAAAGGACCTGCTAACCCCAATATTTCCTACCATAGCCGTAATCCCCAATACCAAACCAATATTGGCAATATTAGATCCAACTACGTTATTGATTGCGATTGCCGGTGCATTATTGAAGGCCGCATTGAGGCTTACCAATAATTCAGGTGCTGATGTGGCAAAAGAAACTATGGTCATTCCTATAATCAATTTCGAAAGCCGAAACTTAAAAGAAAGGGCCACCGCCGAACGCACGAGAAATTCACCGCCGACGACGAGTAAAATCAAACCTAAGATCAACCAGAGTACGCTCATAAGGAATTGCGAGATCAGAAAATGAACCTAAAGGTTCAAACTGTTTGCGAATATAAGGCAAGGATTTACCAATGCCGAAAAAGACGAGCAATTTTTATTCAATAGAATATTGATAGAAATTATAAAATTTCGTTAAATAACTATATGTTTAGTTGTATAACTATATTTTTAGTTATAAGTTTGAATAACAAAATTTTTATCTCATTGGAAATGGAAAAGTTAACCAATAAAGAGGAGCAGATAATGCATATCCTCTGGAAGCTTGAAAAGGCTTTTGTGAAAGATGTTCTGGCTGAGTTTTCTGGTAATAAACCACACTATAATACGCTTTCCACCATTATACGAAATTTAGAAGACAAAGGTTATGTTGGCTATAACGCCTTCGGAAAAACACATCAATATTATCCGTTGATCTCTAAAGAGGATTACCGAAAACGGTTTTTTAATAATGCTATTGACAATTATTTCAATAGTTCTTATAAGAATGTCGTCTCCTTTTTTGCGAAGGAGGAGAAAATAAGTATTGATGATCTGAAAGAAATTATTGCTTTAATCGAAAAGGATAAATAATATGGACGTTTTATTAAAATTCTCGGCTATTCTGACCTTGTTCTATATCTGCTATAAGGTCTTTTTACAAAAGGAAACCTTTTTTAAATCGAACAGACAATTCCTGAATATCGGCCTGTTGCTATCGGTTATACTGCCCTGGATCGTAATCCCGGTTTATGTAACAAAGGCTATGCCCGTTGACCTTAGTTTTATGGCCACCGAACCGTCGGTTATATCTCAATCGAACGAAGCCTCAACTTGGTCGATGACTCAAATTTATTCCAGTTTGTATATAATTGGGGTAATTGTTTTTACAACACGATTTATCATTCAAATGATTTCATTGGGACTTCTTATTCTAAGAAGCAAAAGAATAAAGCAAGGCGCATTCATTCATGTTGAAATAAATGATGATGTCTCTCCTTTTTCATTTTTCAATTATATCGTTTTCAATCCCAATCAATTCAGTAAAGAAGATCTCGATCAGATCATTGCACATGAAACTGTACATGCAAGACAATGGCATTCGATTGATCTATTAATTTCTCAATTGGTCAGCATTCTTAATTGGTTTAATCCCATTGCATGGTTGTACAAATCGGCCATTGAACAGAATCTTGAATTTATAGCTGATGAGCGAGCTCAGAGCCTGTCAAACTGCTTTCAAGCGTATCAGCGCCTGCTTTTAAAAACGACTCTACCCCAGTACAAAATGGTAATGGCCAATAACTTTTATAATTCATTAATCAAAAAACGAATAGTTATGTTACACAAAAGCAAATCAAACAATTTAAACCGGCTAAAGATGATTCTTATGGTTCCGGTTCTAACACTCTTTCTTATGAGTTTTAATACCAAAGAAATCGTGACTTATGAAACACAAACATCAGATATACAATCCGGTTTAATGAATCAGCCTGAAAAGGCCCAGGAAAGTGTCGAAATAGTTATTGATAAAACGATGTCTGACCAGGACCTTAAGGCGTTAACCTCTAAATTTGATAAAAAGGGAATAACCCTGAAGTTTAAGGGCATTAAGCGAAACAGCGCTGATGAGATTATAGCCATTTCCATTACTGCAAAAACCGAATCATCCAGTGCCAATTACAGCTCAAACAGCGATGACGGTATTAAACCCATTCGTATTACAATTGTTGACGATAAATCGATTACCATCGGGGACGGACATGCCATACACGAGGATCATGATATGCATTACGAGACAAAAGATGGTCATGTGAAAATTAAAAAGTTAAATAAGGGTAACAACGTTTTTGTTTACTCTTCCGACGACGGAGAGGAACATGAAATCCATGGAGAAGCGATGACCATAATTATAAAGGACGGTGATGAAGTAAAGGAGATCAAAAAAGTGGGTAAAGACAACACGTTCTTCTTTTCAGATGACGATGAAGATCATGATGTCGAGCTTCTCGAAATTAAAGAGGGGAAGGACGGTGATTACAATGTAATTATAAAGAAAGACAAAGACGGTAAAACTATCAGCGAATGGGTTGATAAGAAAGACGGCAATGTTTGGATATCCGATAAGGACGATGACGAGGTAAAGGTTATCATTTCGGAGGTAAAAGATGACAAGATCAGGATTATGGGTGGCGATGAAGATGCACTGTATATTATAGATGGTAAAGAGGCATCAAAGGAGGATGTTCAAAATCTGGGTTCAGATGAAATCGAATCAATTGAGGTACTTAAAGGTGAAAGCGCTATTAAGAAATATGGTGAAAAGGCTAAAAATGGTGCGATTATCATAAAAAAGAAAGACTAGGATCAACCCGATTCAATACTTTTTTAAGCAAAAGCCCGGTTTTTTAGAACCGGGCTTCTTCATTACAAAAATGTATGATAAAAGATAATTTTGACTTAAAATCATCTTTTTTATTCTTTTTTACTCTACAAATTTAAAAATTGCTTAATTTTTTACCTACAATTATTACAATCATATATCTTTTATAGTATTTATTATAATGATTTGTAACTTATTTGTAGGTAAGTAAGAATATATTGTTATTTATTTTATCTTTTTGCTTTATACCTTAAAGTCAAATTTATTCTTTTTCATAAAATTTCTTGGAGACAACATTCCCGAAATTATATATTGCCGAAACAATTAAGAAAACAAGTTAATTATCAACCATTTAAAACAATAAATCATGATCGCACTTGCTAAATTAATGATCGCACTAGCCGCCCTATTAATAGACCTTATAAGCGTTATTTTTTAATGCATCTTTCAACCACTATAAAGGTTTACTAACCAACCATTTTTTAAATAGTAAGACTTAGTTTCAAAATAAGTTTTACTATTTTTTTTATTAGTTGAGCCGAAAAAATAATTCAATATTTCTGGGAGCGGTTAACAGAAAAAGATATGACTTCGTTATTTGTGGTATTAATATGGAGAAATGCTTAGTACAAAACCTAATGCAAGAATACCGAGTATTAGGACAGGAACACCAATATTTAAGAGTGTCGATTTACCCTTATCCTTCACTTGTATTCTGTCTATGTTATTCTCATCTATGCCCACTTTAATCAATTTATCATCATATTGGGTCTTCCCATAAAATTGATTGTTTTCGAATTGAACTTTGTTAAATTTTAATGTTTTATTGTCTTTGGTTTTAATTCTAACCCTAGTATCTGCCAGTGCTGCTTCTTCCAGCGAAACATTTGCTGATCTGTAAACTGTACAACCTTGGAAGAAAATTAATGCTGACAAAACCAGTGTAACTAAATTGAAATATGTTTTTAGACTTTTCATGACAAAATTTATTAATCAATAAACCTAATAATATCAAATTGAATAAACAATGATATAAATCAATGTATTCTCGTTTATTTACCATCTAACGACTTCATTAAATTCATAGATTATTCCAAAAAGAAAAAGGATTTCCACCCCTGAGGGTATGAGTTTAATTAAAATTTATTCATTCGTTAAAACCACAATAAATTTTCAATAGAATTGAATCAAGTCCTATGTCATGGACCTCAACACTTAATTCTGGAATAAGTTTTACTATTTTTGTTTAAACGAGTTGTTACATGTCAAAGCAAGTGTTTAAAATCCTGGCAAAAATTAATAAAGTTATTTTACCGAGTTACTCGAAGAAGCAACTGGATTTGGCAAAAGCCTCTAAATTACAGATGGCCATCATCGGCTGGCGCTGGTTTGTAACGCGTAATGCCCTGGATTAATACTGCACGATCGACTATTTAATAATTTCGCAATTACTTGATATTCATTTTAAAAAGGAATATATTTGCCACCGCAAAAACGGCCTCGTGGCGCAACTGAATAGCGCATCTGATTACGGCTCAGAAGGTTACAGGTTTGAATCCTGTCGAGGTCACGAATAAATCACATAATAAGAAAAAACGCCAAGCTTGCTTGAGCGTTTTTTTGTTTAGGTGATTTTCAAAGCGGAGCTTTGTCAGGATGATTGCGAAGCAAGGAATCCTGAAAGTTCAAAATGATGAAATTAAACATACTTCAAATCTCTGATCTGTACTTTTCATTTAGACTTCGGAGCTTTGTCAGGATGATTGCGAAGCAAGGAATCCCGCCGAGGTCACTACAAGCACTAAAACCACAACAAATGTTGTGGTTTTTTTTATTCGAGTTGAACTCAAAAGTATTTTTAAGGTGGAACGAGAATAAAAATATGTCGGGAGCATTGCTCCTGAGGTTTCAGTATTTGCAGAGGCGAGCTTTGTCAGGATGATTGCGAAGCAAGGAATCCCGCCGAGGTCACTACAAGAACTAAAACCACAACAAATGTTGTGGTTTTTTTATTCGAGTTGAACTCAAAAGTATTTT
>JABDIV010000002.1 GCA_013003555.1 Flavobacteriaceae bacterium
TAGTGACGGCCCAGGTGACAACCCTGGCTTTCGCAGATGATCATGTGATCGAGGCCACGGCAACGGGTCTTGGAGAGTATGAGTTCAGTTTAGATGATGGTCCCTGGCAGACCAGTGGCACCTTTACTGGTGTATCGGCGGGTGATCATGTGGTTACAGCACGTGATATCAGAGGCTGTGGTATCGGGATAGCAGAGGTGATGGTGATCGACTACCCATTATTCTTCACACCCAATGGTGATGGCTACCACGACAGCTGGAACATTACAGGTATTCGGGCATTGAATGGGGCACGTATTTATATATTCGACAGATACGGCAAGTTGCTCAAGCAGCTTAATCCGGACGGAGAAGGATGGAATGGGACCTATAACGGGCAGCTTATGCCATCGGATGATTACTGGTTCTCGATTTATTATATAGAACCTGGTAATGAAGTACGAAAAGAATTTAGAGCCCATTTTAGTTTAAAGCGCTAAAACCGGGATTCAAAAAAAAGGTCCGATTCAATTAGAATCGGACCTTTTAATTTATCTTTAAGATAATCCTAGTTACAGAGACAGACTTAGGGTTAAGGTCAATTCCGAATTATCGGCTTTAACTTTTGCGGCATCCGTTAAACCGACATCATATAACTGATAACTAACTGTCCGTTCAGAATTTTGATAAGCCAAATCTAATTTGGCACTGCCAAAGCTATAACCTAATCCGAGGGAATAACCTGTAAGGTCTCCATAAAAACTGTCATCTTCATAAGGGCTTTCTTCGAGACGATAGCCTGCGCGGAAACTGAATTGATTATGACGTAATTCCCCGCCAATGCGGTATATGTTAGCCGCCTTAAGAGCATTGCTGATCAAATTATTCTGAACCACAAAGGCTGGATCTGATTCCGGCTTAAGTTTTGTATTTGAATAATCTTTTCTGGAATAGTCGAAACTGATCAATCCTGAGTTGCTTAAAACTAAAGCAATACTTCCGGTATATTTCGCAGGAGTGCGCAGGTCATATCTTGGAAAAATATTTACAATTCGAGGATCAAGTACTATCGTGGAGGTTCCATTTCCATCGTCTATGACTGTGGCCAAATATTGCGTTGTATCTTCTTCGATCTGATACCAGGTGGGAGAGTCGTAGGTAAATCCGAGTCGAACCGCATCACTCAATTTGGCGATTCCACCGAGTTGAAAAGAAAATCCGTTTCCGGTAGTTCTTAAAATATTTTCAAAACCCACTTCAGTTACGAAGCTTCCCGGATTGGAGTTGCCTTCATACAGGTATGTGAATCGATTATAGTCAATGAAATGTGAATTAAGATTTAATCCTAAGAAGATATTATCCTGATGCTGTATGGCGGCATTAAAAGTCAATTTTCCATTATAGCCATTTGCAACATAACTGTATTCCTGGTTAAAACTTCCAGGGGCTATATTTGAAAAATAAACCGTATTGGCATCATCATTAATGTCGTCAGGTTCTAATATGAAACTCTCAAATCCAAGCAATGCCTGTTGATGCGGATAACCGAAAAGAAACCCGATTTCAGAATATGCATCACTTATGCTTTCTCCCTCAAGGACTGAAATTTCATCAAGACGCAAACCCTGAGCGTTCGCCAGGAAATAGCTGTCGATAGATCGTGTGTTGATACCAGAAGCGAAGAAATCATTATCATAGCTCGCTGTTTGCTCATAAGCAATACCTAGCGTGAATTTACGCCAGGGCGAGTCCATGTTGGTATTATTAAAAACGAAAACACCACCTACCTGGCCCAGATCGAATTCAGAGTTTGAACTTCTGTTAACATTGCCAAAATATTCCGCTGCATTATCGATATCTAAATTTGATATAGACAATGCCACTGTTGGCCGGTTGTAAACGGCCGATCCTGCCGGGTTTATACTTATGGCAGACAAGTCACCACCCAGGGCTCCGAAAGCACCTGACATGGCTCGAAATCGTGCTGTACCGTTTACTTCATTTTCCGAGAATCTTACGGCATCGGTAATTGTTTGAGCGAACATCGTAGGCATGACGATGACACCTATGAAGAGAAGAATTAACCTTTTCATATTAATAATGTTAAGTATTTAGAAATTTAATTTTACATACGACCCCCACCGCGACGTGATGAACCTGATGATCGACCAGACGACCGCATACTTCCACTACTTCTGGAAGACGACGACCTTGAGAAGCCAGAGGATCTGTTGCTGCTTCTTGAGCTCGGTCGGCTATATGAGTTGCTCCGATTTGAACTTGATCGTGAGCGATAAACAGGTTTGCTATTATTTTTTCGTGGCTTCGCCTGCGGCCTTGACTTAGGTCTTGTTGATTGTGGCCGAACGCCGGGTCTTGTTCCTGGTCGAACGGTTGAATTTGGTTTAACCCGTCCTGAGTTTATAGTTGGTTTTATTCTTGAGTTTGTTGGTCGTGTATTGATACCCGGACGCAGTCTGCTGTTTGGTTTAATTCTGGAATCGGTAGATGTTCCTGATGGTCGAACCCTTGAGCTTGATGGTCTAGTTGAATATCCATCTCTCGGATTCAGGCGACCCTGACTAACTGAAGAATTCACCGAACTTCGTCTGCCGGAATAGGTATCTAAACCACCTCTTCGGCCAAGACCAGCAAGGGTAGAATTCGAATAAGCTGAACTGCGTCTTCCGGCGTTATAGGAGTAGCCATATCCGCCTCCATAATAGGGTCGTCCATAACCATAATAACCTGCATAGCCATAATTCCATGGGTTGCCGTAAAATCCGCCATAAAAACCGCCATAATAAGGTGGGCACCAGAATGGGTTCCAATTATTCCAGCCAAAACCGTAATTCCAGCCAAAACCGTAATTCCAGCCATAACCATAATTCCAGCCCCAGTTCCAACCTATTGGGCGATTCCACCATATACTATTATACATATGGCCACCATAGACATTAATATAAACATCTTGATTATGCTCTTGGCCCCAGCCAGCATATCCTTCGGTATAATATTGTTCGGCATATCTTAAGCTGTCATTTTCAGCTTCATAGCTGCCTTCATATGAATCGATGTCGGTGAAAACGGTGTTTTCCCCAGAAGCATTTTCATACTGTAATGTTTTTTCCTTGAAATAGTTCTTGTAATAACCGTTATTATCGTCAGATCTGTCTTCTGTAACAACGCGCTCAACATACTGAACTTCCCTTTCGGATTCACCATAAATGGCGTCTTCTTCGTAACCTGCATACTGATAAGAGCCACAGGAAACCAATAATAAACCAAGAACAATAATACCGAAATAATGCATTTTTGATTGAAGGTAGTTAATTGCTTGCATATCTCTTAAATTATATTGTTGAACATAACAAAAATAGTTAGTTTTGCTGAACTATTTTTTTATTTAACATAAGCACAACTTTTGTGCCAAATTGCATGATATGAGTAAAAATCTTACTCCAAGAAGCGAAGATTATTCGAAATGGTATAACGAATTGGTCATCAAGGCTGATTTGGCTGAAAACTCGGCTGTAAGAGGCTGTATGGTTATAAAACCATATGGTTTTGCAATTTGGGAAAAAATGCAGGCCGAATTGGATAAAATGTTTAAGGAAACAGGGCATCAAAACGCGTATTTTCCATTGTTTATCCCTAAAAGTCTGTTTGAAGCTGAGGAGGCCAACGCGGAAGGATTTGCAAAAGAATGTGCGGTTGTAACCCACTATCGCCTTCAAAATGATCCTGACAACGAGGGCAAACTTCGCGTTGATCCTGAAGCAAAACTCGAAGAAGAACTAATTGTTCGGCCAACCAGTGAAGCCATAATCTGGAATACCTATCGGAACTGGATTCAGTCTTATCGCGATCTGCCCATATTGATTAATCAATGGGCCAATGTGGTGCGCTGGGAAATGAGAACCAGGTTGTTTTTGAGAACGGCTGAATTCCTATGGCAGGAAGGCCACACTGCGCACGCTACAAAAGAAGAGGCTTATGAAGAGGCTGAACTGATGAATAATGTTTATGCTCGTTTTGCTGAGGGCTTTATGGCGATTCCAGTAATAAAGGGGCTAAAAACCGAAAGTGAACGTTTTGCAGGTGCTGAAGACACCTTTTGTATTGAAGCGCTTATGCAAGACGGTAAGGCTCTTCAGGCCGGTACCTCCCACTTTTTAGGTCAGAATTTTGCCAAGGCTTTTGATGTAAAATTCACAAATAAAGAAGGTAAACAAGATTATGTGTGGGCAACGTCCTGGGGTGTATCAACGAGGCTTATGGGCGCTCTTATTATGACGCATAGCGATGACAAAGGATTGGTTTTACCGCCAAACCTGGCGCCGATTCAAGTTGTAATAGTGCCTATTTACAGATCGGAAGAGCAACTGGAACAGATCGATGTCGTTGCCAAAGGATTAATTGATGAATTAAGGGGTTCAGGATTATCGGTAAAATATGATAACCGGGATACACAGCGTCCAGGAGCCAAGTTTGCCCAATATGAACTTCAGGGTGTTCCTGTTCGTTTGGCGATCGGACCAAAAGATCTTGAAAACGGAACGGTTGAATTGGCCAGACGCGATACCTTGACTAAGGAAATAATCCCTTTTGATGCCGTTGTTTCAAAGATTAAAGATTTGATGGATGAGATTCAAACGTCTATGTTTGATAAAGCTTTGAATTTCAGGGATGAACACATAACGGAAGTTGACGATTTTGAAACCTTTAAGACGGTTTTAGAAGAAAAGACAGGTTTTATTTCGGCTCACTGGGATGGAACGGATGAGACTGAAGATCGTATTAAAGAACTCACAAAAGCCACCATCCGGTGTATTCCGATTTATACGGAGGCTGTTCCCGGGAATTGTGTTTTAACGGGCAACCCTTCAGAACGCCGGGTACTTTTTGCCAAAGCATACTAATCAACTTTTTTTAAAAAATATAATTACAGGGTTGCAGCATTTAAAAATAGTTGTATTTTTGCCTCCGCAAAGTAATTAAACACTTTGCAATTTTTGAAACCGGCCCGTTCGTCTATCGGCTAGGACGCCAGGTTTTCATCCTGGTAAGAGGGGTTCGATTCCCCTACGGGCTACAAATTTTAAAACAAAGAGATGGCAAACCATAAGTCAGCTTTAAAACGAATCAGAAGTACTGAGACAAGACGTCTCCGTAACCGTTATCAACACAAGACAACGCGTAACGCGATTAAGAAGTTGCGTGACTTGACGAAGAAAAAAGATGCAGAAAAAATGTTTCCTGAGGTTGTGTCGATGATCGACCGATTGGCCAAGCGAAATATTATTCATGCTAACAAAGCCGCTAACCTGAAATCAGGTTTGGCCAAACATGTAGCTTCGCTATAATCTAAAAGACATCAAATAAAAAAACCTCTCCAATGTGAGAGGTTTTTTTATGCTTCAGAAAATCTTTAAAAATCTGGAATTGCCCAAATAAATGGATCTTATCCATTCATCGATATCAGGAATTCTTCGTTGTTCTTTGTTTGACGGAATCGGTCGTTAATGAATTCCATCGCTTCAACAGGATTCATATCGGCAAGATACTTACGCATAATCCACATACGTTGAATGGTATTCTCATCAAGCAACAGATCGTCTCGCCTGGTGCTGGATGAAACAAGATCGATAGCCGGGAAGATTCTACGGTTAGAAATGCGTCTGTCAAGTTGCAGTTCCATATTACCGGTTCCTTTGAATTCCTCGAAAATCACTTCATCCATTTTTGAACCGGTCTCGGTCAATGCGGTTGCGATAATCGTCAATGAGCCACCGTTCTCAATTTTACGTGCAGCACCAAAGAAACGCTTAGGGCGATGTAAGGCATTGGCATCAACACCACCACTTAAAATCTTACCCGAAGCCGGTTGTACGGTATTGTAGGCACGGGCCAGACGGGTTATCGAATCGAGAAGAATCACGACATCATGACCACATTCCACGAGACGTTTTGCTTTTTCAAGAACAATATTGGCAATTTTCACATGCTCATGCGCTTCCTTGTCGAAGGTTGAAGCAATAACCTCTCCTCGAACATTACGCTGCATATCGGTAACCTCTTCAGGACGCTCATCGATAAGTAATATCATTTGGTATACCTCGGGATGATTGGCTGCGATTGCATTTGCCACATCTTTAAGAAGCATGGTTTTACCGGTTTTTGGCTGGGATACAATCATTCCCCTTTGTCCTTTTCCAATGGGAGAAAACAGGTCCATGATCCTTGTAGATATGGTGCTTTGACGTTCTGCCAGGTTGAATTTTTCCTGTGGAAATAAGGGTGTTAAATGCTCAAAGGAAACCCTGTCTCTTACAATTTGAGGATCAAGTCCGTTGATCTTGTTCACTTTGATCAATGGAAAATATTTTTCACCTTCTTTAGGTGGACGAACATTCCCCAGAACCGTATCACCAGTTTTTAAACCAAATAGCCTGATTTGTGATTGGCTAACATATATATCATCAGGAGAAGACAGATAATTATAATCAGACGATCTCAGAAAGCCATAACCGTCACTCATAATATCGAGCACACCTTCACTCTGAATAATGGCATCAAATTCAAATTCGGGTTCGCGATAGCGATTTCGACTATCCTTATTCCCTACATTTTGATCTTGCTTTTTAGGGTCTTGTTTCTTGTGGTGTTCTTTTTTACTCTGATGTTTCTTTTGATGATGCTGTTGTTGCGGTTGTTGCCTTTTCGGTCGGGGTTTCGATTCCTCTTTTGTGGCAGGTTCTGCAGGTTTTGATTGGTCTTGAGCCTTTTTATCATCTCTGGCCTTTGTTGGCTCAGTTCTGTTATCTCGCTTATTCGGACGACTTGGTTTAGAATCTGATCTCGGACGCCGTTGTTGACGCTCTGGTTTAGGTTTTTCTTCCTTAGGGTCACTATTTGAAGTAACAACCTGTCCGGGGTTGGCAGCCTGATGATCGAGTATCTGATAAACAAGATCAAGTTTTTTCATACTTCTGTATTTGGAAATCTTAAGTTGTTTCGCGATTTCCTGTAACTCAGGAAGTTTTTTTTCTTTTAATTGTGAAATTTCAAACATTAGTGAATGTCTATATTAATTATGTTGAATTAAATTAATCCGGAGAATCCTTGAGAGAAACGTGGAAAAATTGAATTTTATGTCAGAAGATTAACAAAGCCGAAGACTTAAACATGTGGCTTTGATATTGCAATTATACAACTTTATTTTCAATATTTAATATTTGAAATAAAAAAGAAACCGCTATTTTTGTCCCTCCAAAATCATGATCCAACGTATACAGTCCATATATCTACTTCTTACAGCCGGAATCTCTGGTGGGCTGATCTTTGTTTTTCACCTATGGAAGACATTAGAGAATACCTTATTCTTTGCAAAAGATGAGATCTTATATTTCGGTCTTTTTCTGGCATCTGCGGTATTAGCCTTAGGTACCATCTTCTTATATAAGAACAGAAAATTACAGTTCGTTCTCGGACGACTCAATATAATATTAAACTTAATTTTACTAGGATTATTTGTGTATCGATCTCTAAATTTATCTGGAGAAACAGATGTTTCGGAGAAAGGTATTGGGATCCTCATTCCTATTTTTTCTATCGTGTTTTTGGTCTTAGCCAATAAGGCCATAAAAAAGGATGAAGATCTTGTAAAATCTGTAGATCGGCTTAGATAAACCTATCATCTTAGTAGTATTAGTGCGTAAAGGCCCGGATTTAATCCGGGCCTTTTATGTTAACGCTTATATTCAATCACTTCTAAATTCTGTATAGCCTTACCATCAATCTCGAAACGCAACATGGTGCGTTGGCTGTGAAACCCCTGCTTTCCGATTGCCCCTGGATTCATATGAAGTAATTTGTTCTTTTTATCCGGCATGACCTTTAAAATGTGGGAGTGTCCCGAAATAAAAAGATCTGGAGGATTCTTTCTGATTTCTTCTCGCACTTCTTTGTCATATCGGCCCGGATAACCTCCGATGTGAGTGATCCATACATCAACATCTTCACAGCTGAAACGGTTGTGCCTGGGATATTCCGAACGGATCAGATGACCATCAATATTACCATGAACGGCGCGTATTGGTTTTAAGGACTTTATCTGGTCCATAAGTTTGATGTCGCCAATATCACCGGCATGCCATACTTCATCTACCGTTTTGACATACTTCAAAATGTCCTCACCCATATAGCCATGTGTATCGGAGATCAACAAAATTCTTGTCATAGATAAATGTTAAGATAAGTGCTGCAATATCAAATTAAATTATCTTTGCAACTTACCAAAAGTATCGAATAAGATTGAGATATTTTATTGAACTTTCCTACAAAGGAACAGCTTATCACGGTTGGCAAAACCAACCGAATGCAATTACGGTCCAGGAGGTAATCGAAAAGGCCGTTGGTATGCTGCTCGATGATCAAATTGGAATTGTAGGTGCCGGACGAACCGATACCGGGGTCCATGCTGTTCATATGGTAGCGCATTTTGATTATGAAGGAGAATTTGACAGGCAACAGTTAATTTATAAAATGAACAGCTTTCTACCCAAGGATATTGTTATTCATGACATATATGATGTTCATCCTGAAGCACATGCCCGGTTTAATGCTGTTTCACGTGAGTACCATTACAGGATTACCCGCAAGAAAGATGCCTTTAAGATTGATCTGTGTTATTATTTTAAACCGGAATTAAATGTCGGAGCTATGAATGAGGCCGCAGAAATGTTATTGCATCATAAGAATTTTAAATGCTTCGCACGAAGTAATACCGATGTAAAAACGTATAATTGTGACATTGAGTATGCCCGATGGGAACAAATAGGTGATGAATTGAGATTTGTCATAAAGGCGGATCGTTTTTTAAGAAATATGGTTCGTGCCATAGTTGGAACCTTACTTGAGATCGGATTAGGAAAGATGAGTTTAGCAGAATTAGATGACATAATTCAATCAAAGGATCGAAGCCGTGCCGGTGCATCAGTTCCAGCACATGGCTTATATTTGAATCGAATAGAGTATCCCGAAACAATACGACAACAATGAGCAAGGCCAAAGAAAATGTTTTTGACATATCGCTGTTCAGGCGTTTGATGACCTTTATCAGGCCATACCAAACCATTTTTATCATTTCATTTATTACGGTCATAGGCCTCTCCATTTTTGGTGCAGCCCGCCCGTATGTTCTACAGCAGGCTATCGATAATAATATAGCCAGTCGCGATTTCGACGGCTTTATGTTCTATATTGGAATCATGATGGTCCTATTGATCTTTGAGGTCGTCTGTAATTTACTTTTTATTTATTATGCGAGTTGGTTAGGGCAGTCGGTAGTTCGGGATATCCGCGTCAAGCTTTTTAATCGCATCCTGAAATTCAAAATGAAATACTACGATAAATCTTCTGTAGGCTTATTGATTACCAGAACCGTGACCGACATGGAGCGTATTGCAGATATTTTCGGTCAGGGCCTCTTTATGATCTTTTCCGATTTGTTAAAGATGATGGTAGTTGGGGTTGTTATGTTTTATATGAACTGGCGACTGGGTCTTATCGTGATATGTACGCTTCCAATCGTAATTTTTGCGACAAAGATTTTCCAGCGATTCATGAAACGGGCCTTTGAAGAAGTTCGAACCGAGGTGGCAAAACTCAATTCTTTTGTACAGGAACGCGTTACCGGAATGAAAATATTGCAGCTTTTCACTCGCGAACATATCGAATACAAAAATTTTAAAGCGATAAATGAACGTCATAAAAAAGCCTGGCTAAAAACCGTTTGGTATAATTCAATTTTCTTTCCGGTGGCTGAATTTTTATCATCTATAACCCTGGGTCTTGTAGTATGGATTGGTGGAATGAGTGTTGTTTTTAACCAGGTAGCCACAGTAGGTGATTTAACGGCTTTTATCATGATGATCCCGATGATGTTCAGGCCATTGAACCAAATCGCGAATAAATTCAACACCCTGCAGATGGGCATGGTTGCTGCCGATCGCGTATT
This sequence comes from Flavobacteriaceae bacterium, assembly GCA_013003555.1. Lineage (GTDB taxonomy): Bacteria > Bacteroidota > Bacteroidia > Flavobacteriales > Flavobacteriaceae > SHLJ01. The sequence continues at coordinate 10,001 of JABDIV010000002.1, forward strand.
TAAGGTCCTCGATACAGAGGCCCATATCGTTGATTCGGGAACACTCGTGGCCGGGCATTTTAAAGGCGAGGTTCAATTTAAAGACATTCATTTCTCCTATGTTCCTGGTGAAGAGGTTTTAAAAGGCTTGTCACTGAACATTAAAGCAGGTGATACGGTTGCCATTGTTGGAGCAACGGGTGCCGGGAAATCAACCATGATCAACATCCTTAACCGTTTTTATACATTAGATTCAGGAGAAATAACCATAGACGGGACGAATATCAGCGCCTTCAGCCTGGAATCACTGCGGCAGCAAATTGCGGTTGTGCTCCAGGAGGTCTTTTTATTTGCCGATACTATACTAAACAACATTACTCTTAACGATGATTCCATTTCGGAAGAACAGGTGATCGCAGCGGCAAAAAAGATCGGGGTTCATGAATTTATCATGAAACTGCCCAACGGCTATCATTATAACGTAAAGGAACGCGGTGTGATGTTATCGTCAGGTCAACGGCAGTTAATTTCATTCCTCAGGGCATACGTCACCGATCCGAGCATTCTTATTCTCGATGAAGCGACATCTTCGGTTGATTCCTATTCCGAACAACTCATCCAGGAAGCGACCGACCGCATTACCAAGGGCCGTACATCAATTGTTATAGCCCACCGTCTGGCAACGGTGAAAAAGGCCGATATGATTGTGGTCATGGATGCGGGAAAAATTGTCGAACAGGGCACTCATAAAGAATTACTCAGGAAAAAAGACGGGTATTATAAGAACTTGTATGAGGTTCAATTCTTGAAGGAAGAGGTGGCTTAAGGTCCTTGAGCCTCTTGCATTTGTTTTTGCGCTTCGATAAATTCATCCATCGATCCGGTTGCAATCATAATTCCAAGGAAGATGAGAATTGCTATGATATATAGTATTATCAAAATTCCAATTAACCAGAGAAAACGCAGGATTATTCCTTTGATGCTAAGATTAAAAACACGTTTGAAACAGTAACTGGTGTAAAAAATCTGAATCAGGATCACCCAAAAGCTCATCTCACCCAACGTCCGTCCAAAAAACATCGCTATGAATTGGGGGATAATCAAGAGAAATGACATTTGGGTTACAGTATACAGGAAGAATACAATAAATTCAGTGTAATTATATTTTCTTAAGGTGTAAAAGGCGAGCCAGGAGATAGCAGCATAAATCGGAATGTTGATCATAAAAACCAATGACTGGTACTCGAGTACAGTATTCATCCAGGCGGCTGTCATCTCTTCGGTACCTTCAACCGATACTGCCGCAATGTCGAACCAATGAGGGAAATAACGATTGACGATGAACATCTGAATCCCGATCAAAGTTACAGCAATGGCGAAGTAATTCACAGGATTTATGTAACGCTTTCGAACACCCGAAATAAATCCATTGATCACCCATTCGGGATGAATGATCAAATGCCAGAAGGTCTTTAGTAATTTATTGTCATAATTAAAGAAGTTCTCTGCAAAATGGCCCAAAAGGTTTTTGAAGGTAAGACGATTTCTTATGATCTTGGCACCACATTTACTGCAATAATCGGCAGAGTTAAGAAGGGGGCTGTTACAGCTTTTACATTGTTTTTTTAACTCTTCAGTGGATTCGGAATTTGAAATTGTCATTATCCAGGGATCTTCTATAGATTAAGGTTTATCTCTCGATTTTTATCTGTTTATATTCATTCAAGATCTTCCCTGATCATACCTTTTAGCTCTTCAGTATTTTCAAACATGATAAATTGGCCATCTTTAACATAGGAGATAAGCCCCGTTTCTTCAGAGACCACCAATGCAAGAGCATCTGTTTTTTCGGTCACACCAATAGCGGCACGATGTCTGAGTCCGAAACGGGCCGGGATGTTTTTTTCATTGCTCACAGGCAGGATGACCCGGGTCGCCTTAATTATGTTACTGGCAACAATTATAGCCCCGTCATGCAAGGGACTATTTTTGAAAAAAATGCTTTCAATGATCGGTTGGGTTACAGCTATGTTCATCTGATCCCCGCTGTTTGCAATAACATCCAGATTATTATTTCGTTCAATGACAATCAGGGCACCGGTTTTTGTGCTGCCCATTTTAGTACAGGCTGCTACGATAACATCAACATCGGTAACCGCACTTCCTTCCGTTTTCAAAAACTTAAGTTGCTTAAAAAACTTTTTCTGTGAACTGATATTCGAAGAGCCTATCATCAGAAGGAATTTCCTGATTTCCTGCTGGAAAACTACTATTAACGCGAACATTCCAACATTAATAAACCCACCTAAAATACTGCTGAACAATGTCATTTGAAGGGCCTGGGTCACTTTAAAAATGAGGTAAATAATAACTATCCCTATGAAAATATTGATGGCAACCGTTCCCTTAACAAGTTTATAGAAATAGTAGAGCAGAATGGCGACGAGAATAACGTCAATAATATCGACAGCGCTAAATTTGAAGGTGTCAAAGATTTCCAACAGCAGTGGCTTTAAATTTCAATAAATATAGCTATTAATAAATAAATTCATGAGTCGATATTTTCAGTTCGTTTTGATTTAACGAATCGAGTGACGACTTGATTTCTATGTAATCCTGGAAGCTCATGGCTGCATTAAAATTAAGATATACGTCATTCATCAAACTATCGATCACAGCCGATTCGTTCAATTTATTAATCCATGTCTCGCGGTCGGCATTGATCAGAGCAAAACGCTTACCGATAACCACGGTTCCGTCGCGATCTAAATTCACATATACACGGATACTTGTACTATCCGGTTCTTTCTTCTTCATAAATTCGGCAATTGATTCGTCATGATATATCACATCGCTAAAATCGATAAAAGTCAGGTTTTGAATTTCAGGATTCGAACAGCTGAAATAGTTCTTTGCCATTTCATTTTTATGCATGCCGTCCTTCATACGCTTGTTTTGCAAATAAATAAGATGAGGCAAAATCTTCTCCATGTTCAAGCGCTTATCAATATTAACCAGCCAATTGGTTGTTCCAATCATGTTATTCCTGTTAAACTCGGCCATACCATTCTCCTCGTTATAAAAGATATAAATAGGGGATACATCCGTAACCTCGGTCACTTCAGTTAATAAAGATTCGGCAAGTTGAACTTCTTTGTTCTGACAAGAAAGAAGTAGCAAGCCGATAATAAAAAATGTACTAGTTGTTCTCATAAATTTAAATTTTTGGAAAGGACAATTACTTCCTGGGCCTCTTTAACATCATGAACCCTGAGAATGTTCGCGCCTTTCATCAATGCGATTGTATGCAACGCTGTTGTGCCATTCAGGGCTTGGTCAGATGATGATTTAAGGGGCTTATAGATCATCGATTTTCTTGACATACCAACCAGAATAGGCATCTCGGTTATTTTGAGCAGATCAAGTTTTTTAAGAAGTTCATAATTTTGGTCCAGGGTTTTAGAAAATCCGAAACCGGGATCAATTACAATATCTTTGATTTTATGCTCTCTTGCTTCTGCAATTCGCTGTGAAAAATACAAAAGAATCTCGCTCATCAAATCATTATAGTCTGTAAGATTTTTCATGGTCTGAGGCGTTCCTTTCATATGCATCATGATATAAGGAACACCCATTCGACCGACGGTTTGAATCATTTGGGGATCTAATTGACCAGCCGAAATATCGTTGATAAGCGCCGCTCCTGCATTGATACATGCCTCAGCCACAGCCGATCGAAAGGTATCTACAGAAATGAGACAATCAGGAAAGTGCGTTATGATGAGCTTCACAACCGGGACCACGCGTTTCAATTCTTCTTCTTCTGAAATATGTTGAGCGCCAGGTCTTGAACTGTACCCACCCACATCGATGAAGGTTGCTCCTTCCGTTAGCATAGTATTTACCTTAGCAAGAATGGAATCATCATCATTTAAACGACCACCATCATAGAATGAATCAGGGGTTACATTCAGAATTCCCATGACTTTCGGACTTGAAATATCGATAAGTTCTCCTTTACAATTTAGCGTCACTATAATCGGATTATTGCCGTGTTTTTTAAAGATTTTAAAGTTTGAACTTTAAACTTTGACCGTTTAAAAATTTTAAGCGAAATTTACGCAAAATTCATTTGAATTAATGCATAATACTTCAGAACAATATGATGAGATCGTGGCCTCCTGTCGCGCGCTATTTATGAATAAAATGAAAGACTATGGGAGTGCATGGCGAATATTACGTCTGCCGTCTTTAACCGATCAGATCTTTATCAAGGCCCAGCGAATTAGAAGTCTTCAGCAAAATGAGGTTCGAAAAGTAGACGAAAGCGAAGAAAGTGAATTTATCGGAATCATCAATTATTGCATCATGGCGCTTATTCAGCTTCAAAAAGGCGTGGTTGAACAACCCGATATGGGTATTGATGAAGCTGCCGAACTTTATGACGAAAAGATCGCCTTAACAAAGGAGTTGATGATGGATAAAAATCACGATTATGGTGAAGCATGGCGCGATATGCGTGTAAACTCTTTGACAGATCTTATTCTTCAGAAACTACTACGCGTAAAGCAGATCGAGGACAATGCCGGTAAAACGATTGTAAGTGAAGGGATTGATGCCAATTACCAGGATATGATTAATTATGCAGTTTTTGCTTTGATACATTTAAAGAATTAATATGAAATATCTCGTTCACCTTTCAAGACTATTTGTTGGAGGTTTATTTATTTTTTCCGGACTCATCAAGCTGAATGATCCGGTAGGCTTTGCCTTTAAGCTGGAAGAATATTTTGGTCCGACAGTCTTCGATATGTCATTCCTTGAACCATTAGCTTTACCAATCGCAATTTTTGTTGTGATTTTTGAAGTTTTTTTAGGTGTGTTGCTGCTCCTTGGGTATAAACCAAAATTTACGGTTTACAGTCTGTTGGCCATGATCATTTTCTTTACGTTTCTGACCTGGTATTCAGCCTATTACAATAAGGTGACAGATTGCGGATGCTTTGGCGATGCCATTAAATTAACACCGTGGGAATCCTTTACGAAAGACGTGATTCTTCTTGTCTTTATTCTGATTTTATATCTGGGAATAAAACATATTAAACCATTGTTCAATAAAGGTGTTTTGAATGTCATTTCAGGGATCGCTTTACTGCTTTGTGTGTTATTTGCCTATCACGTGTTGAATCATTTACCAGTCAAGGATTTCCGACCCTATAAAATCGGCGATAATATCCAGGAGAATATGATCATTCCCGACGATGCACCAAAACCGGTGATCGATTACCATTGGACATTTCTTGTTGATGGTAATGAAACGGTTATAACAACAAATGGCAGTTACCCGGAGGTTGATGGTGAATATGTGAGCGTGACGACCGAAACGGTGGTAGAAGGTTATGAGCCTCCAATTCATGACTTTTCGATGGAAAAGGATGGAGAAGATTATACAGAGGATCTTCTGAACAAGGAAAAACTCTTCGTTGTGATTGCTTACAACCTTGCTAAATCAAATGAAAAAGGGCTAAAAGCCTTAAAGGAACTATCTGAAAAAGCAATTCAATCGGGTTACGAATTTATCGGGTTGACCGCTTCAGGTCCTGAGGAACAAGAAGCCGTATCGAAAACATTCGGACTCAATTTTGATTTTTATTTCTGTGATGAGACCGCTCTTAAGACCATCGTTCGTTCGAATCCCGGAATTCTGAAACTAAAAAGGGGCACTATTTTAGAAAAGGTGCATTTTAATGACCTGGAAGATCTAACATTTGACTGATTGTTAGGATATCTATTAAATAAACTGTTCTATGCACTACTCACGTTATTCGGTGTTGTAACGGTTATTTTCCTGCTCTTTAATGTGCTTCCCGGTGATCCGGCACAGATGATGTTGGGTCAGAATGAGGATAGTGAGCAATTAGCCATTGTTAAACGCAAATATGGTTTTGATAAACCCTTATCGACTCAATATCTCTATTACCTCAACGATCTGTCTCCAATATCAATTCACTCAAAAAACGATGAAGATTATACACATTTAAGTGAAACTAAATATCAGGCTGCACCGCTGTTTGATATTGGTGGAAACACCGTGGCTGTAAAGTGGCCATATTTAAGGGAATCGTTTACAAAACAGGGAAAACGAGTTACCGATGTACTGGCAGAGACCTTACCCAATACAATTGTCCTTGCCGTAAGTGCGATTGTGATCGCGATGCTTCTCGGTCTGACCTTAGGTGTTATTTCCGCATTAAAAAAAGACTCATTTATCGACAAGGGCATTCAAGTATTCAGTACTTTGGGGATGAGCGTTCCGTCATTTTTTAGTGCTATTCTGTTTGCATGGATATTTGGTTTTGTGCTTCATCGGTATACCAATCTGGAAATGACGGGCAGCTTATATGAAATGGATGATTTTGGTGAAACGATTTCCGTAAAATGGAAGAATTTGATTTTGCCTGCCATAGTTCTGGGAATTCGACCGCTAGCGGTGGTTATTCAGTTAATGCGTAATTCATTATTGGAAGTCATGAATCAAGATTATATAAGAACAGCAAGGGCCAAGGGGTTGAGTGCTTATAAAGTGATTCGGGGTCATGCTGTTAAAAACGCACTTAACCCTGTGATCACTGCGGTTTCAGGTTGGTTTGCCTCTATGTTGGCAGGGGCCGTTTTTGTGGAGTATGTATTTGGGTGGAATGGACTCGGGAAGGAGATCGTTAACGCTCTAAATACACTTGATTTGCCGGTGATAATGGGATCGGTCCTGGTGATAGCTCTAATGTTCATAATTATAAATATTTTTGTAGATATAATTTATGCCTGGTTAGATCCCCGGGTTAAACTTGATTAGATGAAAAGGAGTCTGCTCGGTTTATTAATTCTTTTGATGGTTTCTTCATGTAACTGGGAACGACCAACGGAATTTTCTGAAGGGGTGCTGAATGATGAGTTGATCACAATTTCGGGAAACAGTACAACACTTAATCAGGTATTGGAAGCAAATAAAGGAAAGGATATATTAATTGATATATGGGCGACCTGGTGCAAAGATTGCATGGTTGGCTTTCCCGATGTAAGAGACTTGCAAAAGCAATTTCCTGATGTCCAATTTATTTTTCTTTCGGTAGATAGAAATGCCAATGCCTGGAAACGTGGTGTTGAAAAATATCAGCTCAAAGGAGAGCATTATTATATTGCTTCTGGATGGGATGGTGTTACGGGAGATTTTGTAAGGTTAAACTGGATTCCGAGGTATATGGTGATTGACAAAAATGGGAAAATAAAACTATTTAAGGCGACAAAGGCCACTGATAAACGTATAAAAGACGCACTATTATGAGACGAAAAATTGTAGCAGGTAATTGGAAGATGAATAATGACCTTACCGAAACTGAAGGATTAATTACAGATATTAAGAAACAGCAAAGAACCTCTGATGCTCAAGTCATGATCGCTCCCACATTCACCAATCTATGGCACGCCTACCAGGCATTGCGATTGAGTGATATAGAAGTCGTAGCTCAAAACATGCATTTTGCTGAAAGCGGAGCCTACACGGGAGAAGTGAGTGCCGGCATGTTAAAAAGTGTCGGAATTAACGGGGTTATTCTTGGTCACAGTGAAAGACGGGCCTATTTTAAGGAAACCGATGAGATGCTCGCTGAAAAGGTTAATGCTGCACTTGAAAACGAGATGTTTGTAATTTTCTGTTTTGGGGAAGAACTTGACGACAGAAAAGCAGGGCGACACGAACAGGTTGTTGAATCACAGATCAAAAACGGGCTTTTCCATCTTCAGGCTTCACAATGGAAGCATATCGTTCTGGCCTATGAGCCTGTGTGGGCCATCGGTACCGGTGAAACAGCTTCACCTGAACAAGCTCAGGACATGCATGCTTTCATCCGACAAGTTCTGGAAACAAAATACGGCAATGCAGTTGCGGAAAATACTTCCATTCTTTATGGTGGTAGCGTTAAACCTGCTAATGCCGAAGAGATCTTTTCGAAACCGGATGTTGATGGTGGATTAATAGGTGGAGCAGCGTTAAAGGCTGAGGATTTCTATGCCATAGTGAATGCCATTTGATGTCGATCCCTTCAAATTACATTGAATATTCATTCTCAATATCTCCGCTTAAGCCTGCTTCAGAGATTTTAGTTGCTCAATTGGACGAGCGAGGATTTGAGAGCTTCATTGAAACCGTTGACGGTTTACTAGCTTATATTCCTAAATCGGATTGGTCGACCGATATCCTTGATAACATTCAAGTTTTGAAATCGAAAGAGTTCGCAATTAAAGCGAGCTGGAAAGAGATTGAGACACAAAACTGGAACGCGATATGGGAACGGGACTTCAAGCCAATTTATGTAAGCGATCAGTGTATGGTAAGGGCTTCGTTTCATGAGTCAGTTGATGTGCGATATGATATTGTAATCGATCCGAAAATGAGCTTTGGAACTGGTCATCACGAAACCACCTATATGATGATCGATTTACTACTCGAAATGGATCTTGAGAATAAATCGGTTCTTGATATGGGCTGTGGCACGGCGGTTTTGGCCATACTGGCAGAACTGAAAGGAGCAAAAGATGTTTTAGCAATCGATATCGATCACTGGAGTTATCGAAACGCAACTGAGAATTGCCTTACGAATAGCTGCGAACGCATAACGATTTTAGAAGGAGATGTTGGTTTGATTCGTGATCGAAGTTTCGACATTATAATTGCTAACATCAACCGGAATGTGTTGATGCAGGACATCCCGGCTTATTCAAGATGTCTTAATCCAGGGGGTACATTACTGTTAAGCGGTTTCTACGAAAAAGACAGCGCCATGATAGAGGAGATCTGCACGGCCAATATGTTAAAACCATTGAAAAAGATTGAGCGACATGAGTGGATTTCACTAAAATTTTTAAATTAGTTGAAAATTCATCATGGGAGGCCAGGAGAAGACATATGAAAAAATAGAGATAAAGGAGGAAACCGTTAAACTTAACGAGATCGTTTTATACAATGATGATGTCAATACCTTCGATCATGTCATTGATACCTTAATCTATGCCTGTGATCATACGCCGGAACAGGCCGAGCAATGTTCAATCATTGTTCATTATAAAGGAAAATGCACGGTGAAAACGGGAGAGTATGATGATTTGAAGCCGCGTTGTACTATTCTTCTCGATGCCGGGCTGAATGCCGAAATTGTCTAATTCCCATAACGTCCAATAGCGCAACTTAAATACGATTTGGCCTTTCGGGACAAGGTGTTGCTATAACCATCAATGGGATAACCAAGTTTGGCTAATAATTCTGCAGCATTTATCAAATCATCTTGTTCCTTGAATTTAAAACTCACGGTTTGATCCTCTTTTGCTACAATAACATTCGAGATGCCGTCCAATTCGTTAAGTCGGGTAATTATGGTATTGACGCACCCATCACATTTCAAATTATGAATACTTAGTGTTGTTTTCAAAATACGGTATATATATTTACTGAAAAGCTCAAATGCAGGCCATTCTGTAAACAGTTATTAAATCACCTTTCAAAATTAGCAACTACAAATTGATCAAATTATGATAAATATCAAGTTTGCCTTAATTTTTTCCTTTACGAATTTCAAAAATAAAAGTGGATAGAATAGCTGTTAAAAGTGCAACGACAAAAGTCAATAGACGGGAGGATATAATGGCGTCAAGTCCGGCACTAATCCAAATTACGGTGAAAATAAGGCCAACTCCAATGGTAAGCAATGCTGCCTTGCCATGAAAACGTTTCCAGAACAGAGTTAACAGAATAACAACTGAGAAGGTTGAGCCAATTCCTGCCCAAACATATCCCACTATACTATAAATAAGATCGCTGGGAGATAAATAAGCCAGGCCAAGGGCGATTATTGAAAGCAGTCCGGTAATCATGCGGGATCGCCATAAGCCGTCATAATCTTCATTTTTCTGATTGCTCAGCGGTTTGATGATATTTTCCGATAATTCGGTTGCTGAGAGAATTAACAGTGAATTGGCAGTTGAAATTATGGCGGCTAAAACCCCTGTTATTAATATTCCGGAAATGACCGGATTGAAAACGGTAGTAAGGACTTTTGGCATGACGGTTTCCTGATCCTCAAGTCCGTTCGGACCAAATAGTGCGATACCGATCCAACCGATAGATAGCGCGCCTATATAGGCTATTATTGTCCAAATAACACCAATATTGCGGGCTATTTTTGCATTAGCTTCATCTTTGATGGCCATAAAGCGCATCGTTAATTGTGGTTGGCCACCCAGGTAACCAAAAAACCAGGAGAACGCGCCGGCAATTATAATACCGGAACCTAAGCCGCTAACTACGTTAGCTGCATCGGGGAAAAGCCGATTTAAATTGATCGCGAGATCAGACTGCTGGTCTAAAACTGCGCCTCCCATTAAGGTGGAATAAGAATCACCTGATTTGGTCAGTGCTTCAGAAATTGAAGTTGCAAAAACGGCACCTTCGGGTTGTTCGGCCAGATAAATCAAAGCTGCGATTGGAGCGATTATTAGCGTAATAATCATTAATAATCCCTGAATCACATCGGTATATGTAACCGATCGGAAACCACCATAAATGGTATACGGGATGACCAGAATGACAACAATGATCATCGCGAGATTTTGATCGATATCAAAAAGCGTGTGTAAGGTCTTTCCACCGCCCAGAAATTGTGCTCCTACATAAAAAAAGAAGAAAAAGACAATCGTAAAGCTCCCCAAAATCCGGATCCATTTGCCGCATTCACCATGACGTTTAGCGATATAATCGGTAAAAGTTTCAACCTTATAGGTGTCGGCCTCTTTTCTGAGTTTTCCGGCTAAAAATATCCATGCGACCAATATTCCAAGCACACATCCAATTGCAGTCCAGGTCTCCATTAGTCCCGTGGCATAGGCTGCACCTGGTAATCCGAGCAATGCCCAACTCGATTCACCTGTGGCCCGTTCCGACAAGGCGGCCACCCAACCCGGTAATTTGCGATCAGCTATGGCAAAGTCGGCACTGCTGTGTACTTTACGCCCTTGATAGATTCCGATTCCAAAGATCAGGATCATATAAAGGATCATGATTAGCAGTATGGTAACTTGATTTTCCAAAGGATTAGTGCACCGGGATTTTGGCTAAAATAGAAAATACTGAATAAAGAAATTGACAATACTTTTGAAACTTGAAAGATCAGAAGGCAATTTAAATCTATAGATAGCATGTAATGTTAAATTGTTGGTCCTGCTTTGAATAAAATGCACTCAGAAGTTCATATAAAATGGCTGTTTTAAATAACGCTGCATTGTCATTATTTCAAAACAAAAAAAGCTAATTTGATTAAACTGATAATTGTCATAGGAGAATTAAGATAAATACAGTAAACTAATAAATTGGGAATATTCTAAAGAATAGATACTATGGCAGTAATTAAAAAATACATTTTGCATTATAAGGCGGACATCCGATCCGGTAGATTTGCAGCGAACTTTCCGGCGTATATTCACGGATACGATAAAAATGAAAAACACGTCCTGACGTGTGTATTCTTTGAGCAACCAGATGCCGTTTTACCGGAGAATAAAATGGTTGATGGCGTAGTTTCCATGTATTTTACTATAGCTAAGTTTTGCCTGGTACTGGATTTATTTAGAAATGAATCTCCGGTGAAGTTCATGTATGACACCGACGGGAAAGATTGCACACTTATAACCGAAAAAGAACCAGTAGGCGAAGGCGAAGGCTTGCATCTTTAGAAAAACTTACCGTAAGGTTTAACTCATTTGTAATTACGCGAGTAAAATGTAAAACAAAAGAGATCATGAAAACATTACGCAATATGGAACGTATCAAAATAAAAGAGCAAAAGCTTAGAGAATCGCATCCCACGATTAGATTTATCCCTGATAAAAACAGGCAAACCGATGGGGAATTATTGGTCTATAATGATGAAGGTCAATTGAAATTCAGGTCGAGGGTGCAGCATTTTAACCCCATGGAATTGGGGATGACACATTATTGTTGTGATACTAAAATGGTACATTGCATTCCGTCAGATCATTTATGTGATGATGATGATTTGATTGAGGTTTGGATTTAAGATTGCGCTGTAATCTTATAATCGTATTCCGGTTCTTCAGCTTTAAGAACAACCGATTTAAATAAATCGGAATAATCCATGACGTTCCCTATATTATCTAAAGCACAAAGGCAGCTAATAGCTTCGCAAAGGCCTTGAAATTGCACCCATTTATTTTTTGGATCCTCTGGTTTATCGTTTCTGTGATGTAGGGGCAGAGCGTAACCGCATCCTTTCAGAAAAGCCTGTTCGATCAAAAGCAATTCAGAAGGCAAATAACCGTTAAAGCGTTTGCCAAACGCCTCATTTACTTTCCCAACATAGTTTAATCGTGTTGATCCGTGATCATCTGAAAAATGTTTCCAGAAATCCTTTTGGTCGCAAATATTACCTACCGCACAATTGCAGGCACATTCGGGATGAAGGGTGCCGTTGTTAAAGGCATTGTATAATTTGGTGATGGCGTGTTCGAATCGTTCCCTGTATTTCATAAGAGTAAAATTAATGAAAATTCTAACTTCTTTAAAATCGGGCTTAAACGAATCAGTTTTGGGTCAATGGATTTCGCGTGATATCAGCTGACCATGGTCGTAAGTTTCGACAAATGTAAGTTTACCGTTTTTGGAATAATATTTAAAAACACCATGTTCTTCTCCATCCTCGTAAAATTTAATCGCTCCAATTTGACCATTGGGAAACCATTCTTTCCAGCTTCCATGAGCATTCCCAAATTTATAATTCGATTCTTTTTTTATTTTTCCATCTGAATACCATTCTTGGTAAAAACCGTCTATTTTGACAAATCTCATAAGAATTCCTCTGTCGCCATTTTCTATGGCTATCTGTTCATCCGATAGATTCTTTAAAACCTCCTCAGAGGCCGACACAAATTCTGTTATTTCTTTCTCGTAGTATTTTGATTTTAATACACCATTATCATGCCACCCGGTAACTGAATTTTTATCTTTTCCAAGTTCATACAAATAACTAACCCGGCCATTTTTATACCATCTGCTTATTGAACTAAATCCGGGAAGTATAACATCCCTGGCGATGGCTTCTTCCTGCTTTGCTCCATTTTGATACCACTTTCGATAGGATTTATATTTACGTCCTTCTTTATACTGGCCTTCAGATTTTTTCTGGCCGTTATCAAACCATTCTTCGATTAGACCATGCTTTTTGCCAAAAGTGTAAGTTCCTTTACTTTTTATTCGACCGTTTTTAAAATAAGATTGGACCGTTCCACTTACCAAGGAACTATCTTTCTTTAAATAAAGTTTTCCGCCTCTTTTATATAAATCCAATTCAAGACTATATCCTGATAAATCCTGAGCTCTTGCTGAGGTAATCAAGAATGCAAATAATATGAGCAGAATATATTTCATGCCTAATTATATTTAACTTATTAAGATAGTTATGATGTAGTTTTTAAACAATGATTAATGTCATTTGATTGATATGAAGTAGAGGCCATTTAAATCATCAAGAAAACGGTTTATTGCTGAATTGTTGGAACAAAAAAAAGCGGACCAATTGGTCCGCCGGCTATATATAGAGTGGCTGTTTTTACAGCCGTGATGATAGCATGATAGGCGATTGACTGCTCATACCTTCGTAAGGATTAAATCCTTTTGGCAGATAGTCTTTGGTGTTGAAACCGAGATCGATTTCTTCTTCTAATTCATAAAGATTGATTTCTGACCAATCGATAGTTTCCATACCGGCTTTGGCATCGAAATCCTCGGGTAGGTAATCGGTTGTGTCAAAATCGAGTTCGAGTTCTTCTTCAAGATCATAAACCACTATAGATTGAATGGGGAATATCGCATCATGATCTGTGGGTTCTCCAAAGAGCTCAAATTCGAGTTCCATTTTTTCAATTTCAAGAGCGATGATGGCTTCAAAAGGATTTTCGATTGATACTGTTTCGGCCGTTGCGTTCCACGCAACAATAGCAAAACCGAATGCGAATAATTGACGTAACATAATTGATTGATTTTAATTGATAAAAATTGATTGATGATTGTACTATACAGACTCAAAAATGATGCAAGTATTACAGTTGTTGGGAGAAGTTTAACAGAATTATCTGTGTTTTAATTTAAAATTAGGAAAAAGGGGTGTTTAAATTTAGCTTATGCACTAGGGAGTCTGATTATATGGCGTCAAATAGACATAAGCGATGACGCCGAGGGTGATCAGGATAGCAGAAATTGAATACGACAGAACGAAGTCGATGATTAATCGCGAGATCTCTCTTTTGCGATCTCGCAACTTACGGATTGTGGTGTAAACGATGCCACAGGGTAAGCCTAAAACGAGTCCGTATATCACGGCATATATTTCGATTAATTGGATCATCTTCTATTAATTGTATGACCAAAAATAAAAGTCAATATTTGAAAGGCCTATGATATAAGTCACGATTAGGAAGTTTGTAAATCGTTGGTGAGAATTAATGTGAAATAACAGGATTCCTTGCTTCGCAATCATCCTGACAAAGCTCGCCTCTGCAAATACTAAAACCTCAGGAGCAATGCTCCCGACATATTTTTATTCTCGTTCCACCTCAAAAATACTTTTGAGTTCAACTCGAATAAAAAAACCACAACATTTGTTGTGGTTTTAGTTCTTGTAGTGACCTCGGCGGGATTCCTTGCTTCGCAATCATCCTGACAAAGCTCGCCTCTGCAAATAC
>JABDIV010000009.1 GCA_013003555.1 Flavobacteriaceae bacterium
AATAGGGGCTTCCCGAAAGAATGACCGCTTTGAATTCGTTAATGGCTTGTGGAATTTGGTTGTATGGATGTATTTCCGAATAAATGTTCAGCTCTCGAACACGCCTGGCAATAAGCTGGGTGTATTGAGATCCGAAATCAAGAATGAGTACCTTATCATGTTGCATGCGCAAAAGTAATATTTAATTAGTGATGTTAAAAACAGAAAACAGATATAAACCAAATAAGATTTCAACAATGTTTTCTCCGACATGAATCCTAAAAAAACTTACTATCTACCCTTTGTCCTTACCAAAAAAAATAGTTCGCCTGTCATAATTACTATCTATTATATCAATTGAAATTATAATAGTATCTGAAAACAAAATTTATAGTATTCTCATTCTGGCTTTTCCTTAGTTGTTTTTTTTATTCACAAAACTTTGAAAAAGTTAGTTCATTGATAGTTTAACAACCGCTGTTAAAACAATGCCAGAGGACACTTTAAAAATTACAAAGATTATTAAGACCTGCAGTTTCAAGCTTATGCTGCAAATGCAATTGGCAGTAACTATATGATCTTAAAACAGCCTGATAAGGCCAGATACAGACTGCGAAAAAAAATGGCCTTAGAATCTGGCGATTCATTGCAGGACAGGTTGTTACAACTGCAATAGCGGTATCATTTAATAGGCGTTTACTAATTGTCTACTGCGGTTTTTTTAATGTCCACTGTTTGTCAACTATTTTATTTATCTGTAAATCAAATATTTAATACCTTTACTAAGTCATTAAATTGGCAAACAAGGTTTTCTGGTGTCTTGCTCCTTATTGGGTTGCAGACCACTTCGGAAGAGAGTCACTCCAATCCCAATTAAATAACCACAAAACAATATAATATGAAAGCTTTTAAATTTTCAATCGCCCTTGCCCTTTTAACAACTTTAATATTAACCTCGTGCAGTGATGACGACTCATCTTCGTTTACTCCAAGCGCGTCAGATATTTCAACAACTATTGATGAAAACCCAGCTAACGGTGCAAACATTGGTACAGTCTCAACAAATATTACTGGTACACTAAGCTATTCTATAACCAGTCAATCTGTACCCAATTCGTTTGACATTAATAGTGCAACAGGAGTTGTAACCATCAACGATGCATCCAACTTCGATTTTGAAACCAACCCGATGCTCACAGCTAATGTCTCTGTAACCAATTCGTCTGATACGGCTACTTCAATGGTGACAGTTACTTTGAATGATGTGGATGATATTGCATCTTTTTTATCAACATCACGCGCCGATTATGAGGCGGCGGCTGCCGGAGATTGGGTGTCTATCACGGCATCCGAATATAATGCTTTAGCTATGAGCCTAAACAATACTTCAAAACTTGGTACTTCAGATCAAGATTACGAGGATGCAAGTAGCACAAGTGGAGCATCAGATCCTTTTACAATAGCCAATGACAACGGCGAAACTATTCCAAGTGGTTCTTATGTCTTTGCGTTTAAATACCACTCCATGGGTGATAATCCTTCAGCAAATAAAGTTAAAGTGTCTTCAACATCAATAACTGATGGTTACGGTGACTTAGGCGGGCTATTACCTGCTTCGGTTACAGGTAATAATTTTGCGGTATTAAAAGGAAATGACACTGCTCTAGGTAGTGAAGGATTTTTAGGGATTTATTATCTGAATTCCATTGGCTTTAAAAATCTAGTTGCAACAAATACTTATAATTATGGATCAGGTGACACCAATTCTCTACCTAATCAAGTAACCGGTGGCGCCACCCTTCTTTACCAAGGTTTAAGTTCTACACAAAAACAATGGGATTAAGGTTCTGTTGTTAATTATCTTTATTTCATTTAAAAGGCCATACTAAAATGTGGCCTTTTTTATGTTTCAATAATTAAAAACTCACCATTTAGAGGTTCGAGGTTATCAGCAAGCAAATTGATGAGTTCTTTGCCCAATTCAAGATACACTTCAGTAAAATTAAGTTGTCTTTCTTGCAGACTTTGATTTGGAAATAGTTCGTCCTGAATGGCTTTGACACGTTTCAGGTAACCGCTTAATTGCTTCTTTTGTGCTTTTAGCAAACGCTTTTCCAAATGTTCCAGTCCCTTTATCTGCTTGCGTTCCTGGGCTGCAACAGCGCCTTTAAAGGATTTATCGGTTTGCTCGGCAAGATTATGAAGCTCTTCGAATTGTTGTTTGAGAAATTCTTTTTGACGGCTGAAATCGATTTCAATTTCAGAATTCAATCGCGTCAGTTGTTCCACCAATTGATTCTGATTCTGAAAAAGAGCTTTGACATCAAGCTTTAACTTTTCCAGTTTTTCCATGATCTTAGACGGTATCAGGAGAACGGAATTACGAAGTAATAAAATAGGAAATGCCACTTTAGCATCGACAAAATAGTCTTTTAGTTGCATCCAGTAGGCCAGTTCACCACCGCCGCCGATATAACAGAGATTGGGCAAAATAACCTCCTGGTATAATGGCCTTGTTATCACGTTGGGTGAGAAACGCTCCGGATGAGCATGCAATTCGGCAATTATTTCTTCCCGATCCCAGCTCAGTTTGGTATTATTCACAATGAATTGACCATCCTTCTCCACAATCCGTTCCCTCAGTCCGTCAACGAGATAAAACAAATTGATCTCACGGGGATTGACCTGGATCTTATATCCTGATGAAGCCAGTTCACTATTGGTTTCCGATACGGCTTTAAAGGACTGATTTCCCACTAATTCCTTTTCAGCATATGGAATAAAAATATGCTTCAAATCCTTATCATCACCATCGATGATGACTAAGCCGTATTCACCAAATAACGCATTGGTAAGCTGCCTGGTGGCTTCGGCCAAGGAATAGTCTGACAAATAAGCCTGGTCAAATAGTTCAATCAGTTCATCGGCTTTTACACTTCTGGGCAATTGGTTGCTAAAGACTTTCAATAATGCTTCAAGAGACTCGGTACTCAGTCGACCGACGGCACCGGAAGATTCTCTGGTCCATTGTACCTTTTTACCCCTGAAATTGAAAAAATTGATCTCATCGAAATCATGATCTTCTGTAGCCATCCAATACACCGGAACAAAATGATATTTCGGGTATCGTTCTTTAAGTTGCCTGGTAAGGTTTATAGTGGAGATGATCTTGTACAGGAAATACAATGGCCCGGTAAACAAATTGAGTTGATGCCCGGTTGTAACCGTAAAAGTATCGGATTTTCGAAGGGCTATAATATTGTTATGGGTTTCAAGGGATGCATCCACACCCTCATACTGTTTGAGTAAGGCATTTTCAAGAACAGCACGATTGACTGAAGCCACGTGCTCGGCCTTTTCATCAATCTGCTTTTGAAAATTCTCAAGAGTCGGAAAACGATTATAAAAGGCATTCAACTCATCTTTCTGATCGAGATAATCACACATCAAAGAAGAGAAATAACCGGTTTCCCTGAATGAGATAGAATGAGATGGCATAGTTAGTTTAGTAATCAGCTGTAAATATAAGACCAATGATGATTTTATCTCCTAAATTTTAGTTAATTCGCTTCTGTCAATGGACCGAAGACTTTATTTTCACACAAAATATTAATAGATGATCCGACTCAAATTAATCCTCTCAGTATTTGCCCTTTTCACCTCCCTTACATTTAGTCAAAATATTAAATCACCTTCAGAATTTCTGGGTTATGAACTCGGAACGGCCTTCTCAAGGCATCACCAGGTCGTAGACTATTTTCAACATGTTGCTGATGAGCTTCCCGACCAGGTGAGTTTGCAACAATACGGTCAAACTTATGAGAGACGGCCCTTATATGTCGCCTTTGTGAGTTCCGAAGAAAATATGAAGCGGATTGAAGAAATTAGAATGAATAACCTTCGTTCTGCGGGTATACTGGAAGGAAATTCGGACACCAATGATATCGCCATTGTCTGGCTGAGCTATAATGTTCACGGCAATGAAGCCTCCAGTATTGAAGCGTCCATGCTCACCATTTATAAGCTTTTGACCGAAAAGCAGGAATGGCTGAAGAATACGGTTGTGATCATAGATCCATGCATAAATCCCGATGGCCGGGACCGATATGCGAATTGGTATAATGAAACTGCCAGTCAGCCCTATGATATCAATGCTGAATCGAGTGAACATAACGAACCATGGCCAGGCGGACGGCCTAATCATTATTTATTCGATCTGAACCGCGACTGGGCGTGGGCCTCACAAATTGAGTCGGCATCAAGATTGACCGTATATAACAAATGGTTGCCCCACATTCATGTTGATTTTCATGAACAAGGCATGAATAATCCGTATTACTTTGCTCCTGCTGCAGAACCCTATCATGAGATCATCACCGATTGGCAGCGGGATTTCCAGGATCAGATCGGTAAAAACCACGCTAAATATTTCGATAAAAACGGTTGGTTGTTTTTTACTAAGGAACGATTCGATCTGTTTTATCCGAGTTATGGGGACACCTACCCTACCTATATGGGAGCCATAGGAATGACCTATGAACAAGCGGGACACAGCCGCGGTGGATTAGCGGTTCTGAACGATGAGGGAATTATTTTAACCCTTAAGGATAGAATTCTTCATCACACCACAACCGGACTATCAACGGTTGAGATCTCATCTGCCAATGCAAAGAAACTGAACAGCGAATTCAGCAAATTCTTTAATACCTCCGGATTAAAGTATAAGAGCTATGTAATGCAGGGTGAGACTGATAAGATTGAGGCTTTGAGAAGTCTTCTTGACAAACATGAAATCAAGTATAGTAAAACAAATGCAGGGCGTGTAACAGGTTATAATTACCAGTCCTATGGGCAGGGAAGCATGAATGTTTCTGCAAATAATATTGTGGTCAGTACCGATCAGCCCAAGGG
>JABDIV010000010.1 GCA_013003555.1 Flavobacteriaceae bacterium
GCACTTTTTTGGTGAACACCCCGGTTAATACAACAGCCAGTATCGGGGTACTCAAACTTCCCAAAGCTGTTTGTATATATTGGAACAATCCATCGGGAGCATAAATGATAAACGGTGCAATGGTCATCGAGATCAATCCAAGGATCAATCCGAATGTCTTTCCTGCTCTTACTGTTTGTGGTCCGGTGGCGTTTTTATTAAAGTATTCTTTATATAAATCAAAGCCGAATAAGGTTGCGCTACTATTCAGGAGGCTATTGAACGAACTCAGTACAGCACCAAATAAAACGGCTGCAAAGAAGCCCATAAAGGCCGCGGGAAGTACTTCCTTAACCAATGCAGGATAGGCCTGGTCTGCATTTTCCAAACTGTCGCCAAAAATATGCCAGGCAAGAATTCCCGGAAGAACGACTACAACCGGGATCAGGAATTTCACTAGTGCAGCCAGCATCATTCCTTTTTGGCCTTCTTTTAAATTTTTCGCTGCGAAAACACGCTGAAGGATAGATTGATTGGTTCCCCAGTAATAGATCTGTGCGATCATCATCCCTGTGAAAACGGTTCCAAATGGAATGGACGAATCAACTTCGCCCTGCATTTTGAATTTGTCGGGGTGGCTTTCCCAGAGCGTGGAAAGTCCTTGTCCGATATTTCCATCACCTATTAGTCGCAAGGCAAAAATTGGGATAAGCAGTCCACCGATCAGAAGGCCAATAGCATTCACCAGGTCGGATACCGCAACCGCTTTTAATCCTCCAAAGATTGCATAGATGATGCCAATGACACCGATACTCCAGACACAGATCCAGATAACCGGCCATTGACCAATTCCGAGGGTTTCAGGCAGATCGAACATGGTGCTGAATGCCAGAGATCCTGAATACAACACAGTTGGAAGCAGCACTACGCCATAAGCCGCAAGAAACAAAAGCGACAATAAAGACTTGGTGTGGTGATCAAACCGCGCTTCGATAAATTCTGGTATGGTTGTAATTCCGGAGCTTAAATATTTTGGGAGAAGGAAGATCGCTGCAAAAATGATTGCAATTGCTGCCAGGGTTTCCCAGGCCATAACCATGAGTCCTTCGGAAAAAGCGTTAGCATTAAGTCCGACTATCTGTTCCGCAGAAAGATTGGTAAGAAGCAAAGATCCTGCGATGGTTACTGCACCAAGAGACCGACCGCCCAGGTAAAAACCATCGGCAGTGCTTTCATCTGTTTTTCGGGTGGATAACCAGGCAATTAGGGCAACTAATCCTGTAAAAGCAATAAAGGAAATTGCAGATAGCATAGTGTGATGTCTTATTTAGTTAGTGGCACTAAAATAGGAATAAAATTTTATGCCTTTTAAATTGATCCTCTGATTTAATTTTATCCTTAATGCGAATCGATAAACATTTCAATATCATTTGCAGAAATCTCAGGGTTTGCACCCTCTGAACCTGCTACCATAGCGCCAACTGCACAGGCATAATCAATAGCCTTCTGAGGGTCTTGGCCTGAAAGAAGTTGGTGGGTGAGAGTTGCTAAAAAGGAGTCGCCGGCACCCACTGTATCGGCCACTTTAATAGGATAGCCTTTGTTGTGGTAGAATTTGCCATCGTACAGAAGTACAGCTCCATCACCTCCTTTTGTGACGCAGATCCGGTCTGTTTTGGTCTGTTCTGAAATGAATTTCATGTTGTTCTCAATGGAGGTGAATTCAGATCCCATTCCTTCGGATATTTCGAAAAGCTCATCATCATTGAATTTGATAAAGTCGGCTTCTTGCATCAATCGGTCGAGTACAGAAAGATCGTAATGCGGTGGACGTAAATTAATATCGAAGATTTTGTATGACGCTTCTTTAAGAAGATGAAATAGAGTGTCTCTTGAAGTTTCTCCGCGGGCCACCAGGCTTCCAAAAATAAAGGCATCGGAGTCCTTTACAAGTTGTTTGTTGGTTTCGGTCGTCTGAATATCATCCCAGCCCTTAGGATATACAATCTCATAAGAAGCAGAGCCTTTCTCATCTAAAGTGACCTGAACTTCTCCGGTTTGAAACTGATCGCTTTTTTGAATGTACTTGTCATTAAGGCCTCGCATTAAAGCAAAATCAAGAATATCCTGTCCTAAGTCATCATCTCCAACACTGCTGATCATACTAACATCATGATCGAAGGATTTTAATCTCAAGGCTACATTAAGCGGTGCGCCACCAATTTTTTTATGGGTTGGAAAAACGTCCCATAAAACTTCACCAAAACATACTATTGAGTTCGCCATTTTTTAATTGAATAGAGATTAATTTGTGCTAACTGCCTTAAGAACCTTATGAAGTCGGAAATTAGCTATTTCGTTTTTGTCCACTCCTTGAATTTCGAAATTGGTGTAGGGTTCTGACGGGAAGATCTGATTTGTAACGACATAGGAGCCATTGTTCAGAACGATTTCAATTGACGAGGCGTCTAAAACCATATCAAGCTGTATTTCTTTGAGTTCACCAACAGGCATTATCTGAGGAGAAGGGTTGGTAAATTTGGGGCTGAAATTTACCAGTCCCGAATTCGATCTGTCAATCAGGAACTTAGCATTCTCATGGTCATAATTAATAAAATATTCTTCGTCAGAATCATTAGAAAGAATGATTTTAAAACTTTTTAATGTTGTTATCTCAAAGGAGATCTTGCTTTGTTGTAATTCAGGATAATTGAAACTTAAAGGTGGGTTTCCGCCCAGGTCTTCTGAATTAACTGTTTTAAGGATGTCTTCGAATTCCTTCACCAAAGGCGTTTTCAATGCATATTGACCATCTGAACCTACTAATTCAAGTTCTCTTGGCAAGATCATAGCGCTTCTCCATTTGATGGTTGGGGTGGTTATAGCGTAAGCCCAATTGCTCATCCAGCCGATGAAGATCCGACGACCGTCAGGGGTGTTATTATAAGTAACCCCTGCATAGTTATCTGTTCCAAAATCTATCCACTGACTGGATTTCTGGTTTGTAGAAAAAGTTGTGCCATCATAATCGCCAACAAAATAACGTGTTCCTGAACCACCATTTGGCGCTCCTGCTCCGTGGCTTACGATAAGCACCCATTTGTTATCTCCTGTTTCCTCAACCGTCATTTCGAAAAGATCCGGGCACTCCCAAACTCCGAGCTCTTCTGTGTCCTCAAATCGGAAATCGCTTAGTTTCTCCCAATCCTTGAGATTTGGTGATTCGTAAAACTGGACATGGTCCTTGGCAACCAACGCCATTTGCCATGTTTCTCTATCCACATTCCAGAATACCTTCGGATCCCTGAAATCACGAATTCCTGGGTTGGATATGACCGGATTACCGTCATATTTCGTCCATGTTATCCCATCATCCAAACTGTATGCAATGCCCTGGGTTTGAAACAGTATGGAACCTTCTTTTTCTCCAACTGGATCGTGATAGGTAAATATTGCCACCATAGCCCCTTCACCAAATCCTGCAGTATTGGTCTTGTCGATAACAGCGCTTCCGGAAAATATATACCCTAAACTATCAGGGTATAACGCTATAGGTAAGTGTTCCCATTTTAATAAATCTTTGCTCTTGGCATGCCCCCAGTGCATTGGCCCCCAAACCGTGCTGTCGGGATAATATTGATAGAACAAATGATAATATCCTTTGTCATAGACCAGGCCATTAGGATCATTCATCCATTTTTCCTGAGGCGTGAAGTGAAAGGTTGGTCGGTAACTTTCTCTAACTATCTTTTCCTTAATGTTCTCTCGAACCTTATTGGTTTTTTCACACCCAGTTAGTAAAATCGCCAATAGCAAAGAAGGCAGTAGGTTCAGATATTTCATACTTTTTGGTAATGGTCCCCCAAACTCGGTTGACGAATTTAATCTTAATTCAAATGTAATTATTCTTATTAAAAAAAGCTTCTTAATTAAAGAACCAGGGTTGTATTAACCCATATAAAATGTTACTTTTTCTTGATTTAATCGTTATATTAATATAAACCATATATTCTGCCAGCTTTAGATATAACTGAAATGAGGACAAGTGAATCAATCAATCAAGGCCCATTATCAATAATACTTTTTGCAGTATTGTTTTTGAGCATAAATCTTGCAAACTGTCAAACTATAACTAATCAGGACGATCTGAGCTGGGCAAAAGAAAATCCGCGACTGAAATCTGGTAAATTACTTGTGCCTGAAAACCATGACAATCCTGATGGTAAAAAAATCCATATCGCATATGTCATTGTAAAGTCAAAAGACTCCACTTCTAATGCATACCCTTTGGTATTATTTACCGGTGGGCCAGGTGGCAATACAATTGATCCAGGTTTAGTAGGATTTTTGTCTGATCATCCCTTCAGTGAAAAAAGGGATGTCATTCTATTTGACCAGCGGGGAATAGGCTATTCTTCCTCTTTGCCCAATATGGGGTTTGATTCCTTCGGTATTCTTGCCAGCAATGCTGATGAAAAGAAAGAGCTTGAGTTATCGATACAAATGATTGAAAATTATAAAAAGAAATGCTCAGATCTTGGCATAAATCCGGAGCATTACAACAGTACACAAAACGCCAAGGATGTTGGGGCTCTTTTTGATCATTTGGGGTACGAAAAATATAATCTTTCAGGTGGCTCTTACGGTACTTTATTAGCCAGAATGGTTCAGGATTTTTTCCCGGAAAAGGTACATGTTTCAATTCTCGATTCGCCCGCTTTACTCAGTACAGATTTTCTTCAAATGCGCCTGGAGAACTACTCCCTGTCACTGAAACGAATAATGGACCATTGCAAAACTGATTCAGAATGCAATAAAAAGTATCCAAATCTGGAAGCGGATTATTACAGGTCTATTTCAATTTTGGAAAAACGACCTATAAAAGTTCGTGTCAAGGATTCGATCGATTTTTATATCAATGCACAGGATGGTATCTACCTCCTAAGACGATTGCTCTATCAGGATAATTCCCGAGAAAAAGCTCCAGAATTAATTCAGGCGTTCATAAAAGGTGAGGGAGATATTATTAAAGATGTAGTGGAATTTGAGTATGAACTTACTGGAATACTAAACCTGACCATGCTATTGTCGGTTGAAAAAGCGGAGAGCTTTGATCCAAGAAACACCCCGGAAGTGATTGCTCAGTCCTATAAGAAATATCCTTTAATCCCGGCAAAATTAGGATTTTTTGACGCTTTTTATCAAGCGGGAATGAACTGGCATGAGGGAAATTTACCCATGGAGAAACGGCAGTTCATGGATTCGGAAATACCTACTCTAATATTTGTCAACCGATATGATCCGGTCACTCCTCCAAAAAATGGGCGGCTTTTTAAGGAGAAGTTAAGTAAGGGACAGTTATTTATACTTGACGAAGGCGGTCATGGCGGTGGCAATCGGGAATGCAAATTCCAGGTGATCTTAGACTTCATGGGCGCCCCGGATAAGCCTCTGGACAGTTCGTGCCTGAACATTTATAAAGAGTAAATTTATTCTTAATCTATAATAAAGTGGCTACAAATCCAGGCTTCATTTTTCGAAAAAGATCTGGCTTTTAGAGAGGGTTTGGAGGCCTTTCAGCCAAGTATTGGATTATTTCACCATTAATTTACTCGTTGCAGGTCTCTCCCAAATTCAACTCAGGAAAAAACTATTGATTCTCTAAGTACTTTCAGCCAATGTATAATATAATTGAAATTGAGGAAGCCACTTAAAAATTAAGTCCCATATGAACTATTAATCCCTCCATCATTCTCTGTATCTTTAAATGAAAAATATAATAATATATACTAAATAATTAGCAGCTATTAGTTGACCTTATGCTTAAAAACGATTAACGCGGTAAACTATGATCGAATTGCTTTCCAGAGAATATCCGGCGCCCACAGGAGGTAAAAGAAGTATAGTCATTTCAATACTTTTTGGGCTTTTCGTAGGGTTTTTTCTCCTGTTTTTTGAGCCATTCGAGATCACTGAACAGCCGTATAAATATAAAACATTGAAAATATTGTTCTTCGGGCTAATCTCAACAATTGTTCTAATCGTCTTCTTGGCTTTACTTCCAGAATTTTTTCCGAGGCTATTTAAGAATGAAAATTGGAGAGTAAAACATCAGATCTTATATTATTTACTCATCCTCATTATAATATCAACTCTTAACGGTCTCTATATCAATTATTTAGAAAATCTCGCTTTTAGCTGGGCAAATTATTGGTGGATTATTAAACGGACCGTAATGCTAGGGGCAATCCCGTTATGCTTTTTAATATTGATTGATCACAACCTTAAATTAACCAAATATCTGAATTTGGTACGAGAGCTTCGTTTGCATTTAAATAATATCGATAAGACGTCATTTAAGCAAAAACATAAACTAAAATCACATTCTGATTTCAAGAAAATAATGATAGACGAGAAATCATTTAAGTATGCTGAATCAGAAGGTAATTATTCAACTATTTTTTCACAAATTAATCAATCTGAAGAAAAAAGTCTCCAAAGAATTTCTTTAAATTATATAGAAGAAAACATAACTTCAAGTCACATAATTAGATGTCACAGATCATACATCGTTAATCTTTATATGGTGACTCAAATAACAGGAAATGCACAAGGCTTGAAACTGGAAATCGAAAATTCTGAGAAAAAAATTCCGGTTTCAAGAAAGTATATTCCTATTATAAAAAGTTTTTTGTCTAATCAATAAAACTTGCCATTGGCAGCAAACTGTTGCCTAATACATCCTTTTCTTGTCGTTTAAATCATATCGTTGTCAATCAAAACAATTAATTGAAATTCAACCATCAAATTAATAGCTTTCGTGATTGTTTAAAATGTCTTAGTTGAATTTGCGAAAATCAAAATGATTAGAATGCGATGACTGTTAAAAAACATAATCAGGGTAAAAGTTATGTTATTCTGCTTTTTGCCATGATTTTATTTGTTTTTTCCAATGGAAGGTGGGTCGTACCCTTAGCAGCTTGGATTGCTCCAATTTTTCTTCTTACTTATTTATCCAGAACTAATGCTTATAAAGGGCTAATTATTCTCTTTGTCCTATTCACCCTTTTCACGTACTTGATGCTCTACGGTATTATCCCATCTCATCTAGGGGTATTGACTTATCTTCTTGTAGTTTATTACGCTTTACTATGGCTTTTCCCGTTTATTATTTATCGCATATTCGCCAATAAAATTTCAGGGTTTTGGAGCACTCTTTTTTTTCCTGTAGCTGCGGTTTCCGTTGAATATTTAAACACCATTTTTTTTGGTTCCTGGGCTTCTGTTTCATACACCCAATTTAATAATCTTGCCCTAATCCAAATTTCTTCAGTCTTTGGTATTTGGGGAGTGACATTTCTTGTTATGTGGTTTGCTTCCTCTGTACATTGGATAATTTCACAAAAATATTGTTGGGTAAAAATCAAAAAGGGAATATTGATCTATTCAATCGTTCTGCTTTCAGTATTAATATTCGGGGAGGTCAGATTAAAGATCAATTCGCCTCAATCTAAAACAGCAACAATAACGTCGTTCACAGCCACTAGGGAAATCAAAAATTATTTCAATGAATTGAAACTACATGGTTATACTTCAAGAATTAAAATGGCGAAAGAAGATCGACCACAATTGGCGTTAATTCTTGATAAGATTCATGACGATATCTTTCAAAGATCAGATGAATTGTTACAACTGGAGACAGAGCTTATATTTTGGCCCGAAGGTATGATTGATGTCCTTGAAGAACAAGAGCCTGATTTTATAAACAAGGCCATTGATATGGCTCGTGACAACAAGGTTTATCTACTGATTTCCTACCTCGTCATTCCTGAAAATAACCCGTCAGATTCGAAGGAAAATAAATCCGTTTTGGTTAACCCAATAGGTTCCGTAGAATGGGAATACCATAAGTCATTTCGGGTTCCTGGATCGACAAATAAAAAGGGAGATCGGGTTTTACCAATTTCAAACACCCCTTTTGGCTTATTGAGTACATCGATCTGCTACGACATGGATTTTACGCATTTGATCAATCAGGCAGGTAATGCTAATATTGATATCATGTTAGTCCCCGCCTGGGATTGGAGCGCAATAAACCCGCTTCATGCTAGAATGGCTGTTTACAGAGCAATAGAGAATGGATTTTCAATGGTTCGTCAAACTGGAGAGGGCTTGTCAATAGCAGTTGATTATTGCGGAAGAATTTTGAATTCAATGGATTATTTTACAACAGATAATCAAGTCATGATTTCACACATTCCAACACGAGGCCGTGCTACAATTTATGCAACTATTGGAGATCTTTTTGCGCAGTTCTCTCTTGCGTTATTGATTTTTGGAATGATTAGGGTTAAAATAAAGCGTCTGAATTAACCTCTAATAATAAATTATTCGCATTTTAACATCGACGATTAGAGGTAGAGTAATTATAATTTCATGAATATAACTAAACTTACATCTTTCCTTATCCTGTTGCCTTCGTTCTTGGTAGCCCAAAATTTGGTCGATTTAGAAGTTAAGGTGACCGGCATAAAAAAATTAAGTGGGAAAGTGAGAATATGCTTGGTTCATTCAAAAGAGGATTTTCTAAAAAATTGCTATCAGTCTCAGGACATAAAAGTAGGGTCTCACGAAGTGACTGCTGTTTTTCATGATCTAGAACCAAAGGAATACGCGATAAGCATCTATCATGATGAAGATGATAATAATGAACTTAACAGCAATTTTTTAGGAATTCCCAGAGAAGACTATGGATTTTCCAATAATCCAAAATCAATGTTTGGCCCACCTAAATATGAGAAATGTACATTTCAACTTAAATCTAATAAACAAGTTGTTATCTGGTTATAGTCCAATATAATAATTGCCTTTCAATAACCATTATCCCTTTAATTGAAAAAAAGCATTTACTTGAATACAATTTTTCGCCCACGTCCATTCCATAAAAAAGCGCCAGCTTGAGTAGGGGTTTCATGTCTTTGACCTCATAGTTTAAAAGATGGGGTCCAACAATAAGTCTTTGTTGAAAAGTTTTTGGTTCGCAATAATTGTTATATTTTTTATTGATCAAACAAAGTATGATGAAATTGAACGACACCCATAGAAAACACTATGTCGCCGTAATTGGCGGTTCAATTTCTGGTAGTGAGGCTGCTAGCGTATTATCAAAAAACGGATTTCGGGTTGTGGTTTTCGAAATGAATGCCCTGCCATATGGAAAAATTGAAGATGGGTTGCCCAGTTGGCATATAAAATTACGCGACAGGCAGCAAAGAGAAATAGATAAAAAGCTCGATCAGGAAAATATACGATATGTGCCACATGTGAAGATAGGGGAAACCATGTCTTTTCAGGATCTGATCGATAATTGGGGATTTACGGCCATTATCCTGGCTAACGGGGCCTGGAAGGACAGGGGACTCCCAATAGAAGGGGTTGAAAAATTCCGGGATAATGGGTTGATCTATCAGAACGACTTTATCTACTGGTTTAATCACAAACATGAACCTGACTATAAGGGCAGGCAATATCAAATCAGGGATAATGCGGTTGTAGTTGGAGGCGGATTGGCATCCTTGGACGTTGTGAAAATATTTATGATTGAGCTTGTTAGTGAGAGGCTTAAATCGCGTTTTGATATTGAAGTAGACATTTTCACCATTGAGAAATCGGGAGTTGATGCCGTTTTGGAGAAATATGGAGTTGATTTTAATCAACTGGGTATTGAAGGTGTAACCCTGGTATATAGAAGAACTGCGCGGGACATGCCATTTAAATCGCCCAGGGACCAAAGCCCGGAAAGTATTGAAAAGGCTAAAAACGTATCTGAGCATTTGCTGAAAACTAATCTCGAGAAATATAAATTCAGGTTTAAGCCGTTGCACATGCCTTCTGGTATTGTTGAAGAGGATGGTGCCTTGGAAGGATTGATTCTCCAAAAGGTTGAAATAAAGGACGGTAAAGTCATGCCATTGGATAATGAAACAGAAGTTCTTAAAACTGATATGGTAATCTCTTCCATAGGTAGTCTTCCGGAGCCAATAGAAGGCTTAAATTATAAATGGGGCTCGCTTAAGATGAAGGAGGGTGACGACTACCATGTATTCGGGTATGATAATGTCTTTGCCGTAGGAAATGCCGTAACCGGGCGAGGGAATATCCAGGAATCAAAACAACATGGACGAAGGATCACCAGGGAGATTATTGATAAGCACCTAACAGAAGATGCCCTTGAGGAATGGCTGACAAATTTGAATACCTCTATACAGGAAAGTACATCCAAACAAATCCACTCAATTGTTCAGGAGATAAGTGGAAAAGACATTCAGCCGGATGATATTATTGACAGTATTTTACGAAAAACAGAAGGATTAAATGATCTGCATGGCTATTCCAACTATGCCGAATGGGTCGAGAAACACAAACCTGTTCGTTTGGAAGATCTTCTGGAGAATAGAAAATAATAAGTTCCCGCTATAGCTGTTAATGCTTAGCTTTTAGTTTTTGAGCCACGCTATCATAATATTCCTGGGTAAGTACTTCAGTCCA